>JRAN01000009.1 GCA_000768855.1 Porphyromonadaceae bacterium COT-184 OH4590 | reverse complement strand
CCCAGCTGTAAAACCTGCTTTAACGCTATCTTCTGATTGACATTTATAACATTTCATAGTGCAAAATTATAAAATATATTTTAAATTAACAATGCCAATAATTTAAATTTAAAATAACGAGTTTTTAATGAACGAAACAATCTTCGCAGTGTGAAGTATCGTTGCGTAATCGTCGTTCTATCATACCTGTAAGGCGTTCTCTTAGTACATCAATACTTATCTCATTGATAACATCCTGAACAAAAGCGGAAAGCAACATCAACCTCGCCGTCTTTTCATCTACACCACGCTGTTTCATATAAAACATGGCTTCCGTATCGAGCTGCCCATTGGTGGCTCCATGTCCGCACTTTACATCATCTGCATATATTTCGAGTTGAGGACGAGAGTTCATAACTGCACCTTCAGTAAGACAAATACTTCTGTTTGTCTGTCGGCTAAGTGTTTTTTGAGCTTCTTTGTCAACTACTATTATACCGGAGAATATTCCATGCGATTTTTCGTCAAGTATGTACTTAAACAGTTCGTTAGATGTAGAATTAGGTTTATTATGACGTATAACAGTATTGTTTTCTGCCTCCTGTGTACCGTCGGAAATAAGCATTCCTCCAAGAAAAAGTGAAGCATTTTCTCCATCTATATCTACTTCTACCTGATTTCTACTTGTGGCATTTACAAGTAATAAATTGTTGATTATCACATTAGAAGAATTTTTCTGGCTAACAAACATTTGCATTATATTATTTGTCTTGCGATTGGTATTTTCAAGTGAATAATATTCAAATTTTGCATTGTCTTCAACAAAAACCTCCATTACCTTAGATGAGAAAAAATCGACATTATTCGCAGCATGGTCGCATACAAGCATTTTCAATTCAGCCCCCTCTTCGACCACAATAAGATTGTGCATAAAAGTAATCAAAGGAGATTGTGAACGCAACATATTAATAATCTGAAGAGGTTGCTCTACAACGGTATTTTTGGTTATATACAGGAAATAACCATCTTGTACAAAAGAGGTATTGAAGTTGGTAAAGCTATCTTTCGATTTTTCAGAAAGAGCAAACATATATTTATTTATAACTTCAGGATACAGTTTTTCGGCTTCCGACATAGAGCAAAAAATAACTCCTTCGGGTATTTTTAATCTCTGATTTTCCGATATATAAAATTTATCATTAATCATAAAACTCAAAGTAGCATTGATAGATGGTATCTTGCATTCAAACAAATCATTTTTATCCACTTTGAAATTCAAACGGTTGATATTTATACCATAATCTATATCTAAAGTTTGTGTCAGTCTACTATTGAGATATGCCTCATCTTTACGAGAAGGAAAACCTTTAACTTCAAATTCCGTAAAAGCCTCATCTCTGTATCTATTAAATACAGATGTCGAATTTTCTTTTATTTCTTTCGAAAATTCTCTGTACAATTGAGTATAATTTTTCATAATATTTATCATTTTTTTATCCAGTCATATCCTTTTTGTTCAAGCTCTAAGGCAAGTGATTTATCACCTGTTTTCACTATTTGCCCATTGTACAGGATATGGACATAATCAGGCACAATATACTCCAACAGTCTCTGATAATGAGTAATAACAATTGTGGCATTTTCCGAAGTCTTCAAAGTATTTACTCCATTTGCTACCACTCTTAGAGCGTCTATATCTAATCCCGAATCGGTTTCGTCCAGTATAGCAAGTTTGGGATTGAGCATCGCCATCTGAAATATCTCGTTACGTTTCTTTTCGCCTCCCGAAAAACCTTCATTAACCGAACGTCCGGCCAATTTATTATCAAGCTCTACCAAAGCTTGCTTTTCTCTCATAAGTTTTAGAAAATCGGACGGAGATATTGGGTCTAATCCTTGGTAAACTCTTTGAGAGTTGATAGAGGCACGCATAAAATTGGTCATACTGACACCCGGTATCTCTACAGGATACTGAAATGAGAGAAAAATTCCCTCACAACCACGTTCTTCGGGCGATAATTCGAGCAAATCTTTACCCATAAACTCTATACTTCCCTCTGTAATTTCAAAAGCCGGATTGCCAACCAAAACACTGCTCAACGTGCTTTTACCCGACCCGTTAGGTCCCATTATAGCGTGAATTTCGCCTTTTTTTACCTCAAGATTGATACCTTTTAATATCTCTTTACCATTAACGGAGGCGTGCAAATTATTTATTTTTAACATTTTATTTATTTAATTTTTAAGTTGTATCTGTTTAATTTTTCCACAAAGATACTCATTTTTTTTATTTTTAAAGAATCACCTATTAACGCATGAATAACATCATAAAATATATTTATTCAAACAATTTAGTGTGATATTAAGCCAAATATAGCTATACTTTATTAGACTTTACTGCTGTTTTATTCAATTTTTTTTATTGCAAAATAGATTAAAACTATTACAAAAAGGTGGATAATCAGTTAAAAATAGATATATGATATTGATTGGTTACAAATAAAAAATATAACTTTGCTATATGGAACAACAATCATTTTCTCTTTACGAAATAAATAAAGCTCTCAAAGAGATTATAAAAGATAGTTTCTTTGAAGTGGTTTGGGTATATGCCGAAATAAGCGAGATACACACGAACTCCAATGGACACTGCTACCTCGAACTTATAGAAAAAGACACCAATAACACAATCATAGCACGGCAAAAAGCCACAATATGGTCTAACAATTATCGAATGATAAAGCCCTATTTCGAACATACCACAAGAATAGAGCTACAAGAAGGGTTAGAGATATTGATAGGCTGCTTGATAGAGATGCACGAAAATTACGGTCTTAGGTTTAATATAATAGACATAAAACCCGAATATACAATTGGTAAAATTTCCGTAGAAAAAACAAAAATATTAGATATGCTTCGGGATGATGGTGTTATTGAACTAAACAAAGAGTTGAACTTTCCGGAAATACCTCAAAGGGTAGCTGTAGTATCTTCAAAAACTGCTGCCGGATACGAAGATTTTTGTCATCATATATCAAACAATATTTATGGGTACAAATATCATATAGAGCTATTCGAAGCATATATGCAAGGTAACGAAACCGAAAAATCCGTTATAGAGGCATTGGACAAAATATTCGAAAAATCCGAAAATTTCGATATTGTAATAATCATAAGAGGCGGAGGTGCTACCTCCGATTTATCGTCATTCAACAACTATAATATAGCTTATCATATAGCTCAATTTCCGTTACCTGTTATATGTGGTATAGGACACCAAAGAGACGAAACTATAGTAGATATTGTGTCTTATAAAAGTGTAAAAACACCTACTGCTGCTGCCGAATTTCTTATCGAAAAATATCGGGAACAAGAAATGAGAATTAGTAATATAGCCTCTAATATAATATTATATGCAAATAGATATATCGAGCAAAATAAAATAAAAATTCAAAACATAGCTTACAAAATATCTTTTTTGCCTGGAGAATTTATTATAAAAGAGACTCAAAATCTTGACCAAAAATATATATATTTAGAAAATGAAGTAAAAAATTTGATTAACACATCGAATCAAAAATTTGATGTATGGTTAAACAGTATCAAATCTGAATCTAAAAAACTAATCAACAGTAATTTACACAACATATTATTGAAAGAGAAAACAATACAATTGCTTTCTCCACAAACTATCCTAAAAAGAGGATATACTATTGTAAAACAACAAGATAAATTCATAAAATCCGTAGATAAACTAACTCAAAACGAACCTTTTGAAATAATATTCAGTGATGGAATATTTAAAATAGAGACTCAAAAATAAAATATTCTAAAATCAAAAATGATTTACACTTTAGAACATTTAAAAAATATTTGAATTGGATGATTTTTTATTATAATAGTGAACCAATATTTCTACAAGTAAATTTACATTTTTGTCAATCTTTTTTGTAACATGCTTCTAAATTTTCTTGTTGTTTTTAATTCATATTCTTCGATTTAATCATTTCAATAAAAAACGATTTCATCATCTTTCTATGTAAACAAAAAATCAATTATTTCGAACCTTTCAAATAATGATTATTGGGAAATATAGTGTCACAAAATCCGTCTTTGCGGAACGGATTTTTAAATTCTCTTGGTATCACTTACAAGTTTATGAACAATAACACTATTGATTTTTCAATTTAATTTCATATCTTTGCATAAAAAAATATTTAAACCGTATATTTCAAACACTTATGAACAATACCAAAACTGAAACCAACTATATTATGCCTTTTATCACAATGGTAATACTACTATCGTTAGTTGGATTTATAACTGTTATCAACCAGCAGTTTCAGGCACCAATGCAAGCTGCATTTCTCAAAGAAGCGGGTGACCTAAAAAACACACTTGCCACAGTCATAACCTTTTCGTTTTTCTTAGCCTACCTTGTAATGGGTGGAGTAAGTGCAAAATCGCTAATTAAAAACGGCTATCGAGGTACATTGATACGTGGACTCATCATATTAATTGGGGCTTTTATGGTATTTGAACTTTCGGCTTTTCAGTTTGAGCAGTCGGGTGGTTCCAACTCGACTCTTGGTAACATAACCATACCTCATGCATACTTTATATTCATCTTAGGGTCATTTGTTGCAGGCACAGGGCTTACCTTTTTGCAATCTGCGGTCAATCCATACCTCGTAGCATGTGACGTCAAAGGTACAAGTGATGTACAACGACAAACCATTGCCGGAGCAGGTAATTCGATGATGACAACAATTGCTCCAATTTTCGTAGGTAGTGTTATTTTCCAAAATGAGACGGAAATACAAATCTCGTCACTATACATACCTTTTGCCGTATTGATAGCGGTTGTAGCGGTATTGGCGTTTACCCTCGCTCGTCTGCATTTACCCGAAATAGCCTCTGTGTCGTCAAACAAAGAAGATAGACTTCCACACAGTGTCTGGTCATTTTCGCACTTGGCTTTAGGGGTAGTAGCAATATTCATCTATGTAGGTGTTGAGGTTGCCGTTGGTGCCAATATAGTAATGTATGCTAAAGATTTAGGTGGCAGTTTTGCCGAAAAAGCCACCTTTATGGCATCACTTTATTGGGGAGGAATGCTTGTTGGACGGTTGTTTGGCAGTTTTGTAAGCAAAATCCCTGCCAATACTCAACTACTCTTTACCTCTATAGCAGCAGGCTTACTTGTATTAGCATCTATTATCACTGCCAATCCTTGGCTTTTGGTAGGCATGGGACTGTTTCACTCTATAATGTGGCCTGCTATATTCCCACTTGCAATTGAAGGTTTGGGCAAATACACATCTAAAGCATCGGGTGCTTTGATGATGGGTGTTGTAGGTGGTGCTATATTCCCACTTGTACAAGGTATAATGGCTGATACAATGGGTGGTTGGGAATGGACTTGGATACTTGTGGCTGTGGGAGAAGTATATTTGCTATACTACGCTTTGGCAGGACACAAAGTAAAAAAGAGAGTCGATTAACATACTGTTTATAAATTCATTAATTGTAAAAAAACAGAATATACAATGGAAAAACCTTATGTGATAGGTATAGATATGGGTGGAACAAATACAGCATTTGGCATTGTTGATGCTCGTGGCAATGTGGTATCCAAAGGTGCTATAAAGACAAACAATCCCGATATAAATGCCTATATGGAAGAGCTAAAAACCGAACTGAGCAAACTGATAGAATCGGCTGGAGGTATCAAAAAGATAAAAGGTATCGGAGCCGGCTGTCCGAATGGTAATTACTATACAGGGTATATCGAACTTACACCAAATCTGCCTTGGAATGGCAATATACCTTTTGCTCGAATGCTACAAGAAGCATTTGGGTTACCTGCTGCTATTACCAACGATGCTAATGCCGCTGCAGTGGGTGAAATGACCTATGGTGTAGCTCGTGGAATGAAGAATTTTATAATGATTACTCTCGGAACAGGCATTGGTAGTGGTATTGTCGTAGATGGAAAAATAGTTTACGGACACGATGGCTTTGCTGGTGAATTGGGGCATACAATTACAGTACGAAACAACGGAAGACCATGTGGTTGTGGGGGTTATGGTTGTCTTGAGACTTATGCTTCAGCAACAGGTATAGCTCGTACCGCTCGCGAGATGCTCGAACTGACCGACAATCCAAGTTCACTCCGTAGCATAGAACCTAAAATCATCACCTCAAAAGATATATACGAAGCAGCAAAAGAAGGGGATAAACTTGCTATAGAGGTATTTGAATACACGGGCAAGGTTCTGGGTGAGGCATTTGCCAACTTTGTAGCATTTAGTGCACCTGAGGCTATTGTGCTATTTGGAGGATTAGCAAAGGCTGGTGACCTAATAATGAAGCCTATAGTGGATAATATGGACAAAAATCTGCTTAGTATCTGGAGAGGAAAGGTAAAAGTGCTATTCTCGAATCTCAAAGATGCTGATGCTGCAGTACTTGGTGCAAGCGCTTTGGCGTGGGAAATATAGGTGGTTTTGAGAATATTAAATTTTGAATTAATTAACTATTATAACATCCGTGATTTGTCTATAAGCATTAATAATCGGATTAGTATAATCGATAGTAAAATTTAAGTAACATATTTTCGAAAAATAGTTTTTTTACTTGGTGGGCACAATGTGAAAGAAGTCTATGTAGGAATGAGGGATTTTAATATCCTAAAAACATTATAGATTGTATTTTTCATTTCTCAAAAGATATAATTTTTAATAAATGTAAGATAATCTGTTTCAGACAGCAATATTTTGGCACACCTTTAACCTTTCACTTGCATCAAGTTTTCCAAAGTTTTACGAACTCTTTCTGCACTTGTAGTTGGGAAAATATACTCATCGATTTCGATATTTTTGCCACCCATAGATACTTCCGTATTCCGATAACGCATAAGACTATAAATGGGCATACGAGCGGAAAGATGAAATTCGGTTGCACCTGTTTGCTTAGCAATTGTAGCAATATTGTATTCGGTAATTCCACTTCCTGGCATAATGATAATTCGATCTTTTGACTGCTCTATAAGCCTCCTAATAAGTCCCATACCCTCTTCGGCTTTTGCCTTACCTCCTGAAGTCAATAGTCTATGGCAACCAAGTTTGATTACAGATTCAAGACTTTCGTACTTATTATGACACATATCAAAGGCGCGGTGAAAGGTAATACTCATATCACCCGCTGCTGCTATCAAATCGGCATTTCGCGTCATATCTACCTCACCGTCGGCAGTAAGACAGCCTATAACTATACCATCAACACCTAAACGACGACACATTTCGATATCTTTTAGCATAGTACGATGTTCGAGTTCGGAATATAAAAAGTCGCCCGAACGAGGACGAATTATTACATTCAACTTTATTGCAAGCAGTTCGCGAGCAAGAGCAATCTCACCATAAGATGGTGTAGTGCCTCCTTCGGGTATAGCAGCACACAACTCTACTCTGTAAGCTCCTCCTTTTTGGGCTTCGAGACAACTGGAAACAGAATTGGCACAAATTTCAAGTTTCATAAAGAACAATTTAAAAAAACTACAACAAAGATAGGAAAAATACCCAATACTCCAAATATTAAAAGGTGTTGTTGTAAATTTTAGTTGCTTACTGAAAAATATTATTTCCAGTAAAATTTAGAGTCAATATTCGGTTTATACATGGTAATTCCCGTAAAAATATTGCTCCAAGTCTGTTTATGATTATGGTAAAAAACAAAATGTGTCACGTGAAACTATTTATAATCGGCTAAAAATCAGATACATCAATAAAATCCCACAGATGATTCGATTATAAATATCTGATTATTAACGCAACTCCATCTATATATCGATACTTATCCGCCAATTCTGATATTTCATACAATTATAATTGATTGTTTGAATAAAAATATTAATTTTGCCTACATAACAAATCTAAAATTTGAATGCAATGAAACGTACTTATGTAATTTTATTATCTCTATTGTTGTCGATGACTACAGCCAATCTGTTTGCTCAAAGGTTAAACGGAGGTATTCGTATCGAGAGCAACACTCCGATAGAGGTGTTTGTAGATGGAGTAAAGGTATGTAATCCTGTATATAGCTGTATGATAACTAATCTAAGGCGAGGTACATATCTGGTAGAGGCATTTGCAATATCATCAGACAGAGGTGGTGTGTTCTCACAACTTGTTTTCAGTGAGCGAGTACATTACTCCGGTTTTGATATAAAAGATATTGTAGTGAGGACTGACGATTTAATTGACAATAGCTATTTGCGTCCTATGGATAATCGTACTTTCGAAGAACTGCTCCAAAAGGTAAAAAATGCTTCGTTCAATTCGGACAGAAAGCGTATTATAGAGATGGCTGCTACCAACTCTCTATTCACTACCAACCAAGTGAGGATTCTATCCGACCATTATTCATTTGATTCCGAAAAACTTTGGCTACTAAAATTTATGTATCCTTTGATTGTGGACAGAGATAGAGCTTTTCTTTTACAGGATATTTTATCTTTTTCGAGCTCAAAAGAAGAGTTTGTAAAGTTTGCCGAAGATTTCGACCGCAGAGCATTATACAGATAATGATACAATTATCTGTATTGTAATAAAAAATTCCTTTCAATATCACTAAAAAAAAACCGATATGAAGGGATTTTTTTGATTCATAATGGACATAATAGCCCTTTTTTACACAATTACATTAATACCATTTAAAACTCTTCCATAGTAATAAACAGGTTTGTAAGTTATTTTTTCATAAAAGTATGTAACAATAAGGGCTCAATACAGAATTAATGTGATTGAGCCCTTATTGTTTGAATTTCAAGCTACTATATTAACAAACCAGTTATTTTCTCTCATACAACTGATTCAAATTTATTGTAAGCAGCCCTACAAAACATCTTATCTTATCAGATTCATTGTTGCTACCCGATAAAAGTTATTCTCTAAACAAAGAGTATCTTATTGGGCAGTAATGATTTTATATAACCAAAAGGCAAATTACTTTAACAGTCAAATATTAAATACTATAATGACCTATGAAAATTTACCAATTCTCGGAAAATTCAATATCTACCTCTTAATAATACGCCGCACAGCAGTACCATTCAATGTATTAATATTTGCCATATATAAACCTGATGGTAAATGGCTAACATCAATCTGTTGGCTATTAGTAGCTCTGGCAACTTCCTTACCATATATATCATATATACATATTATATGAACCTCACTATCCGATTGTACATAAAGTATATCTTCTACAGGATTGGGATAAATATCCATACGTACGGCATCTATCTTTTCAAGGTTGCTAGTCGGACATATATATTTGCCGGTAGTAGGAATATCTTTATCATCTTCACAATACTGCACTCTCCAATTTTTATTATTAGCATTGGTCGCATTGCTGTTCAATACCTCATTATGATTTTCACTATCTCTACCCCATATAACCTGTATAATACCCTCACTTTGATTTGTACGATTGGGCAAAGAGCAGTATAAGTCATCAAATGCTTGGGCATTAAATTTATTGCCATGACAATGCATCTTTTTCAATTTTATATTTTTACTAACATCAAGTGAAGTAAGAGGAGCATTACCGGTAGAGATATATTCCAAATTGATATTTTTACTAACATCAATGGATTTAACTTGTGTAGTTTGAAATGCTAAATATGATAACAGTGTATTATGACTTACATTTATTGCTGTCAGATTATCATAATTGAAACCACAGTCAAAGCCTGCTACATCTCCATAAATAGTTATAACAGATGTTTCGGCAATATATTTTTTATCTCCTGTCCAACCTCTATTTATTGTAAAAATTTCTTCTTTACTACCATTTACTACCTTTACTTCTGTGGTACTTAAACCCATAAGGTCAAATTTTACCTGTGCTTTTTGCTTTACTGTAATAGTGATATATACATCCATATTCACTTCCTGTGCCTTTAATGAGGCTCCCCACACTGCTGCCAATAAGACAATAGTGATTGTAAAAAATAATTTTTTCATTTTTATAAAATATTTAATTTAATTTGGCTATTAATCCAATTTACAAGAAGAGGGCATATACCGTAAGGCAAATACTCCCTCTTAAATATCAAAATATAATATTTATCTCTTAATAATACGTTGTACAGAGGTACCTTTTGATGTATTAATATTTGCCATATATAAACCTGATGGTAAATGGCTAACATCAATCTGTTGGCTATTAGTAGCTCTGGCAACTTCCTTACCATATATATCATATATACATATTATATGAACCTCACTATCCGATTGTACATAAAGTATATCTTCTACAGGATTGGGATAAATATCCGTATGTACGGCATTTGTATTTTCAAGATTGCTAGTCGGACATATATATTCACCGGTAGTAGGAACATATTTACTACCCGAAGCATACATTACAATCCAATTCTTATTATTAGCATTTGTTGCATTACTGTTCAATACTTCATTATGATTTTGAGAAGAAGTACTATATACAGGATATAATTTACCTTCAGTACTTTCTGTTTCACGATTAGGTAATGAGCAGTAGATATCATCTAGCTCTTTTGTAGATAAATTATTGTCCCAACAAAGCAATTCCATTAATTTAATATTTTTAGTTATATCCAGAGAATTAATAGAGTTATTATTACAGTACAAATATTTCAATTCGGTATTTTTACTTAAGTCAAGCGAAGTAATATCATTATTAGAGCAATATAGTTTTATCAATTGAGTATTTTCACTTACATCGAGTGAATTAAGTAAATTAGAAAAACATTCCAATCTTTGTAATTGAGTATTTTTACTTACATCAAGTGAAGCAAGCTGATTACCGGAACAAATCAATCTTTGGAGTGCTATATTTTTGCTCACATCGAGTGATTGTATAGAATTGTCCGAACAATTGAGTCTTTCTAACGAAGTATTTAATGCAATATCAAGTGAGGTTAATAAGTTTTTCGAAACATACAATTTTTTAATTTTAGTATTTTTGCTTAAATTGATAGATTTCAAAGAATTATTTGAAAAATCTAATTCTACAAGTTTAGTATTATTACTTATATCAAGCACATCAAGAGCATTAGACGAACATACAAGCTCTATCAGATTGGTATTTTTGCTTACATCAAGCGACTTTATAGCATTATTAGAACAAAACAATTTATCTAATAATGTATTTTTGCTTACATCAAGCAATTGTATAGCATTAGCAGAACAATACAATCTTTCCAATAATGTATTTTTACTTACATTAATACCTTTTATTCTTGTACCATTCAGACTGCATACAAAGTACTTTATATTACCATATATAACCATAGAATCAGCAGACGTATTATAACTACGTTCGCCTATATAATCTGTACCTACAGTTATAAACTGTTCTGTAGAGCCATTTTTTATTTTTACTTTTGTATTGGCAGCATCTGCAGCAAAATTTAACCTTATACTTTCTCCTTTAGCAACTTTCAAAACAATGTATCGGTCCATGTTTACTTCCTGTGCCTTTAATGAGACACCCCACAACATTGCCACAAAGGCAAGAATAATTGTAAAAAATAATTTCTTCATTTTGTAAAAATTTAATTTAGTTATTAATAAGAATCGTTATATTTATCCAAACTCTACAGTTCTTAGTATTACTTACGCCTTTGCAACTGAATACCAAGAGATTCAAATAATAAAAATATCCTATGTTTCTTTTCGACAAAGTTAAAGAATTTTTTTTGTATTGTGTATCTATTATGCAAAAATTTTAACCCAAAAACCAAATATAACCCTGTATGACCAAAAGCAAAATAACAACAATTGCCATACTTCCTCTAACTTTCCGGATACAGGTGTTCGAGACGGCAATTCATCCGAATGACAGTCGGTTTTTCAGTCGGTAATCGTCCTTTACAAAGCCTTTTACCAAATATTCTTTAAGGTTGCGATTTGCCCATTGTTGGAACTGCGTACCTCGTTTGCTTCGCACCCAAAAGCCAATCGCCAAAATCATTTCCAAACTATAAAAAGTAACCTCATAATTTTTACCATCGGAGGCAGTTGTAAAGAATTACTTTACAACTGAATTTACACACAATCCGCTTTTATTCAATATATTATACACATATTATCCTATATTCCGGTTAGAGGTGTCAAAAAGTTAGGCGATTTGATTTTGGTTCATCCACACCGAACCATCACGAGCGTAAAGTAATATCCTCGCCTCGCCGTCTTGGGTTTTGTAAATGATGATATTTTGCTATTGCATAGTTTTTAATATTAATTACACTGCTTGTTTTACCAAACTCATCAAATATTCTATATTTTTGAGGTCGGTGATTTTGACTTGATAATCGCCATTGCCCAAATGTCCTTTTTTAGAAACATCAGTCATTAGCTTTTTAGGGTCATCAAGTTCACCTATCTTTTTATTAATAAATAATTTCAGTCCGCTTCTTTGAATTTCTATATCTGAAATATTTCTTTTTCCAATCCTAAACGCCACATAATGCTTCTGCGGAACGACCTCTATTTCCGGGGAGAGATTGCAAATAGCTTGTTTCACTTCTTCGTAAAGTTCCAGCATTTCGTCAGGTTTTCCTTTGAGAAAATCTTCTTCAGTGTAGGTTTTTAGCTCTTTGGTAATTTCCTGAAACTGAGAATTTTCTTTTTGAGCCGACAATTTTACACTCGGAGCAGAGGCAGATTTTTTCAGTCTGTTGAGGGTGACAATATCACCCTCAAACTGTTTGATTTCCCAAAGTTCGATGTTTAAGTCCTTGAAATCAACCGCTTTTTTCTGATGCGAATTGAATGCAGGAGACACAAAAACCACCTTGCTTTGCGACCAATCTACCTTGTCTTTTTTGAGCGATTTACCTAAATTTTCGTTGTATTCCAGTACAAAATCGGCTTTGTATTGCAAGAGCGTACGCAGATAGCCCACACCTTGATCAAACACGCTGTAATTGTGCGAACGCTTGTACTCTATAATAACAAACGATTTACTTTCAGCGTCAAAAGCAAGTGTATCTATGCGTTGTTCTTGTATTGAAAATTCGGATTTTACCAGCTCCAAACCTGTAACTTGCTCCAAATTCTCCTCCAATAATCGCTGTATATCGCGCTCCAACTTAAATGGAATTTCCTTTAAATCGGATAAAATGTTTTTAGTTTTATGGTATATTTTCATTGTTTTTTGTCGTTCTAATCCTTTTTTAACTTATTCCAAAAATCCATAATCTTGTTTTGTAAACTTTCTGTAAGGTCTGAAAAATTATCACTAAAATAATTCTCACGATAGTTATCTTTCTTCATCACCCAAACTTCATACACTTGATTGTTAGCAACGATAAAAAAGGTGGTTTTCTCGGCAGGCATATCGATACCCTCAGGATTTTCTTGCAACATATACATAAACTCCATATTTCCGTCCTTGTCATCGTCCAGTAACATAGACCTATTGTTTACAAATACCAATGCTCTATTTTTAGGATGGGTTTTCTTATGGCTAAAGGTTTTTTGATAGCTTCCATCTTGGAGTTTTGTGAATTTTTCTATATACAATTCGTCTCCCTCTGCCCCGATAGCATTTTTGGAAATCACCAAAATATTTTCAGTGTTTCGGTCATTTAATCCTACTGCATATACCTTTCTATCTCCGTAAAAAGGCAAGTCCGACTTGGTAAGATGAGTGGTAAATCCCGAAATAACCTGCCCTACCTGAGCAGTTGTTATCCCTGAAAACAATATTGCACATAAAATTAAAATATTTCTCATACTTCTTTTTTATTTAATTGTTTAATGAAATTATTTACTTATATAGAGACATTTAGGTTTATCCATTTCTACCTTAAAACACAATTTGCACTTCTTCTTTGTAGTGTTGTAGGGTAGCGTTGAGGCTTGCCGTCCATCCATCGATGAAGATTTTACCGCTGTTTTGGGTAGCGTCTTTTATGGCGGTGGCAAAATCTTCTTTGCTGATTTGCTCACTATTGGTAATGTAATAATGATGACCGATTTTGTAGATACAATCCTTTAAAACCTCCTGTGGCACTTGGCTGGGCTCATCTAATCCGACTTTGAAAATCATTGTATAGATACGCGAAAGGGCATCGTTGTGTAGGGTGGGCAACACGATTTGTCCGTTTTCGTCTTGGGTGAGTTTTGGGGCATCAGTGTGGTCAAAGACTTTGAAACCTGTATCACCACTACCGATTTGCTCACCTGCCCTACGCAAACGCTCGATGGTGATGCTGGATATAACAGGCTCTACGCCATTGTCTATACAAAACTGATAGGCAGGTTTGCCCTCGCCGATAGGCTCATCTATCTGACAAAGGATAAACTTGCGGTTGCCCCCATCTTCGGCGTTGAGTACCATTACAGCGTGTCCTGTAGTGCCTGACCCTGCAAAAAAGTCAAGGATGATAGCGTTGAGGTTGGTAGAAATAGATATTAAATGATTGATTAATTTTACAGGTTTAGGATTATCAAATGGACTTATATCAAACAATTTAGAAACATCTGTTTTTCCTGTCCTTGTTCGCCCAAACCTTTCTTCTGTCAACAAACTTCTTGGAATTGAGCCTTCTTTTTGATAATTTTTTGTATAAACATTACCATCTTTGAAAACCAATTCATCATATCTTTCTTGAACAGTTTTTTTACTCCAACGCCAACGAGCAACTTTTTGATTAGGATTTTTATGAAATACTCTATATTCCGTTCCATCTGGTGATATAATAGGAAAATCAAGACTTTCCATATAACCTAAACTTTGTTTATCTAACCTATCCAAAGCGTATTTCCCTTTTTCATCTTCTAAATTATAACTTGTTGTAACCTCTGCATTTCTATCTGTTTTTAAGTTAAATAAGGTAGAATTTTTAGCATAACAAACTATATATTCGTGGTCAGTAGCAAAAAATTTACTATCATTTGCTCCACCGCTTTTACTTTTCCAGATTAAATCCGTCACAAAATTCTCTTCCCCAAAGATTTCGTCGCAAAGGATTTTGAGATTGGCTTGTTCGTTATCATCAATAGAGATAAAGATTACACCGTCTTTTGCCAGTAGGTCTCGTGCCAGCAGAAGGCGTGGGTACATAAAGGCAAGCCATCCATTGTGGCTTTTTTTAGTTTTAAAGCTAAATTCCATTCGGTCAAAATCCTCTTCGGAGAGGTTATCGGCTATGCCCAATACTTCGGCTTCTTCGCGGTCAAACTTATCAGGATATACAAACTCATCGCTACTGGTGTTGTAGGGTGGGTCTATGTAGATGCACTTTATCTTACCGCTGTAATGGGGTTTTAGCAGTTTGAGACTATCGAGGTTATCGCCTTTGAGTACCATATTTTGGGTAGTGTCGATATTCTTGCTTAGTGTTCGGTTGAGCAACAATTCTTTTTCGGTTTCTTGTGCGTATTTGGCACGCGCCACGCCACGCCCTACAAAGTTCAGCCCATAGCCGTTTACTTTTTCATCAATGGGTAGCCCCAAAACGAATTTTAGTTCGTGTAGGTTTAGTTCGCCGTCTTTCAGTACTTGTGGATAGTGTTCTTTTATAAAATCTATCAATTTATTTTCCTTGTTTTCTGTGTCTAATACAGAAAAACCTTGTTGTATGAATGTTTGTTTATCGTTCATTTTAATATGTTTTGTTTTTTATTTATTTGAACAACAATGATTATTCTTTGGACTTTGGAAGTTTTTTAGAATTTTGTTCAAGATTTTTTTGTTCTTTGGCTACTTTTCGTTCTATCTTTTTAATATCCTCTGCTGGTGGTAGTTCTTCGGGTTTTATTCCTCTATCACCAAGCATTGTTCGTACGCTTTTATTATTCTGAACGTGTTCGTTAGTGATAGAAGATTCGCCATAGAGGTCTTTATTTTCTACATTATAATTGGTCATTTCGGTTGCCAAATTTTTGGCTGCAATGGTAAGCGTGGGTAAAAAATCTGCCAAAGGTCTGTTTGATTTTACTCCTAAACACTTTTTCATTTCTTCGGTAGATTTGCCTCCAAAAAGGGCGGTATCACCTTTTGAGCGTATTCGTCCAAATCCTTTTTCATCAACATCTCTTTGGTAGATGTTTTGAGAAAGTTGTTTTTCAGCGGATTTAAGTTTGTCGCGTGTTTCTAATCTCGACAAATGTTGTAGGCGTTCTTCAATAAGCTCTATTTTTCGGGTTTGCAAAGCGAAATAACTTTGAGCAAAAGCGATTTCTTCCTTTTTGGGGTCGCCATTTTGAGCGATAAGATAACAGGCATAACGAGTAAGCATAAAATCAATTGTAGGGCGTTGTCCTCCTTTTCCAATTTCGATCATTTTCGTGACCTCACGAAAATGATCATCCACATTTATATTCTGTGTTTTGCACGAATCTATTGCTCTGTGTATAGCAACCAAAAAATTTTCCCATCGTGCATATCCTAACACCGATTGTAGCTCACGAGCATACCACACTTCTATTTTATCATTCCTTTCATCTTCTATGGAATGTACTACTTTATCAAATAATGATTTGTATTGTATGATTCTATTTTTTTCCATTTTAAAAGGTTATTGGCTGATGAATATTTGTTTATCGTTCATTTCTTCTTGCTTTCTTTTTTGGCTTGTTTTTCCAATTGATGGAGGGTTTCTAGATAGCTTTCCTCTACGCTTGATAAGGTTTTGGCGTTGTACTTTCGGTATTCGGTGAGGGCTTTTTCTTTGGCTTTTTCGGTGGAGATTTTTCCTGCATCGGTCAGTACTTTTCGCCCTGTGGAGGAGAGGATATTGTCTAACTCTCGTACATAATCTGCCATTTTCATTTCTCGCTCTTCGATGGCGTTGAGCTCTGCCAAATCAAAATACGCCGCTACCAAATTGTTGAGTACTTTGAGTTCTTGCTCTTTGAGGTAATTTTTGGCAATCATTGCTTCGGCTTGTGTGGGTTGTGAGCCTTTGAAATTCGTTAGCCCAGCAAAGGGTTTGTCGCTATCTACGCGATAATAAATCACTTCGCTTGCGGTGTTGCCGTGTGCAGCGTAGTGGAGTTTGTTCTGCACGATTTTGAAAAAATCTTGACTCACTTTGCTTTTGGGGTCGTAGTCGGTAGCGGTGGCGTACAAGTCCAATACTTGCCGATACATCACTTTTTCGGACGAACGAATATCGCGGATTCTATCTAAAAGTTCTTTCCAATGATTGCCACCGCCGAGGTTTTTTAGGCGTTCGTCATTGAGGGCAAAGCCTTTTACGATGTATTCTTTGAGACGCTCTGTAGCCCAAATACGGAATTTGGTAGCAATGTGCGATTTGATGCGATACCCCAAGGAGATAATCATATCGAGGTTGTAATGTGTTACATTGTAGGTTTTGCCATCGGTGGCAGTTGTTCGGAAATTCCGAACAACTGAATTTTCCTGCAATTCTCCCTCCTCAAAGATATGACTAATATGCTCACTTACATTCGATTTACTTGTTTGGTAAAGCTCTACTAATTGCTGTTGTGTGAGCCAAATATTTTCGTCTTCCAAACGGACTTTCAGTTGGTTATCTTCGGTGGTTTGGTAGATGATGATTTGTTTATTTTGGTTTTCCATTTTCTTTTTACTATTTTTCAGACTTTGACAAAGTGCCAAAACTTACCCCTTTACCAACGCCGACAACTGCGTTCGGTTAATGCGTTCTTTAAAGGATATTTTTATATTTTGGTTTTGGGCTCTGTAATATTCATTGAGCGTTTCAAAATATTTTTTAGCAAAATCAATCTTGGCTTTTTCACTTTCAGGAATATCGGCAGAGTTGTCGTACCCTTTGGCTTCTACTACCAAAAACACTTTATTGCCTTGCTCCCCTTTGATGGCGTAGCAGAAATCAGGGTTGTATTCCCCCATAGGCGTTTTGATTTTGAGTTGTGGCAACTTCCCAAAAATGGCAATTTCCGAAATATCGGGGTCTTTCTCAATAATTTGTAATTCAAAATCACTATCGTACTCGATAACATCTTCAAAAATCCATTTTTCTTTGAGGGCAAAATCCGTGTCAATATCCTTTTGGAATTTGCCTACGCTACCTTCCTTGAGATAGGTTTTGTCATTTTCCGTTTGAAATACATTGGCAAGGACTTTTCCGCTGATGCCATCGTATCGGATATGGGCTTTTAGGGTATTGATTAAATTTTTATTGATGATTTTTACGATTTCCTTTTGAGCTTGTGCAGGATTATTGGCAAGATTTTCAGCCTTAAATCTTTCGTTCAACACATTAAAAATCTGCACTACAAAAGCAAGTGGCGTTTTGGTTTTGGTGGCTATCCACTCCACCATTGCCAATAAATTAACTTCTTGTTTTCGGTGTTCCGTATCGATAACTTCGGTCGTGATGGCATCTTTTCGGTCTATTTTATTTACATTGAGTGTTTCTCGTTTGGTTTGTAGGAATACTTCATCGATTTGCAGGTTTTCTATATCGGTTTTGATATTCAAGATGAGTTGCTGTTGCTTTTCTTCGCCCAAAGTATCCAATACATAAAAGGCATTTTGGTTGATGGTGTTCCAAAGGTCTTTAAACTCTTGCAGATGGCTTTGTTTGATAAATATTTTTTTCTTTTCTTTTACTTTATTGGCTTTTTGAATAAAAGTATTGATTTCCGCAGGCGATACGAATACATCCAGCAAGGCTTTTTCTTGCTCAGCAGGAAGATTTTGCTCTTTGAGAAGAGTAGCAAAATTATCGGCTTTTTCGAAAACGGATTGCCCTTCAACTATTCCTTTAAAAACAATCATTTCAGTATTTTCCATTCTTCGAAATAATTGACGAATTTCAACATCTGTCAAATTCATCTTTTGCAAAGCAAGTTGTATTTCTGTTTCCGTAAAACTTTTAGACACAAGGAACGAATTGTTTAAAATTTCGTTTTGAATACTCTCTACAAAGCCTTGCTCTTTGCTCGAAACTACGACATCCAAATTATTGATTTTCCAAAATTCTTCTTGATTATTGCCTAAATTCTTGAAAGTTTTTCGTTGCAGATTTTGATCTACACAGATACGCAAACCACGCCCAATTTGTTGCAGTTTAGAGATTTCGCTTCCTTGGTTAGAGAGTTTGCAAATGGTAAATACATTGGGATTATCCCAGCCCTCTTGCAACGCCCAAATAGAGAAAATAAAACGCGTGGGACTCTCAAACGACAAAAGTTTTTTCTTGTCTTTTAGGATTTCATCTACTCCCTCCTTTACTTTTTGGTCGGCATTTCCTTTGTCGCCGGAAAAATACCCTTTATGCACTTGCAGATTTCCGTCAGCATCAAAGCTATTTTTCAGATAGTGATAGTAGTCGGAATTTACATCAAGGGCAGCGATCACCTCATCATATTTCTTTTTAAATTCTTCTTCAAAAAAGGTTTTAATTTTCGGATTTTCGCCACGAAACAAACTTGTATCACTTTCGATAAAAAACAACGAAAGGGCTTTGATGCCGCGTTCAAACAATTCTTTTTCTTTTTCAAAATGAATGGCTATGGTTTGAGCTATCATCGCTCGAAGCGACTCGTCCGTAAGGCTATAATCTACCTTTTCTATGGTGCTGTTTTCTAATACGATATTGTCTTTATTGATTTTTCTAACACTCGTGCCGTTGAATGTTCTACCCACGCTTACTTCTCTTCGTACGATGGTTCCATTGCTAAGCGTGTCAATCAAAGCAATGTTTTTTGAGCCTTTTTTCTCAATACCCACAAGCGTATCCACGCTCTCTACAATATCTTGGGTATAGACCACGATTTTTTTGACCAAATTTTGGCGGAAAGACGAAATACTATCCAATACATACGCCACATTAGAGAGCTGTACGCTGTCTTTTTTGCGTGGAAAAGTAGCTCCAAAACGCAGGTAGTAATTATTAAATCCTTCGAAATACTTTTTAAATGCATCGCCGTCAAATCGGTGCGGTTCGTCCATTATCACAATCGGATTGAGTTGTTTTAGGCACTCCAAATAGGTTTTCGGCGTTTGGATTGGATTTTGGTAAGTAAACAAATTGTTGATTTCGCGTTCCAAAGGTCTGTTCAGGATATTATCCTTGCTCGAAAAAGAACTTGGCGTCATTATCAACACCGACAAATGTTGTGAATGAATAAAACTATTGACCGCCGAAATATTCCCACCCTCGTAGGTAAAAACTTCTATTTCTTTCTCCTTCTCGTTTGCATACAATCCTTTGAAATAATCTTTGGTATCCTCCAAATTAGTTTTTGTTCCCTCGCGAATCGGCACGGTAGGAATAAGAATGATGAATTTTTGGTAGCCAAAGTTTCGGTTGAGTTCAAAAATAGTTTTGATGAAAGTAAAGGTTTTTCCTGTACCTGTTTCCATCATAATATCTATGTTTTTAGCATCTTGTACAGGGAAAGTGTACTGATTTTTATTTTTGTGCTCGGTAAGCGTTTGTTCAAAAGAATCTTGCTCGTTCAGATTTTCAAAAATCTGTACAATATTATGGATACAATCCTCCTGATAAGATTGCGTTTCGTATTGAAATTGCTTGATTTTCCCTTTTACACTCATTTATTAATCAAATTTTTAAATATATCGAATTCAATGTAAATATAACTTTTATATCATTAATTTAAATTGCAAATATACATATTTTGATATTAAAAAGCTAAATCTTTTTTGGACAATTATTCAAAATGTTTCCAATATCTTTTATTATTAAATTAAAGTCATAAACTTTTGGAAAATAACGCTTTGGTAATACATTGTAATTATCATTATGTTCTATTTTTCCAAATATAGTAAGAATTAGAAAAGTAATGCATCATAAAAGTATTTTTTAGTAAAAATAATATGAAAAAAAATTACATTACATAAATAAATTTCAATTTTTTCATCTTTTATCTTTCTCTAAAAGTTACTCTTATAACTCGGAAATATAATATTCATAAAAAAACCACCCAAAAAATTTGGGTGGCGTTTCTTTTGTGGTTTTTGTGCTTTTATACAATTTCTTTCTTTTCAATTGCAAGCTTACCACGATAATAACCACACTCAGGACATACTGTATGATATACGTGCATTGCCCCACAATGTGAGCATACAGCTAACGTCGGAGCTACAGCTTTATAATGAGTACGACGTTTTGCCTGTCTTGTCCTCGAGTGTCTACTTCTTGGATTTGCCATTTCTAATTATTTTTTAAATTATCACTAATATTTTTTAGAGCTGCCCAGCGTGGGTCAATCTCCGAATTTTCTTTACTAATATCTTGTCTTTTGGAATATTTATAAAATATATCCAACATATCTTTATTACATTCTCCCTCATTATGTACTTTTTTTATAGGTATATTTATCAATATTTCCTCATTAAAAAGTGGTACAAGATTTAGAACACCTTCACTATAATCAAGCTCCAATTCATCAATATTCAACAAATTGTTGTTTGTGTCAAGCTTCAAATTCATAGTTTGATTGCTATCAACTTCCAACATCATATCATTTAGACATCTATCACAAGGAACCAAAATTTTTCCTTTAAGACTTACTTTAAGTTCAGTATTGGCATTCTGCTTATTTACATCTACTCGGGCAGAAATGTCTCCTCTGATTTCGAAAGGAAATCCGGATTCTACAAAAAATTTATCATCTAAATTAAAATCGAAATAATCCTTACCCAAGGATAATGATTTGATTTCCAAATGATAATTTCTATTATTTATCATTCCTATCCAATAAATTAAAATAAAGGCAAAGTTAGTAATTTTTTAGAATATAGAAAAATTTTAAATATATTTTAAAAAATTGGTAATCAAATTTTTGTCAATAAAAAGCTGATTTTTAAGACTTTCTAATGAATCGAATTTTTTTTCTTCCCTAATAAATTTTTTAATTTCTACAGTTATCCTTTGTCCATAAATATATTTTTCAAAATCGAATATATTAACCTCCACAGTTCGGTTTATCCCACACAATGTAGGACGATTTCCTATATTAAGCATTCCCCCTTTTCTTTGATTTTCGACAATGACACTCACAGCATAAACCCCATTCTTTGGCAAAAGTTTACCAGGTAAAACATCAATATTTGCAGTAGGAAAACCGATAGTTCTACCTATTTTTTGACCCTCTACTACTATTCCATTGAATGAGTAATCGTAACCCAACATTCTATTTGCCGTGGCAAATTCGCCATCTTTTATGAGCTGACGTATCAAAGAAGAACTCACTTTTTGGTCTTCCACATTGAATTGTTCTATCTTGAAAGCCTCTATCTGCAATGAATTACATATATATTTTATCTGTACAAAATCTTTAATTTTATCGGAGCCAAAAGTATGGTCATATCCAATAAAAAGTACGGTAAGTCCAAAATTTTTTTTCAGAAAATTCAAAAAATCAAAAGCAGTTTTTCGAGATAACTCTTCGGTAAAATCCAACAACAAACAGTAATCAACTCCGAAATTTGATAATTTTTCTATCTTTTCATCTACAGTGTTAAGTTGCCTAATATCATAATTTTGCTTAAAAAATTTCTTGGGATTTTCGTTAAAAGTAATCAAAAGAGATTTTTTATTCTCTTTTTTAGCCAAATCCAAAACACTGTTAAGCAAAAATTTATGTCCAAGATGAAAACCATCAAAAAAACCTATTGTTGCTACAGTCTGAATATCATCAAGAATACTATTTTTGTCTAAAATCTTCACTTATACAATATTTTTTGCAAAATTACATAAAAAAAATTGCCCCAAAAATTTGAGGCAACTTTTTTATAAAAAATACATAAAATTTATTTTACTAAAGCAGAGAAAGCATTGTTAGACATAAACTCTCTGAATTCCAAATCATTTAGATATTTTTCTCTATAAGATCTATCGGTATTGATAGCATTTGTAGCAGATTTTACCAAATCGTTTACATTATTTGTGCGAGCAGCTACGATAGATTGTAAATAATATGTTTTAGCATCGGGTTTTTCGATGTTAGACAAAATATTTCTTGCACCACTATAATCTTTATTAAGTATTCTTGCCAAAGCAGAGTTGTTTGTATTAGCAGCTCCATAAAGAGTAACAGCTTTGTAATAATCACCTTCTGCTATAGCAATAGCACCATTTGCATAGTTAAGTTCTTCACCTACACCGGCAGCGTTGCCAAGATATGTTTTGGCTTCACCAAGTCTTCCTTCAGATATTAAAATAGAAGCTTTATTCAAATTAGCAGCAGGATTGTTTGCATCCATTTCCAATGCTCTTGAGAAGTTTCTGTCGGCAGCTGCTACATTACCAAGTTCATACTCTACTACTCCAAGGTTGTTATAACCTCTTACATCGCTTGGGAAATATTGGATTGACTTTTGATAGATACTCTTTTGACTTTCTAAATTGTCGTACAAAGTAGCAGCATAAAGCAACTCTTCAGCATCCAATTTAGATGGGTCTTCTTGAGCAAGTCTTCTGATTTCTGCATCAGATTTACCCATAATTTCTTTTGTCATAGTTATTTTCGAGCGGCGAAGCTGTGGCAAAATCTTTTCTTTGATTTCGGTGAAAGCAGCCGAAAGATTTTTAATCTCTTTTTCACGTTGTTCAGGATCTGAGTACATAGACAAAACACTAAGAATCAATTCTTTGTCTTGAATATCAGAGTTATCCATCAATTGTTTGAAACCTTCCCAGTCTTGAGCTGTAAACGAACCCGAAATATCAAATTCGGCTTTTAGCTTTTTCATTTGCGAATTGATATAGTTCTTTGTAGATGTTTCACGCGATTGAGCAAGTTTTTCGTTTAGTTCTATACCACCATCAGGAGAAGCATAAGAAGATATTTCTAATTTTTTGATATTCAAATTGCTGTCTTGACTTGCTTTCTTTACATTTTCTGTCAAGTTGTTAATGTTTTTAGCTTCCGAAGCACGAACATTAGCCTGTTGAATCAAGAATTTGATTTCGGCGTCTTCTTTCTCTTCTTTTACTCTTTCAAAATTATCTTTAATAACTTTAGAACCCAATTCAGATGGATTTGAATATATCAAATTAGGAGTTACTATAAGACCATCAGCTACTTTTACGGGTTCCAATGTGATAACTTTTTTCTTTACTTTAACAGTAGCTTCCAAATAGAGTTCGCATTGGTCAAATTGTGAGTCATAAGAGAAAATAGCTTTTTGCTCATATTTACCACCTTTTTTGTAGTTGATAACAGGGTTGTTACCTTTAAATTTCTCACCCTGATAAACTTTTGCTTGACCTCTTAATACAGCACCTGTTTTAGTAGATTTCAATACAGGAACAACAGAAAGTTCCATATTTTTGCGGAAATACTTTTCAGGAAAATTTCCTTCTACAGTACACTCAATAAGACCTCCTTTGAGTTCCAAAGGGTTAGGAGTAGCTTTCAATCCCGAACTGGATATGAATTCTTTTGGTATTTTACAACCAACAACAACAAACATTACAAGTAATGCAGTAAAAATAATACTTCTTTGTTTCATATGAATATAAATTTTTAATTAATGAAATAAACTTTTTAACACTTTTTTTTTACAAAGGTAAATAAAATTTTTTTGTCTAAACAACTATTTCATAATTATATTTTTATTTTTAAGTAATTTTAAATTGAATTGTTATTTATATATATTGTTGAAATTGTTAATAACTATACAAATATTTGATAATTAAACTATTTGATATATAATTTATTAATATTTTTTGTTACAAATATTTTTATAAAAAAATTAATTTGTGAAAATGTTTTTTATTAACAAATTATTAAACAGTTATTCATAAAAATTTTAACTATTGAAATCTATATTTATCTGTTTCTCCAAAAGTCTAAAACTTCTCCGATGAAATGGGCTGATTCCATACTCTTTGATAGCTTCACGATGTTTTTTTGTAGGGTAGCCTTTATTTATATTCCATTGATATTGTGGATATTGTAGGTGTAAATAACTCATATACTCATCTCTGTGAGTCTTTGCCAATACAGAGGCTGCGGCTATCGACAAGTATTTTCCGTCGCCCTTTATAATGGTTTTGTGAGGTATATCTTTGTAGTTGACAAATTTGTTACCGTCCACTATTATGTGTGCAGGTACTGTTTGTAGCTTATCCAGAGCCGAATGCATAGCCTTAATAGAGGCTTTAAGTATATTTATATCGTCTATCTCCTCTGCCTCGATTTGAGCAACAGCCCAAGCAATAGCACCATTTTCTATTGTATAACGTAATGATTTTCTTTGTTTTTCGGTAAGTTTTTTGCTATCATTAAGCTCAGGGCAATCGAAATCATAAGGTAATATCACTGCTGCAGCAAATACGGCACCTGCAAGACAACCTCTGCCTGCTTCGTCGCAACCGGCTTCAATACAATTGTCTAAATAATAAGGTAATAAATTTATGTTTTTATCTTTCATACATATTTTACTTTTCCATTTTTTAGACATAACATTATAAAATATAATTTGTTTTTAAAAAAAATATATTTTTTTAATCTGAAAAATTTAAAAACAAATCATTTTTTAATAATTAATTATCTATTTGATACTATAGAGTTTTATTTGCTCGGCTACTCTCTCGCCGTCCATTGCCGAAGAGGTAATACCGCCCGAATAGCCAGCTCCTTCGCCACAAGGGTAGAGACCGCTTATTTGGATATGTTGCAATGTTTCCCTGTTTCGAGGTATGCGTACAGGCGATGAAGTACGTGACTCTACACCTAATATCATAGCTTCGGAGGTAATAAAACCTTTCATCTTTTTGTCGAAATGTTTGAAACCGGCTTGTAAAGATTTTCTTATCAATTCAGGCAACCAAAAGTGCATAGGCGACGATATAATGCCCGGTAGATATGACGATTGGTGTAGGTTAGCAGATAGCTTGCCACGCACGAAATCGTCGAGGCGTTGTGCGGGTGCTTTATGGTTCTGCCCACCGTTGTTTACATAAGCCAGATTTTCAAGTTTCCGTTGGAAGTATAATCCACAAAGTTCACCAT
The DNA here is from genome assembly GCA_000768855.1 of Porphyromonadaceae bacterium COT-184 OH4590. Taxonomy (GTDB): domain Bacteria; phylum Bacteroidota; class Bacteroidia; order Bacteroidales; family Paludibacteraceae; genus F0058. The sequence goes on along the minus strand of JRAN01000009.1, from coordinate 27,212 downwards.
GTTCGTGAAATTCGGTAAAGTCTTGAGGATGAAGCTCTACCACAATTCCCGAATTGGCAAATGGCGAATTGCGGTGAGAAGCACTCATACCATTTACCACCACCTGTTGCTTTTCTGTAGCTGAAGGTACTATCATACCGCCCGGACACATACAGAAAGAGTACACTCCCCTGCCATCGGCTTGTGATGTAAGGTTGTAGGCAGCAGCTGGTAGATAACTGTTTTTATAACCTTTGTACTGTATCTTATTTATCAACTCCTGCGGATGTTCGACCCTGACACCCATAGCAAATCCTTTTGCCTCTATTGATATCTGTTTTTCGTACAGTATTTGGTAAATATCGCGTGCAGAATGCCCTGTGGCAAGTATCACATAATCAGAGTATAAAGTGCTATTATCGGCGAGTTTTATGCCTGTTGCCTTTCCGTTTTCGACTATAATATCGGTAACTTTTGCACCAAATATCACTTCTCCGCCACAGTGGATAATGGTTTTGCGTATATTTTCGACAACTACCGACAACACGTTTGTGCCTATGTGCGGATGTGCATCGTATAGTATTTCGTCTTGTGCTCCGTGCAGATGGAATATTTCGAGTATTCGGCTTATGTTGCCGCGTTTGTTGGAACGCGAATATAACTTGCCATCGGAGAATGTGCCTGCTCCGCCTTCACCGAAACAGAGGTTAGATTCCTCATTAAGCTCCTTGTTGCGATTGATATTAGCAACGTCTATTTTCCGCTCGTGAACATTTTTACCACGCTCTATGACTATCGGGCGAAAACCGAGTTCTATCAGTCGTAGAGCGGCGAAAAGTCCTGCCGGACCGGAGCCTACCACTATTACCTCTTTTTTATTTGCAACATTCTGATAATCAAACTTATTTTTGTAAATATAATCGCTCTCAGTTTCGTCGATAAATACATTGAGTTGCACTATTATCAGAGGAAAACGTCCACGAGCATCGATAGATTTGCGTACCATCCTAAAACTAGTAATATTATCAATACCGACATTGAGTGTTTTAGCTATTTTTGTTTTAATAAATTGATTATCGGCAGCCTGTTCGGGTGATAATGTCAGTTGGAGTTTGGTCATTGTTTTGTTGTATAAAATGTTTTAATAAAATGGTTGATAAAGAAAGATATATTTAATATTCGAAAATTACGTTCATCACGGTCTGACCGACAGCATATAATGTATTTCGGTCGACATTATTCATATCGTCTTTTACGGTATGCCAATGGCGGTTGAATCCGCTATCGGTATTTGGGTCGTAATGTACAATGTCTATCATCGGTATTTTGCATACTTCGTTCACAGGCAAGTGGTCGTCGATGATATAGCCACCGCGTTGGTTGATAAAATATCCTTCGAAACCCGATTCAATGGCTTTTTGCCATACCTTATCGACTACCCCTTTAGCGTATTGCATCGAGTATTGCTCCTTGTAGAACTTTGCACTTGGAGCTCCCACCATATCGAGCAGTATGCCGTAGTTAGCTTTGTAATCGGCTATGTGAGGGTTTTGAGCCCAATATTTTGAGCCGATACACCAACCGCCGTCTTCGCTGTATCTATCCTTATGGAAAGCTGGTTGCCCATAATCTTCCACATCGAAAAATACTATGTCAATACCTATATTTTGAGGCATTTTGCTTAGGTGTCGTGCTATTTCGAGTAGCACACCTACACCGCTTGCTCCGTCGTTGGCACCGAGTATCGGAGTTTTGTGTTTGGAAGGGTCTTGGTCTTGGTCGGCATAAGGTCGAGAGTCCCAATGAGCGGCAAGCAGCACACGATGTGTGGCAGTGGGGTTGAATGAGCCGACAATATTTTTAATATCAATACTTTGGTTATTATACAAAGTGCCTTTGCCTTTTTGTATAATAACTTCGGCTCCATAACTTTTGAGCTTTTCTTGAAGGTATTCGAGACATTGGTTATGAGCTTTGGTATTTGGAACTCTCGGTCCGAAATCGACCTGCCGTTTTACAAAGCTGTATGCCGAATCCTGATTGAATACAGGCACGGTAATGCTGTGTTTTGTAGTGCTTTCGGCTGTGCTGTTATCGTTGCTGCCTTGATTTTTGCCCGACCCACAAAATGTAAATATCAATGTGAATATAGCAATTGGAATGAGATTTATATTTTTCATAATACTATTGATTATTTTTTAATTATACAAAGATACAAAACAATTACGAATTATAGCAGTATCTTATTTTGATGAATTCGGATATTGATATAAATTAATGATTAAATCAAAATTTATTTATAATTTTGCCTATCGAAATTTGTAGTATTTAAACAGATAACAGGTTATGAATAAATTTGTAAAAGGTAGGGTATTAAGCCTTAAATATGTATTCAAAGGTATGTGGCTTTTGATTACAGGCGAACCTTCTGCAATTGTACAAACGTTTATATTTCTGGCTTTTGTGGCTCTTGGTATATACTTCGGTATATCTACTACCGAATGGATTGTACAGACCGTATGTTGCGGTATGATTTTGACAGCCGAGGCACTGAATACCGCTGTGGAAAAAATCTGTGACTACATACAACCCAATTATGATAAACGTATAGGATTTATCAAAGATATATCGGCAGGAGCGGTTGGCTTTGCCGCTTGCAGTGGTGGTATTGCTGTTATCATCATATATTACAAATATTTTGCACAAATAATATAATAAATATATTGTAATTGATATATTTACAATTATATACATTACTATATAAATTGAAAACAAGAAAAAAATAACTAATTTATAAATAAGACATAAAAAGTAAAAATGAAAAAAACATTAATTTTAATTATGATTGGAACAGCAGTATTAGTCTCTTCCTGTAGGGGAAAGAAGCCTGCGGAAGAACAACTTGTATCGGGCATAAACCCCGAATACTTAGACACTACAATATTACCTTCGGATGATTTTTATCAGTATGCTTGTGGTGGTTGGATGGCAAATAATCCGTTGACAGACGAATATGCCCGTTTCGGTACTTTCGACAAACTTCGTGAGGATAATCGCGAACAAATCAAGATGCTTATAGAAGAAATTGCTGCCAAGGAGAATACAAAGGGTTCTATCGAACAAAAAATAGGCGACCTATACAATATGGGTATGGACTCTGTAGCTATCGAACAGCAAGGAGCTGAGCCTATAGTAGCAGCATTGAAAACCGTAAACGAACTCAAGGGTGTAAAAGACCTTACAGGCTATCTGTCCGGAGCTGCTTCGAGCGGTTCTTATCTGTTTTTTGGTCTTTTTGGTAATGCCAACCCCGACGATAGCGAACAGTGTATAGCTTGGGTGTGGCAGACTGGGCTTGGTATCGGAGATAGAGACTATTATCTCGAAGATACGTTCAAACCACAGAGAGAGGCGTATGTAAATTATCTTACTACTCTTATAAAAATATCGGGTTATAACAATATTGCCCGTTTAGAGGGCAAAGAAGAAGAGACTGCACGGAAAATACTTGCTTTCGAGACACAATTAGCAAAGGCATTTATGGATAAAAACACTCTGAGAAATCCGTTTGTTACCAAAAATGTAATGACTTTTGAGGAGTTCAAAAAGATACTGACTGTAATAAACCTTGATGAATACATCGAAACATTGGGACTCAAACTCGACAAAGTAAATGTAGGACAGGTTGAGTATATTAAAAATCTTAACGGTATTTTGCAAAAAGCCGACTTTAATACATTAAAAAATTATCTTGCCACAAGAGCTATCTCTGAGGCAGCTCCATATTTGAGTAAAGCCTTTGTTGATGCCAACTTCGATTTTTATAGCAAAACAATGTCGGGTATCAAAGAACAACGACCTCGTTGGAAACGTATATCTTCGGTTGTAGAGACATATCTTGGACAACCTGTTGGACAGATGTATGTTAAAAAATATTTCCCTGAGGAGTCAAAAAAACGTATGATGCACCTTGTGGACAATTTGAAGATAGCACTAAAAGAGCGTATTGAGCAAAATACGTGGATGCAAGACTCTACCAAACAGAAGTCTTACGAAAAACTCGATGCTTTTATAGTAAAAATAGGCTATCCTGACAAATGGCGAGATTATTCGGGTCTTACAATAGATAAATCGAAATCGTATTACCAAAATGTAGAGGAAGCATCGAAATTTGAGGTTGCTTATGAAAATTCAAAAATAGGAAAACCCGTAGATAAAACAGAATGGGGTATGAATCCACAAACTGTTAATGCTTATTACAACCCTACAACTAATGAAATTTGTTTCCCCGCAGGAATTCTTCAACCGCCTTTCTTCAATGCCAAGGCAGACGATGCTGTAAATTACGGAGCTATTGGTGTGGTTATAGGGCACGAAATGTCGCACGGATTTGACGACCAAGGAAGAAATTATGACAAAAAAGGTAATCTGGTTAATTGGTGGAGTGAGGAAGATGATAAAAACTTTCAAGAACGTACTCAGATACTCGTAGATTGGTTTAACGGTATTGAGGTAATAAAGGGTACATTTGCCAACGGGAAATTCACTCTTGGCGAAAATATAGCTGACAATGGCGGTGTCAATATTTCGTTTACCGCTATGCAAAAAGCCATTAAAGAGGGATTGGTAAATGGTTACAAAATGGATGGTTATACCACTGCCGAACGTTTCTTTATAGCTTATGCACAGGTATGGGCAGGTAATATAAGAGACGAAGAGATAATACGTCTTACCAAAGAAGATGTACACTCTCTCGGACGTTGGAGAGTAAACGCCACTTTACCCCATATCAATGCATTTGCCGAAACTTACCGGCTAAAAGAGGGAGATAAAATGTATCTTGCTCCCGACAAAAGAGCTTTGATTTGGTAAAAATTCGTTTTATAATAACAAAAAGAGGTTGCCCTAAAAAAGTAGCCTCTTTTTTTGAAAAGAATTTTATACTTTTGTGTGATAAAAAACAAAACAAATAAAGTGAAAAGTACTCCTATCGAACTTGGTACCAAAGATATTGGCAAATTGTTGATGCAATATGCGATACCATCTATAATTGCAACCACAGCTTCTGCTCTGTACAGCATTACAGATAGTATTTTTATAGGGAATGGTGTGGGTGCTTTGGCTATTTCGGGGCTTGCTATCACTTTCCCTCTAATGAACTTATCGGCAGCCTTAGGTACAATGGTAGGTGTAGGAGCTTCGGCTATTTTATCTATGAGGCTTGGACAAAAAGATTATGATAGTGCAAATAAGATAGTTGGCAATGTTTTTCTTTTGATATTGATACTTGGGGTACTATTTACTATACCTGTGCTTATATTTTTACGTCCGATACTATATTTCTTCGGAGCAAGCTCCGATACCCTACCTTATGCGTATGATTTTATGCAGATTATAGTGAGTGGTACTATAATCACACATCTCTATTTTAGCTTCAATGCACTTATAAGAGCTTCCGGTCAGCCTATGAAATCTATGACAGCAACTATTCTTACAGTTGTTATCAATGCCATACTTAACCCGCTGTTTATCTTCGGATTTGGTTGGGGAATGAGAGGAAGTGCCTTTGCGACAATCATTTCGCAGGTTATAGTGCTTATATGGCAGCTACATTTTTTCCAACAAAAGGATAATTTTCTAAATATACGGAAAAGTACCCTTCGACTCGATCGTAAGATAGCGTTTGACTCTATTGCTATCGGGATTTCGCCTTTTTTGATGAATGCAGTCTCTTCGGTTATTGTCATTATCATCAATCATGAATTGCTCATATATGGAGGCGATTTGGCGGTTGGAGCCTTTGGTATAGTCAATCGAGTGGCAATGCTTTTTGTGATGGTAGTATTTGGGCTTAATCATGGAATGCAGCCTATTGCTGGTTACAATTACGGAGCCAAACTCTATCCGCGTGTCTTGGAAGTGCTCAAAAAGTCGATTATAATAGCTACTGTTGTTATGAGTGTAGGATTCGTTGTAGCACAGCTATTTCCGTATCAGATAGCATCTATATTTAGTAACGACCAAGAACTTGTAACCAAATCCGAAATAGGCATACGCATAGTGTTTATGTTTTATCCGTTGATAGGTTTTCAGATAGTTGTTTCCACGTTTTTTCAAAGCATAGGTAAGGCAGGCAAAGCCATATTCTTATCATTGACTCGTCAGGTTATATTCCTCATTCCGTTTTTACTTATCTTGCCAAAATATTTTGGAATCAACGGAGTATGGTTTGCTATGCCTGCGTCGGATGCTTTGTCTATTATACTATCATTTATATTAATACGATTGCAAATCAAAGCATTTCGTAAAGAGTTCTGATTTTTTGGGGAGATAATTTGAAATAAAGAATTTTGTTTAGTATAGAGAGTGTTAATATTCAAATTGCTACATTCTTACGGCAAGAATTAAAAAAATCATTATCTTTGCAGAATGGTTTCGAATTACGACATAATCGTTATAGGGGCAGGACACGCTGGTTGCGAAGCAGCAGCGGCTGCCGCCAATTTAGGCTCACGTGTATTGCTTATAACAATAGATATGAACGGAGTGGCTCAGATGAGTTGTAATCCTGCTGTCGGTGGCATTGCTAAGGGTCAGATAGTGCGTGAGATTGATGCTTTGGGTGGATATATGGGTATTATTACCGACGATACTGCTATACAGTTTCGTATGCTAAATCGCTCAAAAGGACCTGCTATGTGGAGTCCTCGTGCACAATCGGATAGAGCCAAATATGTACAACGATGGAGAGAGGTGCTCGACTCTTGTCAAAACCTCGATATTTGGCAAGATATCGTAACGGAAATACTGATAAAAAATGGTACAGTTATAGGAGTAAAAACTCGTCTTAACTGTGAGTTTAGAGCGAAATGTGTAGTGCTTACAGTAGGCACATTCCTAAATGGAATGATGCACTTTGGCAGAACGCAAATAGCTGGAGGACGCATATCTGAGACTGCTTCTTATGGAATCACCGAGCAACTAAAAGCTATCGGTTTTGCATCCGAGCGAATGAAGACAGGAACTCCCGTGCGAATCAACGGGAATTCAATAGATTTTTCGAAAATGGTAGAGCAGAAAGGAGAAGACGACTTTCATAAGTTTTCGTATCTGATAAGGAAAAAAAATAGTCTCACGAAACGCTCTTGCTTTCTTACTCATACCAACGAGCGAACTCACGAAATTCTTAGACATAGCATAGAGGATTCTCCGTTATACAATGGACAGATACAGAGTATAGGTCCGAGGTATTGCCCAAGTATCGAAACCAAAATTGTAACGTTTGCCGATAAAATATCGCATCAGCTTTTTGTAGAGCCCGAAGGAGAAACTACTCAGGAGTATTATCTGAATGGATTTTCATCCTCCTTGCCTGTAGATGTTCAGGTAGAAGCCCTACGTACAATTGAGGGATTGGAAAATGCCCGAATTTACCGACCCGGATATGCTATAGAATATGATTATTTCGACCCTGTGCAACTCAAAACCTCGTTGGAGACAAAAATAACAAAAAACTTGTTCTTTGCAGGACAGATAAATGGCACTACCGGATACGAGGAGGCTGCTGGACAGGGACTGATAGCCGGCATCAATGCACACATCAATTGTTTTGGGGGCAAAGAATTTGTGCTTTCTCGCGATGAGGCTTATATCGGAGTACTTATAGACGATCTCACTACAAAAGGAGTAGATGAGCCGTATCGTATGTTTACCTCACGTTCGGAATATCGCATACTTCTTCGTCAAGACAGCGCAGACAACCGTCTTACTTCAAAGTCTTTTGATTTGGGACTCGCCTCTGCCGAAAGGAAAAAGCTGTTGGATACAAAAGCTGAAGACATAGAGCTTCTCACCTCTTGGTTGAGGCAAAAAAGTGTATCGCCTTCGGAAGTTAATGGTTATTTACAAGCAGCGAACTCCACTCCAATTTCTCAAAAAACCAAGCTATATGATTTGCTTTTGAGACCAAATACAGACATCAACTCATTTGCCGAGCTTTTCGCAGATGTGAAAGAGGTCGTATCAAGGATAGATGCAAGGAGAAAAGACGAGATTCTGGAAGAGACGGAAATTCAAATTAAATACAACGGATATATAGATAGAGAGCGAATGATTGCATCTAAAATGAATCGACTCGAATACGTGCAAATCCCCAAAAATGTTAATTACGACGAATTACAATCACTCTCGACCGAAGCAAAGCAAAAGTTGAAAAAACATTTGCCTCAAACAATAGGACAAGCTTCTCGTATTTCGGGAGTTTCTCCGAGCGACGTCAATGTTTTGCTGGTGATGCTCGGCAGGTGATTTTAGAAGGCGTGTTCCACGTGAAACAATCGTGTTGTGCGAATGTAAAACAATAAATAATAAAAGTAAAATATAAAACAACGATAATGACAATAGAAGATGTAAAGACGCATATTAGAGATGTGTATGATTTTCCTCAAAAGGGGATTGTTTTTAAAGATTTGACTACCGCTTTCAAAGATGCCGAATGTATGAGGTTTTTCGAAGACGAAATGTATAAGTTGTACAAAGACAAGGGCATTACTAAGGTTGTAGGTATAGAAAGTCGCGGCTTTATAATGGCTCCTATATTGGGCAATAGGCTTGGTGTGGGTTTTGTGCCTGTTCGTAAAAAAGGCAAACTGCCTGCCGAAACCTATGAGGTGAGTTATGGTAAAGAGTATGGACAAGATACAATACAGCTACATAAAGATGCTCTTACTACAGAAGATGTGGTGCTTATACACGACGATTTGCTCGCAACCGGAGGTACTATGAAAGCTGCTTGCGACTTGGTAAAGCTTTTTAACGTGAAGAAAATCTATGTGAATTTTCTTGTAGAGCTGGATTTTTTAAGGGGAATAGAGACTTTTGACAAAGATATTGATGTTGTGTCTTTGATACATTATTGAGGTTTAGTCTTTGGCACACTACTCTACTCTGTGCAATTTTAATAAGTGAGGCAATATGGCAATTGTTTGTTGCCTCGCTTATTTTAGTCTGTAACAGCGTCTCATTATATACATAATGAGTATTGAGGCAATCAATGAAATAGCTCCTACTATGTAGCTGAAATTTTCGAGTTCGATGTTAATTATTTTATTATTGTTTAGATATGCCACAACTACTCCAATGCCATTGTTTATAAAGTGAGCTAAAATAGGCACCCACAGTGATTGGCTCCATACCGCCATATAGCCGAAAGACGCTCCCAAAAACATACGTGGTATAAACCCTAAAAACTGAAAATGAATAGCTGAAAATATAAATGCAGTCGCCCATATAGCCACATGATGATTGAACCTTTCTTCAAAAATCTTTTGTAAAAAACCTCTAAACAACAGCTCCTCGGATATGGCAGCAGCCAAAGCTATTATTGTGATGTTTGCTATTAATCCTTTGATAGTGGTTGCAGATAATAGCTGTTCGGTAATAGTGGTTGTTTGTGCCTCAGTCTCTCGCATCCATTTCTCTATATTGCTCAAAAAATTTGGGAGGTGTATGTTTGTGTTTAGCTGCGCCAATGTGTCTATGGCTGGTATTGCTATTATTATAAATAATATTGCCGACAATGCCCCTTTGCAGTCTATTTTGTCTAATAATAAAGATTGCTTGCTATTGCCAAAAACCAACTTTGCAGCTATTATGGCGGGAAGGGCAAAAACAAATATTTGCTGAATTAGTAAGCTGATTATCATAATATTATCCTCTGCATAATTGCTATACTTATACAGCAAAACGGACGATACAGATGTTATTATGAGACCTGCTACCGACAAAAATAATAAGATTAATAGTTTGTGCCAAAGGTTCTTTTTCATAAAAAATTTTTTTTCAAAAATACTTAAAATTTTTATATTCTTTGATATTTCGAAATAAAATGTGTAATTTTGTCATACTTTTGATTAGCCAACAAAAAAATATAGATATAGAAAGCGATATAATACAAAATGGAGTCTAATAAGATACAGTCGATTAAACAGAAATTCAATATAATAGGTAATTCGTCTTTATTAAACAGAGCTATTGATATTGCGGTGCAAGTTGCCAATACCGAACTTTCTGTGCTTATAACAGGTGAGAGCGGTGTGGGTAAAGAGTTTTTCCCTCAAATAATACATCAATACTCTCATCGCAAGCACAGTCCTTATATTGCTGTCAACTGTGGAGCTATCCCCGAAGGAACCATCGATTCCGAACTTTTTGGTCACGAAAAAGGCTCATTTACCTCGGCTACCTCCGATCGTAAAGGGTACTTTGAAGTAGCAGACAAAGGTACTATCTTCCTTGATGAGGTTGGAGAGCTCCCTCTTCAAACACAGGTTAGGTTGCTTCGTGTGCTCGAAGCCGGAGAGTTTATGCGTGTAGGGTCGTCTAAGGTGCAAAAGACGGATGTGAGAGTCGTTGCAGCCACCAATTTGGATATTCCTCAGGCTATTTCACAAGGTCGTTTCCGTGAAGATTTATACTATCGTCTCAATGCGGTGCCTATCAATATCCCCTCTTTGCGTGAAAGAAAGGAAGATATCACCCTGCTTTTTAGGAAGTTTGCCGCCGATTTTGCAGAAAACTACAAGATGCCTCCCGTAAGACTTACCGAAGCAGCTCAACACGTTCTTACCAACTATTATTGGAAAGGCAATATCCGTCAGTTGAAAAATATTACCGAACAAATATCTGTTATCGAGCAAAATCGTGAGATTGACGAAGTGACCTTAAAAAAATATTTGCCAGATAACAATAGTTTTTTGCCAATAGTTGCCAACAGTGGCAATTATGTTGATACAAAGAGTTTTAATACCGAAAGAGATATTCTATATCAGGTACTTTTCGATATGAAAAAAGATATAACAGACCTCAAAACGTTGGTTAACAATATAATGAACGGTAGTGTCGATGTAGCTAATATCTCCAATTATCCGGATATTATTCCTCAACCCTCTATTATTCCTCACAAACCTGATGTAGAAGAGGTTATTGATATTGTTCCACATATTCCTCAGCATAAAACATCAAAACTCTCTGATGACACAAATATAGAGGATACTGAGGAGTATGTCGAAGAGTCGTTGGCTATTCACGACGCTGAGAAAGATACTATTATCAAGGCTTTGGTACGCCATAGAGGTAAGCGTAAATATGCCGCACAAGATCTAAAGATTTCGGAACGAACGCTTTATCGTAAAATCAAAGAGTATGATTTGGAGAATATTAATTTTAAATAGATTAATAACTTTATGAAAATAAAATATTTAAGTCTATTATTTGCAACAATAACATCTTATTTGATAATATCCTCGTGCGGAATATCTTATAAACTTAATAATGCTAAGCTCGACTACTCCATATACAAGACTATAGCTATTGGAGACTTTCAAAATCGTGCGGCTTTGGTATATCCGCCTCTTTATCAAGAGTTTAATGATAAGCTTAAAAATGCTTATGCCAACCAAACACGTTTGCAGATAGTGCCACAGAATGGCGATTATAATATTGAGGGAGCCATAGTTGGCTATTCTTTGCAACAACTTGCTGTCGGGTCAGATGGATTTTCGGCTCAGACTCGTTTGATAATGAGTGTTAATGTAAGATTTTCGAATACAAAAAACTCGCAAGAAGATTTTGACCGCAATTTTTCGGCACAGAAGGAATTTCCTGCCTCTACCTCGTTCGAGAGTGTTCAGGCACAGCTTGTTACTGAAATGGTGGATGAGATAGTTGACCAGATTTTTAATGCTACAGTGGCGTCGTGGTAAGCGTTTGATAATGGATATTGTACGGTTTAATAATATTTTTGCCGCAGATAATTCTTCAATAGATCTGTTTGCTCTAAAACAGCTATTGAATCGTTTTCCCTATTTGGAGATGGCACGACTTGTTTACTTAAGGGAGCTTAGAAAAAGAGATAAAGAATTGTTTGACAAAGAGTTGAAGAGTTCGACTGTATTCTTTTCGGATCGTATATTTGCATATCTTTTTATTAATGAGATTGATAATAAGCCCAATCTATCGCATATTTACGATATAGGCATTATCTCTTCCGACTATTTTGCTCTCGAAAGCTCGAATGTATCTAAAGACTCGCTCAGAGAGTTGGCTAATAAGCTCAAAAAAGCTCGATTGGCGAAGATAGCAAAACAGTTGGATAATGAGGATATTGACGATGAACAGAGAGTTAAGAACCTTATTGCGGAGAGACGTTTTTTTGAAGCACTCAAGATTATGCGTAAAATAAATTTGAATAATTCGGAAAAAAGTGCTTACTTTGCATTTCAGATAAAATATTTGGAAACAATTCTTAATTTTAGGAATTAAATATCTAATTATAAACTGTTTATACTTTCTTGAAATAAATTAATTTATAAATAAAATTTTAAAAAATTTAGTAAAATGATTCAGTTTTTGACTATACTTATTGTTATTGCGGCTGTTATTTTGACTTTTGTAGTCTTGATTCAAAACTCAAAAGGTGGTGGGCTTGCTGCCGGTTTTGCATCAGCCAATCAGGTTTTTGGTGTAAAAAAGACAACCGACCGTATAGAGAAGCTTACTTGGATACTTATAGCAATTATCATTGTGTTGAGTATATTCTCTGCTCGTATGATTTCGAGCAGCCACAATAGAGCTTCTGTTTCGGCTGTCGATACCGAACAGATTGAACAACAGAGTGTGATGCAAAGCCAACAAGGAGATATGGAGCAACCCACTCCTGCAAATTAACTGTTAATTTGTGGGCAGATGTTGACTATAAGGTTGGATAATAGTTAAATTTAATGATTTTAGTAGGAGTTTTTTGGATAAAAATCTCTTTTCATTGTATCAATTAATTTTAAGTGTTAAAAAAGGCACTTTTTTATGTAAAAGTTTTTTTTATAGATTAAAAATATTTACCTTTACTTTTGATAAATAGATAAAATCTATATTAATTTGTTTTGAATATAATAAATAAAAAATAATAATTTACAAATTTTTAATAACAAACAAAATTTTAATTTATGAGAAAGTTTTCTGTTTTATTGACGGCGCTATTCTTGATAGGAGTATCTGCTGTATTTGGACAAGGACGTTCCGTATCTGGTAAAGTTTTGGACAGCGAGTCGGGCGACCCTATTATAGGGGCTTCTGTAGAAGTTGTCGGGGCACAGACAGGTACGTCTACTGATGAAAATGGCGATTTTACCGTAACTTTACCTGAAGGTTACAATATGCTAAGGTTTACTCAAACAAGCTACAAATCTCAGGACCTTACAGCTCGTGACGGTATGGTTGTTCGTTTGGTATTGGCTAGTGAAGTACTTGCTACTGCCGAAATAGAAGTTGCCATGGGTACAAAAATGGGTAAAGGTTATGTAGGGTCGGCACAGACTGTTTCCAACGAAACAATCGAAAAAAAGAGCCCTTCTGATGTTACTAAGGCTCTGTCGGGAGAGTTTGCCGGTGTGCAGATAGCTACCGCAACAGGTCAGCCGGGTGTATCCTCTTCAGTACGAATAAGGGGTATATCCTCTTTGAATGCCGGAGGAGGTGCTTTGTATGTTGTTGACGGTATCCCTTACGGTAGTGATATTTCTGCTATAGACCCATCGGATATAGTAACTACAACCGTACTAAAGGACGCTACTGCTACTGCTCTATATGGAGCAAGAGGCTCTAATGGTGTAATACTTATTACTACTAAAAAAGGAACTGCCGGCTCTGAAGGAAAGATAGAAGTTGATTTGCAAGCAGGGGTCAATCTAAAACTTTTACCTATGCATGATGTAATCACAAGCCCCGAAGAGTATATGGAGATAAGCTGGTTGGGAATGGTAAACTTCTTGACGCAAAGTGGAGTAGCTCCTTCATTGGATGTTGCAAAAAACCAAGCTAATAATTTCTTGTGGGACGATCGTGTAGGTGGTCTTAACCAATATTATAATCTTTGGAATACAAAGGAGATAATAGATCCATTAACAGGTAAGTTTAACCCCAGTGCACAAAGAAGATATAATCCTGAAAGTTGGAAAGAACATCTATTCCATACAGCAAAGAAATATATGGCAGGTGTGAAAATTTCCGGTGGTTCGGACAAGACTACATATTATACTTCTATTAACTTTTTGAATGATGAGGGTTATTCTATAAACTCTAATTATAAAAGATTATCGACACTATCTAATATAGACTATTCTCCTAAAAAATGGCTTACCGCCAATTTTAAGGCACAGTATTCTTTCTCTAACATGAATAATGTGGGTCAAGAAGAGAATTCGGATAACAATGCATTTATTTTTGTAAATGCTATTCCTCCTATATACCCTGTTTTCCAACACAATGCCGACGGATCTACTGTACCGGATGCCTTCTTGGGAGGTAATGCGTATGATTATGGTGACCATCAAGGTTTTGGCCGTCCTTTTAGAGCCGGACTAAACCCTGCAGGAGCATTACAGTTGGACAAGAGTTATATAGAAAGGCATAATGTGGCTTTATCTAATTATTTCAAATTTGAGTTTGTAAAAGACCTTATTATATCTATCACAAATGGATATAATTTCAACTTTTTGAATCAGAGTGAGATGACCAATATGTATTATGGCGATGGTGCCGGAGTTGGTCATTTAATGAAGGTACATAGTGGCTATAGCGATTTTACAACACGCCAACAAATCTCTTATCGAAAAACTTTGGCTGATATCCACAATCTTGATGCTATGTTGGGACACGACTTCAGATTCCAAGAGTCTAAGACGTTCTGGGGACAAAAGTCTCAAATACTCAAACCTAATGATATAGAGCTTGGTAATGCAGTAAGAAATGTTCGAATATCTTCTTATGCAAATGATTATATAGCAGAATCTTATATGGGTGAACTTCGTTACAACTATGATGAGAAATACTTTGCTATTGTTAATGGCTCTATGTACGGATCTTCTTATTTCGCTCCGGGCTATAGATATGGTGCTTTCTGGTCTGTCGGCGCTTCTTGGAATATTCATAGAGAGACCTTCATGGCAGAAACCAGAAAATGGTTGAGTTCTCTTAAGATTAGGGGAAGTTATGGTACCTCAGGTAATGACCAAATAGGAAACTATCATTATTTGGATATGTATGCAATTAATAATGCAGAGGGAAGACCTTCTGTAAGTTGGCAATCTATTGCAACTCCAAGTTTGACTTGGGAAAAAGTGTATAAAACCAATTTAGGGCTTGATTTGGAGCTTAAAAAAGGTAGACTTTACCTTGAGTTTGATGTTTACAACAATCTTGTTGTAAATAATTTGGATACCAGAAGAACAGCGCCTTCTTTGGGTTATACTTCTGTACCAGTTAATGATGGTAAGTTTAGAAGTTATGGCTTTGAGTTGCTGTTGAGATCCAATGTAATCAAAACAAGAAACTTTAATCTTGACCTGAGAGCTACAATGGCAAGCGCTAAAGCAATACTTCTCGAAAATCCCAGAGAGTTGGTAAAAGGGAAATGGATAGAGATGGCTATGAATGGTGGTAGAGCCAGAGGACACTATTTGGGAGATATATATATAAGACATTTCAAAGGAGTTGACCCTAATACAGGTTGGGGACTATGGGAACAATGGTATGATAATGGTCCTAATGGCGATGGCAATCCTGTGAGCGATACATACACTTATGAGTTTGAGAATGCTGTAGTAAATGGAGAGGTAAAGAGAAGACGCGAAGATGTACAATGGGACAAAACCAGAACTACTTCTAACCCTAATGAAGCATCTACAATCTTTATTGGCAAAAATGTATATCCAAACTTATATGGTGGTTTTGGTCTCGATGTATCTGCGTATGGATTCGATTTGTCTGCATCATTTGATTATATCATAGGTGGTTATAACATCGATGCTATATATGCAAATTTGATGTCAGACCGAACTATTGGTGCACACAACTACCATAAAGATATACTCAAAGCGTGGAATCCTCTTATTGGAGCCGGACAGGATACTAATGTACCCGGATTATTGGCAGGATTATTCACTAAAAATAGCGAGTATAGGGCAAGATTTTCAACAGCCGGAGATAGATTCCTTACTCCTAATACAGGCTTAAGATTGGGTAGTGTTCGTCTTGCTTACAACTTCCCTAAAAAGATGATTGAAAAATTACAACTAAACAATCTATCTCTTTGGGTAGTGGCAGACAATCTGTTTGTATTGTCTCACAGAAAAGGATATAATCCTTTTACAGGTTTTACCGGAGGTAATGCTCTTAATCAATATTCGCCCCTAAGTACAGTAATGGGAGGAATTAAATTTTCGTTTTAAAAAATAGATAAACCTTAAAAAAAATAGATTTATATGAAAAAAATATTTTTTGGATTGATATTAGGAGTTTTAGTTGCATTCTCAAGTTGTGCTAATCTGTTGGTGTCTGAACCCAGAGGAAGTTCGGCTTCCGAGAAGCAAGTTAATTCTAGTATTAGAGAATTGGAAGCTCGCTTGTTGGGCTTGTATCGTAACAATAATAGTGGTAGCCCAAATACTCAAGCAGAACTTATCGGAGGTCAAAAATTTATTGATATGTACCTTGATCTTTTGACTTCTGATATTGCTGTTACCGCTTCCAATTATGGATGGGCTGCAGGTTATTCAGATATGTTGGCTTTTTATGCTACTTCGGAAGAAAATAACTGGCTTTGGCGTTATGAGTATAATAACATTAGAAATGTTAACCTATTGATTAAGAGATGTAATGAACTATTAGCAACCGGAAATGAATCGATTAAAACTTCTGTAGAACATGCTCTCGGACAAGCTTATGCTTTTAGAGGATTCTTTTATTCTAATTTGCTTAATGTTTATGCAAATTCAGAAAATGTAGTTTCCAATAAACCGATTATGCCTTATTATGACGAGTCTAATATGGGTGAAATACAGGGACTTAGTTCGTATAGTTTCGTTGTAGACAAAGTCATTACAGACTTTGATAGAGCAATTGGTTTATTAGCCAGTTTTAAAAGAAATTCGAAAGGTATAATAGATGCTAATGTAGCTAAGATATTAAAAGCTTATGTACATATCAATAAAGGCAGAGCATTTGATATTACCTCTACAGCACAAGAGTGTGCAAAGGCTTTGAGCCTTGCTGAGGAGGTTATAGCTTCTAACCAATATACTATATTGCCTCATGCACAATTGTTGACTAACGGATTTAATTCTACCGAAAGTTCAAATTGGATGTGGGGAATTAATGTTACTGCCGAAACTACTTTGGCAATCAATTCGTTTTGGTCTTGGATTGATATTTATACTTATAGTTATGCTAGTGCCGGAGATATATTGGCTATAGATAGAGGTATCTATGATAGTTTTAATACTATGCTTTCGCCCACGGATGAAAGAAAAAAGTGGTGGAACCCACAGTATAAATATGCGCCTACCAACAAATTCTTCTCTCCTTCAAAACCAATTATTCAGGGTGATAGAAATTGGCTAAACGACCTTGTTTTGATGAGAATTGAGGAGGCTTATCTTATAGCATCCGAAGCAGCTTTTGCTTTGGGTGATGAAGCTAAAGCTAAAACATATCTCAAAACTTTGATAGAACAAAGAGACCCTGGCCATGTAGCAAATATAGATGCCCTTACAGGAGATGATTTGAGGAACTATATTGCAAGCAACTGGCGTATCGAAATGTGGGCAGAAGGAAAGAGTTTTATGGCTTTTAAACGCTTCGGTTGGACACATACTAGAGGAGAAAATCATTTTTATAATAAAGGTGCTACATTGAATGTATCAGATAAATATTTTACATTCGAATTGCCTTCTGCTGAGGACAACTATAATCCTAATGTAGGAAATTAATCCTATATATTAATAAAAAAGGTTGCTTAATTACAAGCAACCTTTTTTATTTTTGAGATATGTGATATAAGTTACTTCCCTCGTAATAATGCTCCAATATCTGCCGGTAGTTGTAGCCTTTGGCAGCCATTACAGCTGCTCCTATCTGGCACAGCCCTACACCATGTCCCCAGCCCGCTCCGGAGAGTACGAAATAACCCTCGCTATCCCTGTCCACAACGAAAGCCGAGCTATATAGATGCGACCTCGACAGCCAGCGACGTATCTCGAGTTCTTTACCTACGCTTATTGTCAGTTTTGTGCCTACTATTTTGAGGAGTGTTATCCGTCCCGATGAGCCCCTACACAATGGTACAAGGTCGATAATGTCGCCAAAGTCGTATCCTGACCGAGAGCCAACTATCTGGCTCAATTCGTTGGGTGAGTATTTTACCTGCCAGCGAAAAAAGGCTTGTGTCTGTTGGTCGTAGTCGTTGAATACTTGGTCTATAATAGATTTGTCGGTGGTATTACAAAGCATTTTGGGTTTTGATACGATAAAACGTCGGGCTTCGTCTTCGTCTGTAAGCCTCAGCCCCAAATTGTTTATGCTGTCAGGCTTTGAGGTGAGATAGGGCTGCTCCATATCTGCCCAACACGCCGAAAAACGTTCCGTATAACCACCGCAACATTTCGAAAAACGTGCATCGCACACCTCGCCGTTATAGTTGAGCACTTCGCCTGCGGTAGCCTCTATTGCTTGTTTTAGTGCGGAGGTCTCTACCATTGGTATGCCCTGATAGCGTTGGCAGTGGTCGTCGGCACAGACATCGAATAGAGTATGAGCGTCGCGTTCGTACCATTTTATATATGTGTCATTATCTTGTACAGTGTCGGTTTGTGGTGTGGTAATGAGCTCTTTTTTAGCACTTTGCAAGGCAGCTAACACCCAACTTCGCGATATTACAGCATGGGCTTTGAGCAACTCTACAAATGATGTAGAGCTCATCTCCGACGCTATTACCGAATAGATATATTTCTCAATATCAACCACATTTATAGCCACAAGCTCGTTGCCGTCAGACACTATCAGGAGGTCGCCCTCGAAACTCTGATTACGCTTTTGCTGCCAATGAAAATCCTTGCCTATGACTACATCCTTTATCCCAAAGGTTGATGAAGGTGGAGCTGCAAAGTACAGTTCTCCAAATAGCTGTTTGTTAAACAGAATGCCGTTATTAGAAAATTCTACAACGAAATTGCCTCTCGTTGTAGAACCATTCTGTTTTAAGATAAAATCATCGTTGAGCGAAAACTCTATCTTTGCTCCTCGGCTGATACCAACTCTGATATTCATTGAAAAACTATTGGAAATCAGTTATTTTTAGGCAAAAATACCTCTGCCATCATACAGCGAGCCGAGCCGCCGCCATATCGTTCGATAGTTGGTATAGGTACGTGAATAATGGCGTTGAAGCTCTCGATAGTCTCTACTTGCTCTTTGGTAAGCGATTCGTAGGCAGTTTGCGACATTACGAGAAATTTTTCACCCTCTATATTGTTTACTTGCAACATATTACCTGCAAATAGGTGCATCTGCTTTTCTGTAATTTCCACTATCTTTTTACCCGATTTTTCGATGCTCTCCATCACCATTTTGCGTTCGTCTGCATTGTCGATGGTATCGAGGCAAATTACTACATAATGGTCGGCAACACACATCATTACATTAGTGTGGTAAATGGGTAAACGTTTGTCTTCGACTGTCTGGAATGACGAAAACGACACAGGGGTATATTCCAATTCGCGACAGAAAAGTTCAAAAAGGTTTTTGTCTGTCCTTTGCGATATGCAGGCATAAGCGATGTGGTTGTCGCGGTCGAGTATCATCGAGCCTGTGCCTTCGAGAAACTTGTTTTGGTGTTCGTATCCGCTAAAGTCTATATTTTGGTTGATGCTAAAACCTTCGCTTTTGATACGTTCGAGTATGTCGGGGCGACGTTCTGTACGGCGGTTTTCGGCAAACATAGGGTAAAGCACCACTTTACCACACGAGTGGAACGATACCCAATTGTTTGGGAAAATACTGTCGGGTGTGTGTGGAGAGATAGTGTCTTTTTCTACTATAACATTAATTTTTTTGCCTCTAAGAGTCTCTACCATAGCGGTAAACTCTTTGAGAGCATTTTGCTGAATCTGCGATTCGGCGGTGTTGTCGTTCTGCTGAAAATAGTTGTTTTTTGCAGTCTCTTCGTTAAAGCCAAACGAGATAGGCTCTATCATCAAAATGTTGGAGGTCGTTTGCATATTCATTTTTATTGTGTTATTTAATAATTGATTAGCTCGAAGCGCAAAGATATGAAAAATAATTTAGAAATTGAAGAGTGTAGGAATTGTGTAGTTGAGCCGAAGTAAAAGGATATCGAGATTGTAGATTGCCTAATTTTAATCTGCTATTTTTAGTTATAGTTGTTTACATTAAAAATCGTTCTTGTCGGTCTCTATTTGTTCGAACAAAGGTGTTATATCGTCGGTTTGAACACTGTATTGATGTTCCTCTATTATTGAGGGTGTTGGTGTTGGAGTTTTCGCGGTTATTGTTGTTGGGGTGTTGTTCGACGGTGCAACTTGCTCTGAGAGACTTCCGTTTTTTTCCTCTATTTTACGCGACATTCCCAGTATCAAGCCAAATAGCATACCCATTACCATAATAGAAGTTCCACCTTTGCTTATAAGAGGCAGTGTTTGCCCTGTAACGGGCAATAGTCCTACATTGACGGCAATATGCACAAAAGCCTGAAATACTATCAGTGTAACAGCTCCTATAATCACTACCGCCTGAAAAACGGTATCAATCTTTCGTATCAATACTCCGCCTCGCCATAATAGCCACAAATAAAGGAATATCACGCCCATACCTCCCAAAAACAAACCGTATTCTTCTACTATCAAAGCATATATAAAATCCTTTGATACCTCCTGCAATCGGTTGCGCCATACGCTATTGCCCGGAGCTACACCTATTTTGCCGTCATATATAGCCGATTTGGCATAAATAACCTGATCGTAATTCCTTATAAGTTTCCATTTTTCCGCTCCATTATCGGCTTTTTCCCAACTATCGACAATATCTATATGATTCCTAAAACGCCCCTGCCAAGTATCAAACCTGAATTTATTCAAAAAATTGGCTGCCCCGCCATCGGTATTATTAGGAATCGCCGTTGCTATAAGGGTAAGTAGCAGAATGCCCAAAATAGGAATTCCCACAAAAAAAGCTATCTTCTTCCATGGTACAGCCCCCACTATTAGCATTACCAGTACAGGAACAAAAATGATTATAGCCTGTGATAAATTCATGGGAAATATTAAGCCGATGGTAATCCAGACAATGAGGCAAAAGATATAAAAAAATTTGTTCAAGAAGGTTTCGTCTCTAAACTCATCTATAAAAAATGCAACAACTACAATCAGGGCAAATTTAACAAACTCCGATGGCTGAAACAAACCTCCCAAGCTACGTGCTGCTCCTTGGTACATAGAGCCTGCTACAAGCAAATATCCCAATAGGGCAATGCAAAAAAATAGAAGTATGAACGAAAAGAATTTTATCAGTTTCATTGGCAATGAATATATTACCAGTAATGATCCAAATCCGAATGCCATAAAGGCAATGTGTTTAAGTATCAGACCGGTAGCCTTGCCCGAACCGCTTATAGCATCGGACGAAGCACTAAACACAGCAACAATAGAGACAAAGCACAAAATAAGATACAGCATCCAAATAATAGGGTCGCCTTTGAGATGTCTCCTAAAGAATTCGTTCATATAACTTGATATAAGATATAAAATGTTGGCTTGCAAAGTTAATATAAAATTTTGAGTGTGGAATTGCAAAGGTAGCCACATCAAGCATTAATTATTAACAAATTATCTAAAAAATAAAAAAACTATTATTATCAATATTTTAGTTTTTGATAAAATCCTTTTAAATCAATAAAAAATGTTATTTTTGCATACCATAATCCATTAAAAAATACAATCAAAGATGTCTGTTTTTCAACCTAAAATTTTTGATGTTTTTAAAAATTATTCGAAAGAAAAATTTACAACCGACCTGATGGCAGGTGTAATAGTGGGCATTGTAGCCATACCATTGGCAATTGCTTTTGGTATAGCCTCCGGAGTCGGTCCCACCGAAGGTCTTGTAACAGCTATTATAGCCGGTTTTTTAATCTCGTTTTTCGGAGGTAGTAAGGTGCAGATAGGAGGTCCTACCGGAGCATTTATTGTTATCGTTTATGGTATAATACAACAGCACGGACTCGGTGGACTTCTTATAGCCACTATTATGGCAGGCATTATGCTTGTGCTTATGGGAGTATTCAAGCTCGGTAATATTATAAAGTTTGTACCGTATCCTGTAATAGTAGGCTTTACCGCAGGTATTGCCATTACCATATTTTCGACACAGATAAATGATATTTTCGGCTTGGGTATAGAAAACCCTCCTGCTAATTTTATAGACAAATGGATAGTGTACTTCCGACACTTTGCCCAGACAAACCCTATAACACTCGGATTAGGGATATTGAGTATCATAATAATAGTACTTATGCCGAAAATATCAAAAAAGATACCCGGCAGTTTGGTGGCTATCATTCTGGTAACAATCTTGGTTTGGGTTCTCGATAAATTTGCCGGTATAACCAACATAAGCACCATAGGAGACTTGTACACTTTGCCTACAGGTATACCAAAGCCCCAAATACCCGATTTAGGATTGAGCGGAGGACAGACCGTAATAGAATTGATTATAAAACTTTTCCCTGCTGCTTTTACTATAGCTATGCTCGGTGCAATCGAAAGTTTACTCTCTGCAATGGTAGCAGACGGTATTATAAGCGACAAACACAACTCTAATACCGAACTCATAGGACAGGGAATAGCCAATATCGTTACCCCGTTTTTTGGAGGTATACCTGCCACCGGAGCTATTGCTCGAACTATGACAAATATCAACAACGGAGGACGTTCGCCGATAGCAGGTATAATCCATGCAGCTACACTTATGCTTGTATTACTGTTTTTAGGCAAACTTGTGGGATATATTCCTATGGCTTGTCTCGCAGGAGTATTGATAATGGTATCGTATAATATGAGTGGCTGGAGAAGCATATTAGCCCTTCGTAATATGCCCCGAAGCGATTATGCCGTTATGTGGGCAACTCTTATATTGACTGTGATTTTTGACCTGACTATTGCTATTGAGATAGGATTGCTTATGGCAGTTGTACTGTTCCTAAAACGTACATCGGAGGCAACCTCCATAAAAATATTCGGTTCGGAGATAGACCCTAATGTAGAAAGTGATTTGGAGTTGCACGAAGAGAAGCTACAAATACCCGAAGGTGTGACTGTTTATGAAATAGATGGGCCATACTTTTTTGGAGTAGCCAATAAGTTCGACGAAATAATGAATCGAATGGCAAAAAAACCTAAGATACGGATAATTCGTATGCGTAGAGTGCCTTTTATGGACTCTACCGGACTGCACAATCTGGAGAATCTCTGTTTGCAATCAAAAAGACAAGATATTACTATAATACTGTCGGGGGTAACAGAACAAGTGCGAAAAACACTCTTAAAAGCTAATTTCGACAAGATTATACCCGAAGAAAACATCTGTTCGCATATCAATATTGCATTGAAAAAAGCCAAAGAGCTATTGGCAGTAACAGCCGATAAAGGAGAAAATATCACAATTGCCGACAACAAGTAGATAGTGTTTCAAAATTTTTCACAGATTTTGCTTTATTTGATATAAAAAAATTGTATTTTTGTAAAAAATGCATTCATAGGCAACAACAATAAAAATAAACCAACGAAATTTCGTAAAAAAATGCGTATTCACAGAGAAGGGCGAGTAATATTAATCTCAATGTTTATATTACTTGTAGTTATAAACATCATATTCCATTTTAAAAATCCTTTAGGTGTAACCTTTATCATCAATTTGGCAGTATCAATAGCCACATTTGGTTTTTTCCTCTATTTTTTTCGCAATCCTGAGCGAATAGTCGAAATAGATGATGATTCGCTTGTGATAGCACCGGCAGACGGGCGTATAGTGACTATAGAAGAGGTCGAAGAGTACGAATATTTCGAGGGCGAAAAGTTGAAACAGGTTTCTATATTTATGTCACCGTTCAATGTACACGCCAATTGGTATCCCATAAATGGCTCTGTGCTGTATGCCAAACATCATTCGGGTAGACACAAAGCGGCATATCTGCCCAAATCGAGCCACGAAAACGAGCGTTCTACCATAGTGATAGAGTCTAAAACCGGTAAAAAAATACTTGTACGTCAGATAGCCGGAGCTTTGGCAAGAAGAATAGTTACCTATGCGGCACCCAATCACGCCTCGCAGCTGAATCATCATTTGGGATTTATCAAATTCGGTTCTCGTGTAGATATATTTTTGCCTTTGGAGGCAGAGGTTTTTGTAACTTTGGCAGAGCGTACAAGAGGAAATGAAACAATAATAGCGCGTCTGCCCGATTAATAATCAAACTCCTAACAAATATGATATACAAACGACTGTTTTTGTGCCTTTGGGTTATATCCATGATTGCTTGTAATAAACAAAACAATGAAATAACTGAAAATCTGAAGTTTCCTTATGATATGTGTGAGTACAATAATGGTATTCTTATTTCAAATCTTGGAGGCGATACACTAAACTATTTTAACCAAAAAAAACAGACCGGATTTATATCGTACTATAGTGATGGTAAAAACAGTATTATAATACCGCCCAACACAGGGCTTTACTCTCCCAAAGGGATAGCAGTCAAAGACAACTACTTATTTGTGGCTGATATAAATAAAATAGTTGTTTTCGACTTGACTTCGAAAGAAAAAATAGACGAAATAAGTTTTCCACAAGGCGATGCCTTTGTTACAGGTATTTTGGTAGCAGGTAGTACTTTGTTTATATCAGTTACCAATTACAACAAAATCTATCTGCTAAACATCGAAAATACCAAGCAAATCGACCACTCGTCGCTTTTGGAATATATCGAACTGCCCTACCCTTCTACCTTAAAGATGATGGGAGAATATCTTTTGGTTTGCTCCAACTCTTTTATTGGCGCCGAGTATGAAGATCAGATTATCCATATTATAGACAATTTAAGTAATCCATCTATTCGCCCTATAATTCACGAAATAGGCGATTATCAAGGATTGGAATTCACGCCGAACAAAACACGACTAATATTTTGCAATCAAAATAAAAAAGGATGCATAGGCAATCTTATTTTCGAAAATAGCGAATACCATTATGAACAATTCACAGACGAAAATTCTATTTTGACTTCTCTTTTGATGTTCGATAATAGGTTGTATATAAGCGATTTGGAGAATAGCAAAATATTTATAAAAGATGTAATAGAGTTCGATAATTTTGCAAATATCATTGAAACTCAAAAATAGTATTCTGTGTAATCTATAATAGCAACCAAAATGTTTGTCAAGGTCAATGCAGCAGCGGTACAAGGCATAAATGCAACTATGATTTCCGTAGAGTCGAATACTACCGGAGGTTCTAAGTATATGCTTGTAGGATTGCCCGATAATGCTGTCAAAGAGAGTCTCGAAAGATTTTTTTCGGCAATAAAACACAATAGTGTCTCATTCCCAAGGAGAGCGTGTGTTATCAACCTTGCTCCTGCCGATATTCGCAAAGAGGGTTCTGCTTATGATTTGCCGATTGCTATCGGTATTTTGGCTGCTAATGAGATAGTAAACCATACCGAACTCGACAAATATATACTGATGGGCGAACTATCACTTGATGGTTCGTTGCGACCAATCAAAGGTGCTCTGCCTATTGCTATTTTGGCTCGTGAGTTGGGTTATGAGGGTTTTATATTACCCAAAGATAATGCTTATGAGGCTGCTGTAGTAAATGATTTGAATGTCTATGGAGTAGAAAACCTTAAAGATGTAGTGGAGTTTCTCAACAATGATAAGGAATTAGAAAAAACCGAAGTAGATACTCGGAAAATATTTTTTTCTCAGGCTAATATTTTCGATATGGACTTTGCCGATGTAAAAGGGCAAGAAAGCGTGAAACGAGCTTTGGAAGTAGCAGCTGCCGGCGGACACAATATTATAATGATAGGAGCTCCAGGGGCAGGTAAATCAATGATGGCAAAACGACTGCCTACCATACTTCCTCCCTTGACACTAAGAGAGGCTTTGGAGACTACAAAAATCCATTCGGTAGCAGGTAAGACCACAGGAAGCTATTCTCTTATTTCACAACGTCCTTTTCGCAGCCCACACCATACTATATCAGACGTTGCATTGGTAGGCGGCGGTAATTTCCCGCAACCGGGTGAAATATCGCTTGCACACAATGGAGTACTTTTTCTCGATGAGTTGCCCGAATTTAAGCGAACTGTGCTTGAAGTGATGCGACAACCTTTGGAAGATAGAAAAATATCCATTTCCAGAGCAAAATTCGCTACCGAATATCCGGCAAGTTTTATGCTTGTAGCCTCTATGAATCCTTGTCCTTGTGGATACTATAACCACCCTGAAAAACAATGTGTGTGTTCGCCGTCTATGGTACATCGGTATCTAAGCCGAATATCGGGACCATTGCTTGATAGAATAGATATGCATATAGAGATAGTACCTGTACCATTCGAAAAACTGGCAGATATAAAAGAATCAGAAAGCAGCGAAACCATAAGAAAAAGGGTAATAAACGCACGTAATATTCAGCAAAAAAGGTTTGAAGCATTCCCCGATATACACTGCAATGCACAGATGAACTCCAAGATGTTGCAAAAATACACTTTGCTCAACAACGAAGGGCAAACCCTCCTAAAAGCAGCGATGCAACGAATGAATCTATCGGCAAGAGCCTACGACAGGATACTCAAAGTGGCTCGTACAATAGCAGACCTCGACAACAGTATAGATATTCAGACACCTCATATAGCCGAAGCTATCAATTACCGAAATCTTGATAGAGAAGGCTGGGCAGGATAATCTATTAAGCTTCACGGCTATACGGAAGTTTAAAAAAACAAGTATTTTGCCTATGCAACTAACTCATTGGCAGCGGAAAAGTTATGTGCTACTCAAAATTATATCTTCAAACAAACGATAAGTGTTATAACACCAAAAGTTTGTAGAAGATAACTTTATTTTATTGTTTGCAAAAATAAAAATATTTATTAACTTTGTCTCTAAGTATCTATACTCGGTATTTGTTACAAGTTACAATTTCTATAGTGTATTTACCTTTACCGGGTAAGAATATTAATAATTTATTAATCCTTAGAGGTTACAGGATGCCGACTTTATGAAGTACTACCTAAGCAACTTAGAGCAATTCCAAAAGTTGGACAC
>JRAN01000008.1 GCA_000768855.1 Porphyromonadaceae bacterium COT-184 OH4590 | reverse complement strand
ATCATCGTTTAGGACGGAACTTTTACAAGGGATTCATAGGGGATGCTATAAACATACTGCTGGCTGCTGCTGCTTATAACTTCAAAAGAGCCATGAGAGCTCTTTGGCTGCTGATCAAAACAATAAGCGAGAGCCCATTTGAAAATCGAATCTCACTTAAAGAGAGTTTTTAAGGAATGACTAATTAAGCCCTTTCTTACTTTTATGAGTTATGATAAGTAAAGCCTTGTTTATATTAAAACTTTCACTATTTTAGTTTTGGTTTCTGTTTTGACAATAACCATATAAACACCGGTAGATAAACTTACAGGTATTTGGTTGAAACCTTGTTTTATATTACTCTGCATTACAGTGCGGCCAGACACATCAGACAAGGTTATTGTTCCATCAGAGGTTGTCATGTTGTTTGTGATCAAAATATTGTGATCTGCCATATAAATATCAATCAACTCATATGAAGGATTGTTATCTATATCTATTGTTGTATTAGATTCATTTACAATCACAAAGCGTTTTTCTATCAATCCGTTATTGTTGGATACAAACGAGTATGAAGTGGTATCATTGGTAAGCGGCAAATATGTATGTGTTTTTAGATCTAAAAGATGTAGATTGTCGTAGTGTCCCAAATTTTTTTTGACAAGGGTCAGAGTATAATCTCTATCGCTATTAGAGCGAAAACTAAATGTTTTGCCAACTATTACATCTGTACTACTTATCTGCAACTGATCATTATTCAACTCTGTAAATATAGATGCAGAAGGAGACTGTGACAGCAACTTATATCCATCGTATCCGTTGTCGAAATTATCAGTTGCCTCAGGTGTTTCGATAAGCCACATTTTGTCTTCCGAAGTTTTGCTTTCGAGGAATACTTGTATATGTCCTAATGCATTGTCTGCCGAATCTTTTGCTGCAATTCTTTGCGGTTTGGTATTGTTATTAACTCCACCATCAGTATATTTGAGTGTAACAACTGCATCCGGACCATTAAATATTGTCTCATCATCTTTAAATTTCAATAAGAATCCTTGCATAGAGGGAATGCGATTGTCAAATATAGTGCTGGCAACAGATTGAGGAACAGCGATATAAACGCCAGGATTAGAATTGGACTCTTCTGTTGCTATATTGTTTCTACGTTTGCCCCAGTCTGCAAAACTACCGGTATTATAGATATAAACTGTCTTTTCTACCTCTTCGGGGAACTCTATTTTTCTTATATTGATAGCTGAAGTATATGAGTTGCCGAAAATGTTTTTTCCCAATCCCCAATGATTTATCTTGTCGGAAGGGTTACTTGCCGTTGTTACTTTGGGAGCTTTTCGGCTCATAGTCAGTTGTTTGTCGCCAAAATATAACCTGCCTTGTATATAATATGTTTTAGGACTGTTTTGTGTTATCTCGTATCCTTTGAATGCTGTAAGGGTAGAATTATTGCCTATTTTACGCCATTTTTGATAGAATTTGGTATTATCTTCGCCATTATATCCTTCATCATATTCTCGTAAGAATGCACCAAAAAATGTAGGATCCGGCTTTATAGATTCTACAGGAATACCAAAAAATTGCCAACGATAAAATGTCTCAAACTCTGTTCCCTTAGTAGGACTTCCATCTACATTATCTATCCATTTAGATGATGTCCGTTCTTTTTTTGCTTTTGAGTAGAATTGTACGGTAGCGTGTACCGGAGTGTTTTGGGGTTGTTGAAATACTATGAGGGAACCATTTATTTTATTTTTTCCAGCTTCAATCTGTATCTTATCTGCTTTGTCAGCTGTCTCACTTCCCAATATCATATCTTTCACTGTTAAAGAACTTTGTATAGGTATGATTAATGAGCGGTTTGAGGCATTTATCAATTTTCCGATAAAACGGTTATCATCCACCATAAGATTATTCATAGCCTCTACACCATTATTGTTGGCAGCAGTGGCAAACTCTATATCGGTATCTTCTTCCGGGAGATTACCGCTAGACCAGTTGTTCGGCTCATCCCAATAACTTGATATGGTACCTACCCATACATTGTTTTGTCCTCCACAAGTAGCATCATAATTATCTCCAGAGATTACCCAAAGTTTGATATTTGCAAGTATATCACGTCCTACTTTCCCTGTATTATTGTAGCTTAAACCGATAGCACTTAATTTGATACTATTTGGGGTATTACTATTGTTGCCCCAAGCCGAAAGGGTAGCAGAATAGTTAGAGCAGTCTATTCCCGAACGATCGAACATGTTTTCGGCATTTGTTAATGCTGTCAAATTCCAAGAGGTAAAAGTTTGATTGAAATTGGTTGCAGAGCTAAACATATGTTTCATAGTACGAACCTTGGAAACATCCCAGTCGTTGAGTGATTTGTTGAATGCAGTTGCAAAATAAAACATATAGCTCATATCGATTACATTGTTTGTTTTCCAATTGAATAGAGGTCTGTCGAATTTTTTTGTGCGAGCAAACATATTATTCATACTGGTTACCTTAGATACATCCCAATCGTTAAGAGGTTGGTCGAACACTTCTGTTCCAAAGAACATATTACTCATATTGGTTACCTTAGATACATCCCAATTGTTAATACTTGCATTGTATTTTAGACTTTTACATGCATAAAACATCATAGTCAGGTCTGTAATATTGCTTAGGTCAGGGCTGTCGGTAGCCGTTATATCCATATTCACGGCATTTACAAAAGCACTATTTAGAGTTTGCCATACTACATTCCCCCATCTCTCTACTCTTATGAGTTTTTTATTGTCATATATGGTTTCGTCAGCACTCATTCTAAATCCTGTAATAGCCCCTCTTCCATTATAAGCTCTTATGCGATATTGGCCAGGTCCATAAGTTGACAAATCCAATATATACGGATTATTGACAGTACTTGAAGTTACTATTACTCCTCCCAATACGGTAGAACTCGGAAGTTTTTCCCACTCTATTACATAATTGGAACCTATGACAGGGAAGGCTATCTTGGTGTTGTCAGTGGCTCCTGCGTTGGTAGTATTCCATACTGTAACAAAGTCGGTCGATATATCTACTCCTCCACATAATCTGTCGTATATGCCGGGAGTTACGATTACCCAATTTTTTTTGATAAGTTCGTTGAGTCCTACCCAGCCGGTACGATTATATCTTATGTTGGCAGCTCCAAACCTTATGGCACGACTTGGAGTATTAGGGTTTGAAGCCCAGCCTGTGAGTGTAGCAGAGTAGTTTTCGCAACTCATAGCTGTGTTGCCCAGCATATTGTGAGCATCTTCCAGAGAACGAAGATTCCATCTGCTTAAGTCTTGGTTGAAAGACCTTGCCTCCCAAAACATATCTATCATTTTGGTTACATTCTGTACATTCCAGTTGCTTATATCAGAGTTGAAATTGTGTACAGCATAGAACATGGATTCCATAAATTGAACCTTAGATACGTCCCAACGGCTCACATCGGAGGTGAAAGCGTAAGCTTTGTAAAACATGCTTTTCATATTAGTAGCATTACCTACCTTCCAATTACTTAAATCGCTATTGAACTTTTCTGCCTGATAGAACATACCTTCAAAAGCGGTACTTTTATCTACTTTCCAATTACTCAGATTAGATTCAAACTTGTAACAACGTCCGAACATATAAGAGAAGTCGGTGCAATTATCTACTTTCCAACGGCTAAGGTCGGAAGTAAAGTCGTTAACTCCATTAAACATGTAACTCATAGAGGTTACATTTGATACATTCCAATTGTCCAGAGTGGAAGTAAATGATGTGGCAAAGTTAAACATATGTGACATGTTGGTTACATTGTCTACCTGCCATCTGCTTAGGTCTGAGGTAAATTCGGAAGCATTGGAAAACATACCCCTCATATCTCTTACATTGTTCACCTTCCATTGGCTCAAATCCTGATTGAAGAGAGAGGCACTGTTAAACATTTGTGCCATATTGGTGACTTTATCTACTTGCCAACCACTTATATTTTGGTTAAATTTAAAGGCTCTACTAAACATGGCATTCATGTCTGTTACATTGCTAACATCCCAACGGCTTATATCCTGATTAAATTTAAAGGCATTGTTAAACATATTTGACATAGTAATTACGTTAGATACATCCCAGTTGGCTATTGTACCATTTTCATATTTTAGTTCTTCGCACCCATAAAACATACTTCCGAGACTTTTAACAGCTATGAGATTAGGTATATCGGTGGCTACAACGTCCAAATTCCTTGCTCCGTAGAAGGCGCTTGCAATATTTTGCCAAATAATATCTCCCCATTGCTCTACCAATAGTAGTCTGAGGTTGTCATAGCGATTTGTATAAATACCACCCGAATACATAGTAAATCCCCTTATATTACCTACACTTCTATATACCTTAATACGATATTTACCTTGTATAGGTAAATTAAGAATGTAAGGAGTGAGTTGTGTGCTGCTAATATTGGTAATGGTGCCGTTGTTTGCAGGATTGCTTACCTCTTCCCATACTATGGTATAATTATCCCCAATTATAGGGACGGCTATTGTAGTATTGGTAGCGCCTATACGAGACGATGATATGGAAGTATCCCATACAGTGATAAATGGTCGTTCTTGAGCGATTAAATGTATTGACGGCAGCAACAAAACTAATGTCAATAAAAGATTTTTGTAGATTATTTTCATATTAAAATTTCATGTTTCTTTATTTATATATATTGATATTCACGTATAAAAATAGTTACTTCCCTTCTTTTTAAATTATCAGAGCGTCAAAAAAAGTGCTTTTAAACTTTTTTTGCAAAGATAATGAATTATTTTGATAAAACTATTTTTTATATTTAAACATGTGTAAGTCTGTTATAAGACGAAAACACTGTTAGTGTTTGTAATTGTTTGATAAATATGCATTTGTTTGCTGTTTATATTCATTACATTACAATCTAAATATTTTAATAAAATTTACTTTTTGTTAGGTCGCTTTTTTAAATTACCTTTGCACAAAATTTAGCTTAAACTAATGGAGTCTTATTTACAGGGTTTTAACCTTATTTTATCACTACTTGGTGTGGTAATATTTTTGTTTTTTTGTGTACAGATATACTATTATCTGTGTTATTATTCGGGTGTTATTCGTCAAAATCGAAAAATATCTCAAGGCAAAGTGCAGTTTTCTGCCGAGCAGCCGCCTGTGTCTATTATTATTTGTGCTCGTAACGAGGAGGATAATTTGCGTAATTTTTTACCCAAAATAATGGAGCAAGATTATCCCAATTTTGAAGTAATATTAGTCAACGACGGCTCGGAGGATAATACCGAGGGAGTACTTAATTCGTTTGCCGAACAGTACCCAAATCTCTACATAACTAAGGTGCCGATTGATACCAATATCATTAGTCGTAAAAAACTTGCAATTACCATAGGAGTAAAAGCGGCTAAAAACGAACTGCTCCTCTTTACCGATGCCGACTGCTATCCCGTCTCCGACCAATGGATAAATCTTATGGTTCGTAATCTGGGCAGTAATACCGAGTTGGTAATAGGTTATGGTGACTATATAAGAGAGAAAAGCTTTATCGGCAAACTTATATCCTACGATACTCTGTTTATTGCAATGCAGTATTTTGGTTTTGCATATTCGGGTAAACCCTATATGGGAGTGGGGCGTAATCTTATGTACAAGCGTTCTACTTTTTATCAAAACAAAGGGTTTGCCGGACATTTGCATATAGCTTCGGGCGATGACGACCTTCTTGTAAACAAAGTCGGCAATAGAGAAAATACGGCTATAGCCTGCACTGCCGAGAGCAAAACTATGTCTGTACCGGAGGCAACTTTTGCCAAATGGCTCAAACAAAAACAGCGACACTTGAAATCATCTTCGCTCTATTCTCCCCAAAGTCGCAGACGGATAGGTGTGGAGGTAATCACTCGCTTTGGCTTTTATATGTCAATGGTGACTGCAATATTTACATTTAATATAGTTGTGATAGGGCTTGCTTTGCTTTTGTTTGCCGTCAGATATATGATACAGATGTTAGTTGTCAATAAGACAGCCAAAAAGTTAGGCTCGGCTAAGCATTTTGTGGCTATAATACTTTTTGACATTCTATTGCCGATAATATCGTTGTGGCTTTTGGCAAAAAATACTAGGATAAGAGAAGGGCAAGTTTGTCCTTCGTAAATCTGTCGTAATCATTGTTTTAGTCTGATTGCTTGTATTGCGAAAATAAATGTTTTTTGTAAAAATAACCGATTGTTTGTGCTAATATTTTAACAGCAATTGTAAAAATAGATGAATTAATTACAAAATATTTTATACCTTTGCGATTTAGTTATTCCAAAATAAGAAAAATCTTATTAATTATCAAGTTATGAGCAATTTAGAAAACCAAGACAACATTTTAAACAATCCTATTGAAAATTCTGCAGAAAATATGACAGAAATTACTACAAATGTACCTAATGCAGACCAAGTAGCTTCTCCATCGAATGAAGAGGCTGTGTCGCACGAAAAATCGTATATCAACCACACTCGTGAGGAACTTGTAAAAGAGTTGAGCGATATGATTAACAATGCTAAAGACAATGTTGTAGGTGAGATAAAACACTCAGTAGAGGCTATCAAACAAGCTTTTTACAAACAACAAAAGGAGAAGGACTCTCTTTTGAGTCAAGGCAGTGAGGTGGTCGAAAAGGTTGTAGATAGTGTAGAGGAGGCTTTCAAAGAATTGCTCGGCAAATATAAGGATATGAAGGCTTCTGCAAATGCTTTATTGGCAGAGGAAAAGGAGAAAAACCTAAAGTTAAAAGAAGATATATTGACCAAGCTCGAAGAGCTTACAAACTCTACCGACGATCTATCTACTACTATTCCCGCCTTTAGAAAATTGCAACAAGAGTGGAAAAATATCGGTCAGATACCACAGTCGGCAGTAACCGAAATTTGGAAGACATACAACAAGTATCAGGAAAAATTTTACGATCTGATAAAAATCAATAATGAGCTTCGCGAATATGACTTCAAAAAGAATCTCGAACTGAAAACAGCTCTTTGTGCCACTGCCGAAAAGCTTGAAGATGAGCCTAATGCAGTGCTTGCATTCAATACATTGCAAAAACTTCATGAAGAGTGGCGTGAGATAGGACCGGTGGCCAAAGAGGAGCGAGAAACAATATGGAATCGCTTCAAAGAGGCATCCACAAAGATAAACAAAAAACATCAGGCATATTTCGAAAGTCTCAAAGAGCAAGAGGAAGAAAACCTCAAACTCAAGACCGCTCTTTGCGAGAAGGTAGAGGCTATTGATTTGGAAAAACTGAAAACTAGAAAACAGTGGCAAGATAAGATAGAAGAGATATTGGCTATACAAGAGGAGTGGAAAAAGATTGGTTTTGCTACAAAAAAGGCTAATAATAAGATTTTTAAGCGTTTTAGAGAGGCTTGCGACAGGTTTTTCAAAGCCAAAAACAGTTTCTATAAGGGAATAAAAGAGGAGATGGCAGAGAATTTGGCTAAACGCAAAGTTCTTTTGGAAAAGGCAGAGGCTTTGAAAGCTACCGAAAACTGGAAAGAGGCATCCGAAACAGTGAAAGAGCTTCAGAAAGAGTGGCGTAAGATAGGTGCTACCGTTAAAAAGCACTCTGACGAGATTTGGGAGAAATTTTCCGCTGTGTGCGACTACATTTTTGATCAAAAGAATCAAATTTCGTCAGAAGCCAGAGCCGTAGAGGAGGATAATCTGAAACAGAAAAGAGCTTTGGTCGAAAAGGTGAACGAATTTGTTCCTACAGGTGATAGAAATAACGATGTGGCTGCTTTGAAAGAGATTATGGCGGAGTTCGACAAAATAGGATTTGTGCCTATCAAAGAGAAAGCTAGCATAAACAGTGAGTTTAAAAAGGCGGTTGATAGTAAGTTTGATATTGTTTTCGACCGAAAAACCAGAAAAGAAGACAATAAAGTATTGGACGAAGCCTCCAACAAATACCTCAAAGAGTATAATGCTCTTAAAAAGGAGATTGCCGCTTACGAAAACAATATACTTTTCCTCACATCGTCGTCTAAAAAAGGTAACTCGCTTGTAGATGAGATGAATAAAAAGATAGAAGAACTAAAAGCTAAACTATCGCAATTATCCGATAAGTTGTGATTTTATACTCAGTGTAATGTTATTAGAGAGACAAAAGAGTAATTGATAGATAAGACTCTTTTGTCTCTTTTGTGAAAAGTTGTAGGTAACTCTTATCAATCCAAAAAGATGAAAAATCTTTTTGAGATATTTAAAGTCGGATACTTCACAGTTTCCAATGATTGAATAGATAGTCATCCCTTAAAAACTCT
Source organism: Porphyromonadaceae bacterium COT-184 OH4590 (assembly GCA_000768855.1). Lineage (GTDB taxonomy): Bacteria > Bacteroidota > Bacteroidia > Bacteroidales > Paludibacteraceae > F0058. Next base: position 77 of record JRAN01000008.1, on the reverse strand, counting down.
CTTTAAGTGAGATTCGATTTTCAAATGGGCTCTCGCTTATTATTTTGATAAGCAGCCAAAGAGCTCTCATGGCTCTT
>JRAN01000079.1 GCA_000768855.1 Porphyromonadaceae bacterium COT-184 OH4590 | reverse complement strand
ATTTCTCAACGTTTCGTTGGTTTGGAGCTGTTTGTAGAGCGTATCCATATCGTCCAACAAGGCTACCGTGCGGATACTTGCAACACCTTTTACTGCCAGTGCACTCAGAGTTCTGTCATCGTCTTTATAGATGATTTTCACTTTTTTGCGGTCGGTGGCATACGTCTTTTTGAGTTCTCCGAACTTTTTTGCGAAAGCATCGTACGCCAGTTTTTCTTCGGCAGTCTCGGTTTTGTTTAGGTCTAACTTCTGTGAGGCGTCGTCGTAGAGGGCTTTTCCCTTTGCGATTTCGGTTTCGTCATAGCCATATTCGGCTAATTCTGTTTTCAAAACATCGTTTTTGTTGATGTTTTCGAAGATAGTTCCATAATTTTGGAACATTTCTAAGGTAATATTATGTCTTGTCATATCTAAAAAGTTGAAATTATATTGCTTATAATTAATTCTATCTGTTGACAGCTTCATATTGCTTCCCGACTACTTCATTTTGTCTTCCGACAGCTTCATTTTGTCTTCTGACAACTTCATATTGCTTTCCGACTGCTTTATTTTGTCTTCCGACAGCTTTATTTTGTCTTCTGACAACTTCATTTTGCTTTCCGACAACTTCATATTGCTTTCCGACTGCTTCATTTTGTCTTCCGACAGCTTTATATGGTAAATAAAAATCTATTACTAATGCTGTTTTTTATAAATCTTCTTTTCGGTATCCTTCATAATAATACAGCTGCTCGATGCCTTTGAAAATAATTTTGCGGTTGCTAATATCGTTTGTAAGGTTCTCTTTGAGCAAGAAAAACGGCAAAAGAATTTTGGCAGACAATAAAAACAGCATGAAATGAATAATATCGCAAGAGATTACCGGAAGGTATATGAGAGTATCATTCCGAAAGAAAAGCATATTCAAACAAAATCTGAAACATTCACGATTGAAGGATATAACAGTTTGCTTCGACATTTTTTAGCAAGAATGAGGAGAAAGACAAAATGTTATTCGAAAAAGATAGAAATGCTGAAATTATTTGCACTTTTGTTGACGCATCATCGCAACGGAAGTTTATCTATGCTTGATTAGCAATCCCCTTTTTTCATAATTTGGCTTATTCCAATATAATATAGCTACTTTTATTGGTACACTATTCCATACATCAGCATTATTATAAAATGTATATACATCTTGATTAAATCCAAAAGTATCCGACTCTGATGGATATATCCAACTGTTAGAATTGTGAACGTAAGTATATAAAAAAGGTTCAAGACAACTTAAGATAAGTCCTTTCTAAAGTTATCCCGAACCCCAAATTTTTATTCTAATTCTTTAATCAGTTTGGACAGACGATTGTATTCTGCTTGATTGTCTTCGTGAGTTGCTATATTACGAAGCATTCTTAGAGACTCCAAATGATTTGCGTTTATCTGTAATGATTTGGTGAAATTTTGTTTTGCATTATCGAGATACTGCTTTACTTGAGTTTTTAGTCTGGCTGCTTCGGCACTGTTTGGCGTATTTGATGCTATAGCATCAAGGTTGAGCCCTTTATAGTAAAGGAATTCGGCTTTGTTGTAATAATATATGTTTTTGTTGGGGTTGATAGAGATTGCTTTATCGTAGTCACTAAGGGCAGCCTCTCCATTGCCAAGGTCTCTATGAATCTGTCCCCTTATTGTATAATACTCGGCGTTGGCAGGATTACGTTCCACAGCTTTGTTAAGCATATTCAAAGCTTCTTGCTTTTTGCCCTGTTCGAGATAGATATTTATTGTCAAGCCGAGGAAAACAACCTCGTTCGGAAATCTTTCGATACCTTCTGTTAATATTTTGAGCATATTAACAGTATCGTTTCTATCGTTGTATATATTATAAAGATATTGATAGATTTCACTCTCTTTATGGCCTTTATTCTTTATAGCCTGAAATTTTTCTATTGCTTCGTCGTTTTTGTTGCCAAGAGACGAGTAGATAGCCGAATAGTACTTAATTTTGTAGTAAGTAGTATCTTTCTGGGGTTTCGGAGCATCGCTATTACCTTTGTAATCTTTCATAAAAGGTAAATCAACTATTGCGAGATGTTTTTCCAAAGCATTTACGGTAGCCTCATAATCTTCGTATTCCGCACTTTTGAGACCATGGTTGAATATCAAAAAGTTTTTGTAATACCATGCCAAAGTAGCGGCGATTTTCTTTGTGTACTTATCGGATATTTTGCCTTTTGCATCGGGTTTCTTTTCGAGTTCTGCACTTTTGATAAAATAGTCGTATGCTCTGAAAGCCGATTCGTTTTGCAAATCTCTGTCGGCAGATTGTCCCATAGCCAGCTTTTCGTTTTCCCAAGCAATTTTTCTGTCATAGATATGACCTGCTACCCACCATGTATAAGGGTCGTTCTCGGTCGAAGGGTCGGTAAGAGCAGGCTCTATAAGAGCTTCAGCTTCATAAAAATCGGGGTTCTCGTAAGCCTCCGAAAGTTTATACGCTTTTTTCACATTTTTCATTTGAGCCATAGCAACAGAAGTTACCATTACACTCATTAATAACATTAAAAAGATCTTTTTCATTGGTAATTATTGTTTAATTGGTTATTTATTTCTATTTAAATAATTGAATCACAAAGTTAATATTTTTACGGGAATAACCTATTTTGCTACTAAAAGCATTATTTTTCCTCCAAACTATTACTTGCCATCTCATTGTCTGTATTAGGGTCTTCATCAACATTATCGGCATCTACCTTACATACAGCCGCTATTTCGTCATTACGTTTTTCGAGATTGATAAGACGCACTCCTTGAGTGGCTCTGCCCATTACTCTAATATCCGACACATGCATACGTATAGTCATACCACTCTTATTGATAATCATTATATCGTTGTTGTCGTCAACAAGTTTAATGGATACAAGTTTACCGGTCTTTTCGGTGATATTTATAGTCTTAACGCCCTTACCGCCTCTATTGGTAATACGGTATATAGCGGTAGGATTGCCCTCTTCGTCAAGTTTAACTTCGCCGTTTTCGTCCAACTCGTCAAGAAGAGAGCGTTTGCCATAACCTTTTTCGGAAACCACAAGTATAGTATCTCTTTTGTCCGATACAGAAACCATACCGATTACTTCATCGCTTTTGTCCGTATCCAGAGCCATACCAATAACGCCGGTAGCGGTTCTACCCATTTCGCGTACCTTCGACTCGTGGAAACGAATTGCACGTCCCTCTCTGTTAGCTATCACTATTTCGCTATTCCCATCGGTAAGACGAACTTGTATAACTTGGTCGTCCTCTCTGATAGTAATCGCATTAACCCCATTCTGACGCGGACGAGAGTATGCCTCCAATCGAGTCTTCTTGATAATGCCATTTTTTGTACAGAATACCAGATAGTGTTTTGTATTGTATTCGGGGTCTTGCAAATTTTTTACCCTAATAAATGCATTTATCTTGTCGTCGGGCTCAATATTGAGCATATTTTGTATAGCCCTGCCTTTGCTGTTTTTACTCCCTTCGGGAATATCATATACCTTCATCCAATAGCATTTCCCTTTTTGTGTAAAAAACAACATATAGTTGTGCATTGTAGCAGGGTAGATATATTCGATAAAGTCTTCGTCTTTGGTAGCACCGCCCTTGGAGCCGACACCACCGCGATTTTGAGCCTTAAATTCGGCAAGAGCGGTACGTTTGATATATCCTTGATGTGATATTGTAATAATCATCTGGTCGTCGGCATAGAAATCTTCCGGATTCATATCTTCTGCTGCATAGACAATATCTGTACGACGTTTGTCTCCAAATCTGTTTTTTAGCTCTACAAGTTCGTCTTCGATTATTTGCATTCGTCTTTCAACCTTGGCAAGTATATCTTTCAAATCCTCTATTCTTTTCAACAAATCTTCGTATTCCGAACGGAGCTTATCCTGCTCCATTGAGGTAAGCTGTCGCAATCTAAGCTCTACTACATAAGAGGCTTGTCGTTCGGTAAGAGAGAAACGAACTATGAGACGCTCTTGTGCCTCTGACGGTGTTTGGGAGTCGCGAATTATTTGAATAGCCTCATCAAGATTGTTCAGGATTATCATCAATCCTTCCAACAATTCAGCCCTTTCGAGTGCCTTGTCCAATTCAAATTGTGTGCGACGAGTAACTACCTCATGACGATGTTCTACAAAATTGCTAATCAAGTCGAGAATATTCAATATCTTAGGTCGCCCTTTTACCAAAGCAACATTGTTTACCGAAAACGAACTTTGAAGTTGTGAATATTTATAGAGCTTATTCAATATCACATTTGCATTTGCATCTCTTTTTATATCAATAACTATACGCAATCCGCTACGGTCTGACTCGTCGTTGATATTAGATATACCCTCTACCTTTTTTTCCTCTGCTAAAGAGGCAATTGCCTTTATCAATTCGGCACGATTGACCATATAAGGTATTTCGGTAACGACTATCTTGTCGTGCCCATTAGATGCGGTCTCTATCTCGCACTTAGACCGAATAACAATCCGCCCGCGTCCTGTCTCAAACGCCTCACGGACACCTGCATATCCGTATATTATACCACCTGTAGGGAAATCCGGTGCTTTTATATGTTTTATTATCTCATCTACGGTGATTTGCGGATTATTTATATAGGCTACTATAGCGTCTATTGTCTCCGAAATGTTATGAGGAGCCATATTGGTAGCCATACCTACCGCAATACCCGAAGAGCCGTTTACCAAAAGATTGGGAAGACGTGCGGGCAACACAATAGGTTCTTTTAGAGTTTCGTCAAAGTTAGACTTAAAGTCAACAGTATTTTTGTCGATATCGTGCAACATATCTTCAGCCAACTTCATAAGGCGTGCCTCTGTATAACGCATAGCTGCGGGTTCGTCGCCATCGAGCGACCCGAAATTACCCTGTCCGTCAACAAGAGGATAACGCATCGCCCAAGGCTGAGCCATACGCACCAGAGTACCATAAATAGACGAGTCGCCATGCGGATGATACTTACCCATTACCTCACCCACTATACGTGCCGACTTTTTATAGGGTTTATCGCTTGTATTACCCAATTCGTTCATTCCGTACAATACACGTCTATGAACAGGCTTAAAACCGTCTCTTACATCAGGTAAAGCACGAGAAACAATCACCGACATCGAATAGTCAATGTATGCCGACCGCATTTGCTCCTCAATATCAACTCTTATAAGTCTTTCTTGTCCAATCATCTATGTTATATCGTTTTTACTATCAAAATATTCAAACAAAATATATATCTTTCTTCAAAAAGATTGTAAAGTTACTATTTTTTTTTCAATTAATAGTTTTTTTCTTTTTTATTTTTTACGAAAATGATATAGATATATTTATTGTAATATATATTCCAATTGGTATTTGTACTCAAAAAAAACAGAGGAGTTGTGCAATGACTCAACTCCTCTGTCTCTAATATCGATTAATATCTGTTTAGTTTGCAGAGATTACTTTCATTTCTGTGCGGCGATTTACTTGATGTTCTTCATCGCTGCACTGAACGCCGTCTTTACATTTGTTCAAAAGTTTTGTTTCGCCATATCCTACCGATATTATACGCGAAGCCTCAATACCGTTTTGAACAAGATATGCTTTTACTGCATCTGCACGTTGTTTTGATAAACGTTGATTGTAAGCTGCCGAGCCACGAGAGTCGGTGTGTGATGACATCTCTACTCGTATAGTTGGGTTATCTTTTAGATATTTTACCAAACGATCGAGTTCGGGACGTGCATCAGGACGTATAGTTGCTTTATTCAAGTCGTAATGTACGTTGTTGAGACGAATTGCTTCATTTACCTTAACTTTTGTCAAATACATATCGTGTTCAACTGTTGGGTTCTTTTCTGGGTCATATTGATTCTTTTCGAACACTTTTGATTCCGAAGGCAAGTATCCCTTATGTGAAGCATTTAATGTGTATTTTTCGTATGCTTTGAGGGCAACGGTATATTCTCCATTGCGGTTGGCTACAACATTGTGCTGAGTACCATTGGTATTGTTCTCAACAGATATAATAGCACCCGAAACAGGCTCATCGGTATCATCAGACAACACCTTACCCATTACGGTATATTCGGTTGGAGCAGGTTTTTTAGGCTCTTTTTTCAGAGTTATATTGTTGCTTACTGTTGGTGTTTTTGCCGGGTCATATTGGTTTCTGCCGAATATCTTAGCTTCCGAAGGCAAATATTCTTTAGCGTTGGCACTTAGTGTGTATGCTTTGTCTTTGTGCATTTTTACGGTGTATTCTCCATTGTTGTTAACATTGTACGAAGACTCCGTATTGTCTGTGTTGTTTTTTAGAGTTACCACAGCTGCTCTAACAGGCGCATTGGTTTCGATGTCTGTTATTCTACCTTTCACTGTGTATTCAGACACAGTTGCTTTTGGTGCGGGTACAGGTGGTAAAAATACTTTTCTCTCGGCACAGATACGGAAAGTAAATCCCCCGAATACTCCGAAAGAAGCCAAGTCGTTTTTACGTGTTAGTGTCCCGGCATTGGTAGTTAGGTGAGCAGCCAATTGAGGGGTTACATTATCCGAATGATTTATGTTGAAATTATGCAAATAGTATGCCCCTGCACTGAGACCAAAAACTTTATTAAAGAAATAAGTAAGACGTAACTGTCCTTTTAAAGCAAAAGACGAAGGAACATCATACTCTTGGAAGGTGTACATGCCAACAGGAGTCGCTATACCACGTTGTATAGCGGACAACTCGGCATTGCTACCTGCAATACGAGTGATACCGGCACGAGTATTAAGCTCTGCGGTAAATTTTGGACAGCACGAGGTAGGCAGTCTAAAACTTGGACCGATACCAATAAAAAGACGATTTAGAGGGCTGGTACTCTCTATCCAATCCCAGCCTGCATATCGTCCGCTTTGACGCTCAGAGTCTGTCAGAGTAACATTTGTATTGTTGTTGATGTAGTCCAAATCGGCTCCCAAACCAAACCATTTCCAATAATGGTCTAAACCAAAACCTATGTTAAATCCGCCTTTGGTATTCAAATAACGAGCCATATCTTCGGTGGGGCTGAAATCATATCCGCCACGAAGCGAAAACTGCCAATAACGATTGACACACTCTGTAATCTCTTTGCCCGATTTCTGTGCGAAAAGAGCAGAAGTGGTACCTGCAACAATCAATAGTGCAAGCAATAAAATTTTTCTTGTGTTTCTTTTCATAAAACTTTAAACTTTAGGTGTTAATAAATAAGATTTTTGATTTTTCGATTAATTAAATAATTATCAAATTTTACTTTCTATATGCAAAATTAATTGTTTTTTTTAAAAATGCAAATGATTTATCCAAAATAAGTTGCTTTTTTAACAAAAGATAGTTTGACTAGTTCATATATTTAGTTTAACTTTGTAAATTAAATTTTTTACATAAAAAATATAAAACATGAATATGTCTTAAACCTCTGTTAATTAGAGAGTATCGGGTGTATTTTTGTTTTGTAAATTGAGCAGATAGAAAAATTAATAAATTCATAAACCATATAACAGTTATATGCAAAAGCAAATTATTGAATGCGTACCTAATTTTTCGGAAGGTCGCAACATGGAGGTTATCAAACAGATAACAGATGAGATTGAAAAAGTAAGCGGTATCACTCTGCTTGACGTTGACCCCGGACAGGCTACAAACCGCACCGTTGTAACGTTTGTAGGCGAACCCGATGCGGTATTGGAGGCTGCTTTTCAGGCAGTAAAAAAAGCCGGTGAGCTTATCGATATGCGTTATCACAAGGGCGAACACCCACGTATGGGAGCTACCGATGTTTGTCCGCTCGTACCTGTGTCGGGCATTAGCCTTGAGGAGACAGCAGAACTTGCCCGCAAGCTTGGTAAACGTATCGGCGACGAACTTGGAATACCGGTTTTTGCCTACGAGTCGGCAGCCCTTAAGCCAGAACGCAAAAACCTTGCAGTGTGTCGCAAGGGTGAGTATGAGGGGCTTAAAAAACGTTTTGAGACAGGCGATACAGCCGATTTCGGACCTAAGGAGTTCAACGACAGAGCAGCTCATACAGGAGCTACAGCCGTCGGAGCAAGAGACTTTCTTATTGCCGTTAACTACAACCTCAACACTACATCTACACGCAGAGCAAATGCTATCGCTTTCGACGTTCGCGAAAAGGGTCGTCCAAAACGTGAAGGCAATCCTATTACGGGTAAGATTATGCTTGACGAGAATGGTAACCAAATCAATATACCCGGCACACTAAAAGGTTGTAAGGCAATAGGTTGGTTTATTGATGAGTACAAAATAGCACAGGTATCGATGAATATTACTGACATTAGAGAAACATCGTTGCACAAGGCTTTTGAGGAGGTTTGTCGTGCGGCAGGGAAACGTGGCGTGCGTGTTACCGGCACAGAGATAGTTGGTCTTGTACCCAAAAGTGTATTGTTGGATGCGGCTAAATATTTCCTCGAAAAGCAGCAGCGTTCTGTTGGTATTAGCGAAGAGGAGTTGATATTTATTGCTGTAAAATCGCTCGGTCTCGACGACCTTAAACCATTCAATCCCAAAGAGAAAGTTATCGAATACCTTATGGAGCGTATCGACCAAAAACGTCTTATCGACCTCACTTGTAAGGGTTTTGCTGAAGAGACGGCAAGCGAAAGCCCTGCTCCTGGAGGTGGCTCTATATCGGCTTATGCAGGTGCTTTGGGTGCTGCTCTCGGTACAATGGTGGCTAACCTGTCGTCGCACAAAGCAGGCTGGGATGACAAATGGCAATATTTCTCCGACATAGCCGCCGAAGGACAGAAGTTGATGGCACGCCTCTTGCACCTTGTAGATGAGGACACCAACGCTTTCAACAAAATCATGGACGTGTTTGCTATGCCTAAAAGCACAGATGCCGAAAAAACTGCTCGAGCTAAGGCTATGGAAGAGGCTACACTCTATGCCACACAGATACCTCTTGAGACGATGAAAGCATCGTTGGAGGTGTTCCCAATAGTGAAACTAATGGCAAAAGAGGGCAATCCCAACTCCGTATCGGATGCGGGTGTGGGTGCATTAGTGGCTCGTGCCGCTGTTCACGGAGCATATCTTAATGTGAAAATAAATGCTTCGGGGTTAAAAAACAGAGAAGTAGTAGACAAACTCCTTGCCGAAGCCGCCGAGATAGCCTGCAAAGCCGACGGTTTGGAAAAAGAGGTTATCGACATCTGTAACGAAGTGATGAGTAAGTAATGTTTTATTATAAGTAGTTTATAAAAGAGGGTTCTCTAATGAGGGCTCTCTTTTTATATTGCATTAGGCATTGCATAATTCAGTAATTCACTTTTCGCAAACATGTTAGTGTGTAATATGTTTATTATCAAAATATTATTTGTGTAAAATGATGCAAAAAATCAAATATTATACACGTATAAATTATCAAAAGACATCAAATGATTTGTGTCGATTTATCTGTTTTTGATAAAAAAATCTTATCTTTGTAAGTTTAAAAATTTAATAACAATCACAAATAAGATATGCAAAATAATGAATTTAGAAAATTTGCTACCAAACATCTTGGCATGAATGGTTTGGCACTGGATAACTTTGTGGCAGCACAAGGCAACTATTATGTTTCGCCCACTATATTGGAAGAGCGTCAGTTGAATATTACCCAAATGGACGTTTTTTCTCGACTGATGATGGATAGAATCATATTTTTAGGTACACCAATTGACGATTATGTAGCCAATGTTATTCAAGCTCAACTACTGTTTCTCGACACATCAGACCCGGGTAAAGATATTACTATATATATAAACTCACCTGGTGGAATGGTGCATGCAGGCTTGGGTATATACGACACAATGCAATATATATCATCGAAAGTGGGTACTATCTGCACGGGTATAGCTGCGTCTATGGCAGCAGTACTGCTTGTAGCAGGCGAAAAAGGAAGACGTTCGGCATTACCGCATTCGCGAGTGATGATACATCAACCAAGTGGTGGTATGCAGGGGCAGTCGTCGGATATGGAAATAACTGTGCGTGAGATACAAAAACTTCGTAAAGAACTTTACAATATCATTTCAGAACACTCGGGACAACCTTTCGACAAGGTAGAGAAAGACTCCGACCGCGACTATTGGATGACTGCCCAAGAGGCACTTGAATATGGTATGGTTGATAGTGTTTTGGCTAAAAACAAAAAGTGAATTTCATTGATTTTGTGTGGGTTTTAGTCCTATAAGACTAAAGCCTACATTTTTTTGAACATTATAAAAAGACAGATGGCAAAAAACAGTAAAGTATGTAATTTTTGTGGTAGAAACGAACGCGATGCCGGGCTATTGATAACGGGTATAGGTGTAAATATCTGTGCTACTTGTACGGAGGCAGCTCATAAAATAATAGAAGAGGAGTTTCGTAGAGGTAAGGAGTTTCGAGTGGATAGTGAGGATATACCCAAACCTCGTGAAATAAAGGAATTTCTCGACCAATATGTAATAGGCCAGGACGAAGCAAAAAAATTCCTTTCGGTAGCGGTGTATAACCATTACAAAAGAGTATCACAAGAGGTAGAGACCGATGATGTAGAGATAGAAAAATCGAATATTATAATGGTTGGAGCCACAGGTACGGGCAAGACCCTGCTTGCTCGCACTATTGCCAAAAAATTGCAAGTACCTTTTACTATCGTAGATGCCACCGTACTTACCGAAGCCGGTTATGTGGGTGAAGACATAGAAAGTATTCTGACACGACTTTTGCAGGCTGCCGACTACAATGTGGCTGCTGCCGAAAAAGGGATTGTGTTTATAGATGAGATAGATAAAATAGCTCGTAAAGGCGACAACCCCAGCATAACACGCGATGTTAGCGGTGAAGGAGTACAGCAGGGTATGCTCAAATTGCTCGAAGGCTCTGTAGTACTTGTACCACCACAAGGAGGCAGGAAACATCCTGAGCAAAAAATGGTTGAGGTAAACACAAAGAACATACTTTTTATATGCGGAGGAGCATTCGACGGTATAGAAAAACGTATTGCCAGCCGACTGAATACTAATGTAGTTGGTTTCAGAGATAAAGCCTCGGTATCAATAGACCGCAATAATTTGCTGCAATACATTGCTCCACAAGACTTAAAAGCATTCGGACTTATACCCGAAATAATAGGTCGATTGCCGATACTAACATACCTCGAACCACTTGACAGAGAGGCACTGAAACGTATTCTTACCGAACCCAAAAATTCTATTATCAAACAATACCAAAAACTATTCAAAATGGATAGAGTGGAGTTGACTTTTGATGAAGAAGTGATTGATTATGTCGTAGATAAAGCTATTGAATATAAACTTGGAGCCAGAGGTTTAAGATCGATAGTAGAAGCTATTATGATTGATATTATGTTTGATATTCCTTCGGAACACAAAGATAAGTTTAATGTGGATTTGGAATATGCAAAAGATAAGATAGAGAAAGCCGGCTCTAAAATGCTTGCTTAAAATAACTATATGTTTATTTTTATAACGATAAAATAATCAAATAAGATATGAACAAAATTCCTAAAACAGACAATAACATAACAAAAGCTAAAATAAGGGGCTTGTATAAAGCAAGTTATAATTTGGTATTTTGTTCGATTTTTTCATTTCGGACAGTTATTTTAATATTTATAACAGCTTTATTAAGTGCTTGTAATGTAGAAGCGCGTTTGGCAAAATCGGACAAGTTGTACGAACAGGGATCATATTTTAAGGTAGAAAAACAGTATATACAAGTTGTGGGCATGATTCCACAAAGCAAAAAACGATTAAAATCTAGTGTGTATTTTAAAATAGCCGAATGCAATAGACTGCTTTTCAATATGAAGAAGGCAGAAAGCTATTACAATCGGGCAATAAAGGGAGGGTTTAGAGATTCGATAGTTTTTCTTAATATGGCAAAAACACAAATGGCAATGGGTAACTATTTGGGTGCATCGAGAAACTTCGAACGGTTTTTGCAAACCAATCCCACTCACAAAGAGGCTTTGGACGGCTTAGTATCCGCCGAACGAGCCAGAGAGCTTCTTAACCAACCGTCGCGATACAAAACAGGCATAGCACCATATTTTAACACAAAAAAGAGTTCGAGTTTTTCGCCTGCTTTTATGGGAGCTTCGGGCGATGTAGTTTTCACTTCTAATAGAGATGTGTCTAAAAAGCAGAAAAAGAGTGAAATAACAGGTAAGTTTAATTTCGATATGTATCTGTCTAAAAGAAACAATGCCAATCGTTGGGAAAAACCTACATATATGGCAGAGTTTAACCTGCCGGAAGATGATGGAGTTTGTTCGTTTACCGCAGACGGCAGAAGTATTTTCTTTACACGTTCTTTGGCCGATGCCGGTGATAGAGGGGCAGTTTATATTATGACCTCTACTCGTAGCGGCGGAGAGTGGGCAGAACCTCAACCGATTATTCTATTTAGAGACAGCTCTATAAATGTAGCTCACCCCGCTATTTCACCTGATGGTCAAACGCTTTATTTTGTTTCGGATAACCCTGAAGAGAGTCTCGGAGGCAAAGATATTTTTGTATCTCAAAAGACAAGCAGTGGTTGGTCGGTACCCGAAAATCTGGGTGAACGTATCAATACCACAGGTAATGAGATGTTTCCGTGTGTAACTTCCGATGGCACACTATACTTCTCCTCCGATGGACATCAGGGATTTGGAGGTCTTGATATTTATATGGCCAAAAAAGACGGTGAGGGTAGGTGGCAGGTAAAAAATATGCTTTCTCCGATGAATTCGCCCAGCGACGATTTTGGAATAACCTTTATGGCAGATGAAGCCAAAGGATTTTTTTCGTCAAATAAGGGAGATAACAAATTCTTAGACAATATATATTGGTTTGAGTTGCCGGAAGTTACCTTTTTTGCAGAAGGTGTGGTTACCGACGAAAACAATCAGCCTATTGATGCGATAGTAAAGATAGTAGGCAACGATGGCTCCATAATAAAACAGAGAGCAAAAAAGAATGGTACATACAGAGTGAAACTCAAGGGAAATGTAAACTATGTAATGATGGCTTCTAATAAGGGGTATCTCAATTCGTCTAAAGGCATCACCACCGTGAATGGAAAAGAAAGCAAGGTCTTTAAACGCAATTTTATGCTACCTTCGATATCGAAACCTGTTAAAATGGAGAATATATTCTATGAGTTTGGCAAATGGAATATTACAAAGGAGTCAGAGGAGGAGCTAAATAATCTTGTAAAATTACTCGAAGACAACCCAAATATTACAATCGAACTGTCGGCTCATACCGACAGCGTAGGTACAGATGCTGCAAATATGGAGTTGTCACAAAAACGGGCAAACTCTGCGGTAGAATACCTAATTAACGCAGGAGTAGCCAAAGATAGGCTCACGCCCAAAGGTTACGGAGAGAACAAACCTGTGGTAGTAGATATTTTCATGGCACAACGATACTCTTTTCTAAAAGAGGGTGATGAACTTACTCCCGAATTTATATCAAAACTGTCGAAGGAGAATCAGGCGATATGCAATCAAATAAATCGCCGAACAGAGTTTAGGGTACTAAGAACCACATATAATCTATATTGATCAATATTTGATAATTGCAGTAGAAAAATATATAAAGTATGAGGCAGTATCACGATTTATTAAGCAAGATTTTATCTGAAGGAGTGGAAAAGCACGACCGTACAGGTACCGGCACAATAAGTATTTTCGGACATCAGATGAGATTCGACTTGCAAGAGGGTTTTCCGTTGCTGACGACCAAAAAGTTGCATCTAAAATCAATCATACACGAGCTTTTGTGGTTTCTAAAAGGCGATACTAATGTTAAATATTTGCAAGACAATGGAGTACGTATTTGGAATGAATGGGCAGACGAAAACGGCGATTTGGGTCATATATATGGTTATCAGTGGCGTAGCTGGCGAGGATATGAAGGCGAGGTAATAGACCAAATAGCAGAGGTCGAAAATACTATAAAGCACAATCCGGATAGTCGTAGGATAATAGTGAATGCTTGGAATGTAGGTGATTTGAAAAATATGAATCTTCCTCCATGTCATACATTTTTTCAATTTTATGTGGCTAACGGCAAACTTAGTCTACAGCTTTATCAACGAAGTGCAGATGTATTTTTGGGAGTGCCGTTCAATATAGCGAGTTATGCGCTGTTGCTACAAATGATGGCACAGGTAACAGGTTTAAAATCAGGAGACTTTATACACACATTAGGCGATACACACATATATTTGAATCATCTGGAGCAGGTAAAAGAGCAACTAACAAGAGATATACGTGTATTACCTCAAATGAAAATCAATAGTGAAGTAAAATCTATTTTTAACTTTAAATACGATGATTTTGAGCTAATAGACTACAATCCTCATCCACACATTGCAGGGCAAGTAGCTGTATGACAACTTTAAATCAAAAGTGTTTTCTTTTTATTTCTTCAAACTATAAACAGCAAATGTATTGTCAGTAGCACAGTTTATTATGGATTATTTTACTAACTTTGCAAGATGAAATATTAATAAAAACAAATATTTTTATGAAACGATTAACTTGTATAGCGGTTTTGTTCACTACCTTTTTGATATTTGCACAGTGCCAGTCAAAAAACAAAAAAGAGACTTTTGTTAGAATTACCACAACAGAGGGCAATATAGTGGTAAAGCTTTATGACGATACTCCTTTGCATAGAGATAATTTTGTTAAGTTGGTGTCGGATAAGACTTATCAAGGGGTTCTTTTCCATAGAGTTATAAAAAACTTTATGATTCAGGTGGGAGACCCCGATTCGAAAAATGCCGAGGCAAATAAAATGCTGGGAAATGGAGATTTGGGTTATAATGTGCCGGCTGAGATAAAATTCCCAAAATATTATCACAAACGCGGAGCTTTGGCTGCTGCACGTACAGGCGATGATGTAAATCCCGAAAAAGTGTCCTCCGCTTCGCAGTTTTATATAGTAACCGGTAAGGTAGTTACTGACTTGGAGTTAGATACATTCGAAAAGTCGATAAACAACAGACTTCTGCCTCAAGAAACTATTAAATACAGTCAAGAACAGAGGCAGACGTATAAAACTTTTGGAGGAACTCCGCACCTTGACGGCAATTATACTGTGTTTGGCGAGGTTGTAACAGGATTTGAGGTATTGGACAAAATCCAAAATCAACAAACAGACCATAACGATAGACCGTTAAAAGATGTGGTAATAAAAAAAATGAAAGTCATAAAGAAGTAAGCATATTGATAGAGATATGAAAATCATACATTACAAAGAAGTGGAACTTTGCCACGATGAATTAATCGTCTTGCAGGATATAAATTTTTCGGTATCGGAGGGTGAATTTATCTATTTATGCGGTAAAACAGGAAGTGGCAAAAGCTCTCTTTTAAAATCTTTTTATGCCGATATGCCCATTAAAAGAGGAGATGCGAGGATTTTCGATTACGATTTAACAAAAATATCTCGTATGCAAATACCTTTTTTAAGACGAAAAATAGGTATCATATTCCAAGACTTTCAATTGCTCAACGATCGTTCGGTACGTCAAAACCTCGAATTTGTACTCAAAGCAACCGGTTGGAAAGATTCACGACAAATAGATGAACAAATTGACCTTGTACTTAACACTGTCGGATTGCCTAAGAAAGGATACAAACGCCCTCATCAACTATCAGGCGGCGAACAGCAAAGAATAGTTATAGCACGTTCGTTGTTAAACTCTCCTCAATTGATAGTAGCAGACGAGCCAACAGGCAATCTTGACCCTGAGATTGCTGCAGAAATAGTAGGGCTTCTACACGAAATATCGCGTAGCGGTACATCGGTAATAATGGCTACACACAATATGTCTCTCATTGATAAGTATCCGGCTAAAACGTATATTGTAGAGAACGAAAATATTAAAGAAAAATAAGATTTGAGTAACCAAATACTTAAAGTTGTAGATTATATCATCAACTTCCTTTTGCAAGACAATCGGCATCTTGCAGGCAAAGTTGGCTATACCGCAGATATTGATGAATACCATAAATATAGCGTAATTATCTATCCATCAGGATTTTTTGATAGCCAACAGTATGGCAAACAGTCGTCTATACCTGCATTGCCGTTGCAAAAAATAGAAAACACGGAATTGCTTTTTGGAGAGCCGCAAATAGAGTATATCAAAGGCAAAATGGTTGTAAAAGCTGATATAATAGCAAGTAGTTTTTTTTTGATGTCTCGTTATGAGGAGTTTGTGTGTAAAGATTATCGTGACATTCATAAAAGATACGAGGGGGTGAGTTCGTTACAATATAGAGCAGGATTTATCGACCATCCTATAGTTGATGAATACGGTAAACTCTTGATAAAATGGCTACAGCAGGCAGGCGAAACAGTACAACAATCAAAACAAGGTTTTAGAGCAATATATCTTACACACGATGTAGATTCAATCGGATTTTATCAAAATTTTAGAGGTGTTTTAGGCGGACTGTATAGAGCAATTTTGGGACGAAACGGTTCGGTATCCAATATCCTTCAATCTATTATTGATGTACGAAAAGACCCCGCATACAATTTTCGATGGCTTATAGATAGAGACAATGAGGTAACTAGTGCCGAAAAGATTTTTTTTGTAAAAGCATTGAAAAAATCAAAAGGCTTCGATTTGCCACACTATAATATCGAAGGTAAGGCATTAAAGAGGCTTTTCCAACTTTTTCGCACAACATCGTCCAGGATAGGATTACATTCGTCATATCAGTCGTTTGGTGATAACAAGCAGATAGCAATTGAGCAAAAATTTTTAGCACAAGCCACCGACGAAACGATAAATTTACATCGCAGCCACTATTTGACGATTTTGCCGCCGGATAAGGCTCATTACTATGTAAAAGCAGGTATTACAGACGACTTCACTATTGCTTTCGCTTCGGTGTCGGGCTTTAGGCTTGGTACATGCCATGCTGTCAATTGGATAAATCCTAAGACATTAGAGATAGAGCCTATATTACTGCATCCTTTGACTCTTATGGACTGTACTTTGAGCAATAGCAATTATATGGGGCTTGGTTATGACGAAGCCTTTGATTATGCACAACAGTTGATTAATCAAGTCAAATCACATAATGGCGAACTTGTATTGCTCTGGCACAATACATCTTTTGGGGATACTGATGACAATTATCACACCAAACTATACAAAGCAATTTTGGAGTTGATTAAATAAAAATGGTAAAGCTTATTTTGGGGCGGATAGCTCCAAACTCCGACTTGCCTTTTTCCTTGCAAAGAAAAACTTAAGCAAAAAAAATTGTGACACGCTTTCGGCTTGACCCACAAAGGATTTATGAGTTAAACGATATAATATTCTTTTGCCTCAACTATTTTTTTTTACCTTTATCGGTCTGCGATAAATAAAAAAGAGACTTTTATAATAAAATAAAGCCTCTTTTTTTGCTTAGTAATTTCTATTTTTTAGAAAAAATTGTATCTTTCGTCCTTTACCTTATAAGCTTTTTTGAGAGCCTCTATAGCAAAATAGAATACATTGCTGTTTTGAATACTCTTTATTGCTTTTATTTTGGTAGCATCAAAAGGTTCGGGATTTTCATTTTTGGTCAAAACCTCAAATACAAATGCACCGATATTCCCTTTCATTGGAGTGGATATTTTGCCAATTTCCGCCAAAGGTGCATTCGCTATCATAGCGTGGTCGTTGCCGAGTGAACCTGCCGAACGTGAGGCAAATGACAGATTTTTGATTGTGTCCACAGAAAAACTTTCGGCAGCAAGTTCTTCGATTGTTTTATTTGCAAACATACTCTTCATTTGCTCATACTTCTTATCTTTGCGAAGCTCTGCCAAAAGTTGTGGTTTTACCTCTTCAAGAGTTTTGTATGCCTCTTTGCTTACACGAGTGATATTGGCTACTATAAGATTGTCGTCACACTCGAAAACATCGGAGGTAGTTCCGTTTTTGTTCTCGAAAGCCCAACGAATTATTTCACGAGTATCCGATATATTCAACAAACGTGGAGCGTTGCGGTCAATAGAGATTGCTGTCATTATCTGATATTTATTCTCTTGTGCCTTTTGGTCAAACTCTGTTGTATTTTTTACCGAACCTGCAAACTGTTTTGCCTCTTGGAACAATTTGGCTTGAGTAGCATTACTTGGTACTACGTGGCGTTCGATTACTGCGAGTTTTACTTTTTTTACAGGTTTGGTTTTTTCGGTAACTACAAATATATTAGATGCGTTGCCTTGAGTTAAGATAAAAGGCTCATTTACATTGGCATTAAGAGCTTTTTGTGCAAGCTCGGGAGTAAGGCCGATTTCGCGTACCCAACCTATATCGCCGCCACGACTTGCAGATGCTTTGTCGAGCGAATATTGTTGTGCCAAAGTATCGAATGGCATTACCTTGGCTAAATTCAAGATAGAATCTACTTTGAGTTTGGTAGCCTCAGGGGTTGCTTCTTGTAAAGCTATGATGCTCAATTTTACGGAATCCGCAATAAACTTAGTGTCCACTACTTTTGCCATTTTAAATGTGTTGTCGGCAAAAATAGGACCATATACTACCCCTTTTTCGGTCGAAAAAGCAAAGTCTTTTAAGTCAGCCGACACGTCGTTTGGAGCAAGGAAAATATCGCGGTATGGTATGTCGGAGTTGAAGTTGATACTATCTACCAAAAGTGAGTCGCTAACAGAGGTAAATCCTACTTTTGCTATCTCTACTTGCTGTTTTACAGCTTCAATATCTTCGGGCGATGGAGCTATTGAAAAAGTCACAAAGTTTATATCAACAGAGGGCTCCTGTTTGAATTGCTCTTTTCTCTTCTCATAAAGTGCTTTTATCTCCTTGTCGGCTACAGTAATAGTGCTGTCGGCAATAGTGAAATAGGGTTTCATCGCATAAACCACATCAACCGAATATTTCGAATTGTTGTATTCGAATTGAGCCTCCTTAGAGTTGGTTACAAGCGATTTAGATAGTAAAGTATTGTATTTGTCGTACAATGTATTGTATTTTACATTTGTTTCGAGGAATTTCCAATAGTTTCTTAATCTATTAAATTGTTCGAAATCAATGTTTTCTGAGGGGTTTGTGCTCTCCAACTCTTTTACTAAGTTAGCAACAATAGTTGGGTCAAACATACCTGTTTCCGGATTTTGAAACACAGGACGCATACTGATAAGCGGACTTGGATTCTTGCCCACTATCAAGTCAGACAACTCTTGTTTGGCTACTTCCATACCAATATTTTGGGCGTCTTTTTCCACTACTTGCTGCATAATAAGCTGATTCCACGCCTCTTGTCTGATTTGCTCCGACATTGCGTCGTCGATATTCTGACCTCTTTCCACAGTGTAGAAATCTTGCATCTGGTTGATAGAGTTAAAAAAATCATTATATCGAATCTTTTCGCCATCGATACTTCCTACATTTGCCTTTTGGTCTCTAAAAAATGTAGAACCATTGTTTACAAAATCGGTTACAATAAAAATTAATAGTGCTATACCTATTACAATAAGCAGTAAAACACCATGATTTCTGATTTTTCCTAATGTTGCCATTATTTTTTCTGATTGTTATTATTTAACTAATTTTTTATCTAAAAGTTTGCAAAGATATAAAAAAAATAGGAATTTACAATATCTAAGATTATATCATAATTTAACCATTGTTTAACTAAGATTACAAAGTAAACATTAAGCCTCTAAAACAAAACTTGTCTTTTGAGTTAAAGGCTTGTAGGTAAGTTGGTTAAAGTAGTCAAAGATTTCTAAAACCAAATCTTGTACAATTTATGTTTTAATAACGTTTTTCGACTTCTGCCCATTATATTATTTTCCAAACCTCTTTGAGGTGTTCGGCTCTACGATTTTGATAGTCGAGATAGTAAGCGTGCTCCCATACATCAATCCCTAATATTGGCTTTAACCCTTTTGTTATGGGATTGCTGCCATTTGCCTCCTGTGTTATCTTGAGGTTACCTTTTTTGTCGGCAGCCAACCAAACCCAGCCCGAACCAAATACGGTAGCACCCGCTTTTTCGAACTCTTTTTGAAAATTCTCGAAACTACCCCAAGTATTTTCAATCGCTTTTAGCAACTTACCGTTCGGACGACCTTCTGATTGTGAAGTAAATTGAGTGAAATATAAATTGTGATTTAGTATTTGTCCTGCGTTGTTGAAGATAGCTCCTTTTGATTTTTTTACAATAGTCTCCAAATCGGCATTCTCAAACTTAGTGCCTACAATTAACCTATTGAGGTTGTTTACATAACCGTTTAGGTGTTTGCTGTGATGTAGCTCTATAGTTTTCTTAGATATTACTGGCTCGAGGGCATCGGTGGAGTAGGGCAATGTCATAAGTTTAAACTTACCATTATCTTGTGCCTTGACGTTGCCAACCAAAAGAGTAGCTATCGCAAGTACTATAGTTACTGCCGAGAGTGGTGTTGTCAGTTTCAATACACTTTGCTTTAAATTATTATTTAATTTTGTCATAATCGTTTATAAATTTAAAACTGTAATTATATCAAAAAGAGGCTTTTAGTCGCCTCTTTTTTAGATGTTTAGTAACGTTTTTCGACCTCAGCCCAAGAGATAATTTTCCAAATCTCTTTTAGATGATCGGCTCTACGATTTTGGTAATCAAGATAATATGAGTGTTCCCACACATCAAAACCCAAAATAGGCTTAAGACCTCTTGTGATAGGGTTGCCTGCGTTTGATTCTTTGGTAATTTGGAGTTTGCCGTTAGCATCGGCAGCTACCCATACCCAGCCCGAACCGAAGAGAGTTGTACCTGCTGTCTCTACTTCTTTTTGGAAGTTTTCGAAACTGCCCCAAGTCTCTTCTATGGCTTTAAGCAACTTACCACTCGGACGCCCCTCAGATTTTGGTGCTAACTGAGTGAAAAACAGATTGTGGTTCAATACCTGACCGGCATTGTTGAAAATACCTCCGTCCGACTCTTTTACTATAGTCTCCAAATCTGCATTCTCAAACTTAGTGCCGGGGATAAGGTTGTTGAGGTTATTTACATAAGTGGCAAGGTGTTTGCCGTGATGCAATTCTATTGTTGCCTGCGACATTACAGGTTCTAAAGCATTCTTTGCATAAGGTAATACTACTAATTCGTGTTTCATATCAATTAATTTTTTTAGTGAATTATTTTGTTATTTAATTTTTTTAGCAAAGATACAAATATTTATTCCTATTTTGTATATATTTGCAATAAAAAAAATCAATTGATAATTAAATAATGTATATTTGACTCTATTTTACATCATTGAAGTTTATTCTTTTACCGTTTTTCATTGCAATAATAAAGGCATCCGCAAATAGTTTTTTAACCTCTTTTTGTAGCTTTAGCACTTCGTTGTAGTCTGTATTGCTGCCGTATGTATATTTGTAAATATTATTCTCTTTGTAATAAGAGCATTTTAGCTTTTTGAAGCGATAGTCATTATCTTTTAGAGGAGTGGTTGAGGTCATTATCTGCCACATAAACAAAACTTGGTCGGATTTAGTCCCTTTATCTATTGTGTTGTCCTTTGGTGTATTCGTTGCTTGAGGTTTTTTGTTGGAGTCATTTGCCAATATTGGTTCTTTACTTTGGTCAAAATCATTTTTGTACTGTATAATACCGTTGTATATGCCTGTGGCAAGTATTACTTTGCCCTCTTTGGACGACATAAACTTTCGTTCTTTCTCATTTGTGATATAGCCTACCTCTACCAAAACACTCGGTATGGTTGTTTGCCAAGTTACATAAAACGACTTTTGTTTTATACCCCTGATATTTCGTTCTTTGGCTCCCATTTCGTTGCCTATGTATTTGGCGAGGTTGGTACTTAGGTTGAATATTTGCGCCTGTTTTATCTCATAAATAGCGTTGAAAGTAGGGTTGTTTGAGTAGTCGTATCGTCTCGAAATCTCTGTGCCGTCTTCGTTGACAGCTTTGATAGAGCCTTTGGTTTTTAATGTGTTGGTTTTTCTTTCGCTGTTCTCCACCGTTTGTATATAGACTTCTACTCCGTGTGCGGTTGTAACGTCTTGCTTTTTGACTTCGTTGTATGCCGAATTAACATGGATAGACACAAAAATATCGCCATCTGCTTTGTTTGCAATATCCATTCGTTCCGACCCCAACAGTTTTTTGTCGGTCTTACGAGTGTATGCCACTTTTATGTCTTTGTGATTGGTTTCCAAGAGGTCGCCCACCAAAAGTGCAATGTCGAGGGTTATATGCGATTCGTAAATGCCTGCACGTGTGGCTCCTACGTCGCTGCCCCCATGTCCGGGGTCTAGTACTACGGTAAATGGTTTGGCTCCTATGTTTGTTAAACTGCAAAATATTATTAATATCGAAAAAATATATTTGTTCATTCTTTTATGGCTATATTATTAGTTGCTAACACTTTTGAACTCCGCAAAATAAGACTCGGCTGCGTTTTCGAGAGCTTTGTACCACTCTTCGCCAAAGTGGCGAATTAGTGGTTTTTTTAGAAAAATATACACTGGAATACTTTGTTGTTTGCCACATACTTCGGCACTTCGACAACATTCCCAACGGTGTATATTGACAGCTGTAAATGTCTTGTATTCTTCTAAACGAACAGGGTACAGGTGACACGAAATAGGCTTGGGAAAATTAATAACTCCATTGTTGTAGGCTCTTTCTAAGGCACATAGGCATATATCGTTATCGAAATATGTGAAAACACACTCTTTGTTGCCTATAAGAGAAGTTACCTCGTCGCCATCGCTATCGGTGTAACTCACTCCTTGTATGTCGATTACCTCTATTGCCTTTGGCGATAAAAAAGGGCGAATCTTCGGTAATAGCTCATTTAAAGTCTCTACTTCGCTTTTGGTCAGAGGAGCTCCTGCGTCGCCCTCTACACAGCATCTACCTTTGCATTGACTCAAGTCACAACAAAATTTATGTTCAAACAAGTCGAAACTTACAACAGTATTTCCTATTTCAAGCATAAAAAAAAATCTAAAGGCTCAATCAAGTTAGTAATGTGCAAAGTTACAAAATTATAACGTTATAACAGTTAAATTATTTTGTTCTTCTTGACAATCATATCTATTTTTGCAGCATTTTTATTAATATAATATGATAGGTAACGCTCTTTTTTTCTCATATAAATATCTTCTATAGCAATCATAATGCCGGTATCGTAGATATTGCCAAATTCCGAGTCGAAGCAGGTGCCAAAGCTTTTCATTGTACTTGCCAATTCGATATATGCTTTTATCAAAGCAGGTATCTTTTCGTTCCTATCTTTGAGGTAGTTTAGCAATATTCTGAAATTCTCTCTTGTGTTCTCTTTTGAAAATAGCTTTTTGAAAAAATTACAAAAATTGTCGGGAATAACCTCTTCTTTTATAGGAGTAAATAGTTTTTCATTGTCGGCAAAAAAATGGTTTAAGAAAAATATTATGGCATATCGTGCCTCTATTTGCATTTGCGGATAAATAGTTATTTTACCTACAAGATACCTTACATCATCGTAAACACCAATAATTGCTCCGATGCCGTCCCAAAGATTGTCGAGAGAGTACAGACTCTTGATACCGCCTTTGTATGATTGATATTTGGGTTGTATAAAAGCTCTGCCCAGCTCTATGGTATATGGCAAATATTCGTTTATAAACTTTTGTGAGCAATCAAATATATGACTCATAGGCGTCAAAGGCTTTCCTTGCTTGCCCATAATGGCGTTTTTCCCGTATATAAATCGGTAGCCGCCTACGATTTCGTTTTTGTCGGGATTCCATACTATAAGTTGCTCGGATGGCTTTTCGAGAAAGTCGTAGTCGTCGAGGTCGTACGATTTGCCACTGCCTCCACCACTATTACGGAAAGAGAGTTCTCTTAGCCTGCCTATCTCTTTTATTGTATTGGGGGCATTATGTGCGTTTATTACGTAAATTTCATTGTTGGCTTTTTGTGTTTTGCAGAGTAGTTTTCCTTCTAATTCGTTTAAAATTAGTGATTTGTCTATCGCCGATATTAGTTTTGCCATATAATAGATAATTTTTTTGACAAACAAAATTAATAATTTTTTGTAAGTAATTGGTCGTAAAGCCTATTTAATTGTCGTATTTGATACAAAAAACACAGAATAGTATCTTGCCTATACTACAGACTTCTCGTTCATACTGTTTGAATTTTGGTGAAATATCTTTTGTGTTTGTTTAAGGCTTTATAATGATACATCGGCTACCACAAAGGTACTTCCTCCAACATATATAAAGTCTTCTCTATCGGCGTTTTTGCGAGCAGCAGCAAGGGCTTTCCTTACTGTAGGGTATGTTTTGCCTTTCAAACCGTATTTTGCCGCCTCACTTGCAAGTATATTCTCGTTTAAAGCACGTGGCAACGAAGGTTTGGTAAAATAGTATGTGGCATTATTCGGAAGTAATCGGTAGATATTGTCGCGTTTTTTGTCGGCTACCATACCAAATACTATATGTAGATTGCGGTAGTTTTGCATTCTCAACTGTTCGACAACGAGTGAAATGCCTGCCTCATTATGTCCTGTGTCGCAAACAATTGTAGGGTGAGTACCAATAGTTTGCCATCTGCCAGTCAGACCTGTCAATGTAGTTACATTAGCAAATCCCTTAATTATATCACGGTGAAGTATTCGTAGCCCTTTTGCTTTTAGTATATCTATTACAGCTAATACGGTTCGACTGTTTCTGGTTTGATATATGCCCTTTAATTGGCTTTTAGGCAGAACTTTATCTCTGTATTTGTGATCGGCAAAAACGATTGAAGCACCCTCTTTTTGGGCTTTTTCAATAAAAATATCGGCAACATCCTCTTGTCTTTCGCCAATTACAATTGGAGTATTTGGTTTAATGATACCTGCTTTTTCGCCTGCTATCTGCTGTAGTGTATTGCCAAGAAGGTCGGTGTGGTCAAGACTGATGTTGGTAATAATAGATACCAAAGGTGAGATTATATTTGTACAGTCGAGCCTACCTCCCAGACCAACCTCTACAACAGCTATATCTATATTTTGTTCGGCAAAATAGTTAAATGCCAACATTGTGGTAATTTCAAAAAATGAGGGATTTATCTTTTTGATAAGCTTCTGATTGTTAAATACAAATGAAGATACTTTTCGCTTCGAAATCATCTGCCCATTAATACGGATACGTTCACGAAAATCTTTTAAATGTGGCGAAGTGTAAAGCCCTACTTTATAGCCGGCTGACTGCAACACTGCTGCCAACAGATGAGAGGTAGATCCTTTGCCATTGGTACCTCCTACGTGTATCGTACGAAATTGCTTGTGTGGAAACCCAAAATATTTATCTAAAAACAATGTGTTTTCCAAACCTGTCTTATAGCCTTGTTTGCCTACCGTTTGGAACATTGGTGCCGTAGAGTACAAAAAGTCTATTGCCTCACTATATCTCATCTGTCTAAGCTCTATATTGTTGATACATAGTGTGCCATACTTTATACCATAAAGTATGATTCGAGTTCTTTAAGTGTGTTGTCCGAGGTTTTAATATCCTTTACAATATGTCCTTTTTCGAGTATCACGGTACGTTTGCACACCTCTGTTATGTGGTTCAAATCGTGACTTGATATTAGGATAGTGATTTCCCGAGTACTTTGCAATTCGTTAAGCATACGTTTTAGGCGTATTTGAGACGAAGGGTCGAGAGCGGTGAATGGCTCATCAAGTATCAATATCTGCGGGTTGCCGATAAGAGCGGCGGCTATACCTACCTTTTTCTGATTACCTTTCGACAGGTCTCTGATAAATTTTTTGTTACCTACTATTTCGCCATTAAAAAAATCTTCCATTGAGGACAAAAATGCAGAAATATCGCCTTTTGACTGTCCGTATATTTTACCTGTAAAATCGAAAAACTCATCCGGAGTAAGAAAATCAATCAAAAAACCTTCGTCAAGAAAAGAGCCAACCGACGACTTCCAATCGTCTCGGCGTGCAACAGGCAAATCATTGATTTTTACCTCGCCCGATGTGGCCTCTATCAAATCCAAGATAAGCCGAAAAAATGTAGTTTTACCTGCACCATTATTGCCGACCAGTCCAAAACTTTCGCCTTTGGTAATGGTCAGTTGCGGAATATCCAATACTGTAATATCGTTATATGTTTTACGCAAATTGCTTACTTCTATCATAATATATTTTGTTATATTGTGTGTCTTGTAAAGGTAATAATATTTTTTAGATTCGATTTTGGAGATACAATGTTTTTAATAATCTATCTCCAGATTCAATTTGTTGATTAAATCTTGCAGGTTGTCATTTTTGGCAACCATATTTTTGAGCATATCCTCGGGCGATACTATTTTAGTATGCTCCACCTCGCATTTGTTGATAAGTAGTTTGATGTTCGAACCGAGCCTTTCCGACAGAAAACGTTCTATATTGGCTTTGTTGTCGGTAAACTCTTTGAACTGCTGTTCGCTGATAACGTCTATCAGGCAGTTTGTTCCCTCTCTCTTTGGCGTTATTTCCAACACATATTTAGAGAAAAAAGTACGCTCGCTAACACTCTCGGCATACTCTGCCCAAACCTCTTGTAGCTGCTTTTCGGTAAAATTGCCGTTTTTAGATAGCTCATTTTGAGGTGTAAGTGTATTGGTGGCGACGGAGGCAACAGTTTTTGTCTCCGGTTTGTTCGATAATATCGACGACAGATTAAGCACACCGCTTGTCGGCTTTGATATAGGCTTTTGCTGTTGTGTCTCTGCCTGTGGTTGAACTCTCTGTGTTGGTTGAGGTTGTGCTACGGCAGGTTCTGTCCCGTTGCTATCATTAGTTGTCGGACGAGGTGTTCCTATAGGTTTAGAGGGTTGATTAATAGGATTTTGAGACTCTATTTTCTTGATAGCTGTTGAGCTAATGTTTTTTTTTTCGGGGGTCTCTATCAGTTGGCAAATCTTTATGAGCATAAGCTCTACCAACAATCGTTTGTTTTTGCTTGTCTTATAGTTTAGCTCGCATTGTACGGTTAGTTCTAAAGCTCGGAATAAGAATATCGGCGGACAATATTTGGCCTGTTCGCTGTATTGTTGTTTTATGCCATCGCTGACCTGCAGCAACTTAAGACTCTTTTCGTTTTGAGCTACAAGCAGGTCGCGAATATGGCTCGAAAGCCCCGATACAAAACTCTGAACGTCAAATCCTTTATTTATTATTTTATCAAATATCAAAAGCGAGCC
This sequence comes from Porphyromonadaceae bacterium COT-184 OH4590, assembly GCA_000768855.1. GTDB lineage: Bacteria > Bacteroidota > Bacteroidia > Bacteroidales > Paludibacteraceae > F0058. Next base: position 26,849 of record JRAN01000079.1, on the reverse strand, counting down.
TATTACATCGCCTTGCAAAAATCCATCTACAAGTTGCAGATAATACTCATAGTCGAGTACATTGAGTATCTGTATAACATCCTTATATTTAATATCTTTGCCACAATACGATACTATTTGGTCGAATATTGACAGAGCATCGCGCATAGCTCCGTCGGCTTTTTGAGCTATTACCTCCAAAGCTTCGGTTTCTGCTGTAATATGTTCGTTTTCAGCCACATATTTTAAATAATCTACGGTGTCGGTCACTTGAATACGATTGAAGTCGTACACCTGACAACGCGATATGATTGTGGGCAATATCTTGTGTTTTTCGGTGGTAGCGAGTATAAATATAGCGTATTCGGGTGGTTCTTCGAGTGTTTTGAGGAATGCATTGAATGCAGGTGTTGATAGCATATGTACCTCGTCGATGATATAGACACGATATTTACCTATCTGTGGCGGTATCATCACTTGCCTTACAAGTTCGCGTATGTCATCGACAGAGTTGTTTGATGCGGCATCCATTTCGAAGATATTGAGCGAACGTTGTTCGTTGAAACTGACACAACTTTCGCACTCGTTGCAGGCTTCGCCCGATTCCAAAAGGTTTGAGCAGTTGATAGTTTTGGCAAATATACGGGCACAAGTGGTTTTACCCACACCTCTGGGTCCGCAAAAGAGATAAGCATGTGCCAAGTGTTGCGTGGTAATGGCATTTTTTAGCGTGGTAGTGAGCGAAGCCTGCCCTATTACCGAACGAAATGTTGCCGGACGATATTTTCTTGCCGATACTATATACTGCTCCATAAGGCTGATATTTAAATATTTAACTATTTGTTTTTAACTCCTTATTATTGCCTTTGGAAAAGCACCCACGATGCCCTGTTTGCTTCTGTTTTGCTTGCATTAGCCTCTTGCTCCGATGTATAAGAGCCTGTGATACAGCGATATTTGGCAGGTGTGTCGTTCGATTTTAATATGCTGATATTCCCAAATTTATCTTGGTTTTCGGCACAAAACTCTTCGGCTTGATTCATTTGATAAAAACTTGCTACTACCAAGTGATAGTTCCTCGACTGCTCTACCTGCGGCTTTGCATCTGCTATCGGTTCGTTGGTTTGTGGTAATGGCTTATCAATAGTTTTGGCAAAATCGGCTAAAGCTTTATCGCTCGCCAAACGCTTTTTTTCGACCGAAATGTCGTTTTTGTTAACCATAAATCCAGCGTATTGTGTTGTTTTAGAGGCTTTTGGTACAAATATAGCCACAAGCATTACCACAGCCACCATTGCGGCATATCGTACTACTTTTTGCTTTATTTCGGTAATGTTTATGGTAATGCTATCGTTGTCAAATTCAATGGTTTCGCCTATCTTTTGCACTCTGCGACGCTCTTCAACCTCTATTGGTGCAAGTCCGAAATTTTCGGGTAAATAGTTTGCCTCGTAAGGAGTAAATATAACGGTATCATCTACATAAGTAAACAGTCCGATATTGCCAAATACTACGTTTTTCTCGTTTATCAGTCTTTGGCGGAATTCCTCGATATACCTATTCATCAGTGCCAGTGCCGATTTGTACGATATATCGTTCTCTTCGGCTATCAACGAGCATAGCAGACCATCGTCGTGTCGGAGCATCGAGTTGAACGATATTTCGACCATTGGCGGTACTATCCGATTGCCCATAATGGCAGCGGTTTTTCTGTTTTTGATAAAACCGCCAAGCGAACTAACTACCACACAGTCGTTGCTAATCAGTAGTTTCTCAATATGTTCTGCAAGAAAATTCATAAACTGTTTGCCTCTTATTTTTATTTAGCAAAGATAACAAAAAAAATTGAGTTGAAAGCTAACCCAATTTTTTTATTGTTAATGAGTTAATTATCTGTTTTGTATTATGTTATCAGTTTGTGTTTTTGGAGGCAAAGGTACAAAAATATTCGATACCAACGATAGTTTAAACATGGATTATGCAATAGAAGTGTTTTTGATATGTTTCAATATTATCAACCGTCAAGCGTATCAAAGTTCCACTAATGTATTCTTTGCTTTTAGCTTGGGGTAGATAGCCCCAAATGAGATGTTGCCACATTCCAACAGTACATATTTTTCTAATGCGTAATATGAATTAAGTGATACATTTACAAATACTTAACGGTTAAAATATTTGAAAAAAATCCCCACAATAGTAGGGATTTAATAATAATTTTGCTATTTAATCTATTCGATTAATCCGACCTTAAATCAATGCCAAAGCCACCTCCATCATATTTGTAAAGGCGGTTTGTCGTTCTTGCGAGGTTGTGGCAACATTTTTGAAAGGACAGTCGGATATAGTGCAGATACACAATGCCTTTTTGCCTGCTCTGGCGGCGTTCATATATAGAGCCGGAGCCTCCATCTCTACTGCCAAAACGCCCATTTTTTGCCACTGTTTTAGGGCAGTCTGGTCGTCGTCGTAGAATGTATCTGACGAGTAGAGGTTGCCTACTTTGTAGCGGTAGCCACGTTTTTGGGCTTCGTCGGCAGCACGTCGCAAAAGCTCGAAATCAGCTATCGGAGCGTAAGTGCCGCTAAGATTGTACTGACTGGCATAGTTTGAGTTGGTGCAAGCACCCATACCCATTACTATATCGCCGATATTGAGGTCGTTGTCGATTGCCCCCGCCGAACCGACACGGATAATAGTATCTACCTCATAGAAGTTAAACAGCTCGTAGGTATAAATTCCAATCGATGGTATACCCATACCGTGTCCCTGAATAGAGACACGTTTGCCATTGTATATGCCTGTATATCCGAGCATTCCGCGTACATTGTTGTACTGAACGGGATTTTCGAGATATTTCTCTGCCATAAATTTTGCTCTAAGTGGGTCGCCCGCCATTATAACGGTTTTGGCTATGTCGCCAAGTTTGGCTTCAATGTGTGGTGTTGGAATACGGTTCATAATTGGTTGTTTTTTGTTTAAATATAAAATATTGATTATAAAAGATTTTCGCCACTAACTATCAGGTTTAGTGGCGAAAACCAATATGTTATGAAAAAAATTATTTTTTATTTGTCTTGGGAGCAGCAGGTGTTCTTGGTGCATTTAGCTGTTGCAAAACATAAGCAGCTCTTTCGTTGTTTGCATCTACCAAAAGTATTTTTTGATTTACATCGATAGTGTTTTTTACATCACCATTGCTTATATAATAAGCACTTAGATAGTTGTAGCCTTCGATAATATTGTTGTTTAGTTTTTGATCTTGGTTTTGTTCCAACATTTTGGTTATTGCCTCTTCAAAAGACTCTTTTGCTATACCCGGTACCTTGCCGTTACCTATTCTTTCGTAGTCATCTACCAATGCATTGATGCGTGCTTTGCCGTAATATCCGAGGTATAAGTCGGGTGCTCTCTCAATTATTTTATTGTTTGCCTCTACACCTTTGTTGATATAAGTCATAAAATTAGCTTTGTTATTAGCCAATTGCTCCGGAGTAAATTTGTCTTTGTTGCGAGAGTATTCTGCCAAATGTATTTTTGCTGTATTAAGACTTGCGTCAGAATATGTAAACATATCCATAGTCAAATAGTTTGGGTTGAGCTCAAAGTATTTTTCGTACAAAGGAATAGCTTTAGCATATTCAAAAAACGAATAATAAGATGTGGCAAACTGTTTGTAAGTATCTGCTATTTCGGGTCTTAGTTGGATAGCTTTTTCGTACGATTCTGTAATTTTGCGTCTGGCAACAACATAATCAATAGTATCCTGACTATTTTTACTTGTTACAGTTTTTGGGGTAACTTTGGTTAATACATCGCCATACGTTATATAGTCGAGATATATGATATTTTTAGGATTTGCTATAGACATAAGGTTATCCAATCTGGAGAGAGTCTCCTGATAATTGCCCAACTCATAATTATTATAAGCATTGATACGAATAGTGGTCAAATTGCCGGGGTTTTGTTTTAGGCAATATACGGTTTGTTCCAATGACTTAGCATATTGTTTGTCGAAATATAGAGCTTGCGCATAACGCTCGTAAATATTGATTGGAGCATTGCCCGCTGCAATAACCTTTTCGAAAGCTGTGATTGCCTCTTTGAACTTGCCTTCAGCATTTTTGATTTCGCCAAAAACTATAGTAGCAGGTATGTTGTTTGCATCGGTGGCAAAAATCGAATTGAGCTGGTCTAAAGCCAAATCGTTACGATTCATTTTTACATACATACGGGCAAGCTTTAAGGTTGATAGTTTGTCGGTTGTATTGAAATATTGAGCCTGTTCGTATTTACCCATTGCATCGCCCACGAGGTTTTCTTCCATAAGAAAATCACCTTCGGTAAGGTATATACCCGAATAGTTTGGGTTTAGCTTTTTTGCCTTAGCAATAAATTCTTTGGCTTTATCCTTATTTTTTTGCGAAAAATAGGCTTTTGCAATATTTACCGGCACAGCAGCATTTTTTTTGCCCAGCGACTCCGCTTTTTTGAATGCAGTGGTAGCTTCTTTTTCGTTAGACTCACTTAAATAAATAAGTCCTTTGCCGATGTATCCCCAAGGAGATTTGATGTTTGCCAAAACAGATTTTTCAAAAAAATAGCTTGCCGAGTCGGTATTTTCCGCAATAGAGATGAGACCTAAGTAGTAATATTTTTCCGACTGAATATCGGCGTTTGTGTTTTTTTGTTGTTCGAAATAAGTTTTTGCAAAGTCGAATAGACCAGCTTCGTAATACTCTATTCCTTTAGAATTGTCCTGTGCAAAAACCGCATAAGAGAGGGTTATAACACCCAAGATTAAAAAGATTTTCTTCATTTTTAAATGATTTTTTTATTAATTCAGTTTTTTAAGTTTAACTATATTGTTTTAGATTGTTTGAGATAAATACAAATAGAAAGTTTAATCTGCAAAAAGATTGCAAATTTACAAAGTTTTTTTGTTTTTACCATACATTTCCTACAATTTATTTGTCGAGTGGGTTCAATTAGAAAAAGCAATACAGTTAGTTAGCCAATAAAAAATAAGTTGAGTGTCTAATTTTTTTGTCGATATACAAATATTGGTATTCAGAAACTCGAAAAAAGTATTACCTTTGTACGATTTTAATAAGAGTAAAAATAAATAATTCAGTAATTTATGAATGTAATTACAAGAACCGTCACACTGCCCGACGGTAGAACTATCACCATTGAGACAGGTAAGTTGGCAAAACAAGCCGACGGTGCCGTAATGGTAACAATGGGCAAAACTATGCTTCTTGCCACCGTTTGCTCTGCTCAGGAGGCAAATCCGGGCATAGATTTTATGCCACTTTCGGTCGATTACAAAGAGAAATTTTCTGCTTGTGGTCGTTTCCCCGGTGGATTCCTAAGACGCGAGGGCAGACCCTCAGACTACGAAATTCTAATCTCTCGCCTTGTGGATAGAGCATTACGTCCTCTATTCCCCGACGACTATCATGCGGAGACTTTTGTAAACGTAACCCTCTATTCTGCTGACGGCGTAGATGCTCCTGATGCCCTTGCGGGCTTGGCTGCGTCGGCTGCTTTGGCTGTGTCGGATATTCCTTTTAATGGCCCAATATCGGAGGTTAGAGTGGCTCGTATTGATGGTCGGTTTGTGATAAACCCTACTATTGAGCAACTCAAAGATGCCGACTTGGAGCTTATAGTGGCTGCCACATTAGACAATATTATGATGGTAGAAGGCGAGATGAAAGAGGTGTCCGAAGAGGTACTTCTTGATGCTATTAAAGCAGCTCACGATGCTATCAAACCGCAGTGCAAAGTTCAACTCGAACTTATGGAGGCTGTGGGTAAAACCCTTAAACGTGAATATTGCCACGAAGATAATGACGAAGATTTGAGAAACGACGTTCGTCAAAAGACATATCAAAAGGCTTATGCTGTAGCTGCTTCGGGCAACGATAACAAGCACGAAAGAGCACAAGCTTTCAAAGATATTGTAGATGAATATCTTGCAACTATACCCGAAGAGGAGCTAACCGACGAAAGAAAGGCATTGGTAAAAAGATATTACCACGATGTGGAAAAAGACGCTATGCGACGTGCTATTCTCGATGAGGGCAAGCGTCTCGACGGCAGAAAGACCAATCAAATCCGTCCAATATGGGCAGAGGTTGATTACCTACCCGCTGCACACGGCTCTGCTATATTCACTCGTGGTGAAACGCAGAGTCTTTCGACTGTTACACTTGGTACCAAGCTCGACGAAAAGATTATTGACGAGGCTTTATATACAGGCACCGACCGTTTCTTGTTGCACTACAACTTTCCGCCATTCTCTACCGGAGAGGCTCGCCCTTCGCGTGGAGTAGGCAGACGTGAGGTAGGACACGGCAACCTTGCTCTTAGAGCGTTGAAGCCTGTTATTCCTAACGATTATAAATATTGTATGCGTATCGTATCAGACATACTTGAGAGTAATGGTTCATCGTCGATGGCAACAGTGTGTGCCGGTACATTGGCTCTGATGGATGCAGGTGTGCCTATCTCAAAGCCTGTGTCGGGTATAGCTATGGGTCTTATATCGGAGAATAAGGGTAAAAACTATGCCGTACTCTCCGACATACTTGGCGACGAAGACCACCTCGGCGATATGGACTTCAAAGTTACAGGTACACGCGACGGTATCACTGCCACACAGATGGATATAAAGGTAGATGGGCTTTCGTATGAGATACTCGAAAATGCTCTGCGTCAAGCCAAAGAGGGACGCATGCATATTTTGGATAAAATCACAGAAACTATTGCCGAACCACGTGCCGACCTCAAACCACATGTACCACGTATAGAGGTTATACATATTCCCAAAGAACTTATCGGAGCCGTTATTGGACCCGGAGGTAAGATTATCCAGGGCATACAGGCTGATACCGGTGCTACTATATCTATTGAGGAAGAGGGCGAAATCGGTATTGTGGAGATAGCAGCTGCCAACCGCGACTCTATCGAAGCTGCGATGGCTAAGATAAAACGTATTACCGAACTCCCCGAAGCGGGCAAAATTTACTCTTCTACAGTTAAGTCGGTGATGCCTTATGGTGTGTTTGTGGAGTTTATGCCTGGCAAAGAGGGCTTGTTGCATATATCGGAGATTGATTACAACAAGTATGCAACTATCGAAGAGACAGGTATTAAAGAGGGCGATACTTTCGATGTGAAACTGCTCGACATCGACAAATCAGGTAAGTTTAGACTTTCGTCTCGTGTGCTCAAAGAGACTCCGGAGGGCTGGGTAGAGCCTGCTCCGCGTCCTGCCAAATCGGACGACAAACCCAAAAATAGAGAACGTAGGCGTGACAATCGTGATAAATCACGCGGGCAACGCGATAGACAATAAATCCCAAAATAAGAGAAAGATTAGTGTCTTTCTCTTATTTTGTTTTGTGGTTTTTATTTATAAGCAAAAATTAATTGAAATGTAGGTAAAATTGGGTTTATTTCATGCGATTTATCTTATTGTCTTAAATACTCCGTCATTGTTTAGTTTGATAATTCGTGAGGGCAGTGGGGTGTTTTTTTCGTTTTGTCTAAAAGGTACGATATAATCGACCGATTGTTTGATTTTGTCGGATATTGAGGCGAATGTATTTGCTGTTGGTTCGCCACTTAGATTAGCAGAGGTAGATACAAGCGGACGTCCCAACATACGACAAAGTGACGATGAAATATCCTCTTTCGTTACGCGAATAGCTATACTGCCATCTTCATTTATGACATTAGAAGCCAAGTTTTTGCCTCTTTGGTAGATTACAGTAAGCGGTTCAGTGGCGTACTCTACCAAATCCCAAGCCACATCGGGCATATCATCTACATAGATAGAAGTTTTGGCGACATTATCTATAAGCACTATCATCGACTTCGATGTAGGGCGATTTTTTATATCAAAAATTCGTTCTACCGCCTGATTGTTAGTAGCATCACAGCCGATACCCCATATAGTATCGGTAGGGTAGAGTATTACTCCGCCTGCTCTCAGAATACGTACCGCTTCTTTCAGTTGGTCGTCAATATGTCTTTGTATCATTTATGTTAATTAAAAAATTAATTCAAAGATAGTATATTTTCTCAACTTCGACAGCAATACTCCTAATAAAAGACAAATTTAAAATATATACTCCGATAAAATATCGTGTTATCAATCTTCACTTACAATATTTTCTTTTCGAGTCTACCTATGTGCAATAAATACAATGTTATTGTGATATATGTGTTATTAATAAAAAAGAAGAGACTACACATATTGTCAGCCTCTTCCTCTTTTATGAAAATCAATTATTAAAAAACTTCTTTTACATCATTCCGCCCATTCCGCCGCCCATAGGCATTTGTGGAGCAGGGTTTTCCTCTTTTTTATCTACTATAACGCACTCGGTAGTAAGGAACATACCTGCGATAGATGCGGCATTTTCCAAAGCTACGCGGGTAACCTTAGCAGGGTCAACCACGCCTGCGGCAAGCAAATTTTCGTATCTGTCCATACGTGCGTTGTAGCCGAAGTCGCCTTTGCCTTCCGATACCTTTTGAACGACAACAGCACCCTCTTTGCCTGCATTAGTAACTATCTGACGAAGTGGTTCTTCGATAGCTCTGCGGATAATGTCGATACCTGTTTTTTCGTCGGCATTGTCGCCTTTGATCTTGTCAACTTCGGCGGTAGCACGGATATATGCTACACCACCACCCGGCACAATACCCTCTTCGATAGCTGCACGTGTAGCACTTAGAGCATCGTCAACGCGGTCTTTTTTCTCTTTCATCTCTACCTCAGAGCCAGCTCCAACATAAAGTACGGCTACGCCTCCCGAAAGTTTTGCCAAACGTTCTTGGAGTTTCTCTCTGTCATAATCCGAAGTAGTGGCTGCTATTTGAGCTTTTATCTGGTTGATACGTTCTGTTATATTCTCTTTCTTACCCGAACCGTTTACGATAGTTGTATTGTCTTTGTCGATAGTGATTTTTTCGGCTGTGCCAAGCATTTCGAGAGTAGCACTTTCGAGCTTAAGACCACGCTCTTCGGAGATAACCATACCACCTGTCAGCACAGCTATATCTTCGAGCATCTCTTTGCGACGGTCGCCAAAACCGGGAGCCTTTACGGCGCATATTTTAAGGTTAGATCTTAGACGGTTTACTACCAATGTAGTAAGCGCTTCGCTATCAACATCTTCGGCAATAATCAAAAGTGGACGACCGCTCTGAACAGCAGGTTCGAGGATAGGAAGAAGCTCTTTGAGTGAACTGATTTTTTTGTCGTGTATAAGTATGTATGGATTTTCCATTTCACACTCCATTTTTTCGGTATTGGTAACGAAGTAGGGAGAAATGTAGCCTCTGTCGAACTGCATACCCTCTACCACTTCGATAGTGGTATCGGTGCCTTTTGCCTCTTCGATAGTGATAACACCGTCTTTCGACACCTTTTTCATAGCCTCAGCAATGAGCGAACCTATTTCGCTGTCGTTGTTGGCTGAAATAGTGGCTACTTGTTCTATTTTATCGTAGTCGTCGCCTACTATTTGGCTTTGACTTTTGATAGATTTTACTACTTCGGCAACAGCCTTGTCGATACCACGTTTGAGGTCCATAGGATTTGCCCCTGATGTAACGTTTTTAAGACCAACATTGATGATTGCCTGAGCCAATACGGTAGCTGTGGTGGTACCATCGCCTGCGGCATCGCCTGTTTTGGTGGCAACCTCTTTTACGAGCTGTGCTCCGAGGTTGTTCACCGAGTCTTCGAGTTCTACCTCTTTTGCAACAGTTACACCGTCTTTGGTTATCTGTGGGGCACCATATTTTTTTTCGATAATAACGTTACGTCCTTTTGGACCAAGAGTTACTTTAACTGCGTTAGCCAAAGCATCTACGCCCTGTTTGAGTTGTTCGCGGGCATCAATATTAAATGTGATTTCCTTTGCCATTTTTTATGTGTTATATTTTTTAGATTTTACTTTTTGTTGATTAAATTAGATTATTGCCAAAATGTCAGATTGACGCATAATGAGATACTTTTCGCCATCAAAATCGAGTTCTGTACCGGCATATTTACCATAAAGTACAGTATCGTTTGGTTTTACTATCATCTCTTCGTCTTTTGTTCCATTACCAACGGCTACTACTGTGCCACGTTGTGGTTTTTCTTTGGCTGTGTCTGGTATTATGATACCGCTTGCTGTTTTTTCCTCTGCCTGTGCCGGCAACACCAATACTCTGTCTGCTAATGGTTTGATTTTCATTTTCTTTTTTATTTGTTTAGTTAATTATTTAATAAAATTTCTATACTATTGCTCTTTTGAGAATTTTCCTTTTTGAGAGCAATCTATTTTTATCATATTTTGTGCCATAGATGTTTTTTATGCCATTTTGTCGTAAAATGTTGTGAGGTAAAAAATATTTTACCCATTCATATATTTTTTGTAAATTTGCACTTTGAAAAATTTATTCTATATTTCTCGGAATAGATAAGAATAGCCCTATAAAATTATTTGATGGAAAATAGATTTTGTTTTTTGAGCCTTGGTAGTAGTAGTAGTGGTAATTGCTATTATATTGGTACAGCAGAATATGGATTTTTGATAGATGCAGGTATTAATGTTCGTACTGTCAAAAAGGTTTTGAAAGAACACAATATCGAATTTGAAAATATATACGGCATTTTTATTACTCACGCTCATACAGACCATGTAAAATATGCGGGAGTATTGGCAGAAAAATATAATATCCCGATTTATTCTACCAAAGCAGTATTCGAAGGTATCTGCTCCAACGAAAGAGTTACCCCAAAAATATCAAGCAACAATCGCAAATTGTTTAATAAATCAGACAAGGTGCATATTAAGGATTTTGTTATACAGTCGTTCCCTGTAAGCCACGATATAACAGAAACTATGGGCTATACCATTAGGTTTAATAACAAAACAATGGTAGTGGCTACCGATTTGGGATATATATCCAAAGAGGTTGCAGATAATATAGCAAAGGCTAATTTTCTTGTCATAGAGGCTAATTATGACGAGGAGATGCTCAAAAACGGTCCGTATAACTACACTCTGAAACAGCGAGTGCGTTCGCATACCGGACACCTCAATAATGAGCACACGGCAAGGTTTTTGGCAGACAATTGGCACGATAATCTGACACATCTTTTTTTGTGTCATATAAGTGGCGAAAATAACACTCCTGAGTTGGCATACAATACGGTTAATAAAGCTCTTGAAGAAAAACATATAGTTCCAAAATCATTTATTGTTTTGGATAGACTTGTCCCTTCTCAAATGTATATTTTAGATTAAAAATATATAAAACTCTTTACATTACATTTTTGTCATTATAAAAGACAGGTAAATTATTCTCTTTCTTGGAATAATAGATGACAGTGAAGTAAATACTTAGAGAATATTTTAGAATTAACAAGACCGAATTTTTAATTACATATATTGAAAGCAAATCCAATTACCCTTTGATACCTGATTATTTGTATTTTATTGTCTCTTATAGATGAATATTCGTAGTCGAAAATATAAGATAATCTGATGGTTATACAAGAGTTTTTTTGATATGTTTGCAGGTATCTCTACATTTAATTTATTATTAAGCCGAATTATATTATTTATAGTGGCAAAGAGAAAATAGTTGTTTGTTAACCATACCTCCGGAGTATGAAAATTGATTTATGCTACTGCCAATTTCATTAGTGTTTATAGTTGGAAAACGAAAAGAACCGTAATGAATGGTTTTTTGCCCTGTATTGATATAACAATGATCGTATTTTAGATAATTGATAACTTCTTTAAAAACAATCTCTAATTTGCCCGACTCAATATTTTGTATTTGCTCTTTGTATGCGACGAAAATATTATCCCAAACAATATTTTTTGTGTAAAGAAAGGATATTTGCAATCCATTTCCGACTACCAAAATTGAAAAACATTTTTAGGCATCTCAATTGGATGTCAAGTACATAATATGAAAATTATAGCTAAAAATATTGCTCAGATTCTCATAGTGTAGTGCTAAAATTGAACAACTCATTTTTACAGTATTTTTAATCATTTGTTGCATAAAATATTATATTTTTCTATTAAAAGTATGGCTATTTGCCTGAGCCGTAGGCATTATCAACATATCGTTGATACAAATACGTGAGGGTAGCGACACCGCAAAATATATACACTCGGCTATATCGCTTGCTACAAGGGGCTCCATACCTTTATAAGTATTAGCAGCACGTTCGGTATCCCCTTTGAAACGCACTATCGAAAATTCGGTCTCTACCGCACCTGGGCAAATATTGGTAACTCTGATATTGTGTTTCAACATATCTATACGCATACCCTTGCTAAGAGCATCAACAGCATGTTTGGTAGCACAATAGACATTGCCGTTTTCATAAACTTCCTTACCAGCTACCGAGCATATATTCACTATATGCCCACCGTCTCGAGATACCATAAGCGGTGCAACAGCACGAGTAACATACAAAAGACCTTTGATGTTGGTATCTATCATTCGTTCCCAATCATTGACAACTCCATCTTGGATATGATTTAATCCTACTGCAAGTCCAGCATTATTTATCAATACATCAATATTACGCCATTCTTCCGACAAAGAATCAATATTGTCTACTACTTCGTCATTGTTTCTTACATCAAAACAAAGAGCAAGTACCTTTATTCCAAATTGTTTTTCCAAGTCGCTCTTTATCTCTTTTAGTCGGTCGTGACGCCGTCCGGTAATTATGAGGTTATAATTGTTTTCTGCAAAAATATCGGCTACAGCTTTGCCTATACCTGAGGTTACTCCTGTAATTAATGCTATTCTATTCATAATATAATGCTATTAAATGTTTGATAATTAAAGTAATTGCTTTTATTTAAAACAATAGCAAAGTTACTAAAAAATAACTATTGGCAAAAAAAGACACCTCTTAAAATCTATATGAGGTGTCTTTTGTATATTAAAGTAGTTTTGATTTTTAGTCTGTAAGCTCTTTGAGTCCGTCCATATCGAACGATAGAGTAAAGCGAAGTGTTTGGTCTAACGGATTGTTCTGAGCCACACTGAGTAGATAACCTACATCTAGGCGGAAGGCAGTCCATTTGAAACCTGCTCCGGCAGAGAAAAACTTACGATTTCCTTTGTTTTCGTGCTCTCCGTGATAACCTGCACGAATGAAAAACTGCTCATTGTATGCATACTCCAAACCTGTGGAGAAGTTGATCTCTTGTAGCTCTTCTTTGAAGCCCTGAGGAGCATCCGAGAAAGAGGTAAAGATACCTTTTACCAAACCTATTTTATTGTATTGGTCGGCTGACATCAACCAAGTGTCGGGATTAGACGCATCGTAATTTTCGGCATATTTAGACCTGCGAGAAGGCACCATAAGTTTGTTAAAATCGACATTTAAAGCGATTCTGTTATATTTGTCGAAAGGATATAGATACGAGGCACCTACACCCAAATTTGTAGGCATAAAATTACTTGTTGCTCCTTTGTCGTATGATATTTTTGTGCCGATATTCGAGATATTGAATCCAAGTCCGAGTTTCGAGGTACCGGTTGCCATTTCAATAGGCAAAGAGTAATATCCGTTGACATCGGCACCAAAACCAATCCCCGTATAGTATCCTTCTTGTTTGGTGCTAAGGTCTGATGCCACAAAGCGAAGAACTACACCCATAGAGAAGTTTTCGGCAAGCTTTCTTGAATATCCCAAATCAAAAGACATCTCATAAGGTTTAGCTTGTCCTATATTTTTATTGTATGCGTCTCTCAAAGCAATATTACCTAAAGAGAAATATCTCAGCGAAGCACTAAGTGTACCTACCTGTTCGCCTAAATTATAGTATCCTGCAAGGTAAGCCAAATCTACATCGCTTACAATTTTTCTCAACCATGGAGTGTAGCTGAGTGTTAGACCTCCCGTACTCTCCATCATAGCGTATTTAGACGAATTCCAATACTGCGATGCCAAAGTAGGGTTAGAAGCAATACCTACATCTCCCATACCGCCACCAATAGCATCAGGGGCAATAGTCAACGAAGGTACTCCGGTAATAAGCGGATTATAGACATTAAATATCTGGTCTTTTTGAGCATACAATAGAGTTGTTGCCAAAGATATTAATCCTAATAAAAAGAATCTTTTCATACTTTTATGTGTTTAATTATATGTTTTTATTTTTTTATTTAATTTTATTTATCTTCTTTATATGATTTTTTGCTTTCTCAAATCAAGCAACGGCAAAATTAATATTTTTATTTGATAGTAACGCAAAAAATATGTTTTTTATTGTGCAAAGTTTTTACTTAATAATTAATTTCACCGGTTTATAAACACTCTGTTCGCCCTTTACTCCGATTTCTACACGTACAAAATATATGCCTTTGTTCAGGCTTAGCCCTTCGCTTCCAAAATTCCAAGTTACTTCGGTTTTGTTGCTTGTAGTGGCTTTGGTCAAAGGCGATTGCCAAACGGTTCTGCCCACAATATCGTATACACGTACTGTTATATCGAGCCCTTTATAGGGTCTGTCGTGTTGAATAGCGAAAGTTACAAAATCGGTAGCAGGATTGGGATAAGCATCGATAGATACGTCCATTATCACATCGTCCGATACCTCAAAAGCTATCTGCTTGCTCGAAGAGTTGTTTTGTAAGTCCCATACTCTAAACCACATATTGTATCTTCCTTTTTTCAAATTGTTGAGCTGATACTCCACCGTACCCGACTTATAATCGCCGAAATTGGATATGTAATAGTCGTTTAGCACTACTTCCTCTTTGTCGTCTTTGCTGCGTTTTAGAACAATATCGTGTCCTATGCCGTTGCCTGCGGTATTGATACCGCTTTGGTCGTACAAATCGGCTATAAATAGAGGTGACGAATTAACTTTCTGACCCTCTTTGAAGTCTCTTGTGTTTATAAACAGATTAATATCGGGACCTTTGTCGTCGTGTATCGGATTGGGGTTTTCGCCTCCCACTATAAAGTCTTCGAAACTGCCGTTTGCCTCCATTCCCAGATTATTTTCAGAAGCATAATAAACAATTTTACCAGTACCAAAATTATATTTTATATCTTTGGGGACAAGGAATTTGAAAGTCCATCTTCCGTTAACGATATTTGTAGAACCTCTAAAAATTGGATTGGGGCGGTCTTTGTACGAAAAAGGAGTACTGCCGTTGTCGTTGGCAAGCGTCTGTATCGTTTCCAGTTTATCAAATACATTGACACTCAGCACACCGTCGTATCCATCTATTTTGTCCCCATAACGAGTTTTGATATGTCCCGACACAACAACTTCGCTCAAAGCCGAAACACTCTCCGGATTTGAGGCATCTACGGGCTTGTAGTTTATGCTGTCGGTAACTATTTTTGCCTCATACGGATACAAAAGCCTAATCGAGGGGTCGCCCAAAAGAGTAAAGGCAAACTTGTTAGGTGAGTTCGTTTGCTGATTTTTAGCTCTTTGTAGTATCTCTCCTATTGTCAGAGGCAAATCTTTATTGTCTTTAAGAAATAAGTTGGTAGAAAAATATTTGTTCAAATCGGCATTACCGCTTGCATAAACGGTACGTGTGGTTGTTACCAGAGCCATAGTACCTCCGATTTTGTTCCAAAGAAGGTGCTCTCCTCCCGAATGTTCGAAGTGGTCGAATGCCGAAAAATCGCAAGTAGCAGTAACAAACACAGGATATTTGTCGTTGGTCATTGAAGTAATCTTAGGAATGGTAAGCAATTTTTCGTTAGTCCAGCCTTTATGCGAACCGTGTCCCATAAAGTTTATCATCAATACTCCTTTTTTTATGGAATTATCAAAAATATTATCAGCCATAGGATAGCTTTCCGTTGATGTCGAAGTCTCCTGTTTGTAAGCATCGAGATATAGCTTTTTGATTAATATGTCAGGGTTTTGAGCCTGTGTTATCTCTGTTACCATATCACAGTCTCTGGCGTGTATATTACCGTCTCCGTCGTCGGCTATGAAAAGCATACGGTTTTTCCATTCGCCTCTTATATTGTTTTCAATATAAGATATTGTTTTGTCCACAATAGTTTTAGCTTGTTCTTTCGTATGTACGGGCATTCTGCCTACGGCAATATCCATCTGTGCGTCTGGCACCATTGCTTTGTCTGTATCGTCGAGGTATGCGAAGTAATCGTCCGAAGTGTATGCATTTATGGTATTTATAGAGTTTTCTGCCTGATATGTCAGAAGTTTCCTGGATTCGTCTCCACTTCCCATAATGCCGCGGTTGTCGTACACTCCGTCGCCAAACAGCAAAAGCCATCGAGGAATATCATTGTTGCGTTTGCCTCTGTCGTAAAACATCTTTGTGAATCGACGATAGGCAGTAGCATCGGGTGTTCCACTCGAAAATTCGTTAAAAATATGTTCGGCATCTACTACATTTACTCTTATTTCCTCTTTTTGTCTATGATAGTCAGCCAAGCGATTAGCTTCAGGTATAAAATCTTTATTGGCTATAATTACCATATCTGTTTGAGGCATAGAATGCAGATTCTGATTGTCAATTTTGCCTACTACATTAGGTTTGCTAAAAGAGCCTTGAGTATTGATTGCCAAAAACTCTCTTACCTTATCGGTATTGGCTGTGAAAGTAAGCTGCGAACCCTCTAAATAGGTATGTATCTTGGTTATGTTGGTAATGTCTGTAATATCCCAAATTTCTATATTTGTGGCGTTGCTCAAAACAAATTTATTTACGCTGTTTTTGCCTATATAGTCTGTGGCTCGAAAATAGAACTCATCGCCTACGACAGTCAGTTTCCTTCTGAAATTTATTTCGAAATAGTTGAGATTAGCAGACTCCGATACGTTATTATAGGTCAATTTTACTTTAAAAGCGTTTGTGACACCGGGAGTGAAAGACACGGTATCTTTGGTAAGCTCTACCACTTGATAAGGGTTGTTGTATCGTCTGGTGAGTGAAATGGATTTAACATCGACCCCGTTTATGTTGATTGTCATACTGCTGGGACTCGACGATTTGCCTGCCAAATCTATAAACATTTTAGACAGCCTACTCTCTACATTAGGAACCTCAAAGTTGAAGCTACGTGAAGTCTTTTGTTGATTGAATTCCTCGCCATAAAACTCTCTGCCTCCTTTTGCAAAGTTTATACTGTCTTTTTCATGATAGACATAGTCAAGAAAGTCGGTAATAGTAGATATCGGTGGTTGTATATCTTTATTTTGAAAGGCTATTTGGCGTGCTTCTCCCGCTTGTGATGTTACAAAATAGTAGCCTCTATCCGAATAGTGGTTGCGTGTGTGCGAAAACGTCCGTTTTTTCGTATCATATTGCCAAGAGATATTAGCCTGAGCATAAAACAGTATATAGTCGCCCGCATTAAAAACGCCGTCAGCTCCTTTATTCATATATATAGGTACTTCGGGCAAATCGTCAATATAAGGAGTTGTAAAGTCCTCGCTTAGCAAAGCCCCTCCATATCCGTGTATTCGTACCTCTTCGGGAGTTATTCCCATAGACTTCAAATCGTCGTAGGTAAGCTTGTATATACCTCTTCTGTCAACGGATATTTTTATCCATTGCCCCGATGATAGCACGGAGTTTGTAGCATATCTGTTGCCGTCATTGGTTTGAGCCACCGATATGAGCGGTATCAACGAAAGCCATAAAAAAATTATTTTGTACAAATCTATTTTCACGTCCAACTCATTTTTATTTTTTTATTTAACAAGAAAATCAAACATCTCTCTGTCTCCTATAAAACCTTGTAAACGGTCACCTATCTCTACCTTGCCTACTCCTGCAGGTGTACCGGTGTAGATAATATCGCCTATTTTCAAGGTCAAAAACTTACTTATATATGCAATTATTTTGTCTATCGAAAAAATCATATCCTCCGCTTTGGCTTCTTGTACCTTTGTGCCGTTTTTAAACAGACAAAAAGATGGATTTTTGCCAATAGTTTGTAAATCAATAAATTGGCTTATGGTAGCGGAGTTGTCAAAAGCTTTCGCAATTTCCCAAGGAGAGCCTTTTTGTCGGCATTCAGCCTGCAAATCGCGTGCCGTAAAATCTATTCCCAAAGCTATTTCGGAATAGTATCTGTGAGCAAATCTTTCGGCAATATTTTTGCCTATACGATTGATACGATATACCAATTCGCATTCGTACTCAACCTGCTGTGAAAAATCAGGTACAAAGAATGGCTTATTGTCTTTCAACAAAGCGGTATCAGGTTTGAGAAAAAAAATGGGTTTATCCGGTAAATCGTTGCGACGCATCTCCTTGTTGTGGTCGCGATAGTTCCAACCTATACATATTATCTTCATAATCTGTGCGTTATAGCTGTTTTGGGTACAAAGTGAAATGCCGTTATCAATTGCTATTGAATCGGACTATATAGATACCTCCTTTGAGTTCGGGAAACTCCTTGATAAGCAAATCTCTAAGCTCCTGTGCCTCTTCCGATGTCTGAAATTGTCCGACACGAACCTTCCAAAAAGGGGAGTGCCTCTCTGCACGTACATATTCGTAAGGCATACGGTCTTTTATTTTGTTTTCTATCTTAAAGGCTTCGTCTTTGGCTGTTATTGCATTGTCCGAAAAGACTTGTACGCTCCATCCTTTTGATAGATTAGGTATTGGCTGGTATCCACTTATCTGTTTTGTCAAAATATCTGTTATCATCAAATCTTGATGAACAGAAACAGTAGCTCCTGTTGCAGCGTCGGGTTTTTTGAGATTTTCTACTATATGCGAACTCTGTGCATAAGAAATAGATACAAAAATAGTAGCAACAATCAACAGACTTATCTTTTTTATATTTTTCAACTCCCTTTTATTATTCATAAGTTTTTAATATACAGTTATCCATTTACAATATTTTTTATTACCGCAGTTTATTAAAAAAATCCCAAATTACAATACTTCCCGCGACACTAACATTCAAAGAGTGTTTTGTACCAAACTGAGGTATCTCTATGCTGTGGTCGCAAGCATCTATGGTATCTTGTTCTACCCCGAAAACTTCATTTCCCAGCACAATAGCGTATCTTTTAGATTTATCTATTTCAAAATAGTTTAAAGGTATGCTATTTTGTGTCTGCTCTATAGATATGGCACAATATCCTGATTCTTTTAGCTTTAGTACAGATTCTTTGGCATGTTTGTAATATTCCCATTTTACAGAAAACTCAGCACCCAAAGCCGATTTGTGTATTTCGTTATTCGGTGGAGTGGCGGTTATACCACATAATACCACTTTTTCGAGACAAAAGGCGTCTGCTGTACGAAATACGGAACCTATATTTTGCATACTGCGAACATTGTCTAATATCACTACCAATGGTATTTTGGGCAATTCCTGAAACTCGCCGACAGAAACTCTGACAATCTCTTCCGTGTTTAATTTTTTATTCATTACTTTTAATCAGATGGCAAAGATACGAAATAAATTTTTAATTGCGAAAGACAAAAAAATGAAATAAAATTTTTATTCTTTGTATCTACGTAAATCTTATATCATTATTATTCCCAAAATTCAAACTTTTTTATTACCTTTGCAGTCCATCATATTTAGGGGGTGCTTCGGCTGAGATTATACCCTTAGAACCTGGGCAGGTAATGCTGCTAAGGGAAGTGTTTGCCGTCCGATTTTTATGCCCTTAGTATGTGGCTTATTGTTAATAAAAAATACGCCAATTATGTGTAAAAAATTATTCTTAATGGGTTTTATGGCATTATCCCTCAATCAAATGTCGGCAAACAACATCGGCGATAACGATACAATATCCACTCAAGCACTCGAAGAGGTGTCGGTGGTATCGACTCGCAACCCCAACAGCAACAATCTATCGACCAAAAACATCAGTAGCCAAAAGCTATCGGAGCATAATTTTGGACAAAACCTACCGTTTCTGCTCTCCAACACTCCTTCATTGGTCTCTACCTCAGATGACGGTCTTGGTGTGGGCTATACCTATTTTCGTATTCGTGGTACAGACCATACTCGAATCAATATGACTGTCAACGGAATACCGCTCAACGACTCCGAGAGTCAAACCGTGTTTTGGGTAAATATGACCGACTTTGCATCGAGCTTGCAGAGTGTACAGGTACAGCGTGGTGTAGGTACATCTACCAATGGCTCATCGGCTTTTGGTGCGAGTGTCAATATGCAGACCGACGGCATCGGCCTAAAGCCTTATGCCACAATTGGCTTTAATGGCGGTATGTACAACACTTTCAGAGAGTTGGTGAAAGCCAGTACAGGCATACTTCCATCGGGATTTGCTTTCGATGCCAAATTCTCGAAAGTAAACTCCGACGGTTATCTCGAACGTGCCTTTAGCGACCTATACTCGTATAGTGCCTCGTTATCCTATTTCGGGGAGAATAGTATGGTAAAACTGCTGCTATTTGGTGGTAAAGAGAAGACCTATATGGCATGGGACGGCGTAAGTACCGAACAACTTGCCTCGAACAGGAGGTTCAATCCTGCAGGTGCCGACTACGACAGCAACGGCAACATCGTAGGATATTACGACAACCAAACCGACAATTATGCACAGAACCACGCGCAGCTCCACTTTTCACATTTTTTCAACAGCCGTCTGTCGCTTAGTGCAGCACTGCACTATACAGGTGGGTTCGGTTACTACGAGCAGTTCAAAGATAACGCAAAAGTGAAGTCGTACAACCTGCCTGACACTATTGACCACATCAATTCGGTGGTAATGAAACGAACCGACATCGTTCGCCGCAAAAATCTTGATAACACTTTCTTTGGAGGCGTTTGGTCGTTAAACTATGTTCACAATGGCTTTGAGGTATATCTGGGCGGAGGTCTCAACCACTACTCCGGCGACCACTTCGGTAATGTGATATTTGCCAAAAACTACCCTTTGCCCGCAAAGGATTTTGAATATTATCGCAGCGTAGGGAAAAAGACTGACGGCAACATCTATCTTAAAGCCTCTTATCGCCCCAATCGCGTTCTTACACTTTCGGGCGACCTGCAATATCGCCATATCGACTACACCATATCGGGTATCAATGATGAGGACCTGCAAGAGCTTAATGTCAGCCGTGAGTACAACTTTTTTAACCCCAAGGCAGGCATAGCCTACTCCGACAACGGACACAACGCCTATTTTACCTTTGCTATTGCCAATCGCGAACCCTCGCGTAGCAACTTCACAGAGGCAGGAGCAAATGACATACCATTACCCGAACGGCTTTTCGATTACGAACTTGGATATAACCTTGTTCGCAAGCGTTTTAGTGTCGGAGCAAATTTATATTATATGAACTACAAAAATCAGCTTGTGCTAACGGGAAAATATTCTGATACAGGAGCTTATCTTACAAAAAATGTTGAAAAGAGTTTCCGTACAGGAATAGAACTTGTCGGCGGAGTGCAGATTTTCGACTGGTTGCGTTGGGAAGCCAATATTACTCTGAGCAGCAACAAGATATTGAACTTTACCGACTGGTTCGACGTATATGAGTACGACCCCGCCACCAACAACACCGAATGGGCTTATAATTTGGAGGTCAATATCGGTACTACCGATATATCGTTTTCACCCTCTGTAACAGGCGGTAGCAATTTCAACATTGATTACAAAGGTTTTGGTGCTAATATCCAAACGCTGTTTGTTGGCAAACAGTATCTTAGCAATCTCAAAAATAATGATGCAAGCATCCCGACATACAGTGTTACCAACCTTGTGCTTAGCTACTCGATAGATGTAGGCAGGTTGGCAAAAAACATCACATTTTTGTTGCAGGTAAATAATCTACTAAACTCGCTATATGTCTCTAATGGCGGTGCTTACAACAGTTTTACCTTCAACAAAGGCGCCCCCCGACACTACAATCCAACCAAACTCAACGCCACCCCTTGGTTTTATGCTCAAGCAGGCTTTAATGTACATGGTGGTATAAAGATAGATTTTTAAGAGATAATATTTGTAATAAACTTTAAAAAGTGGGTATTCTTTGGCGAATATCCATTTTTTTTGAATCATTTTTTTAGCTTATCTATCCCAATATTATCAGGCTATTGTGCCATATCGTCATAGATATGAGAGTAACGCCTAAAATAGCAATGATAATGTTGATATCTTTTTGATTGATTGAAATTTCGAGGACTTTGGGTTTGATTTTCTTTAAACTCCAATAAACGAAACAACCTACGCCTATACCCACCATTGTGCCACAAAGCACATCAAATGGATAATGTACCCCAAGGTAAACGCGAGAAAAGCCCGTAACCAAAGACCAAGCTATTATAACCCAACTATATAGTCTATGTCTAAAAAGCAGAGCCGAAAACGATGCAAAAGCAAAAGAGTTGGCTGCGTGAGACGATACAAAACTATATCCACTGGCACGATTGTTGTGTACTATGCTGAGCAGCCCTTTTAGAGAGGGTTCGTATGTGGGACGTAAACGTTCTGCCAGAGGTTTTATAAATCCTGACGATATTTGGTCTGAAAGCGTCATCAATACCACAATTGTGAGTAGTATAATCCACGATTCCTTTTTGTAATTTTTGATTATCACAAATATGATTGTTGCAGCGGTAAGCAGCCATATTTTTTGCCCCGAAAAAATATACATAAAATCGTCCCAAAACGGGGTATGCCATTTTTGTACTGCAAGCAAAATGGTTTTATCTAAATCTATAAGTCTTTGAAGCATTTCGTTATTTAATTATTTTTTTAATAGTCGTAAACCGCAAAGTTAATATAAACTTCCGACAACACAACACATTTTTACAGCGAAAAATATTACTTTTGCACTTCGTAAAAAAAATTAATAAATTATATATAGAGATGAACATAAAGAGAAAGCCCGAATGGTTGAAAATTGATTTTCGTAGTGAAAAGAATTATTCTATTGTAAATCAGTCGATTAGGAAAAACTGCTTGAATACTATTTGTGTCAGTGGTCGTTGCCCGAATCTGGCGGAATGTTGGAGTAGGGGTACGGCTACCTTTATGATTCTCGGCGATATATGCACACGCAGTTGTGGCTTTTGCAACACCAAAACAGGCAGACCTTTCCCACCCGATGCCGACGAGCCGCAACGACTTGCCGACTCGGTCAAAGAGCTGGGTATCAAACATATAGTGATTACATCTGTTGATAGAGACGACCTCAAAGATGGCGGAGCAAACCACTGGGCAGAGTGCATAAAAGCTATACAAAGCAAAGTACCTAAATCTAAAATAGAAGTGCTTATTCCTGATTTTAAGGGAGATACCTCGTTGGTGGATATTGTGCTTGCAGCCAAACCCGATGTAGTGGCACACAATATAGAGACAGTGCGGTCGCTCACCCCTAAGGTGCGTAGTGCTGCCAAATACGATGTCAGCCTAAGCGTGCTGAAACATATTGCTCAAAGAGGTTTTGTGGCAAAGAGTGGAATGATGCTCGGTCTGGGTGAAACAGAGTCAGAGATAGTAGCAACTATCGAGGATTTGCTTGCCAATGAATGTAAAATACTTACAATTGGGCAATATCTACAACCGACAAAAAAACATCTGCCTGTGATTGAATATGTTACACCGGAAAAATTTGATGAGTATCGCCAAATAGCTCTAAAAAAAGGGTTTCGCTTTGTGGAGAGTGGTCCTTTGGTACGTTCGTCTTATCACGCCGAACGCCATATAGACAACAGAATATCAAGCAAATAATCGAGCAAACAACGTCTTGTTTAAAAGCTTTTCTATACAATCATCAACAGAGTCATTGTTGGATATAATCATATCGGCTTGGCTATAATAGCTTTTATGGCGTTGGGAGAGAGTAGCTGCAATATAAGTTTTTAATTCGTCATCGGTCTTGTTTTTGATTAAAAAGCGGTTGCTTTTTTCGTTTTTAAGCCTGTCATATAGCACATTTTCAGACGATTGTAGGTATATGGTAGTGCCACCATAGAGCATCATCAGCAAATTGGTATTGCAACAAGCCATACCACCGCCACAAGCCACTATAATACTTTCCGTATCGTCTTTTTGATATGTTATTTCTCTAAGCAATTCGGTCTCGATGTGTCGAAAAAACATCTCTCCTTTGGTTGCAACCACTTCCTCTATTTTCATACCCAAACGCTCCTCGATAAGAGCATCGGTATCTACAAAGTCGAACTTCAACCTTTCGGCTAACGCCTTGCCGATAGTGGATTTGCCACAACCCATAAACCCGATTAGAAATACTTTCATTATATTCGGTATAAGTAAATTCTTTTGCAAAATTAACAAAAAACGTAATAACTCGCTTGCCAAATTAAAAAAAAGTATTACCTTTGCACTTCGTTAATCAACAAATGCCCAGATGGCGGAATTGGTAGACGCGCTGGTCTCAAACACCAGTGGATTCACTTCCATGCCGGTTCGATCCCGGCTCTGGGTACAAAAAGGCTCTAATTTAGAGCCTTTTTTGTCTTTTTGTGTGCTATCTTTGGTGCTTGACTGTTTTTTTATACTATTTATTTATAAGAAAGGTATTTGGCATATTAATTGTATTTTATTACGTCAACGGGTAACTTTCCGCTATTTGTGTCCTTAAATAAGTTTTAATTGTATTGTAATTTATTGAAAATCAATTTAAAATATTTGTTTTGATTTTGTTTTGAAAAAAAAGTGTTAAAAATATATATAAAATTCCATTTTTTATTATACCTTTGCTTGTGTATAGTATGTAACCTTTGTAAATTTTGATATTGTTATGGGCAATAAACTAAAAAAATATTTACAAAAAATGTTGGGATATCTATTCCCGACAATACAATTACAGATGATAGCTCTGATATTTGGAGGGATATTTGTGGGGCTTACACTATATCTTGTCTATGCATCTAAAGCCTACAGCTATCTGAGCGATAATCCTGCGGTCTGCACCAATTGCCATGTTATGGGTCCGTACTATGCCACATGGCAACACAGCTCTCACAAGAATGTGGCTAACTGCAACGATTGTCACGTACCGCACTCAAGCATTTTTGCCAAATATTATTTCAAAGCAATTGATGGCTTACGCCACTCCTATATATTTACGATGCGAAAAGAGCCTCAACGGATACAGGCTATACCTTCAAGTCAGGCGGTAATATACGAGAATTGTGTACGTTGCCATTCGCAACTCAATCAGGAGTTTGTAAAAACCGGTATGTTAAGCAAATCCAATATTAAACAAGGTAATGGCACTGCATGCTGGGACTGTCATAGGGAAGTACCGCATGCGGGCAAGACATCGCTTTCGGGTACGCCAAATGCCATTCTTTCTTATCCGAAATCGGCAATACCCGATTGGTTGAATAAACATTTACAAAAAAAATAAAATCGGTAAAGAGTATGATTTCAATAGAAAATATTACAAAATCATTTAATGGAAATGTGGTTTTAAAAAATATTTCTATTAAGATACCTGATAAGGAAATCACTTGTCTTTTGGGTCCTTCAGGGGCAGGAAAGACAACACTTATCAGATTGATACTTGGAGCAATCAAGGCTGATAGTGGACGTATCCTTATAAACGGTACACCAATGCCAAACTTAAATATACTGGGAAAAATAGGTTTTATGCCTCAAGGTGATGCTTTATACGAAAATCTTTCAGCCATTGACAATATTCGTTTTTTTGCAGGGCTGTATGGCGTTGATAGCAAGATGTTTGAAGAACAGTCACAGAAAGTGTTACAGTTGGTAAACTTAACAACCGAACAACACAAATTGGTTTCTAAATTTTCGGGAGGAATGAAAAAACGCTTGTCGATTGCCATTGCCTCCATAAATGATCCTGATATTATGTTGCTTGACGAACCAACTGTTGGAATAGACCCCTTATTGAAACAATCTATATGGAAACAATTCATATCTTGGAAAGAGCAAGGTAAAATGCTTATTGTAAGTACTCACATAACAGAAGAAGCACATAAATGTGACCGTGCTATTTTGATAAACAATAATAAAGTGATTGCCTACAATACTTTAGACAAGTTGCTCGCCAATACACAGAATGGAAAAATCGAAGAATTATTTTTAATAAATTAGTATTATGAAATCCATTATTATTCGTATATTGAAGCAATTGATAAATGAGCCAAGAACACTGGCTCTCATGCTATTGGCTCCATTATTTGTAATGTCTTTGATTTATTTGTTGTTAGAAGATAGCAATTATACCCCTAAAATTGGTGTTGTTAATATTTCTAATCAATTGGTAAGCAATTTGTCTGATAATATTGATGTGATTACTCTCTTAGATAATGTTGAAGTTGATAATCTTTTGGAAAATAATGAATTAGATGCTGTTCTTTCGATGAATAACAATACTTTGACTTTAACTGTATTGGAAAACAATAGTAAAACGACCAAGTCCATTTTATTGATAAAAAAAGAATTAGAACGCTCAATGTCTGTTTGTTTTGAGACTCATTATTTGTATGGCAAAACAGATGATAGTTATTTTGATTCTATGGGATATGTATTCTTGACTTTACTTGTGCTTATGTTCACTTTTATTGTTAGTGGAATGTCTATTGTTCGAGAGCATTTTTCGAATACACTTGAGCGATTGCTTATGACTCCAATGAAGCGTTGGCAAATTATAAGTGGATACACATGTGGTTTTGGTGTAATTGCTGTAATTCAAAGTTTGTTGTTGTTGGTTTTAACTGTTTTTGTTCTGAAAGTTCCAATTGTAGGTAGTTTTTGGTTGGCTACTTTAATTCTGGGAATTGCTAACTAAGTATATATAGACTTCCGTTGCGATGATGCATTAGCAAAAGTATGGATAATTTTAGCATCTCCATCTTTTTTGAATAGCACTTT
>JRAN01000078.1 GCA_000768855.1 Porphyromonadaceae bacterium COT-184 OH4590 | reverse complement strand
TAAACTAAATTTTTTCATAAAACACTTTTTTTAATTAGTTATTAAATATTTATTACATTGTACTCTAATATAAATATAGGATATTATCCGTTTTTTTTTGCAAAGATAGTTTTTTTTAAAATAAAAGAAAAGTTCACTATTATATAAAAGTATTTCCTATATGAAAACTGTATGTATTTATCATTTTTATGTCTTCCTTACTTATATTATACACCTCAAAAGTTTTATCCGAATGTATCGGGTGTATAATATTCGAATTGGGATTTAATCTAATATAGTATTTCCTAGTGTTTATATCTTGTAGCAATTCGGGTATATAAACGATATTGCTTTTTATGGCATTTAATAACATAGGTGTAGGTGAGTTTAAATCGTATTTCAGATTAATTAATCTTGAACCTTTAATCGCTCCTTGTATCAAAAAACTATGTTCGTCGAGGGAGGGTCTGAATGTGAGCAATTGTTTTACAGATATTAAACTATCATTGATTTGAAGATATGTTTGTTGGGGTAAATAAAAAATATGCTTAAAAGTACAAACTTCTCCATTGAGCATATAGTCTTTGTCTTTTCTCAATTTATATATACTACGGAAAATATAGTCTTTAACCTCATTCCTTTTTTTAGAGTCGGGGATTAGCTTATATAAAGGGATTAACCCATCCTTTTCGATACTTATTAATTGTGCATTTTGAAGAGTTACCGAACTTTGCCAAGGAGCTGTATTTATTACAGGAGA
>JRAN01000077.1 GCA_000768855.1 Porphyromonadaceae bacterium COT-184 OH4590 | reverse complement strand
TTCCTGGCAAGAATGAGAAGGAAAACAAAGTGCTATTCAAAAAAGATGGAGATGCTAAAATTATCCATACTTTTGCTAATGCATCATCGCAACGGAAGCCCATATATACTTAGTTAGCGATTCCAATAAATTAAGTGTTTGATATCACAGTCTCATATCGTATTTCCTTGTAAAAAGGATTAAATCTACTTAAATATCAATTCACCTTCCCGGCCGGCTGCTCTTCCAACGACAAACGGGCTTTCATCGAATACTCCACGCCATTGATGTTCGGAGTAATATCCAGCAAATGCGGAGATTTATACCCGTAGCTCATCGCGTTGAGTTCGTCTTTAATGGCTTCCGGCTTGATGCCGTATTTTTGGTATTCGCTTTCAGGAATACGGCTGGTGTCGAATTGCCGGAAATCGGTTTTCGATTCGTCTGTTTTGGATACGTGAGGGTTCATTTCTTCTGTTTGAGGGTTAATAATTTTGTTTTGCTTGGGTGCCGATTGAGACTCTCCCTGTGTTTGATTCAGGAAGTTCTTCGGATTGATGCGGAATTTCTCCAATTCCTTTTCGGTTAGCGTCAGTACCTTGTCTAACATCTCGACCGTAACGGCATAAAAACCGATATGCGACGGATTTTTGAACTGGTTTAAGAAGTTTCTGAAAAAGTTCTCAATCGGATCGGCGTGCCGGTCAATGATGAGAAAATCATTGGGCTTTGCCTTCAGGGGGTCAATGGCATCGATTTTTCCTTTTTTGTCGATGCCCTTTACTACTTGGAGTTTGTTGCCTTCTCCCTCTTCTCGCANGGCATCGATTTTTCCTTTTTTGTCGATGCCCTTTACTACTTGGAGTTTGTTGCCTTCTCCCTCTTCTCGCATCAGAAGAACGCGGTCTTTCGGATTTAATTTTTCGTCCATAATTACACTCTTTTTTGTTACGTATCACTATTAATGCGTAACGAAAGTAGTGGGTAACAGCAGGATTACAGTCGATTTTTCGGCAGGAGGAAGAGTGTGGCGTTGATTAGGTAGGGAGTGGCGTAAGACTCGGTGTTGTAGCATCATTTCTAATAAGTTTGTTTCTCTGAATGATAAGTGGCTACATTTGAAATATCTACAGAATATCTAAGAATGCGGAGAATAATGTTCATAATAAAAATATCAGCTTACTGAGCAAAAAACGCTATCTTTGTAAATTAAATATATCTATATAAAAAACATGAGGTTTTCAGGACATGAAACGTTCATCTGCAAGCAATTTTGGCTCAAAAAGGGCTATGATTTCTTAGTCATTGGTAATAAATTTGGCGATGACAATGCAGTTGTGGAGTTGGGCGTTGGTAAAAATATGGTATCGGCTATTGGCTTTTGGATGAAAGCTTTTGGATTATGTAGTGATAAATGGGAATTATCAGAAATGGCTCATTACATCTTTGGAGGTGAAGGTAAAGATAAATACTTAGAAGATATTGGGACAATTTGGTTGCTTCACTATCTATTAGTGAAAGAAAATTATGCATCTATTTATAGCTTATTTTTTAACGGTTTCAGAAGAGGCCGTATAGAGTTTACATCTGAACAATTGCACAAATACATAGAATCTATTGCAAGAGAAGATAGTTCATATAATGTGAATACTATTACAGCAGATATTATGGTGCTACAACGAATGTACCAGAAAACAGACAAGGCAGAGATTCGTGTAGAATTAGAAGATATGTATTCAGGTATTTTCAACGACTTACAACTGATGTCAAAATTACGAGTTGAAAGGTATGGAGAAAAAGGATTGGTTGACTTGTTTCGAATATCGAATGAAGATAATTATAATTTACCCGCAGAGATATTTTTATTCTCAATACTTGATAATTATCCTGATATGAAAACGATTAGTTTCAAGGAACTAGAAGTTGGCAATAATTCACCCGGAATCATTTTTGCTCTGAATAAAGAAGGATTACACTCTATAATAGAGCGAATTACAGAGAAATATAACAACATAGTGTTTTCGAGTAGCGCAGGTGTTCAAGTATTACAATTTAAATCAACCATTGACAAATGGGAGATACTCAATGATTATTATGCCGGAAATTAAATATCACTATTCACCCTCAATAAATATTGTTCGAGATTTAAATAAAAATCTCGAATATATTTCTACACCTAATGCAAAACAGGTTTATTCCCAGATAGCTAATAATTATAAGAGCGGAATACATTCATTCAATATCGTGGGTTCTTATGGTACGGGTAAATCCTCTTTTCTATTGGCTTTAGAGCATCATTTGAATGGAGAGAAAGAGTATTTCTGTCCATTGAATGGAAGTTTTGAAGGCGTAAAAGGATTTGAGTTTTTACCTATTATAGGAGAGTCAGATTCCTTGTTAAATTATTTTGCGACGGAGTTTGGGTTAAAAAATAAAGACTACAGTACACGTGATATATTGGAAAAGATAGAATCAAGCTATGCTGAAATTAGTAAAACAGGTAAAGGTTGGTTTATTGCTATTGATGAATTTGGGAAATTCCTTGAATATGCTGCAAATAATAATCCTGAGAAAGAGTTGTACTTCATTCAGCAATTGGCAGAATTAGCTAATGATGATTCTAAAAATATCCTTTTTGTAACAACGCTTCATCAGGGATATAACGATTATGCAATAGGACTATCTAAAACTCAACGTAATGAGTGGGATAAGGTTCGAGGACGATTAAAAGAAATAACTTTTAATGAACCTGTTGAGCAACTGTTGTTATTGGCCGCCGAACGGATTTCCTCAAAAGAAGGTAAGGTCAAAAAACTTAAAACATTTGACCGACTTTTTGATAGTATAGAAAAATCAAAGACATTTCCTCTGAATGATTATTTCAATCAGTCAATAGCCGAAAAGCTGCTTCCTTTCGATATTTTGTCAGCCTCTATTTTAACCTTAGCTTTGCAGCGATATGGGCAAAATGAACGCTCTTTGTTTCAGTTTATTGATTCGAATGATTATCTGGGTTTAGAAGATTTCGAGACAAAAGCCAATCCATATTATAACATTAGTTGTGTCTATGATTATTTGATGTACAACTACTATTCGATTCTGACAACAAAGCACAATCAGAATTATAGTCAATGGGCAACTATTCGCAGTTCAATTGAGCGACTTGAAGGAGAGTTAGCTGATTATGTAAATGAAGGAACAAAACTGCTAAAGACAATTGGGTTGTTAAATATATTTGCACCTTATAGCAGCGTTATTGATAAAGATTTTTTATCTGATTATTCAAAACTGAGTCTTGGCTTTGATAATGCAGAAGAAGTCATAGATAAACTTTCTCAATTTAAGATAATCAGTTTCACAAAATACGATAAACGTTATAAATTGCTTGGTGGAACAGATTTAGACATTGATCAGGCTATTGCAGATGCAGAGATTGACGAGATTGTTGATGTCGTGCCGTACTTGAATAAATACTTCGATTTTCCATACACCCAAGCAAAAGAGCATTTTTATAGAACAGGCTGTCCACGTTTCTTTCAGTTCAAGATATCAGAAAAGCCTTATATTGAAATTATTGAGGAAGCCGATGGAATTATAAATCTCGTATTTCCCGAAAACTCAATAGAAAGCGAGTCCATTCAAAAATCGTTGGATTCAAATGAACCTATTTTATATTGTCTATACAACAATATTAGAGATATTCGGAATACATTAGTCGAATTGGAGCGCATACAGTATGTGAAACGACAATATCCGAATGACAAGGTCGCTCAACGGGAAATAGATAAAATGATTCTTCGTTACAAAAAGACTCTTAATGAGCTTATATCCGAGGGGCTTTATGACGATTCTAAAACGACTTGGTTATTTAACGGTGCTATTCTTCATATTCAGAGCCATAGACAACTAAATAGACAATTATCTGTCATATGCGATTGGGCTTATCCGGCAACGCCTATATTTCGAAATGAAATGGTTAATAAGGGTAAGCTTTCCGGGGCTATGCAACCTGCGCGTAAAAATTTGATTAAAGCACTTGTGTCCAATTTTGATAAACCCAATTTAGGATTTCCTGATGATAAATTTCCTCCTGAAAAAACAATATACCTGTCCCTGCTAAAAAGTACCGGTATTCATCATAATGGATATGCATTAACAAAACCTACAGATGAAAGTTTTAATGTTTTGTGGGAGGAATGTATCAGGTTCTTAGATGATGCCAAAGCAATAAAGATGAGTGTACGTATTTTAGTCGAACGTCTTCAAAAGAGACCACTAAAATTAAAGCAAGGATTTATAGATTTTTGGTTGCCAGTCTTCCTTTTTATTTGTCGTGATGATTATGCCCTCTTTGATGAAAACGGCTATATACCAAGCATAGATGACGAAACTCTTGTTTTAGTGAGCCGTCAACCCGATTCATTTGAGATAAAGTCATTTGACATCTCAGGTATAAAATTGGATTTATTTAATTCTTATAGGTCTTTTCTTAATATCGAAGAAACGGATATAGTTTCCAATGACAGCCTAATTGAGTTGATAAAACCGTTTCTGGTTTTTTATGCACAACTACCTGAATATGGAAAAAAGACAAAGCGCATATCTAAACAGGCAATTATATTGCGAGATGCTATCGCTTTATCTAAGGAGCCAGAAAAAACATTCTTTGAAGATTTTCCTAAAGCAATGGGGATTTCTCTGGAAAAGATTGCAAAAAATCCAAAGCTTGTAAAAGACTATATAGATAATCTACAAATCTTAGTAAGAGAGATACGAACCGCTTACGAAGAATTGATAAATAGGATTGAAAGTTTTATTCAATTAGAATTTATCGGAAAAGAAGTCCCATTCGTCGAATATAAAGAAGCATTAAAGCAAAGGTTCAAAAAATTAAAGAAACATTTACTTCTGCCTAAACAGAAAGTTTTCTATCAACGTTTAATGTCTGAATTGGATGTTCGTAATGCATGGATTAGTTCAATTTGTCAGGTATTAATAGGTAAATCACTTGATACTATTTCGGATGAAGAAGAAAAAGTTCTATATGAAAATTTCCGATATATGATTAATGAGTTGGATAATCTTTGTAACTTAGCAAAGTCCGATGTAAATCTTGATACCGAAGAAGTTTTCAAATTAGAAATTACATCATTCATTAAGGGTTTGCAGAAGCATACTATACGTTATCCCAAAGGGAAGACAAAAAAAATAAAAGAATTAGAAGCCGACATTAAAAGTAGATTAAGTAATGATAAAAATACTAATATAGCTTTGTTGTTGGATTTATTACAGAACGAAATTGATGGTAAGTAACAATAAAAAAGTCAGACATGTTCTCGGAATATCAGGAGGGAAAGATAGTGCTGCATTGGCAATATATCTTAACAAGAAATATCCAGACCTGAATATTGAGTATTACTTCTGTGATACAGGAAAGGAATTGCGAGAAACGCTTGATTTAGTAAATAGGATAGAGAATTATTTAGGAAAAGAAATAAAACGCTTAAGCGCAACCAATAATCCTCATTTTGAGCCTTTTGATTATTTTCTTAAGTCATTAGGAAATTATCTACCCTCTGTTCAATCTCGCTGGTGTACCTTAAAGTTGAAATTAGAGCCATTTGAGAAATTTATAGGCGACGATTTGGCGATTTCTTATGTGGGTATTCGCGGTGACGAAGATAGAGAAGGTTATATATCCACTAAGCCGAACATTCAATCTATATTTCCTTTTCGCAAGAATATTTGGAGCATAGAGATATTATCTAACTTCTTCAAAAATGAGAATATTGAACTTCATTTAGATCTATATCAAAGCATTGCAGATAAACAAATTTATGCGAGAGCCAAAGATATATTGGAGATGCCTAGAGACAATAAATTTACATTGTCAAAGAAATTAAATGCTTTATTGGATATCGACCCCAGTATTTTTAACAGAGTGATATTTGCGTTTTTGAAAGATAAAAATTATCCGATTTCATACTTGGATGATTTTACTTTACTTGACCATGAAGATAACTTGAATCGTGAAGATATTTTTAGATTATTACGAAATAGCGGAGTTGGAGTTCCTGCATATTATGAGAAAGTCTCATTTACAGTAGATGGGCAAAAAGGTGAATATGCTCGAAGTCGTTCAGGTTGCTATTTCTGTTTTTTCCAACAGCGTATAGAATGGATTTGGCTATATGAACAACATCCTGATTTATTCAAAAAAGCAATGGAATATGAAAAAGATGGGTATACATGGATTCAAGGTGAATGCCTTGAAGACCTTATTAAACCTGAACGTATCCGTCAAATTAAATTGGATACGATTAAGCGTGGTGAGAAAACTGACACTGCACGAAAATCACCCTATTTGATGGATATATTGATTGATGCGGAAAATATAGTTTGTGCAAATTGTTTCATATAGCATTAAATATAGACATATGGCAGAGGAAGAAAAAAACATAAAAGAAGTTGGTTTTACGGTTGATGCTGGATTGATTCAACGCCTTGGCTACGAGTTAGTAGGCCGAGCCGAAACTGCCGTCTCTGAACTTATTAAAAATGCTTATGATGCCGATGCGACAGTTGTAGATGTTGATTTTATTGATTCATACCAAAAAGGAGGAACCTTAGTTATTTCCGATAATGGTATTGGGATGACCGAAGATCAGTTGATTAATGGTTTTATGAGGATTTCTTCAGCTGATAAGATACATAATCCCATATCCGAAAGATTTAAGCGGACAAAAGCAGGAAGAAAAGGAATTGGACGTTTTGCGACACAACGACTTGGAGAACAATTGACGATTATTACGCAAACTAAAAATGCAGAAAGAGCGCTGAAAATTGTCATTAAGTGGAATGAATATACTATTGACAAAGAACTTGGCTCAATAACCTTTCCCATTGAAGAAGTTGATAAAGAAAAAGAAGAAGGTACAATCTTAATAATGAATGGACTTCGAGATGGATGGACAGTTGCTGCAATAAAGCGTGTGTACAGATATGTACTTGATTTATTCCAGCCGAATTATCTCTCAGATAGAAGTAAAAGACATAATTCTGCAATTCAAAATGAGGCATCATTTAAAGTCAATTTTTCCCAAGAAGTCAATGGACAAAAAGAATTTATCCTAAATGAGCAAATATCTATCTTTGATAAAGCATTAGCTGTTTTTGAGGGTCATATAAATGCACAGCACAAGGGAACTGTACATGTTAAAAGTGAAGGACTTCATATTGATGACATAATAGAAATTGAATATGATAAAAAAAATGAAGATGGAGATAAAGTAATTAACAGATACTATTCTCATTTACAAGATGTTTATTTCAAAATACATTATTTCATTTATCAAAGACCTCAATACTATCGTGGAGGTATAACAAAATTAGATTTAACAAGTATCCAAGAGTTATCTAATACAGCAAGTGGGGTTAGATTATATAGAAATGGATTTAGAGTATTACCATATGGTGAACTTACCGATGACTGGATAGGTGTTGACAGGAGATGGGGGCAACAATCTGGGTTTGTTAACGTTCCCCTTGCAAATAAAAATATGTTTGGTTTTGTTGAGATAACAGATCCTAAAGGTGATATATTCGAAGAAACAGCCAGTCGAGAAGGGCTCATTGAAAATGAAGCATTTAAACAGCTTTCTGATTTTATGTATAAGTCGTTATTTGCAGCAAGATTAAGAATTAGCGAAGGAGTCACTTTGTTTAAGGAACAAGAAGGTGAGGCTGATGATGATTTTACTCAAGAATCAGAAGAAAAAGAACAATCTACTGAGGAAAAATTAAAAGAATTAGATGATTTAGTAGATAGTATAGATGATGATAACCAAGGTGATGAAAATGACTCTGACAATCAATCAACAGAAAGGAAAGAAGAAAGACGAAAGAAAGAAAAGGCGAAACGAAAAAAATTAGTAGCATCTATTCGAAAAGAGATTGAAGAGGCGAGTATGCTTCGCGTATTGGCAGGTATGGGACTTATAATTGGTGAATTCTCACATGAGATAAAGCAATTTCAGCCTTCTATTTACGGGTATATAAGTCAATTAAAAGAGGAAAATTTAACAGAGAATGGCATAGTTCTATTAAATGGAATTACTCATAATTTAAATAATTTGATAGCCTATACAGCCTATTTTAATGCTACGGTTTCTCAAAATATTAATAGAGAAACTGAGCCTATTGATGTGCTGGCTATACTAGACTCATTTCAACAAACAATAGCAAATGATTTATCAAAAAATAAAATTACATTTGATGTTGACATTTGGGATTATGATGTTATTACAGTTCCAATGCATAAATCCGAATGGAGTTCTATATTATTTAACTTATATACAAATGCCAAGAAAGCAATAAACAGGGCTCAACGAGCAAATGGGAAGATATTCGTTGAGGTAGGTATCGAAAATGACAATGCATTTTTGAATTTCTATGATAATGGAGATGGAATTCCTATCGAAAATCGTTCAAGGGTATTTAACGCTTTCTTTACGACATCTACTCCTGCTGGATTTGATGCTCCAAGCAATGACCGATTAGTGGGATCTGGACTTGGGCTGAAAATAGTAAAAGATATAATCACATCTTATAAAGGAAAAATATTAATTGCTGAACCGACAAAAGGTTTTGCAACCTGTATAAAAATAGAAATCCCTATTCTAAAACAATAAATATTATGGCAATAAATTATTTATATATTGATGATGATAGTACCGACAGGGCAAATGGTACTGTTCAGGGCTTAAAAAAAGAGGGACGCATTGAGGTTTTTTTAAGTCAGCCCGAGAGTACTTGGGAGCAGCAAATTCAATTTATCGAAGATAGGCAAAAAGAAGATAAATTAGATGGATTAATCATTGATTTGCGTTTGGATGATTATGCAAATACTAAAGATGGAAAAAAAGCAAACTATAGAGGGACTTCATTAGCTCAAGAGATTAGAACTCGTCAAAAGGAAAAAAGCATAAAAGAATTTCCTATAATTCTTTTTTCGGCGAATGATAAAATAACACAATCTTTAGAAAATTCAGGAAGAAATTTGTTCGATGTTTTTATTGAAAAAGAAAGTATTACAGGTCCTAATATATATATAGAGGAGTATATTCCTAAATTAATTGCCTTGGCAGAAGGCTATCGTAGTATTAACCTATCTGCTGAAAATCTATCAGAGGTATTGAGTATTGATATTAGTGTTGTGGACGAGCGATTTGTTTCAGAATTGAATAATTTAGCAAATAATCCGTCTCACGTTATTGCTAATTTTCTAATTAATGAATTGCTTTTGAAACAAGGCTTATTAATAGACGAGCGGACATTGGCCGCAAGATTAGGCATTGATATTGAACAATCTAGTGAGGATTGGGAACAAGTTTTGTCATCATTAAATGAAGCACTTTATAAAGGTGTATTTTATCAGGGGTGGGAACGTTGGTGGATGCCTATAATTGAAATTTGGTGGAATAAAACTATTCATGCTGAAACTTATCTTCGTGCAACCTCTGCGTCTGATAGGGTTGAGTATATCAAAAAAGAATTGAAATTAACAAAAATTTATCCTTCAGAAAAGATGCCAAAATCAGATAGTGATGAATTTT
Organism: Porphyromonadaceae bacterium COT-184 OH4590; assembly: GCA_000768855.1. GTDB lineage: Bacteria > Bacteroidota > Bacteroidia > Bacteroidales > Paludibacteraceae > F0058. The sequence continues at coordinate 2,066 of JRAN01000077.1, read as the reverse complement.
GGACAGTCTGTAAAGGTAATAATCGCCCATTAGATCCTGTTGATGGTTTAATGATCGATAGGCAAGAGAATTTATATCCATGGCAGGATCCAGATTATGTTTCAGTTGAAGCAGCTTTACATCGAACAAATATAAATATTTGGAAGAACGTCGCAAAACTGGAAGAAGAGCGTTTGAAAGAATTACAGGCACAATATCGAAGAGAGAGATAAATTATGAGTAAAGGCAGTGTAAGTACTGATTTGAATTTCCTTGCGACTATTTTGCGTCAAGAAAAATTTTGTATAGATACAAGTCCACTTTCAAAGGTCGCAGGTGAATTAAATAAATCTAAGGATTGTTCATATAATTTACAAAAACTTAAATTTAGAATAGATGATATACCTCGAAATACAGTTCCAAGCGTAGTAAAATTATTAGAGGCTATTCTTAGTGTACAAATAGGTGAAATAGATCATACTGAAGAACAAGTACAAAACACAGTATTTGGAGCTTATAATTTTTCAATTGAAATTTCAGGGCAAGTTAATGGGAAAAAAGTAATTTCTCATTGGCATTTAGATTTTGATAATAACTCTGTAAATGAATACATTCATCCTGAATTTCATTTAACTTATGGCGGCAATCCGATGAAGAATATTGACCTCGGAGACGTTTTGCTACTGCCATCACCGAGAATATCTCATCCGCCAATGGATGCTGTATTAGGTATAGACTTTATCATAAGGAACTTTTTCAAAAAAGACAAATGTACCAAGTTATTAAGTAATTCCCAGTATCGAACGGCAATTCAAAATTCTCAAAGAAGACTATGGCGTCCTTATATGTTAGCAGTTGCGAGTCATTGGTGCAAATTTAGTTGTTGCAATTATAACGCTGATATGTCATTGAGTAAAAGATATTTTCCCACATTAGATAATTGAATGAACAAAAATAGTTAGAGTCTTAAAATCGCGACTTTAACTATTTTATCCTTCCTTTTTCGGTAGAAGATGTCAAAGATCCGGATCATTCTTTATCCGTTCTAACTCGTCAGTAACGATTTGTTTCGCTTCCTCCTTGATGCGGTTATAGTTAAGTGGTATCTGTTCTTTCATGCGGTCTCTCCCGTTCTCATCAGTAAAATCAGTGATAACAGGAATAGGTTGATAAGCCTTTGTTTCGGCTGCAACCTTTGCATTATCCACTACAATCTCACAGTGGAAAATTTTTTTGTTCGATGCGTTCATCGAAATTGTCGGCCACAGCTCCGACAAACATTCCCTGAGTAAGGTTGGAGATTTTCGATGCCGGTATAAGGCTGTCCATTTGTGTAGAGATGGAAGTCGTTTTATCGCTTCGGGTAATACTCATGCTCTGCCGTTTTTGAAGCACTTTCCCAAACCGTTCCGATAATGTTTTCGCCGTTTAACTGACCACCTGACCGGAGAAGATATTACCAACCGTATTTTCAATAACCTTACTCTCTTTATCTCCATAATAGCGTCGCAACTGGCTGAAATCCTGAAAGCCCGGTAACACCGCAACTTTGTTGCTTCGGGCAGTAGCAATCAGATTATCCAATCCCTTGAAGAAGATGGTCGGCAACTCATCGATGATGACCGAACTTTTGGTATTGTTAATTTAAAATATATTTTATATTTTTGCACTATGAAATGTTATAAATGTCAATCAGAAGATAACGTTAAAGCAGATTTTACAGCTGGGAAACAACGCTACAAGTGCAAAAAATGCGGTTGTTTTTATTCTGTTGAAAAAAAAATCAACCACCAAAACTCCCGAACAAAAACGCCTTGCTTTACAATTATATTTGGAAGGTTTAGGTTTTCGTGCTATCGGTAGAGTTCTGAATATCAGCTATGTAACGGTTTTTCAATGGGTAAAAAAATGGGGTGAACAAGCCGAGTTACCAAAGTCGGAAGAGCCTGTTGGAATCGTTGAATTAGATGAAATTCACACCTGTGTCCAGCATAAAAAAACTACTGTTGGGTCTGGATTGCTATTGATAGATATGGGAAAAGGTTCATCGATTTTGTTTGTGGGAAAAGGGACACCTTGACTTTTTC
>JRAN01000076.1 GCA_000768855.1 Porphyromonadaceae bacterium COT-184 OH4590 | reverse complement strand
GCAGTAGCTTAGCTTCGGTAAATATAGGCAATTCCGTAACCAAGATAGGAGAGAAGGCATTTTATAGCTGCAGTAGCTTAGCTTCGGTAAATATAGGCAACTCTGTAACCGTGATAGGAGATTGGGCATTTTGGGGCTGCAGTAGCTTAGCTTCTATAAATATCCCAAACTCGGTAACCGGGATAGGAAATGAGGCATTTTATGACTGCAGTAGCTTAGCTTCGGTAAATATAGGCAACTCTGTAACCTATATAGGAAATGAGGCATTTTATGACTGCAGTAGCTTAGCTTCTATAAATATCCCAAACTCCGTAACCGGGATAGGAGATGAGGCATTTAGTGGCTGCAGTAGCTTAGCTTCGGTAAATATCCCAAACTCGGTAACCGGGATAGGAAATGGGGCATTTAGTAGATGCAGTAGCTTAGCTTCGGTAAATATAGGCAACTCTGTAACCGTGATAGGAGATTGGGCATTTAGTGGCTGCAGTAGCTTAGCTTCGGTAAATATAGGCAATTCCGTAACCAAGATAGGAGATGGGGCATTTAGTAGATGCAGGAGCTTAGCTTCGGTAAATATAGGCAACTCTGTAACCGTGATAGGAGATTGGGCATTTTATGACTGCAGTAGCTTAGCTTCTATAAATATCCCAAACTCCGTAACCAAGATAGGAGATGGGGCATTTTATGGCTGCAGTAGCTTAGCTTCTATAAATATCCCAAACTCCGTAACCAAGATAGGAGGTGGGGCATTTTATGGCTGCAGTAGCTTAGCTTCTATAAATATCCCAAACTCGGTAACCAAGATAGGAGATGGGGCATTTCAGTACTGCAGTAGCTTAGCTTCGATCTCTGTAGATAACGGAAACCCCAATTATTCTTCTCAAGAAGGTGTTCTTTTCTACAAAAACAAAAATACTCTCATAATATATCCGCAGGCTAAACCCAGTAATACTTATACTGTGCCGAATTCTGTAACCGGGATAGGAGATGAGGCATTTAGGGGCTGCAGTAGCTTAGCTTCGGTAAATATAGGCAATTCCGTAACCAAGATAGGAGAGAAGGCATTTTATAGCTGCAGTAGCTTAGCTTCGGTAAATATAGGCNGCAGTAGCTTAGCTTCGGTAAATATAGGCAATTCCGTAACCAAGATAGGAGAGAAGGCATTTTATAGCTGCAGTAGCTTAGCTTCGGTAAATATAGGCGATTCCGTAACCATTATAGGAGAGAAGGCATTTTATGGCTGCGAAAAATTAACTTCTATAAATATCCCAAACTCCGTAACCGGGATAGGAGATGAGGCATTTAGGGGCTGCAGTAGCTTAAAAAAGATAAAGATAGATGTTATCGACCCTGCCACTATTAGTATGGGGGAGAGCGTTTTCGACGATGTTCCCAAGGGTAATAACGAAAATACTTGCAAATTATATGTACCTGCCGGCTCTGTATCCAAATATAGCCATACCGCCCAATGGGAAGAGTTTATGCCCAATATCTTTGAGCAAAGCTCTGCTATTACCCTACACTCAGCCTTGCAAACGGTACGCTTACCGTTCGCAAGGCAGACGACAATAGTATAGTAGATAGCGGTAGCCAAGTAGAGGGCAGTACTGTACTAAAGATAGAGGCAACACCTGCCGCCGGCTATCACCTCTCCAAAATAGAGGTAAACGGCAAAACTATTACAGACACACAAATCGTAGTGAAAGAAGCCACTAATATCAATGTGGAGTTTGCTCTCGGCACAGGCATCGACCATAGTGAACATACGGCACTTGGCATCTACCCCACTCCCGCAGGCGAGTTTATCACGGTAGAAGCAGAGGTCGGCTCCTCGCCTGTATCTATTACCATTACCGACCTGTCGGGGCGTGTGGTAGCCACCGCCACCACCACAGGCAACAAGACCGTGGTTAACGTCTCGCACCTCTCGGCAGGCACATATATCATACGCGTAGGCGACAAAGTAGGAAAAGTAGTGAAGTGGTAGAAATATAAAATTTTTGATTGTACGAAGAAAAAAAGGGCAGTCCTTGCAGAGGATTGCTCCTTTTTTTGGTTTAATAGTTGTGGCTGTTATCCCTGTTTTTGCGGAGCAAAAAACAATGGCATTGAGTAGAGATACAGGGCACTCACTGTGCGAAGCGAGCGTAAAAAAACGAAAGCCTGTTTTGAGCAAAGCCGGGTTATTTCGTTTAGCGAGCAAACACATAGTGGGTCGGCTCGTAACATCAGCCTTGACTGTGCCGTTTAAGCGAGAGCAGAGCCGAACTTGTTCGAGCTATGCCGAGCGAAGGCACTGCTGTAATGCCCCCCTCTTTTGCATACTTTTCTTGTGTCAATGCAAGGTATGTCGGTGCTTGGTTGGGGCAGCTCCAACCTAAACTAAAAGAAAACAAGAAATATAAAAATGCAGGTTATGTTGTCTGTGGATAATACAACAAAAAAAACCGAACTTTCTATTAGTTCGGTTTTAAAAAGGTTGGCGGCTACCTACTCTTCCACCTTTCGGCAG
>JRAN01000075.1 GCA_000768855.1 Porphyromonadaceae bacterium COT-184 OH4590 | reverse complement strand
TTATGCCAGATCTGACACTTTCTTCACATAAACACTTGGGGCAATTCATATTTTTTTTGCACAAAGATACATATATATATTTAATTAGCAATACCCAAAATTTTAGTTGCTTACATTAATAATCTTTAAATAAAGCTGTGGTATATTCCTTATTTACAACCTTATATCTGGTTGTGGCTTTGTCTGTAAATTTTGTGAGGTGTTACATACTATATCACTATAATTGCCTGTACTATCGTTTCTTTGATAATAAAATGGCTTGATTGATTTGCAATTTGGATGTTCAAAAAGAGTATTTAACATATTTTCTATCCGAAATATCACAAGATTGTCCAAAGATAAATATCTGGTAATTATCTCTATTTATAAATTTAAAATAATCTATAAGTAATAGCTTAATATGCTTTTAACTCGTTTTTTAATAATTTAATAGAATTTTCCTCTTTTTGCGAATCATCCTTTGTTTACCTTTGAATACAATCTTTTAGCAACTTGTGATATTCATTTTTGATATCCACCCAATTATTTGTTCTATTTCTTTCTGTTGTTAATGATTCTAACAATTTTTTTTAATATGATTAAGAATGCCCAATGATTTATTTAAATTTATTAAAAGGGTTGTTACTTTTATCTATTTCTTCTGAAAATCATTTAGGAGTCATGTCAGTTATCTGATAATCTTTGTTATCTACTTTATCTTTACCTGTTTCCTTGATAATATCTATACGCTTACTCCAATAGTCATCATAAAATGGGTATAGCTCGTCTTCATATGATGAGCTAAATCAAAACCATTTCCTATAAGTATTTATTTTATTCATAGACTATACAAAATACATTGATATTTAGTGTTTTACTTGCTCAGTTTCTCCACAATTTCATCTATAGATACAAGTCTCTGACTACCATCTACCATATATTTGAGCATCACTGAGTTGGCTTTTATCTCTTCGTCGCCGATGATAGCTACATAAGGTATCTGCTTGTCGTTGGCGTACTGCATCTGCTTCTTGATTTTTGCTGCCTCAGAGTAGAGTTCGCAGGCTATACCTACCTGTCGCAGACGGCGTACAATGGGCAGAGCGAAATCGATACCTTTGCTGTCGAATGCCACAAAAAGCACTTTGGTAGTAGCTGCCGACTTGTCGGGGAAGAGGTTTAGAGCCTCGAGCACATCGTAGATACGGTCGGCTCCGAATGATACACCTACGCCCGATACACCCTCCAAACCAAAAATACCTGTAAGGTTGTCGTACCTGCCACCACCGGAGATACTTCCGATAGCGGTGTCGAGAGCTTTCACCTCAATGATTGCACCAGTGTAGTAATTGAGTCCGCGAGCGAGCGTAAGGTCTAATTCTATTTCGGCATTAGCGTTATAATCATTCAAGTATGTAAAAACCTTCTCTATCTCCTCTATTCCTTTTAGCCCTACTTTCGAGTCACTAAGTACATCTTTTAGGCGAGCGAGTTTTTCGCTGTTGCTGCCCTCAAGCAGTAGGATAGGTTGCAGCAGTTCGACCTTTTCGGCAGCTATTCCTTTGTTGATAAGCTCTGTATTGACGTTGTCGAGACCTATTTTGTCAAGCTTGTCGATAGCCACGGTTATATCGGTAATTCTGTCGACTTCATCTATCAGTTCGGCTATGCCCGCAAGTATTTTGCGGTTGTTGAGTTTTATAGCAACGCGTATACCAAATTTACGGAAAACCTCGTCGAGCATCTCTATCAGCTCCACTTCGTTTATCAACGAGTCGGCTCCGACGATGTCGGCATCGCATTGATAAAACTCTCTGTATCTGCCCTTTTGAGGACGGTCAGCACGCCAAACCGGTTGTATCTGAAACCTGCGAAACGGAAAGGTTATTTTGTCTCTATGTTGCACCACAAAACGGGCGAAAGGCACGGTAAGGTCGTACCGCAGCCCCTTTTCGGCTATTTTGAGCGTAAGTTGTTTTATATCAACTATCTCATTTTTTTCTGAAGATACTCCGTCGAAGAAATTGCCTGAGTTGAGTATTCGAAAGAGGAGTTTGTCTCCCTCCTCGCCATATTTACCCATAAGGGTCGATATATTCTCCATTGCAGGTGTTTCTATCTGCACAAATCCGAATTTACGAAACACCTCTTTTATTGTATCAAAAATGTAGTTACGACGCTCCATTTCTATGGGAAGAAAGTCGCGTGTGCCTTTAGGTATCGATGGTTTCGACATTGTTGGTCCCTTCCTATTATTGAATTAATCGTTAATTGTTGAGTATCAGTATTAAGTCGCCAAAACAACCAAATTTATAGTTTTTCTTAATAGCTGTTTCATATGTTTTCATCATCAAATCATAACCTGCAAAAGCTGCTTTATTCATCAACATAGTAGAATAAGGCAAATGAAATGTGGATAAAACAGAACTTACCGTCTGAAAATCGTAAGGAGGGAATATAAATTTATTAGTCCAACCTCTATATTCTTTTACTTTACCCTGAATGGTAGATGCTGTTTCCAATGCACGTAGTACTGATGTTCCAATGGCACAAATACGGCGATTTTCGGCATATTTTCTGTTAAATAGCTCTACAAAATCTTCGTTCAATTCCATTTGTTCGGAGTCAAGCTTATGTTTTTGCAAATCTTCCACATCAATCGAACGAAACATACTCAAAGAGCAGTGTAGAGTTATAAATCCCGAATCTATACCTTTTATCTGCATCTTTTTCATAAGTTCTCCACTAAAACGCAACCCTGCAAAGGGAGCTACTACTGCTCCCTCTTTTGAAGCGAAGATTGTTTGATAAGCTTCTGTATCAGCAGGTTCTACAGGACGTTTGATATATGGTGGTAGCGATGTTCTTCCTTGTGCAAAAAGAGCCTGTTTAAACTCTTCGTGAGTGCCGTCATATAGAAATCTTAGAGTGCGTCCTCGTGAAGTAGTATTGTCAATTACTTCCGCAACAAGGCTTTGATCTTCTCCAAAATATAATTTGTTACCAACACGAATTTTACGAGCAGGATCCACTAATACATCCCATAATTTGGTATCGGGGTTTAGCTCTCTCAACAAAAATACTTCTATGACGGCTTCGGTCTTCTCTTTTATACCAGTCATAAGTGCAGGGAAAACTTGTGTGTTGTTGAAGACAAACAAATCTTTATCATCAAAATATTCTAAGATATCTGCAAATTTTCGGTGTTCTACCTTTTCACTTTTCTTATGTAAAACAAGTAATTTGCAGTCATCTCTGTGTTTAGAAGGATATTGAGCAATTAACTTCTCGGGTAGGTCAAATCTGAATTGTGATAGTTTCATTTAATATAATATATTAATATTGTTTCGTATTAAAATTCAAGATGCTACTAAATATAGTAACCTGCAAAATTAATAAAAAATCCTGTAATATGCAATAGCTATTATAGTTTTTGTCTTTAAGAATAGAATTAAGTATTATAATAATCAAATGTTTATTGTTATAATAAGATTTAAATAATCAATAATTGGGTTTTTTTTATATTTTGAATTATATTTCATATTTATATACAGTGAGTTAGATAAAATTTTTATGATTTTCACAAAAAAAGGATTAAAAAATTTGGTTATTAATAAAAAAGGTATTACTTTTGCAATCCGATTTCGAGACA
>JRAN01000074.1 GCA_000768855.1 Porphyromonadaceae bacterium COT-184 OH4590 | reverse complement strand
AAAGTGCTATTCAAAAAAGATGGAGATGCTAAAATTATCCATACTTTTGCTAATGCATCATCGCAACGGAAGTCTATATATACTTAGTTAGCAACTCCAAAAACAAATACTAACCCCGATTTGGTTACAAACCCAAAAGTGGCTTCAACCTATTTATTGAAACCACTTTTTTTATCACATTTTCCGGCTTACTTAGACAATTCGAGCATTCTTTCGATAGGCTTTACCGCTTTTTTACGAAGTTCCTCATCAACCAATATCTCAGGTTGTTCGTTGAGAAGGCAGGCATAGAGTTTTTCTAATGTGTTCAGTCGCATATATTTGCAGTCGTTGCAGCCACAGGTGCTATCCACAGGCGGTACTGGAATAAAGACCTTATCGGGATTTAGTCGCTGCATCTGGTGGATAATGCCGCTCTCGGTGGCAACGAGAAACTCTCTGCTGTCACTTTGGGTAGTGTGGTTAAGCAATGCCTGTGTAGAACCGATAAAATCGGCTAACATAAGCACTACATTTTTACACTCGGGGTGTGCCAATACCTTGGCATTTGGGTACTGCTTTTTAAGTGCCACGAGGCTTTCGACCGAAAACTGCTCGTGAACGTGGCAAGCACCGTCCCACAGTAACATATTTCTGCCTGTAACACTATTTATATAGTTGCCCAAATTGCGGTCGGGAGCAAATATTATTTTGGCATCTTGTGGTAGTGTATCGATTATCTTTTTGGCATTGGTCGATGTTACCACTATATCAGTGTGAGCCTTTACCGCTGCTGTGGTATTGACATAGGAGACAACAGTATAGTCGGGGTGTGCCTTGACAAAACGTTCAAATTCGTCGGCAGGACAGGAGTCGGCAAGCGAACAGCCTGCATCCATATCGGGCACAAGTACCTTTTTCGTGGGTGAAAGTATCTTAGCAGTCTCACCCATAAAATGTACTCCGCATAGCACTATAATATCGGCATCGGTCTTTGCCGCATATTGAGCCAAAGCCAAACTGTCTCCTACCATATCGGCAATATCTTGTATATCACCTGTTTGGTAGTAGTGAGCCATTATAACGGCATTTTTTTTTCTTCTTAGCCGGTCTATTTTAGCAATTAGTTCGGTGGTATTCATAGCATTACTGTTTTATTAAACTGATAAACTCCTCTCTTGTTTTTTGCACCTTGAATATACCTGTAAAGTCAGATGTGGTAGTGGTTGAGTGCTGTTTCTGTACGCCTCTCATCTGCATACATAGATGCTGTGCTTCGATAACAACCATTACGCCCATCGGGTTGAGCGTGTTTTGGATACACTCTTTTATCTGGCTTGTAAGGCGTTCTTGTAGCTGTAATCGATGGGCGAATATATCGACCACACGAGCTATCTTACTCAATCCCGTAACTGTACCGTTAGGGATATATGCCACGTGAGCCTTACCAAAAAAAGGCAACATATGATGTTCGCACATCGAAAAAAACTCTATATCTTTGACAATTACCATCTGACGATAATCTTCGTGAAAACGTGCCGAAAGCAAAACCTCAGCAGGGTCTTGTTTGTAACCCGACATCAAAAACTGCATAGCTTTGGCAACACGGCGTGGTGTCTTCAACAACCCCTCACGCTCAACATCTTCGCCCAAAGCGGAGATGATATTGGTATAATGGTTCGATAACTTCTCGGTAACCTCTTGGTTTAGGTCATTAAAAACAAATTCTCTTTCCATTTGTTTGAAAACAATTTTATTTAAAATATTAGTGCAAAGATAATATTTAATTACGAATTATCAGAAATTAAGACCGACAGTACAAAGTAAAGTTTAGGAGAGAAAAAATAAAAAAAGTTCAAGTTAACTTTAGAGGATATTTCTCAAATTATTGAGTAAATTTAAGCAAAAAATTACCTTTCAAGATAAAAATTACTTTACTAATCTTGAATTAGAATTAAAATAATCCCTACAAATATTTAATCGTTCGGTATTACTACGAATTCCAAACAAATTGTCGATAAAATAAAAATCTCCGACATGCTCTATTTTAATATCTTTGTAATAATTTGTTTTTTCGATCCTCACAATATTGTTAGCCTCTTCTTTTATTAAGAATTTATCTGTATGTATAGTATTGTTGGTATATTGATTGATTTTTGCAGCAATAGATTTTCGAATACAAATACGAGGAGACACTTTCATGTGTAATTTATATGACTCTATGACTACACTATCTTTTGATATGATTAAAAATGTAATTTTATGCCCTGATGGTATCTGTATATATACTTGTGCCTTAATAGATACAGTCATTGTTAAAAATAATATTACAATCATATATGAATATTTCATACTTAATGGTATTTTAATGTTAGATAATAACTAAATATTGTGACCAAAATCCCGTATCCAATTAAGGACGGAAACGTTGCTGACACCTAAAATACGACCGATCGATCGAAACCCTAATCCTTCAAGATATAGATGNATCGCTGCTTTTCTTTTATTATGCCAGATCTGACACTTTCTTCACATAAACACTTGGGGCAATTCATATTTTTTTGCACAAAGATACAAATATATATTGAATTAGCAATACTTTGTTCTTTTTTATAAAAAATACACTATACATAGCAGCAAATACTATCAACAGCGATACTGTGAATGCCCACCAATTGGCTTTACGTGATTTTGCATATACCGTATAGTCTTTTAAAAACACTCTTGCAGGGGTAACTCGCCACGACATCAATCCGTTGTTGTCAAGTTGGTAATAGTTGCCCGACAATACCTTGCCCGGTAGTTTGAGCGTGTTGTTATGGACAACACTTTGAGGGTTGAGAAAGAGTTCGAAAAAATCGCCATTAGTTTCGTCATAATCAAACAGAGAGACATTTTGATTGATAAATTCTGAAAATTGTTTTGTATCGAAATATTTATCCAACACGTGGCTCATATCCAATATAAGCATATCGCCTTGTTGATTGAATATGGTATCTGATAGTGAAATAAACTCGCTTTTAGAGATGTTTAGTTGTAGGCGGTCATAGTTATCGACATAAATACGGTACTCTTCGTTCCAAAGGAGATGCCTTATCCATCTGTTATACTTTCTTTCCAACTCTTGACAAAACTCGTTGATCTCTATGCCATTCATACCTGTTAAAAGCTGCGTATTGCCATTAAACCAATATTCAGCCTCGTGTTCATCTAAATAGTTGGATATTGGCAACAAATTGGTTTTGAAATTCAGCTTAGGATATAGTTCGGTATAGGTGTAATAGGTAAAAAACCAGCGAAACTGCTTTTTTAGCGTGTAAGATGCCTGTGTTCCACAATACTTATTTGTCGACAAAAAACTGTTCATTTCGTCTACCGAATCGAAATGTTTCGATATTGTAAGTTCAAAATCGTTGTCCAAAGAGGCAGTATCTATTTTGAAATGCTCTATATCGCTTTGCTGAATAGGGTATTTGGTATTGATGTTGCCATCCTTATACTTCCACGATACGTCCCATTGCGTTGTGTCGATTGTTTGTGGAAAATAGTTTTGACCGTTTTCGAATTTTTCGCCTAACATAAACGAGAGTGGTACTCTGTTTTGGAATACTTTCCTGCAACTACCATCGGGATAAACTTCGGTAAAAACATCTATGTTCAAAATCGTTTCGCACGATGACATAATAGCCGACAGGGCAATAAGGTTCAAAAAATGTTTAAGTTTCATTGTTCTATTCTTTTTTTAATTATTTTTTTGTAAAAGGATTTGGTGTTCTTTTGTTGTTTTCTAAATAACAAGCATATAATTCTTTGTATTGTAATAGGTTAGTCCTCGAAATTTTTTTACATGGATTATCTTTAAAATTGGTAACCCAAGCAGTGTCTATTTTCTTATCGTCAGTTCTTTTGTCACTTGTGTCTGTTACATATTGGAATATAAACAAACCTATTAAAAACACGGCTGCGGTATTTAATATTATTCTATAAAACTCAAAATATCTTTTGAGTTTAGGCAAAGGTCTATTTGGTAGTTGTATTATTGTCTCTGTCAAGAGTGTTTCGGCGTCCGATAGGATCGGCTGTTGTCGGCTAATATCAGCAATCAAATGCTTGAATTCTATTTCGGTATATTTCTCTATGTTTTTCATTTTTCAATTGATTTTATTTTATTGGTAATTGTTTTACGAGCGAGATACAGATTACTTTTGATTTTTGCAGCCGACATACCTGTTATATCTATTATTTCGGGTATATCAAGCTCTTCCAAATAACGCAATGTGAATAATAATTTCTGTTTAGCGGATAGCCGGTTTGTAAGTTGTTTTATGTTATGGGCAATCTCTTTGTTGATTAGTTCGGTTTCTATATTCTGATTACTTGCAATGTTATATTCTTTAATCGTTGTTAAATGGGTTTTCTCAAACGATTTTATTTTGTCCAGACACAAATTAGAGGCTATTCTGTAGAGCCAAGTAGAAAAATGGTATTTAGAGTCGTAATCATTCAAATGTAACCATGCTTTTATAAAAACATCCTGCATCACATCTTTAGCCTCATCTTCGTTGCACAACATTCTGAATGTAAGAGAAAATATTTTGGATTGAAAATATCGTACCAATGACGAAAAAGCAAAACGGTCGCCATCTTTACTACACGATATTAGATATTGTATTTTGTTATTGTCCATAAAAACTTTTTGATATATATACGAACAAACCACAAAAAGGTCGAAAAAATATTTTAAAGATAATTGATTGGTGGCAAAGTTAATCTATTTTTGCAAAAAGCTCAAAATTACTAATTTATGATTCAAAACTTTTTTATTTTTTACAAAAAAAATCACTATCTTTATGACCAAGTACAATACGGTATTGAAAGACTTTAACAATTTTAAAACACTTCTATCGCATAATCCGGAATAAAATGACTACCTTTGTTGTCACGTAATAGAAGCATATTCGGCAAATAATGAGACTACTAATCCAAAGAGTAAGCAAAGCAAGTGTAACCGTGGAAGGGGCGACTAAATCGGCGATAGGTTACGGTTTGCTCGTATTGATGGGCATTACCGACAGCGATACCGAGTATGACGTCGAATATCTATCCTCAAAACTTGTCAACCTGCGAATATTCGATGACACCAACGGAGTGATGAACCTTTCGGCTATCGATACCGACGCCGAAGTGCTTATTATAAGCCAATTTACCCTCTATGCCCAAACACGTAAAGGTAACCGCCCTTCGTATATCTACGCAGCCAAGCCCGATATAGCCGTGCCTCTGTACGAAAGTTTCTGCTCTGCTGTATCGCAACTTCTCGGCAAGGAGGTGAAAACAGGCGTTTTCGGTGCCGATATGAAGGTGGAGCTTATCAACGACGGACCGGTTACTATCTGGATAGACAGCGACGAACGGAGTAAAAAACATTCACAGTTATAGAATATGCAGGGACTGGTGGTAAAAAATACAGGTAGCGACATTTGGGTACAGTTCGCCGACGGAAACGTACAAACGTGCAAGATAAGGGGTAACTTCCGTATTCAGGGAATTAAAAGTACTAATCCCGTTGTAGTGGGCGATATAGTTGAAGTGGACAGCAACAACCAGATTTCCGATATCCTGCCCCGCAAAAACCATATCGCACGCCGTCCTGTAAACTTGTCGAGGCGGATACACATTATCGCAGCCAATATAGATGTGGCATTGCTTGTAGTAACAATTAAAAACCCCGAGACATCGACTGTTTTCATCGACCGCTTTATAGCTTCGGCTGAGGCTTATGGCGTGCCTACTATATTGATATTCAACAAAATCGACCTGCTAAACCACCAAGAGACAGCCCAGCTAAACGAACTCATTGACATATACCAATCAATTGGTTATAAGTGTATAAAAGCCGTTGCCACAAGTCGGCAGGGTATTCTCGATATAGAAACCGAAATAGAGGGCAAGATAACTCTGCTCTCGGGCAATTCGGGAGTAGGCAAATCGACCTTAATCAATTCGCTCACAGGCGAAAATCGTGCCAAGACAGCCGAAATATCTACCTACCACCAAAAAGGTATGCACACTACTACATTCTCGGAGATGTACGGCTTAAACAACCGTTCATATCTTATCGACACGCCCGGCATCAAGGGGTTTGGCGTGGTAGATATGGACAAAGACGAAATATCGCACTATTTTGTGGAGATTTTTGCCACAGGTAGAGCCTGTCGTTATCCTAATTGCAGACATATCCAAGAGCCTGATTGTGCGGTTTTGCATGCTGTTGATGAGGGTAAAATATCCGCCTCTCGCTACCATAGCTATCTATCGATGATAGAGGAGGTTAGCGGAGACGACAAATATCGTGGAAAATAGAGAAAGGAGGTAACGTACAATGTCGCTAAAAGGCTCAAAATATATTTATGTAGCTATTTCGTTGCTCATTGTTGGGGCATCGTTATTTTTTACAAATACGTTGTCGCGTAAACTTGCCGTTGAGGAGCGTAAAAAGATGGAGATATGGGCTGAGGCAATGAATCGGTTCAACCACATAGAGCCGGACGACAAACTCAATTTCGAACTTATATGGCAGATAATAGAGAGCAACCGAATTATACCTGCTATCATAGCCGACCAACAAGGCAATGTAATAAACTATGTCAATATCGACAAGATACCCAAAGATACCAATGCCTTTTTTAAAGACAAAATAGTAGGTTATAGCCTGCGAAATACTCCTATTGAGTTGATATTGAGCCATGACGAAAAGCAATACATATACTACGACACCTCTATATTGCTCAAATATTTAGACATCTTCCCTTATGTGCAGTTATCGCTTATAACGGGCTTTCTGTTGATAATATTTTGGGCATTTGCTTCCGACAAAAAAGCGGAACAAAATCGTGTTTGGGTAGGACTCTCCAAGGAGACGGCACATCAGCTCGGCACGCCTATATCGTCGCTTCTGGCGTGGGAGGAGATACTAAAACTACAAGGAATAAACGAAAATATATTATCGGAGATAAGCAAGGATATCAACCGACTGCAAACTATTTCGGAGCGTTTCTCGAAGATTGGCTCAGCACCTGTGTTAAACGAAGAAAACATCGTATCCGTTGTAGAAAACGCCGTTAACTACCTCCGACAACGCACCTCGAATAAGGTAAATTACTACATAGTCAATCGTCTTGAAAGTTCGGTTGTCTCTATCAATATTCCTCTTTTTGAGTGGGTTGTGGAAAATCTTTGCAAAAATGCGGTAGATGCTATGGGAGGCATAGGTGATATAACATTTACGCTTCATAATATCAACTCGCGTGTAACTATCGATATCAGCGATACAGGCAAGGGTATAGCCAAAGCGCAATTTAAGGAGGTGTTCAAACCCGGATTTACTACCAAGCAACGTGGTTGGGGGCTTGGTCTGTCGCTCTCCAAACGTATCATCGAGAACTACCATAACGGCAAGATATTTGTCCGCAACTCCGAACTCGGCAAGGGGACAACATTTAGAATAGTGATTTAGTCCGATATTTTAATAGTGGGTTGAGATTAGTTAAGCGATTTGAAATAAGTGTTTTTTAGAGGTAGGAGTTCAGATAATAAATTTTCCTCCTTTATGACTTGATAACGAGTCAGAAAAACCGATAATATCCCTTGCTTTACTCTCTAAAAAGTGTAACTGTTTTATATTATTTAATTTCGAACTGTATTACATACTAAGGTAAATTTATTTTTTACTTAATCGGTATTTTTATTAACTTTGGAAGATAAATTTTTAGCATAAATCAATTTTATAATTAATTATAAATCAATCGTAAAAAAATGACAAGAGAAGAATTAGAACTAAAAGTAAAGTATTTTTTGGTTGAAGATATAGAAGTAGATGAGGCATTAATCACTACCGATGCCAATCTAAAAGATGACATAGGTATCGACAGTCTCGATTTTGTCGATATAGTAGTAATCGTAGAAAAAAACTTTGGTGTTAAGATAAAACCCGAAGAAATGGCAGGAGTACAGACATTTGGTCAGTTTTGTGACTATTTAGAGACAAAGGTTAAATAAAAATGCCTCCATTCGGAGGCATTCAGATAATCAGGCTCTTATACTATGGCAAACAACAACAATAGTTCGAAGGCCAAATGGCAGGGACATACTGGTGGAGGCAATTTCGGACAAAAGGCTTTGGTACTAATATTACGTATAGTACCATTGAGGCTTATATATTGCCTTATGGCTTTTGTTGTGCCGTTTTATATTGTATTTGCAAACAAAAGATACAGAGCCATATATCACTATTTCAGGAATCATTTTGCATACCCTCCCTTTAAAGCCTTTGTCAAAACATGTTACAATCATTTTATATTTGGACAAATAGTAATCGACCGTTTTGCTATTTTTGCAGGCAAAAGAAATGTATTTGATATAGAAATCGAAAATTATGATTGTTTCGATAGACTAAATAATAACAAAGAGGGATTTATTATAACAAGTGCCCATATTGGCAACTATGAGATAGCCGGTTACATGCTTAAATCACACAATAAACAATTTAATACTCTTGTGTATGCCTCCGAAACCCTAACAGTATCTCAAAATAGAGTAGAGATGATGAAAGAAAACAATATTAACCTCATACCGATATGTGATGATATATCACATATATTGGCTGCAAGTGTGGCTTTGCAGAATGGAGAGATATTATCGGCTGTAGTAGACAGGACTAATGACTCAAGCAAAAGTATCGAATGCAGTTTTCTCAATGGTAAAGCCGATTTTCCTGTAGGAGTATTTATGCTTGCTGCTACTTTTAATGTAGAGATGATAGCAGTATTTTCGGTAAAGGTGTCTTATAACAAATATAAAATTTTCATCAAACATCTCAATCCCGATTTGCCTACTACTATGTCTAAACAACAAAAAGCCGAACAACTAATCTACTCATATATAGCCCATACAGAAGATATTCTCAAACTATTTCCCGAACAGTGGTTTAATTTTTACGATTTTTGGAAAGATTAAACTTATATCATTCTACCTAATCTTATATTTATTGTAACATTTTTGAATATAACTCAAAATGTTGTAAGTTTGCATACAAATAACAAAACGGTTCGTTACTATATGAAAAAGAAGTTTAATATTTCAGGTATGACATGTGCTGCCTGTGTGGCACATGTACAAAAAGCCGTTGAGAGTTTAGAGGGCACAAGTAATGTAAGTGTAAACCTTATTACAAACACAATGACCTTGGATATGAACACTGATATACTTGACAAAACCCATATAATAAAGGCAGTAGAAAAAGCCGGATACCATGCTTCGGACACCTCAGAAACACAATCATCGAAAAAAAAGAATATCATAAATAAGAATCTTGAAAAAGAGGTAAAATCTTTACATCACAGGTTGATCATATCTGTTGTATTCATAATACCACTTATGTACATATCTATGGGTTCCATGTGGGGATTGCCTTTAGCGGATATTATAAGCCACCATATCAATCCTATAGGTTTTGCTATGACACAATTTTTACTTACTCTGCCAATAGTGTATATAAACAGACTATATTATATCAAGGGTTACAAGAGTTTGTTTAATGGAGCCTCAAATATGGACACTCTCATCGCAATAGGCTCATCTGCCGCATTAGTGTATGGTATATTTGCCATATATATGATTGGTTACGGATTGGCTATTGGCAATGCCGAATTAGTAAAGCAATATTGCATGAATATCTATTTTGAGTCAGCAGCGATGATATTGACTCTTATTACTGTTGGTAAATATTTAGAAGCTAAATCTAAGGGCAAAACAGGCGAAGCCTTGGAAAGACTGATGAGCCTGTCGCCTTCTACGGCACTTATAGAGAGGCAGGGCATACAGACAGAGGTGCCTATAGAAGAAGTGGTAGCAGGTGATATAGTGATAATAAAGCCCGGAGGGACTATTCCCATAGATGGAGTAATAATAGAAGGAGTAACCTCAATAGACGAATCGGCTATAACAGGCGAAAGTATCCCTGTAGAAAAAGGCAAAGGCTCGAAGGTAATTCAAGCAACTATCAACAAAACGGGATTTTTAAAGGTAAAAGCAACCAAAGTAGGTGATGATACTCTCTTTGCCGAAATATTGCGACTTGTCGAAGATGCAGCTACTACCAAAGCCCCTATTGCCAAACTTGCCGACAGTGTTTCTGGGGTATTTGTACCGATAGTCATAATAATTGCTTTGTTGACAGCTATTATATGGCTTATTATAGGACAATCTTTTGAGTTTGCACTATCTTCCGCAATAGCTGTGTTGGTAATATCCTGCCCTTGTGCTTTGGGGTTGGCTACTCCTGTTGCCATAATGGTAGGTACAGGTAAGGGGGCAGAAAATGGCATACTGATAAAGTCGGGCGAAGCCCTCGAAATGGCTCATAAACTGGAAACCGTAGTATTTGACAAAACAGGTACTATAACCGAAGGCAAACCCCAAGTTACTGATATAATCTCTTACGGAATAAACGAAAAAGAATTGTTAACTATAGCCTATTCATTAGAAATCAAAAGTGAGCACCCTTTGGCTGAGGCTATTATACAATATGCCAAACAAACAGATACAGAGTATAAGACAGTAGATAATTTTCATACCATTGTAGGCAAAGGTTTGGTTGGCGAAATCGATGGTATCAAATATAGTGCAGGTAATCAAAGGTTAATGAAAGATAATGGGATAGTAGTAGATGAGTATTGCTCTAAAGAGATGAATCGCCTAAACTCAGAGGGTAAAACAGTTCTTATATTTGCGCGTAATAATTTGATAATAGGAGTTATAGGAGTGGCAGATATTATAAAACCTACAAGCAAGCAAGCTATAGATTTGCTCAAAAAGATGAATATAGAGACTGTTATGCTTACCGGCGACAACCAAGCCGCCGCCCAAGGCATAGCCAATCATATAAAAATCGACAAAGTAATAGCCGAAGTATTACCACAAGACAAAGAGCGGGTAATATCCTCGATAATGGACAATGGCAGAAAAACTGCAATGGTAGGAGATGGTATCAACGACTCTCCTGCTTTGGTAAAAGCCAATGTTGGCATAGCTATTGGCGACGGTACTGATATTGCCATAGAGAGTGCCGATATTGTACTTATGAAGAATGATTTGCTCGGAGTACCTTCGGCAATCAAATTGAGCAAAGCGGTAATAAAAAACATAAAGCAGAATCTGTTTTGGGCTTTTTTCTACAATATTTTGGGTATTCCATTGGCAGTAGGATTGCTCTATCCTGTATTTGGTCTCAGGCTAACACCTGTATTTGGCGCGGCGGCGATGAGTCTAAGCAGTATATTTGTAGTAACCAATGCTTTGAGACTAAGAAAATTTAAACCATATAATCAATTGAATCAACCAAAGGAGAGTATTATAATGAAAAAAAATTTTGTAATAGAAGGCATGATGTGTCAGAACTGTGTAAATCATGTACAGAGAGCTTTAAATAATTTGGGTATAGTGGCAACAATCGATTTGGAGAGCAAAACGGCTACAATAACCAACTCTACCGTAAATGACGATACTATCATCAAAGCAATAACAGATGCCGGATATGAGGTAAAAGAGGTATTGAGCTAACCAATAATCCATTAATTATTTGCCAAATATTTATTGGCAATTGTAAGATATTGATTGCCAAAGTTTTTCTGAGGGGACGGGGGCGGTGATAAAAATCTTCTCTTTTTTGACCGGATGTATAAATTCCACACTTTTGGCATGCAATGATATACCCCTGTCAGGATTGGAACGAGGAGCTCCATATTTCAAATCGCCCTTGATAACAGAGCCAATAGCTGCCAATTGGCAGCGTATCTGATGGTGTCGCCCTGTATGCAAATCGACCTCCAACAGAGTATATCTATCAGATTTACTAATGGTTGTATAATCCAATACAGCGAGTTTTGAATCAGGCTTTTCGGTATTGTATGCATACGATTTGTTTTGTTTTTGGTTGTGTACCAAAAAATGTTTCAAAGTAGCTTTCGATTGTTTTGGTGGATTGGCTACTATTGCCCAATATTTTTTTTTAATCTCATGTTTTTGTAGCATTTCATTAAGACGTACCAACGATTTCGATGTTTTGGCAAAAAGCACAACTCCCGAAACAGGTCTATCGAGACGATGTACAACGCCACAAAATACATTGCCCGTCTTACCGTACTTGTCTTTAAGATAATCCCTAACGATATCCACCAATGGCTTGTCTCCTGTTTTATCGCCTTGTACTATCTCCGATACGCTTTTGTTAACAGCTATTATATGGTTGTCTTCGTATAATATTTGCATCGCACCATGTATGTTAATCGTTTAAAAAACATTTTAATCACAAAGTACATATAAGTCCGCTCTTGGATTGATAAGCATAATAGGTACTTGGGCAGACTTCAATATCCTTTTCTCTTTTGAGCCAAAAAGTATATCGTCCAATCCATATTCTCTCGAAGCCGAAACTACCACAAGCCCTGCTCCATCGGATGTAGCATTGTCAACTGCCTCGCGTTCCAAATCATAACTTCCCTTTCTTGCCTGATGTATCATATAGTCCAATGAAAAAGAATCGAACAAGGTTTTTGCTTGATTGATAGTCTCTTGTGCCTTGTCTCCATAGTCCTTTGGTTTGTAAATCATAATTTGTGATTCAAAAAAACGCCCAAAAGCAGACGCAAAATGTATCTTCTCCTTATCTTCCACCAAAAAAGTAATAGGAAGCGATATCCTGGTCAGATTAAATGGGGCATCCGGCTGTACAAAAACATATGGTATTCGCAATCGATTGCACAAATTGAGATATTGCTGTATACTGTTTTTTTTATTCAATTCTATCAATACCAAAGAGGTATCGTTATTTTCCATAGTCGAAGCAAAATCTTTGGCTGTAGTATTTTTTTCTATGGAAATCAAATCTATCTCATGCTTAAATGAGTTTGCCAACTCTTCTGCCCAAATCTGTATATTGGCAGAGTGAGTATTGTCTTGTTGTACAACGAATATTTTTCTCATCAAATTATTATATTTTTCTTACAAATTTATTTTTTTTGAGAAATTACTATGCAAATAAGCCTGTATAAACTCATAATAATTAGCATTTATTTGCCGAAACATTATCCAAAGAATTTTTAAAATCCTCAATCGTTTGGCACTGTTCCAATGTAATATTTCCGATACGAGTTCGCTTAAGAGCTGTCAGATAAGCTCCGGCACCAAGAGCAACTCCAATATCTCGAGCCAAAGCTCTGATATAAGTTCCTTTTGAACATACCACACGTATTTCCAAAATAGGCATATCCAAATTCAAAATCTCTATCTCATCTATAACAAGTGGTTTGGGGCGAAGCTCTACATTATCGCCTTTTCGTGCATAATCAAAAGCACGTTTGCCATTGATTTTTACTGCGGAATATACCGGTGGTATTTGCAATATTTCTCCTTTGAATTCATTTATTTTTGTCTCTATGAGTTCTCTTGTTATATGACTTATGTCAAATATAGCATTTTCGGGATGTTCCATATCAAATGATGGTGTTGTGGCTCCAAGTTTTAGTGTGGCAATATACTCTTTTACCCCATTTTGCAATATTTCTATCTGTTTAGTAGCTTTACCTGTGGCAAGTATCATAATACCTGTTGCCAAAGGGTCGAGAGTACCTGCATGTCCTACTTTTATTTTTTCACCTGTGGCACGTGTTATTATACTTCTAATTCTATTTACAAGGTCAAACGAAGTCCATGTCAATGGTTTATCGAAATATAATAATGTACCGTCTTTGAAATTCATCTGTATATGTTTTTTTATTATGAATGCCAAAATTACTCTATTTTTAAGAAAAAACAGATTTTTTTTTTACAAATTACAAAAAAGTAGTACCTTTGTAACATAAAAACTTTTTTAGTTTGTTTTATCCGTCTTCGTAGCTCAGTTGGTAGAGCAACTGACTCTTAATCAGTGGGTCCAGGGTTCGAGTCCCTGCGAGGACACAAAAAAGTAACTTTCTAAGTTGCTTTTTTTATCTAAATATATTCGATATTATAAAAATGAGGGTATCCATAGTACAAAATGAAATAAAATGGGGTATAAGGGACCAAAACCTGCATTCTTTCGGTACATTATTAAAACAACTGTACAATCAAACCGATTTGGTCGTATTACCCGAAATGTTTTCAACAGGCTTTGCTGTGGATAATCCCAAACTTGCTGAGAGCGAAAAGGGCAAAACCTTTGTAAAAGTAAAACAGTGGGCTAAAGAGGGCAATTTCGCAATAGTAAGTTCTATTATGACCAAAGAGGGCGACAAATATTTCAATCGCAGTTTCTTTTGCTATCCTGATGGTACATTGCTTACAGCTGACAAACGTCATCTGTTTATAGGCGATGAAAAACGCCATTTTACACATGGTAATAAAATGTTGATAGCCAACTATAAGGAGGTAAATATCAGAGTGTTAGTCTGTTATGACTTGCGGTTTCCTGTCTGGGGGCGATACACAAAAGAGAATCCCTATGATATTTTGATATACACTGCCAATTGGCCCAAAGACAGAATAGATGTATGGGATACCCTTCTAAAAGCACGAGCTATAGAGAATCAAGCATTCGTATGTGCCGCCAATGCTGTAGGCAGAGATAGCTACAAGGTATATCACAACGGGCATTCGTGTGTGTTGGGGGTTAGAGGTGAGGTTCTGCTAAGTTTCGAAGAAGATCAAATATCGGCAAAAACCGTAGAACTCGATTTAGATTTTCAGAAAAAAATAAGAGAGAGATTCCCGATACTCAACGATATAGATGAATTTTACATTAATTGTTAATTTATTTTTGAAAAAAATAAATTTGAGAGTAAGAAAAAATTTGTATTTTTGCATAAAATAAGTTTATTGTATCCGAATGATAAAAAAATTATTATTAATGTTTGTTTTTGTGTCAGTTGCGTCTGTTGGATTTGCAGTTGAGGCTTACACTTTTGCAAAGGATTCTGTCGGTAGGAGTTCGAGCTTTGCCGATTGGGACAAAAAAGCAGATGTTAAAATAAATTCAGTAGGAGGACAACTTTCAATAATAGCTAATGAAAATATTGCTCAAGTCGATGTTTATTCGGCTATTGGCGGATTGTTATACAGTGCGAAAATCAATTACTCGGAAGCCAGAATTGACAATTTACCAAAGACATTTTTGGTCGTAAGAATAAAGTTTGCTAACAAAAAAACCGTAATATACAAAATTCGGCACGATTAGAGTGCAATTCTCGGAATAGTCTTCAAAAGCCTTAGTTGTCAAATAATTAGGGCTTTTTGTGTTCTTTCGATTCAAATCGGACGAATTAATGATATAAAGCATAACAATGGTTTATCAAAATACATTCTCTTTACATATTCGTTTCTCATTGTATCAAAATAACTTACAAAGTCATTTATTTCATAAATATTATTTTAAACCATAAAAAAATATTAACTTTGCATTTTAATATTTTCGATTATATAAAATAAATTTAAATGATTATGAAAAGTTTAGACAAAATGAATCTAAGTACAGTAACAATATTGAAAAGATTTGTTTCAATATTGTTGGCGATGTTTGCTTTTGCTTCTATTGTTGACGCACAAATATCTTTTGACCCCTCACACTATGTTACGGTGTGGGATAGCAGATTGCCTTCTACACGTACGGATAATGACGATACAAGTATTGTTATCAATACACATGGCAGAAACTACACGGTAGAGTGGGTCTTACTCGATGCTTCCGGTAACGAAACCACTACAAGAGGTACTATGACTAATGTTACCAATACTGCTGGTAATACAGTGTGTAAGATAACCGTGCCCACACCGGGTAAGTACCGTGTAAGAGCTTATAACGGTGCAGGAAGGATTAATTATCTTTATATGTATTACAATGCTCAAACCGGACCTTTTATTTATGACCATCAAAAAATATTACTGGTGGAGAATTGGAGTAATATTCAGTGGGAAGGGTTTAATGATGCTTTTTATCAAGCAAAAAATATGGATGTGGTAGCTACAGATGTACCGGATGTAAGTATAGTTACCAATTTTGGAAGTACATTTAATGGTTGTCATAGCTTGAAGTATGCCAACGGGAAAATCAAAGATTGGAATGTATCTAAGGCTACACAAATGTCATGGATGTTTTTTGAAGCAAAAGTGTTTACCGGCGATTTGAGCAGTTGGGATGTAAGTAAAGTTACCCAAATGCAAGGAATGTTTAATGGAGCATTTGTATTCACTTCTGATCTAAGTGGCTGGAATGTAGCAAATTGCCAAAAAATGAATAGTATGTTTTATCTCGCAAAAGAGTTTAATTCCGACTTGAGCCACTGGCAGGTAGGCAATGTAAACGATATGAGTTATATGTTTAGGGAGGCTGTTAAATTTACATCCGACCTAAGCAATTGGGATGTATCGAAAGTAACAAATATGGACGCTATGTTTGCAGATATACCTCTGTTTACTTCCGACTTGAGTCGCTGGCAAGTAGGTAATGTTACGAATATGAGAGCAATGTTTTATAGAGCGTTTAATTTTAATTCCGACCTAAGTAATTGGGATGTATCGAAAGTAACAACTACGAGGCAGATGTTTACTCATTGTACCAACTTTACTTCCGATTTGAGTCGCTGGAAGGTAGGTAATGTTACCGATATGTACCAAATGTTTACATATTGTAAAAATTTTGACAGTGACCTAAGCCAATGGGATGTATCGAATGTAACAGATATGGACGCAATGTTTTATCAAAATCATAAGTTTAAGAGTAGCAACCTCAAAGACTGGGAAGTAGGTAATGTTAAGAATATGCGAGTAATGTTTTATCAAGCGCATGAATTTACCTCCGACCTGAGCGGATGGGATGTAAAGAATGTAACCAATATGGAAAGCATGTTTTCTCACGCTTATAAATTTAGCTCCGACCTCAGCAGATGGACTGTAAGCAGAGTAAGCAACATGGAACTTATGTTCTATAAATCAAGTATTAATTTTAATTTGGGAAGTTGGAACTTAACCTCTCTTACCAATGCAAACAGAATGCTTGAGTTTTCGAGCATAGATTGTAAAAACTATTCGGCTACTTTGGTGGGATGGGCAAAAAACCCCAATACACCTACACGTAATATTAATTTCACCAACCTGGGATGTAGTTACAACCGTACCGGGAAGATAGGACGCGACATACTTATAAATAACAAAGGATGGACCATTAGCCGCGACACATACGACAGATTATGTGGAGGCGAAGACGAGAAAAACGATTTTGTTACTATCTGGAAAACCGACAATCAAAGCTCTCGTACGAATAATACCGATAGAAGTATCGCTCTAAATACAATAGGTGCTGGCTATACGGTAGAGTGGGAGAGTGTTGCTGACCCAACAGTTTCGGGAGTGGTGGTAGTGAATTCGAGCACAAAAACATCTCCGTATATTCTTGATTTATCGGCTGCTACCACAGGAGCGGGAGAATACCGTATCAGGGCTTATAGTGGTTTCGGCTCTCTTACCGGTCTGTATATGGACAACAGCAATCTGTTTGACCATAAAAAAATATTGAAAGTAGAGCAGTGGGGCAATACTCAATGGGAAGAACTCGAAAAAGCTTTTTATAAAGCGGAAAATATGGACGTAACAGCCCCCGACAAGCCTGACCTTAGTACAATTACCAATCTAAGCTATATGTTTGGATTTTGCGAAAATCTGAAATATAGCAACGGGGCTATAAACCAATGGAATGTAGAAAATGTAACCAATATGAAAGGGCTGTTTTATTACGCCGATCTGTTTGACCAAAATATAGGCAACTGGAATACGACAAATGTAACAGACATGAGCGAAATGTTTGAGATAGCCAAAGCCTTTAACAAAGAGATAGGCAATTGGAATACGGCAAACGTAAGGAATATGAGCAATATGTTCAAAGGAGCACAATCGTTCGACCGCCCGTTGAATGATTGGAATGTAGAGAAAGTTATGAACATGAGAGCAATGTTCCAGAATGCAACGAACTTCAATCAATCGTTGGATGCCTGGACACTAAAATCGCTTACCAATGCACAAAATATGTTGGACGATTCGGGTATCGACTGCTTCAACTACTCTACCACACTTGTAGGATGGGCAGATAATCCGGATACTAAATACAATATTACGCTTGGTGCAAACTCATTAAAATATAATAGCAGAGGTAAAGTAGGTCATGATAAATTGATGAATACAAATAATTGGACTTTTGTAGGTGATGATTATGATCCTTTCTGCGGAGGTCTTATAAAGATATGGACAGGAGCAAGATCGGAAGATTGGGATGAAAGAAGAAACTGGTTTAATGACCAGATGCCAAGCGATGGAGATAATGTAGAGTTTGCAACGCAGGCAAATGTTGGAGAAATCGTAAAGAACAATCTCAAAGCGAATAATAAACGAACTGTGGGTAGACTGATAAACGAAACCGATAAGTCTGTTGTAATACCCGAAGGAGCTTCACTGACTGTTGATAAGATGATAATAGGCAGTGAAAAACCCGATAATGCGGGACGTATCAAGATATTGTCATCTGCAGGAAAACCGAATGGGTCATTAATGGTATTTGAACAACCCGACAATAGACCTGTTTATGCCACTGTAAACATGTATTCTATGGCTAAAAAAGAGACGGATCCTTCTGAATGGGAAGATGATATAGATGGCAGCCCTACAAAGGGGCAAACATTTAGCTCATACTACAAATGGCAATATTTTGGATTGCCGGTAGAAGAGGCAATGCCCAACTCTATATTCTATAAATCTTATATAAGAGAGTATGATGAGACATACAATGGCGACAATACGAAATTTTATCAAAAGTGGCGTACGGTAAAGAGCTACGACAAACTTGTGGCTTTCAAAGGATACGAAATCACTCGCGAGCAACCGACAACCTATTGGATAGAAGGCAAACTTGTGTTTGGCGATAAGCAACTTACCATGACCAGACGAGCACCAAAGGTTACAGGCGCCACCAACCCTGACGAAAAGATTAACCATTGGGGATTGGGGCAGAATATATTTGGTAACTCCTATACTGCTTCCATAAACATAAAGGATATGATATTCCCGCCGGAGGTAGAACAGACAGTATATATATACAATACGGGAGGTTTTGCAGATTGGGCTAACAAGAAAAATAGTACTACAAGTAGTGAGTTCCAGACGAATGGTGTTTATTTGGCTATTCCCAAAAACATAACAAGTATAATGCATGGCAAAATACCGTCGATGCAGGGCTTTATGCTCAAATTTACTGATAGTGAAACGAAATATAATTATCCCGATGCTGTAGTTACATTAAAGTACGACAAGGATTGTATGGGCAACAATTCGAAACCACAGAAAGCACCTTCGTCAAATGGAAGTGAAAATGAGGTTAGCGAAGGCTATTTGCAAGTGGTATTGGACGGCGCCAAATCCTCAGACATTATGTGGCTTATAGAAATGCCAAATACTACGGATGATTTTGATAATGGATACGACGGATATAAATTATCGACAGGTTTGGCTTCGGCTAATATATTTACAGAGACAAAAGATGGTAAACTGCAAGTAAGTACTTCCAATACTATTGTAGGTAAAACATTCAGTTTCCGTCCAAACAGTGATGGTGTATATAAGTTGATAATAGTAAGGCAAAACCTACCTCATTATCAAGATCTAAATCTGGTAGATTTGATGGCAAATAAATATATATTATTAAATAATGATACTACTGAATATGAATTTACATCAAGTAATTCGGGAAAAGTAGAAAAACGCTTTATGATTGTTAATCAAGGTCCGACTACCGGCGAAGATTTAATAGACAATCCGTCTATGGATTTTCTCGATGCTTATATAACAAACAATAATATGTTGATAATAAACAATATGACCTCGTCCGAAGGAGTTGTTACCGTTACAGATGTATCGGGAAGATATGTATTGAGTTTGAATATCCAAAAAGGATTTACGGAGGTGCCTGTAAATCTGCCGTTAGGAGTTTATATTGCAGCAATTAAAGCAGGTGGTAAGACAAAAACAGTTAAAATTGTATTAAAATAAATTTCTGATAAAAATTTGGAAGAATGAGGTTTTAGGATTTACATCAAAAACCTCATTCTTGTTTTTTAAAAGTGGAAAAGAGTTGTGTTGCTTTTAAAAAGAATGTTAGCTATACTCAAAATATGCAAAGAAGACACACCATAGACATTTGATGATTGCTTATTAAGCATAAAAAGTTAATACGCTTTATTGTTAATTTCTATCAAATAATAATATATATCTATTCCTAAATTATTAACTTTGTATTCTAAATAAATAATTTTAATTTAAAAACATAATAAATTATGGCAAAAACACATTTTAAAGGAACAGAAATACATACTAACGGCGATTTACCAAGTGTAGGAAGCGTTGCACCCGATTTTATTCTTATAAAAAATGATTTGAGCAATCTCAAATTGAGTGATCTAAAAGGTAAAAGAGTGGTTTTAAACATTTTTCCAAGTGTAGATACCGGAGTCTGTGCAGCATCTGTACGTAGGTTCAACAAAGACGCGGCTAACCTTAACAACAGTGTAATATTATGTATATCAAAAGATTTGCCTTTTGCACAAGGTAGATTTTGCGGAGCAGAAGGTATCGATAATGTTATTATGCTTTCGGATTTTCAGAATAACGATTTTGTAAATGCTTACGGAATATTACTCACCGACGGACCTCTCAAAGGATTACATGCAAGGTCTGTTGTTGTAATTGATGAAAATGGTAAGGTAACATACAATCAGTTGGTAAATGACATTGTCGAAGAGCCCGATTATGAAGCAGCTCTTAAAGCATTGAAATAAACAGTTTGAAATTAGATAATAAAAAGGACTTGGTAAAATTAATATTTACTCCAGGTCTTTTTTTGTAAATATTTTATACCTTTGTAGATATATAACACCTAATCAGAAATCCTTAAAACTCTAAAATCAAATGTTTAGACAATACAAAGCACACCCTTGGCATGGAGTAAGCATAGGTAATCTATACCCTGAAATCGTTACTGCATTTGTCGAAATAGTACCAACCGATACAGTCAAATATGAAGTTGATAAAGATAGTGGTTATCTTTCTATAGATCGTCCGCAGAAATATTCCAATGTTATTCCCGCTCTTTATGGATTTTTGCCTCAAACTTATTCCGGGCAACTTGTAGCCGAGTTGAGCAACAAAGCATTGGGACGAACAGATATAATAGGAGATGGCGACCCTGTAGATATTTGCATTCTTACCGAAAAAGATATAGTACATGGCGACTTACTTGTGAAATGCCGCCCAATAGGAGGCTTTAGGTTGCTCGACAGTGATGAGGCTGATGATAAACTTATAGCTGTTATGAGAAACGATGCCATATATGGACAATATCGTAACATGTCAGATGTACCCGAACAGATTATAGAGCGGTTAAAACACTATTTTACCACATACAAAGATATACCCGGAAGTGATAAACGTCGTACAGAGTTAGCCTCTATCTATGATGTAGACGTTGCACACGAAGTTATTCGATGTGCCATAAATGACTATAAAGAGAACTTCTGGATGATTCGATAACAGAGTTTCTAAAATCTCTGTATTTTTTCTAATATGAATTAACATCAATATACCAAAACAAAATAAATATTTTGGAATTGCTAACTATTTGTCCCTTAAAAACCATCGATCATCTGATATTTAGTAAATTAATCTTCGAAACCCTTTGATAAATCTGCAAGTTTTCTTACCTTTGTAATAGGAAAC
>JRAN01000073.1 GCA_000768855.1 Porphyromonadaceae bacterium COT-184 OH4590 | reverse complement strand
TAATCTTTCCAGTAGCCCGTACCCTGCCGGAACTTCGTCTTATACAACATTTTACCCGACAGACTCTTTACCCAATACTCACCCGTAAGAACCCCTCGCTTATAGTGGGCTTCCTTGAATGTTATCGGTACTGTATCTTCCGTATATATTACATTATATTTCCCCTCCGGATAACCATTATATATATATGTATTCATTACCAATGGTTTGTCCTTTTGTATAATATCTGTTTATAATTAAACTTTTCCTCATTAAGAAGTTATATGTTATATCTCCTTTTATACTAGTAAATGTATGAAAAAATTGTCTTTTTTCGTTTATGGTGCGTTCTTTAACAAAAGAAGATATACTTTCGCACCATAAACCACCGGAAGAATCTTTCTCCAAGAAGAATATTTCATTAAAATCCAACTTTTTTTGCCCATAAACAGGGTTAAGGCACAGTATAGCCGTCAATATTGCGACAACAGTTCTAAATCTTATTTTTCTTTGCATAATAGTATAGTTTTGTCTCTCTTTGCATTACCCGTATCTGCCATATATAAAACGACTTACCAACAGCGGTCTATCTTGTTGAACAAGCAGTACGGAAACCGTACATCCACAGAGT
>JRAN01000072.1 GCA_000768855.1 Porphyromonadaceae bacterium COT-184 OH4590 | reverse complement strand
CGATTGGCTGTGTGGCAGTTGCTATGGGGCAGATAATGAAATTTCACCGACACCCTTGGTTTTTCAACTGGGATATTATGCCCGATTACTCTGCAAATAGTTATGATGATATGACGGATGGAGATAGGGAGGTAGCTCGCTTGCTAAGGGATATAGGCTGGATGGTAAAAATGAAGTACAATACTGCAGAAGCAGGAGGCTCCGGAACTACCAATTATATGGCTTGGTGGGCATTGTACTACAAATATCACTATTGGGCGGATATGCCGGCTAAATGGGATTATAACAGAATAGTCAATCAGCTTAAAAACGATAAAACACCTGTTTTTGTGAGTGGGTATGCGAAAAGATATGAGAGAGGGGGGTGGATTTTAAAATGGTACACCTATGAAGAAGGGCATGCCTATATTATAGACGGAGTACAGGAGATGACACGAACATACCAATACGAATGTATGGGAAAGACAAAAACTTCTAAGCTTAAAGATGAACTACTCCATTATAATTTTGGAGGGAGAGATAAAGAATATAATATTTGGTTCTCCAGATTTATAGCAGATATACCTAACAGCGATGAAAGTACAGATTTAATAACCGGGAAAAAATTTCCCAACTTTCAATATAATAAAAAATGTATTTATAATATTCACCCTAAATAAACATATAAAATTATGAAACAGATTAAGTATTTATTTGTAATGATGATTGTTGCATCTATATTTGTAGCANAATGTATTTATAATATTCACCCTAAATAAACATATAAAATTATGAAACAGATTAAGTATTTATTTGTAATGATGATTGTTGCATCTATATTTGTAGCATGTGAAAGACCTCTTCGGGCTCCTATTCCTATATACCTGTTTTCTTTAAAAATAGTAGATGCTGAGGGTAACAATTTGGTAGGTACTCCATTGTATGGAGATTCCATAAAAGCATATCGGAATAATGGAGAAAAGGTCCCTTATTATGTTTATGACAAGGAAGTTAGAGTAGATATAGGTGTATCGTTGGATAGAAATGAAAAAACAGTTNCATATCGGAATAATGGAGAAAAGGTCCCTTATTATGTTTATGACAAGGAAGTTAGAGTAGATATAGGTGTATCGTTGGATAGAAATGAAAAAACAGTTACCACTTATATTCAATGGAACACTAAGGATGTGGATACTATTGTAGCTACTACTGGACTTTTTGGTGGTTTTTATACTTACGATAAGGTCTATTATAATGGCAGTTTAGTAATAAGTTCATATAAACAGGTAGTATATTCGTCCGAACCCAATTACAATGGTGGTAAAATAACAATTGTCAAATAATCTCGATTTTTTGCAAAAGGCTACTTGCTGTTTATATTGAGGGTAGCCTTTTGTTTTATAAAATAATGTATATACAATATTCACCCTAAATAAACATATAAAATTATGAAACAGATTAAGTATTTATTTGTAATGGTGATTGCTACATTTATATTTGTAGCATNCATATAAAATTATGAAACAGATTAAGTATTTATTTGTAATGGTGATTGCTACATTTATATTTGTAGCATGTCAAAAACCCCATTGTGCTCCTATTCCTCTACGGCAGTTTTATTTAAAAATAGTAGATGCTGAGGGTAACAATTTGGTAGGTACTCCATTGTACGGAGATTCCATAAAAGCATATCGGAATAATGGCGAACAGGTATCTTATCATGTTTATGACAAGGAAGTTAGAGTAGATATAGGTGTATCGTTGGATAGAAATGAAAAAACAGTTACCACTTATATTAAATGGAACACTAAGGATGTGGATACTATTGTATCTACTACCGGACTTTTTGGTGGTTTTTATACTTACGATAAGGTCTATTATAATGACAGTTTAGTAATAAGTTCTTATAAACAGGTAGTAGAACCGTCTAATCCCAATTATACAGGCCAGAGAATAACGATAGTCAAGTAATCTCGATTTTTTACAAAAGGCTACTTGCTGTTTATATCGATGGTAGCCTTTTGTTTTATAATGTAGTATTTGTTTTAGATAAAAAGAATTCATATTGTAATAATTAATAGTAAATAAATTAGTATTTTTGTTTTTCAAATAATTTAATAATCAAATGAAAACTTGCTTCTCGATTTTATATATGGCTCTTTTTATCACAATTGTGTCGTGCAAACCTAAGGCTCGGTCTAAGTCGGAGTATGAACAGATAAACGATAGTGAGCAAAATGATTCTGCTGTCGTTTTGGTCGATAGTACAGAACAGAAGTTGAGTTCACTTTTGGAACAGTTTAGAACTAACAAAGATAGTGTGCTGAAAAAACTATCCAAAATTAATGCCAAAGAAGCCAATAAGTTATACGAGAGTTATTTGAAAGCAAACAGTGAGTTTCTTGCAAAAATAGATTCATCCGAATTATGGATTCTCAGCAAATTCTATTATGAAGAAGCAAAAGCGATAATAAAGAAGAAGAGTAAGATACTTGGTCAATACGGACTTGAGTTTTGGGAAATAGGCGAAGGATATGTCGAAATCCGAACCGTCCACGACTATTATTATAGAATATTCAAAGATTATGTTACATCCGATTATCGTGATTATCTCGACATAACGCAGGAAGAAAACAAATATCTTTTTGCCGCAGATGCGGGTTTGAGCATAAGTTTTCAGGATTTGGGCAAAAGAGTTGTCAAATGGGAAGAGTTTATGTATAAATACCCTAACAGTACATTGATAACCAAAGCCAAAGAGATATATCAATATTATCAATTAACCTATCTTTTGGGAATGGACAATACACCCACTATCGAAAGTTGGCAGGGAGATAAAGACGCACCATATATTTTTGAAGAAAATCTCAAAGAATTCCGTAGCTTTATTGCCAAATATCCGAATAGTCCTACCACTAAATTGGTTGAATATCTGTTAGCTAATTTCAATGATGAGAATATTTACTCTCTTTTGAGCGAAATGCAAGAGGAGTTGTTAAAAGATTTTCCTCCACAAAATGAATAGAACTTCAATATTTTTGCTGTTAGTTACTATGGCTACATTTTGTTTTGGGCAAAACGTAGCTGTAATTGATGGGTTTTCGGACAAATACTATGCGATTGTGAATATAAAACCCGAAGAAGAAAACGAGGTATTCAAAAAAGGGATAGTTTCTATTATTTCCAAATCAGACAAAAAAGAGATTATAATAATAGAGTCTGATGAACTTACTTTTGATTTGAACGAAAATGGTAATATCGAAACTAACATAATTGAGTATCCTTATGGAAAACAGAGTATTATAATATGTCAAGATTTTAATTTCGATGGTATAAATGATTTGGCTGTAATGGACGGTTATTTAAGTTGTTATCACGGACCTTCGTTTCAGATATATCTCGATACTCCCAACGGTCTGCAATATAGCCAAGACTTTACCGAACTTGCACACAACTACTGCGGTATGTTCGATGTAGATTATGAGAAACAATTGATTTATACTATGACCAAAAGCGGTTGTTGTTGGCATCGGTTTTCTACTTTTAAGGTAATAAACGATACTCCACAGTTAATATTGTCGGAAGAACAAGATACAAGAACTTATCCATATTCGATAACTACAACTACGGAATATAATAATGGTTTAGAAACCGAATTTGTCGAAAAAATAATTGATCTTGATGATGAACAAATAGATATTATTTTGTCTTTTGATTTAATCAATAGCGAAAAAAAAGTGATATTATTTACATATATCGACAATTTGCTCAACTATGCGTTGATAAAATCCGATATGGATGTAGAGTTTTCGTTCCCGACAGAAATGGAATATACCAATAGAGATTTTATTATGGACAGTACGAAAAATCAACTGATATTTAGTAATCAAAATACTGTTTGTCAGATATATGAACAAAGAAACAGAAACAATACTATCAGCAAAATCGGTATAAAAATTTCGATAAATGGCAAAAAATACCATTTGAAAGGATATATTAATTCCATAAAAGGCACACTTGAAAATATAAATAAAATACCTTTGGGTAATGTTGTATTTAAGTAAGCAAATCCATGAAATACTGGATATGTATATAGAGATAACCTAAATTCTATTTGAAATGTATATTGATACTACATATTATTATATTGTTAAATGATTTTTTAATATATCAAAAATAAGTATTACCTTTGTAGGACAAAAATTTTTGATAAAAATTGAATACAAAGATATAACTTAAAAAAAAATATTATTATATCATGATTAAAGTAGGTATTAATGGATTTGGTCGCATAGGTAGAATGGTGTTCCGTGCTATCTACGACAACTTTTCAAACGATGTTCAAGTAGTTGGTATCAATGACTTGTTGGAGCCCGAATATTTGGCTTATATGCTCAAGTACGACTCTGTTCATGGACGTTTCAAACACGAGGTTAAGGTTGAGGGCAATTACCTTATTGTCAATGGCAACCGCATTCGTCTCACCTCTGAGCGTGAGCCTGCTAATCTCAAATGGAATGAATTAGGAGCCGATGTAGTTGTAGAATCAACAGGTCTTTTCCTTACCGACGAATTGGCTCGTAAGCATATCACTGCCGGCGCCAAAAAGGTAATTATGTCTGCTCCTTCAAAGGACGATACTCCGATGTTTGTATTTGGCGTAAACAGCGATAAATACGCAGGTCAAGACATTATCTCCAATGCATCCTGTACAACAAACTGTCTTGCTCCTTTGGCAAAAGTAATCGACGACAACTTTGGTATTGTAAAAGGCTTGATGACTACCGTTCATGCGGCTACCGCTACTCAAAAGACTGTCGATGGTCCTTCGCAAAAGGATTGGCGTGGCGGACGTGGTATCTTGGAAAACATCATACCTTCGTCAACAGGTGCTGCCAAGGCTGTGGGTAAAGTATTGCCACAACTCAACGGCAAACTTACAGGTATGTCGTTCCGTGTGCCAACATCTGACGTTTCGGTAGTTGATATGACTGTGGTATTGGAAAAATCCGCTACTATGCAGGAAATCAATGCTGCCCTTAAAAAAGCATCAGAGACATATCTTAAAGGTATTCTCGGTTATACCGAAGACGCAGTGGTTTCGACCGACTTTGTAGGTTGCTCTCTAACTTCTATTTATGATGCTACTGCAGGTATCAGTCTCGACGGCAACTTTGTAAAACTTGTTTCGTGGTACGACAACGAATGGGGTTACTCAAACAAAGTGGTAGAGATGATAAAGGTTATTTCAAAGTAATAAATGATTTTGGTTAATAATTAATTAGAGGAGGCTTATATGCTGTAAAACAGAGTAAGCCTCTTTTTTTTCCTATTTTGCAAAGTATAATTTTATGTTTGCTAAAAAATATTTCGAACGCTATCAATGCCTGCCTCCTACTTTTAAGCCAAATGCCAACCAAAATCTTGGTATTGTGGTGGTTATACCCTGTTATGACGACGATGATGTGCTAAACACCATCGTTTCGCTTGAGAGAGCCGATAAGCCCAATGTCGATGTAGAGGTAATAGTGGTGTTGAACTCTGCCGAAGACACAGAACGCAATATTGTAGAGAAACATAGAGCTATATATGCAGAGCTTAAGCGTTTGGGTGACGAAAATGTGTTTAAAAACTTCCGCTTGTTGCCTATTCTGCTCGAAGATATACCTAATAAAATATCGGGTGTAGGATATGCTCGCAAGGCTGGTATGGACGAGGCTGTGAGGCATTTCGACGATATTGACAACAAGCAAGGTGTGCTTGTCTCGCTCGATAGCGACTGCCGTGTGGCTAAGAGCTATTTTACCGTTATACAAAGCCTTTTTATAGATGGGAATAGCGATGTAGCCACATTGGGTTTCGAACATAAAACGCACGACGAAGAACAAGTCAATGACCGCAATTTGCTTGAAGCAAGAGAGGCTGCATGTCGAAAATATGAGCTTTACCTCAGATACTTTCGCCTGTCGCTACAAAGCACAGGGTTCCTGTATGCTATTCATACCATTGGGTCGTGCTTTGCTATCAATGCGGGTACATACGTAAAAACGGGCGGTATGCCGCGTTTAAAAGGTGGCGAAGATTTCTATTTTCTGCACAAAGCAGCACAAATAGCTCCAATCACAAGGGTAAATGATAAAATAGTTTGTCCTTCGTCGCGTATGTCCGAACGTGTCCCATTCGGTACGGGCAGGGCTATAACCAAGATAATGGATACCGACGTTTACAGAGTCTATAGTTTCGGAAGTTTTGCCGTGCTAAGAGATTTTTTCTACCTCATACCACAATTTTTCAAACATATAGACCTGAATACAATACCTTCGGCAATAATCGATTTTTACGGTTCGGAGCAGTTGATGAAAAAGCTAAACGAGATACGTAACAACTCAAATGGATTATCGGCTTTTACCAAACGTTTTTTTGCTACATTCGATGCCTTTTTTGCTATACGATTACTTAATTATATTGCAGATTACGAAGATATTACGATTTGTGCAAAAGAGCTTTTAAGCTATTACAACCAACCATATACCGAAGAATTATCCGATATTTACCACCAAATTGATGTGCTTGACACTTGAAGCTGCCTTAGAAAAATGTTATAACGTTTTTTTAAGGGTTACAAAAAAATCATTAACTTTGCATCATAAAAATTTTTGTAACAAAACGATATTTTATTATATGGAACAAGTTAAATGTTTGATTATCGGTGGTGGACCTGCCGGATATACTGCTGCAATTTATGCTTCACGTGCCAACCTTAATCCTGTATTGTACGAAGGTATGTTGCCAGGAGGACAACTCACACAAACTACCGAAGTAGAGAACTTCCCCGGTTATCCACAGGGTACACAGGGTTTTGATATGATGGAAGATATTAAAAAACAGGCTCTTAGATTCAATGCAGATATTCGCAATGGTGTAGCCACCAAAGTAGATTTTTCGAAGCGTCCTTTTACCGTGGAGATAGATGGTAGCACAACTATTGAGGCTCAGGCTGTTATTATTGCTACAGGTGCAACTGCAAAATATTTGGGACTCGCTGATGAAACTAAGTATGCAGGCAGAGGTGTATCGGCTTGTGCTACTTGCGACGGATTTTTTTATCGTAAAAAACGAGTTGCTGTGGTCGGTGGAGGCGATACAGCGTGCGAAGAGGCGGTATATCTTGCAGGACTTGCCGAAAAGGTATATCTTATTGTCCGCAAGCCATTTTTGAGAGCATCTAAGGTTATGCAAGACAGAGTATTTGCTACTCCAAATATCGAAGTGTTGTTCGAACACAATACAATTGGACTCGCCGGCGAAAACGGAGTAGAGAAGGCTATACTTGTACGCCGTCAGGGAGAGGCAGACGAAAGTAAAGTAGAGATAGATATCGACGGATTTTTCCTTGCCATAGGTCATCACCCAAACTCCGATGTATTTAAGCAATATATTGATACCGATGAGGTTGGTTACATAAAGACCAACGGAATTTCGACACATACCAATGTGGCAGGTGTATTTGCAGCAGGTGATGTGGCTGACCCTAATTATCGACAAGCCATTACAGCTGCGGCATCAGGTTGTAAGGCAGCTATCGACTTAGAGCGTTTTTTGAATCAGATTTAAAATTTTAAGTTTGAAATAATTTTTATATAATTTTTCGTTATGACCAGAGTATTGCAAATTATACTGTTAGTACTTTTTGTAAGTGCCTTAGCTGTTTTTACATTTCAAAATATCTATACTATAAAACTGACATTTTTTAGTTGGTTCCTGGAAATGCCATTGTCGATAGCTATCGTATTGATTTACATTTTTGGCGCAGTTTCGGGCGGTCTTCTGTTTTCGGTACTAAAAAAACTATATAAAGCTGCCGAAAACAAAAAGCAATAACGGATTTTTTTTAATTGATAGTCGGTTAATAATAATTTTCAAACAGGGTTCCAACCAACCCTGTTTTTTTACTTAATTTTTCTACAGCCTCGCATTTTTTCTAATGCGTAATCCGAGATAAATATATGTAGTGCGATATTATAACAACAGGCTACACCTGTATAATAGCATATATATGTTTTTACTGCTTACAAAAGACATATTGGCTTATAAAGTTGTGTATATCTGTAAGTTTTCGGAAGTAACATAAGTAAATTTCAAAGATGGCATCAGTGCTAAAATGCTATTGCTCTAATTAAAAAATACTTGTGGGTTGGAGTGGAAAAAACTTTCTCTATTATTACTATTGTACGAAACAAACATCCCTTATAACCATTTGGAGTTTA
This sequence comes from Porphyromonadaceae bacterium COT-184 OH4590, assembly GCA_000768855.1. Lineage (GTDB taxonomy): Bacteria > Bacteroidota > Bacteroidia > Bacteroidales > Paludibacteraceae > F0058. Next base: position 172,007 of record JRAN01000072.1, on the reverse strand, counting down.
TTAGCCTATGATGCGATAAGGATAGAGTAGAAGAATAATACGTATTGGATAAAAGACTAATAATTAGCGACTCTCCAATCTATATCTGAGAGGTTTCTGTCTTGGGCAAAGCACATTTAAGTTGCTTTTGAGAAAAATTGTAGCCCGAAATCAGACAAATATGAAAAAAAACAGACTATCAATCATACAATTGATAGTCTGTTTTTTTTTAACTTTATACAATGTAAAATTACATTAGTTCCTCAAGTTTTTTTACCAAAACAGCCTTTTCTGTAGCACCGATTATACGGTCTGGAAGTATTTCGCCATTTTTGAAAAAAACTATGGTAGGCACATTTCTAATACCGACAAAATCGGTAAATTCAGGACTGTCGTCCACATCAACTTTACCAATAAATGCTTTACCTTCATACTCCTTGGCAAGCTCTTCTACGATAGGTGCAAGTTTTTTGCAAGGGCCACACCATGTTGCACTAAAATCAAACATACATAATGTGTTTGATGCTAAAATCTCTTTGAAATTCAAATCTGTTACTTGTGTCATAATAAAATATTCTAAATGTGATCAATATTTTTGCAAAATTATTAATTTAAAAATTTATGGTAATTATGTTACGATAAATAGCATTTATCACAGCCTACAATTACATATTCATACCACCGCAACAAGTGATAACCTGCCCGGTAATATATGCCGATAGGTCTGAGGCAAGGAACAGTGCAAGATTAGCAACATCTTCGGGATTACCACCTCTGCGAAGTGGTATTTGCTCTGCCCAAGCCTTTTTTATATCTTCAGGTAAAGCATTGGTCATTTCGGTAATAATAAATCCTGGAGCAATGGCGTTGTGGCGAATATTGCGAACTCCCATCTCTTTGGCAGCCGACTTGGTAAAGCCGATAATACCTGCCTTTGATGCAGAATAATTGCATTGCGAAGTGTTGCCGCTTAAGCCCACAACAGAACTCATATTGATAACACTTCCTCCTGCCTGACGCCACATAATCGGTTGAACGGCTTTTGTAAAGTTAAACACCGATTTTAGATTCACATTTATAACAGCATCCCACTGTTCTTCACTCATACGTTTGAGCTGTGTGTCTTTGGTGATACCTGCATTATTTACCAAAATATCTATTCTGCCGAAGTCTTTCTCTATTTCGGCAACTACTCTCTGTGTATCAGTAAAGTCGGCTGCATTCGACGCATATCCCTTTACTTCTACATTTAAAGCAGCTATTTCGCGTTCGGTAGCTTCCATATTTTCGTTCCTAACCAAGTCGGTAAAAGCAATCTTTGCTCCCTCTTGTGCTAATTTTAGGGCAATGGCTTTGCCTATTCCTCTCGTTGCACCTGTAACAAGTGCGATTTTATTTTCTAACAAATTCATAATTTAATTATTTTACGGTTTGATTTTTTAGACTGCAAAGATACTAAATAATTTATAAATGAAAAAATGTTGAATTACAGCTTGTAACAAAATATTTTATAACTTTGTTGTCAAGTTTTGTATGTAATCAAACATTGTCGTTTTTTGATATGAAAAAAAATATATTGCTTATATTGATAGTTTTTAATATAATTACATTGACAGTACCCAATTACGGTTTTTCACAAGAGGCTGTTGATACCGTAATATTTCCCGACGATTTTCAGAATATATCAGACTACTATAGATTCGAAAACCGAACACTATACTTTGCCCAAACATTGGTGGTGAGTGACAATTACTCTTGGCAAAGATACGGACAACTCAAATTATCGTCTATCAGGCTTATGGCTCCTACCGATATGGCTACTCCCAATAGTACGGACTACAATCGGATTGTAATGGATAATGCAAAAAATTGGATATATCTCGACGACGGTTATTCTACGGAATATCCTACACCTTTGCCATTTGCCGATAGTCAAGGGACAAGGCGTATAGGTAGCCGAATCAATAATCTAAAAGCGGTGCTTCGTCGTTATTCGTGGGGGTGGGCGTTGGTGCCTACTGTGGATTATACTCTTCAATTTTACGGAAATGAGCGACCTATATCTATTGACATTGCCGATAATCATAACTTAAAAGTTTGTAGTTTCAATCTCGCATACTATCTGACATCTAATTTTGGTACAGGCTTTGGTCCTGATAACGAAACACAGGCAGCTAAACAGCATTCTAAAATAATAAAGGCTTTGCTGGCAGTAGATGCCGATATTTATGGGCTAATAGAGATACAACAGGGGCAAGATGCTATACGTAATATTTGCGATGCATTAAACAGTACGATGGGTAACAATATTTTCTCTTTTATTGATGATAGAGGGAGTATATATGGCAGTTATACCAAAGTCGGCTTTATATATCGTAGCGATAGGGTAGTACCCGATGGTAAATTACGGAATATAAACAATATACTGCCTCATCGCAAAAAACTACAATGTTTTAGGCTTTTGGCTAATAACGAAAAATTTGTTTTGTCACTCAATCACTTCAAATCCAAGACAGGCAAAAATGCTACCGGCGACAACGCCGATAATGGCGACGGGCAGGGCTTGTTTAATGGAGATAGAGTAAGAGAGGCGACTGCTGTAATTGATGCAATAAAATCATATACATCTGCTTGTAACGACAATGATGTGTTGGTAATGGGAGATCTAAATGCCTATTCACAAGAAAATCCATTGCATATATTTTATAACAACGGATTTTCGAATATACTGAAAAAACAAAATGACTCTGCATATTCTTATGTATATCAAGGTGTTTCGGGTTGTATCGACCACGCTGTTGCAAATGCCTCTATGGCAAATCAGATAGTGCGGGCGGAGGTTTTTCATATAAATGCGGACGAACCAAAAATGTTTGAATACAAACAAAATACAAGTCAGGATAATATGTATCGGTCATCAGACCACGATATTGTGGTAGTGGCTCTTAACCTCGGCGGTACAAACAAGGAAGATATATCAACCGAAGATAATGTAATTATACAAACAATATCGAATCGGTCGTTTGTTATCAAAAATGCATCAAACCAATGGATTTCGATGTTTGATGTATCGGGCAAACATTTGCTTCATACCTATATAACCGAAAAAGAACAATATATTACATTGCCTTATGAGGTAAATAGTGGAGTTTATATTTTTTATATTGATAACGGAAAGTCGAGATATGTAAACAGTATAAAGGTTGTTTTTTGATGAATTATTTTTATTTTGGGAATTGCATTGTAATACAATGTAGCGAACCGTGCTGTTTTATTAGAGGTAGGCAGTTTACCATCTCTATGGTACGATCCGGAAATGCCTTTTCCAACTGCGATTTGGCTATTTCGTCTTTCGGTGAATTGTACGAAGGCATAACAACAGCATCGTTGATAATAAGAAAATTAGCATAAGTTGCAGGTATTCTTTCGCCTTCAAAAATCACTTCATCTGCCATAGGCAGCGGTATAAGTAAGTAGGGCAGTCCCTCTTTAGTTTTGAATACCTTTAGCTCTGCTTCCATAGCTATTAATTCGTCGTAGTGTGGGTCTGATGTATCGGTACATTGAATATATGTAATGGTATTTTTGTTGCACAAGCGTGCCAAAGTGTCGATATGGCTGTCGGTATCATCTCCTTGTAACGCTCCGTTTTTTAACCATAAGAAGTGGTTCGCTCCTAAATGCTTTGTAAGCAGTTTTTCTATTTTGTTTTTTGATAAATAGTTGCGATTTTGTGACAACAAACATTGCTCTGTGGTAAGTATAGTGCCTTGTCCGTCAGACTCTATACTACCTCCTTCCAGTATTATATTTCTTAAATCTTTGTATCTGTATTTTGCAAAAATACTCTTAGCCTTAGTCAAAAGTTTGCTTGTAACGAGATTGTCGAGATTTGAAGCAAATTTTAGCCCCCAACCGTTGAACCCAAAGTCTAATACTGTTTTATTAATATGTTGGTTAATAGGGTAGTATGTGTCTTTATGCAGTTCGGCATATTCATATTCGAATACCGTAATACCTCCAAAATCCCTTGCCCAAGTATCATTTGTCTCTATTTCTATCAGTATCAGCGATATGTTGTTTTTGTTGGTAAATCGTTCCATTTTTTCGTTATTTACCGACAAATCTTTTTGCCAATCGCTATTGTTTTCGGGTAGTAGGTAATTTCTGACTTCGTCGGTATTGTGGCAAACGACAAGGACACTTTCGTATTTAAGTATTGTGTGTATCACATTGTAATAACACCGACAAACTTCATCGAGCATATAGCTCCAGTCGGTTTGTGAATGAGGAAAAGCCAACATCACAAACTCTTGACATTCCCATTCGGCAGGCAATCGTAACTTCATAGTGTTCAATTAATCGGCTCAAATTGTTTATTTTCCGTAGAGTAAATATTTTCTATTTTATCCACCACATATTTACTTTTTCCTCTCCACAAAAATGGAGCGAAATACTCCTTGTAATGTAGCTGCACATCGCTTCCCGAAAGCTTCATCAGTTTGTTTGCCAAAGAGTCATTTGCTACAGAAAACGGGAACTCATTGCTTTGTATCGTTCCCTGTATTTTAGATTTGAAACCTGTCTGAATCAACATTCCTTCGTAGGTTTTGAATATATATCCCTTATATACAATGTAGTTTAGATTACCGGCTTTTATACCTTCTCCAAAAACATAAAAATAACGGAAATACATAAATATAGCCAAAAATAACACTATACAAAGTGTTGAGATTGTAATTGTTTTAGTTTTGCGTGTCATAAATATTATATTCTATTTTTGTGCAAAGATAATCAATTTTATAAAATTTTGCAGAAAATAATCAGTATTCAAATAGACCTCTATCTTTTTTCCTATAATTTATATTATGTTAAATAGAAAATCGAACATTCAATATATAAAAGTATGCAAGGTTTCACCATAGAGAATATAAGTTTTTTTGTTACTAAAAAAACTATATGAGTTTTTTCTTTAAAAAAGATTAACTTTGCAAAGTATTAATAAATTATTTAACTAACTAAACAGATATTTTTATGCAAGTAAAAAACTATATCAAAGAGAACGAACAGCGTTTTTATGACGAACTTTTTTCGTTGATACGAATACCTTCGATAAGTGCAAAATCGGAGCATAAACAAGATATGATACGCTGTGCCGAACGTTGGAAAGAGCTACTCGAGGCTGCAGGTGTCGATAAATGCCAAATAATGCCAACAGAGGGCAATCCCATTGTCTATGCCGAAAAAATGGTGGCAGGTGCAACTCGTACCGTACTTGTGTACGGACACTACGACGTAATGCCAGCGGAGCCGCTTGAGTTGTGGGACTCCGAACCCTTTGAACCTGTTATCAAAGACAATAAAATATGGGCACGTGGTGCCGACGACGATAAAGGTCAGTCGTTTATGCAGCTTAAGGCGTTTGAGTATCTTGTTAGTAATCAAGAGCTTAAAGCCAATGTAAAATTTATTCTTGAAGGCGAAGAGGAAATTGGCTCGCCATCGCTTGATAAATTTCTCCGCGACAACGTAGAGTTGCTCAAATCTGATGTAATACTTGTGTCGGACACCTCGATGATAGGCAAAGATACACCATCACTCACAACAGGTTTGCGAGGTTTGGCATATTGGCAGATAAAGGTAACAGGTCCCAATCGCGACCTCCATTCCGGACATTTTGGCGGAGCTGTGGCAAATCCTATTAACGAGTTATCGAAGATAATAGCCCAGATGGTCGATGAAAACGGACGTATCACTATACCCCACTTCTACGACGATGTTGTGGATATGTCTGCCGAAGAGCGTGCAAGCTATGCAAGTATTCCATTCAACGAAGAGGAGTACAAAAAATTAATCGACATACCAGATGTAAAAGGCGAAGCAGGCTACTCTACCCTTGAGCGTAACAGTTGTCGCCCGTCGTTTGACGTGTGTGGTATTTGGGGCGGATATCAGGGCGAAGGCTCCAAAACGGTTATCCCCTCTATTGCCGAGGCAAAGGTATCTACTCGTTTGGTAGCCAATCAAGACTATCAAAAAGTTTCGCAAATGTTTGTAGATTATGTTGCACAAATAGCACCCAAAGGTGTTAAGGTAGAGGTAACCCCTATGCACGGTGGACAGGCGTATTTATGCCCAACAGACCATTTTGCTTATCGTGCTGCGGAGGCGGGTTTTGAAAAGGCTTTTGGTAAAAAACCGGCTGCGGTTCGTCGCGGTGGAAGTATTCCTATCATTGCTACTTTCGAGAAGATATTGGGTGTGAAGACTATATTGATGGGTTTTGGTCTCGAAGAGGATGCTATCCATTCACCAAACGAGAATTTCGATTTGGACATTTTCCACAAAGGAATAGAGGCAATAGTGGAGTTTTATAAAAATTTAAAATAATATTTTTTATAGAATTTGTTGATTGATAGCGTACTAAACGGAGTACGCTATTTTTGTTTTGTATAGAGGCGGATAGCCCTAACCTAATAGAGAAGAAAAATAGATTGAAACTTAGGTACACTTGATAATTAACATCTCAACAATAAAAAAACATTTATAATATAGTAATCCGGATTAATAAAAACACTACATTAATAATTTAATAACTCAAAACTTTTTCCTATCTTTGCCAACCAATTTATTAATATTATAATGTTTGTAAATAATCTAACATTCTGCATAGTAACTTTTAAGCCTTTCGACATCAACGCTTTGGGTATATTAATGATAATATTAGGATTGTTGATAATATCGGCTTTCAACTCGGCAGCAGAGACGGCTTTTTTCTCTTTTTCACCAAATAACCTCGATGAAATCAAAGAAGAAAGCCAAGATAATATCACATACAAAAGAATCCTCAATTTGCTCAAAAATCCTGAAAAACTGTTGGCTACAGTGTTGTTATCAAACGATTTGTGCAATATTGCTGTGGCAGTTCTCTCTGCAATATTCCTCACAATGATAGTAGATTTTGGCGATTCTTTTCTGTTGGAGTTTGTTATTCAGACTATTGTTATTACTTTTATTATATTGCTTTTTGCAGAGATAATACCTAAGATTTATGCATCACAAAATCCGTTGAAGGTAGCGAGTTTTTCGGCTACACCACTGACAGCAATAGATAAGATACTTTCGCCTATCTCTACCCTACTCGTAAAATCAACATCTATAGTACATAAACGGTTGAAAAAAAATCATCAAACTATATCGGTAGATGAGCTATCTCAGGCACTTGACCTAACCAACCATATAGAGGGAGAACAAGATATACTGAGAGGTATTGTAGAGTTTGGCAATCTCTCTGTAGATAGTATTATGACTCCTCGTATCGATGTGGTGGCAATAAATATTAAAACACTCTTTTCGGATGTGGTAAAAAAGATTATCGACACGGGCTACTCACGTATTCCTGTTTACGAAAAAAGTTTAGATCAAATAGTGGGAGTATTGTATATCAAGGACTTAATAGCGCATATCAACAAAGGTGATACTTTCCGTTGGCAGACGCTTATTCGCCCGGCTACATTTATTCCGGAGACACGGAAAATAGACGACCTCCTGCTTGATTTTCAGAAACATAAGGTTCATATAGCCATAGTTGTAGATGAATTCGGAGGTACACTCGGTATTATCACTATGGAGGATATAATGGAGGAGATAATAGGCGATATAGCCGATGAATACGACGAAGACAACAAACAGTACGAAAAGATCGACGACAAAACCTATGAGTTTGAGGGCAAAATATTGTTGAACGATTTTTATAAGATACTTGATATATCGCCCGACGAGTTTGATCACCTGACAAACGAAGTAGATACCCTTGCCGGATTGATACTCGAAATGTTTGAGGAGATGCCGCACGTAAGCGAACACGTATCGTACAAAAATTATACATTTACCATTATAGCACTCGAAAAACGTCGAATTAAACGTATTAAATTAGAAATAGAATAGAAAAACTCCTAATATTATGAAACGAAAAATCAATCCTTTTTGGCTAATATACCTTATCTTGGTGTTATACCCTTTGCTTGTGATAATGACCATTATAACATCAGTGTTGATGATAATTTTATCTTTCATTGGCGACTATCGTTGGTGTTATATTCCTGCAAAATATTGGGGACGTGCTATATGTGCAATATCATTTGTTAGGGTAAAGGTAGTAGGAGATGAAAATTACGAAAAAAATAAATCTTATATCTTTATTGCCAATCACCAAAGTATCTATGATATTTTCGTGGTCTATGGGTGGCTTATCAATAAATTTAAATGGGTAATGAAGAATACTCTTCGCAAAATACCGTTTGTGGGTTTGGCTTGTCATAAGGCAGGACATATATTTATCGACAGAAGCAATCCGATTAGAGCCAAAAGAAGTTTAGATGAGGCAAAAAAGAAACTCCGTAATGGTTCGTCTATAGTGATATTTGCCGAAGGGAGTCGTACCAAAAACGGTAAATTGGGTAAATTCAAACGCGGTGCTTTCAAGATAGCCGAAGATTTGAAACTACCGATAATACCTGTTTCTATCAAAGGAACTTTTGATATTATGCCTGTTTTTTCGTATTATATTAAACCGGGGAAGATAACCGTTACATTCCACGAAGCTATTGATACGCAAAATCTCAACGAGCAAACAATGGAAGAAATAATCGAAACTACTCGCAACGTAATCCAAAAAGGACTTCAATGAGATTTTGGGTTTAAGTGTAATTGATAAATAATTTAATAGATAAACCTTAAAAGAAAATGTTACAACTTTTTCGTTACAAAAATCTACTTTTCGTAGTATTGATACAGTGGCTTATATATTATGCCATTATCACACCTATCCTCAACAAATACGGGCTTACACCAATAATGCCTACTACATACTTTTGGCTAATAGTGATGGCAACAGTACTGATCACTGCCGGCAGCTACGTTGTAAACGATTATTTTGATATAAAAATAGACCAGATAAACCGTCCCGAAAGCGTTATCGTGGGTAATACAATATCAAAAAAAGCATCAATGAACATTTACCGAATATTGACGGCTTTGGGCGTTTTGGTGGGGCTAATTGTCTCTTTTATGTTGAAAAACAGTTCATTAGGTTTTGTTTTTATAGTAGTGCCGGGTATGATGTGGTTCTACTCGTCGAGCTATAAAAGGCAGTTTTTGGTTGGCAATATCATTGTTGCTCTCTGCTGTGCATTGTCCGTATTGGTAGTGCTGGTAGCAGAAAGTGGCTTCCTGACAGCCTATTATGGAGACCTTATACGACAAACACCTGTACTTCAAGAGCTTTTTCGTTGGGTTAGCGCATATGCTGCCTTCGCTTTTGCCCTTACACTCATTCGCGAGATAGTAAAAGATATCGAAGACCTCGAAGGCGACCGACAGATGGAATGCCGCACACTTCCTATAGTATGGGGCGAAAAAAAAGCGTTGATAACAGCAAGTGTGCTACTGGGTGTATGCACGTTTACGGTTTTTGTCATCGACTGGCTCTTTATTGAGATGCCCAAAGGTAGCCTGTTTCTCGATTTGCTATCGCCGGCAAACATTTTTATCATCTTTTTTGCCATATTTCTAACTGTCGGCTGGTCATCGAAAAGCAAACAACGTTATAGCCGATTGAGCCTTATACTCAAACTTCTGATGTTCATAGGAATACTATATTCTTTGGTTTTCTACTATTTATTTGCAAAAACATATCAGCTTACGATGTTCGGATTGTTCAAGGTGGTTTAAAAAATTTTTTTACGGATATATGAAAATTCTAACAGTAATAGGAGCGCGTCCGCAGATAATAAAGGCAGCTGCATTGTCGAGAGCTGTAAGAAACGGTTTTGCAGGTAAAATAAAGGAAAAAATATTGCACACAGGGCAACACTACGATACCAATATGTCGGATGTATTTTTCGATGAGATGGGAATACCAATACCACATTTTAATCTCAATATAGGTAGTGGAAAACACGGAAAACAGACGGCAAAAATGATTGACGGTATAGAGGAAGTTCTCGAAAACGAAAGGTTTGATGCCATTGTACTTTTTGGTGACACCAATTCTACCATAGCGGGAGCAATAGCCGCCTCTAAGCTACATATACCGATAGTTCATATTGAAGCGGGGCTAAGGTCGTTTAATATGGCTATGCCGGAGGAGATAAACCGTATAGTATGCGATAGCCTGTCAACTATGCTATTTGCCCCTACCGAAACTGCTATTAACAACCTTCGAAACGAGGGTTTCGACAACCCCAAGACACGTTTTGCCAATGGCAAAAACCGATATATATTCCATTCGGGCGATATAATGTACGACAATTCGCTATACTTTGCACGTATAGCCGAGCAGAAGACTGATATATTGCAACGCCTCTCACTCCAAGGAGAGCGATTCGTGCTTGCCACTATTCATCGAGACAACAATACCGATATACCTGAACGACTAACGGAAATTGTTGAATCATTGATAGAAATATCCGACAGAGGTTACAAAATAGTATTGCCTTTGCACCCACGTACAAGAAAATTGTTACCTCAAAATCTGTCCGATAATAATTACAATAAATTAATTGACAGCCCTAATATGTTGATAATTCCTCCTGTTTCATTTTTTGAAATTATTGTTTTGGAAAAATATTCAAAATTGATTATGACCGATTCGGGCGGGCTACAAAAAGAGGCTTATTTCTTTGAAAAACCATGCCTTATACTTCGTCCCGAAACAGAGTGGGTAGAAATAATCAAACAAAATGCAGGAATTATTACCGATGCCAACAAAGAGTTGATATTAAAATCTTTTGACGAATTTATCAATGTAGAACCAAATTTTCCTCCCTTATTTGGGAACGGAAAATCTGCCGAGTTTATCTTGGAAAAGATGTTGGATGTATTGGGGAAATAAATATTTGATTTTTCTCCAATCTGTTATTTGTATTTTTCATTTTAATAATCCGGTCTCTTATAACCCTTTTGTTCATTACCTCCTGAAAATATACTGTAAAAAGGTTTTTGGTATAAAATATTTGTCTTATCTTTGCATTGTGAAAAAAGCAATGTGAAAGAGGTAAGGGGAATAATCGTATCTTATTAAATAACATATTCAGAATATACATATACGAACAACAAGGATGATTTTTCTTTTGGAATTCAGCCTTGTTTGTTTTTTTATAATTTATTGTATTGTTATAAGTCTAATTTATTACAATTATTATCTCGCTAAAAAGATGATATTTAATAACCTTGAGCCTAAAAAAGAGTGTGTTGATATAAAATATTTTTCGTATCTTTGCGACAGAAAAACAAAAAATTTTTTTATAGTCAGAGAAAAATCGATAACGGTTCAAGCAATTTTTTTCTCTCTCTAAAAAAGTAAAAAATAACTGATAATAGTCTTAAACCAACTTTGTTTAATAAATTAAATAAAAATAAATAAAAATGAGACATTTTAAATTTACGATTATGGGCGTTGTCTTGGCTGCCCTAATCACATCGTGTAACACAAAAAAAGAGAGTGCTAAGATTATGCAACAATCAGATTTTCCTTCGCCGCCTATGGCAGAAGTAATGCCTGATACGTTTACCAATTTCGGTAAGCAACGTATCGACAACTATTTTTGGCTCAAAGACAAAAACAATCCGAAAGTTATCGACTTTTTAAAAGCCGAAAATGCCTACACCGATACCGTTATGGCATCGACTAAAGAGCTTCAAACCACCATTTACAATGAGATACTCGGGCGTATCAAAGAGGACGACGAAAGCTACCCGACGTTCAGAAACGGCTACTATTACTACAGCCGTGTCGAAAAAGGCAAGCAATACGCTACCTATTGCCGCCGAAAAGGGTCGATGGATGCTCCCGAAGAGATTATATTCGATGTCAATAAAATGGCTGAAGGTAAAACTGCTTTTGTGTTTGGAGGCTACAACATAAGCCCGGATAACAGCAAGGCAGTTTATTCTTATAATGAAACAGGCTCCTATGCCGAATTTACGATGAAGATAAAAGACCTTACCACAGGTCAGGATATTGGGTTCAAGGTTGATGGTGCTACTTCGACGGCTTGGGCAAACGATAACAAAACACTGTTTTATGGAGTTATAGACAAGACATTGCGTTCGTATCAGATACATCGACGTCAGCTTGATGACCTAAAATCGGTATGTGTGTATGAGGAAAAAGACGCTCGTTTTAGCACCCACGTATTCAGTGACAAGCTCAAAAGCAAAATATGGATTTCAAGTTCAAGTTCGACCACATCGGAAGAACGCTTTATCCCGGCCGACAGACCCAACGAAGAACCAAAGGTGTTTCTTCCGCGAGTTCAGAATGTAGAGTATTCTGTCTATAACCACACCGCAGGCTATTTTATCCGCTACAAAGACAAAGAGAATCTCAACGGAAAAATATATTTACTGCCGCCTAATGGCTACGAAGACCGTAATACTTGGAAAGAGTTTGTTGCTCACGACCCCAATACACGTATCGAAAGTATAACCACATTAAAAAACTATATTGTACTCGAACTTCGTAAAAACGGATTGACACAAATAGAGGTAAAACCTGTTGCCGGAGGCGAAAGCAAAAATATTAACTTCCCCGAACCCGTTTATTCGGCTTGGTTAAGGGGTAATCCCGAATATGATATCGAAACATTCCGTTATACCTACACATCGCTAAATCGCCCTACTACTCTATATGAGTACAACATTGCCGACGGCAAAACCACCAAGCTCAAAGAACAGGAAGTGCCATCGGGCTTCAATCCCGACGCTTATACAGTGGAACGTCTTTGGGCTACTGCTCCTGATGGCGTAAAAGTGCCAATGGCAATAGTTTATAAAAAGGGTCTGAAACGCGACGGTAGCGCCCCTGCCCTTATATACTCTTACGGAAGTTATGGAAGTAGTTCGGATGTCTATTTTAGTGCTTCATATTACAGTCTTATCGACCGTGGTTTTGTGTTTGCCATCGCTCAAATACGCGGAGGCAGCGACCTTGGCGAACAGTGGTACGAAGATGGCAAGTTATTGAAAAAGAAAAATACATTTACCGATTTCATTGCTTGTAGCGAACTGCTTATTAATGAAAAATATACTTCTGCAAACAAACTCGCTGCTATGGGTGGGAGTGCCGGTGGTCTATTGATGGGTGCCGTGGCAAATATGCGTCCCGACCTTTATCAGACTATTGTGGCACAAGTACCTTTTGTGGATGTTATAAACACTATGCTTGATGACTCTTTACCTCTTACTACCGGTGAATACGAAGAATGGGGTAACCCCAACGAAGAGGAGTATTACAACTATATGCTATCGTACTCGCCATACGACAATATCAAGGCACAGAACTACCCTAATATGCTTGTTACGGGCGGTTTGAACGATTCCCAAGTGCTTTTCCATGAGCCTGCCAAGTATGTTGCTAAACTCCGCTTGCTAAAAACCGACAATAACATCCTTGTTCTTCATATGAATATGGATTCGGGGCATGGTGGAGCGACAGGTCGCTACGATGGTATCAAAGATACAGCATTTGAATTTGCCTTTATCCTAAACCGAGTAGGAATAGAGAAGTAATTTTTCATAAATACTCATAAAATAAAATGCAGGAGAAACTAATTCTTCCTGCATTTTTTAATATCCATGTTTAAAATAAAAATCACTCCCATTTAATTTTATATGGTATAGCCCACTTAAATCCTGTATATATTTGGTTGTGTGGGAAGTGTCGCAAGCCATGCTCGTAACCTACTCGAATTTGGATACTCTCAAAGAGGTTATATCTTAGGGAGAATCGTGATACTATCGGCTTATCGCCATAGTCTGAACCGTACCGCTTGCCTATCCAGCCACTATATCCGGACAACTCCGAGCATATCGACAAGCCTTTGGCAGAGGCAATAAGCTGAAGTCCGTACATATAAGCATCGTTCTGTAAACTGCCCGATGTCTCCCAGCACATAAAACCGGTCATTAGTACAAGTCGCAACCGAAAATCGCTACCTTTGATGTTTGATATTAAATCTTTACCCGATTCCAGATGAAAGAAATAGCCCGGAGTGTCGAAATATCGCCTTGTGGAGACCTTATCGGCAGAGGCGGTTTTGAGTGTAGAATGCAGTACTATGTTGGGTTGCCATAGCCCTTTTTCGCTTAAAAGACGTATGCGTGTCTGTAGGTAAAAGTCGCCTCCCTCAAATCCCGACATTTTACCTTTATCCATACCTCGTAGTAATGCCAAATTATATGCTACACTATAATGCTCCAATATGCAACCGTATATTCTTAACGAAACCGCTTTTGATATTACAGGTATTTCAATATCCAAATATAGGCTTTGTGTTTTATCATCATTACTAGTTGTAAAAAAAAGGCTGCTCGACAGTTTAATATTATCTGCTACCATAGCCTCTTGCAGTGTTGGTACAGGATTGGCATTTACTCCAAACCACATTGTTGTATAACGTATATCTTGCGACACAACAGGCAAACTTATCAGCAGCATTATCAACAATAAATAAATATCCGTTCTGCAAATATTTTTTGCCATATCTATATATTTCTAAATATCCGATTGATAGGTCTAAATTCTCAACTCACTCCGCCGTTGCCTGCCATAGCTCCGATATTCGTCGAATGGAATATCTTCTTCTTCAATATCACCAATTTTGGCAGAATGCGGTAAACAAAATTGTAGATATTTTATCGTAATACCTCGTTGTAGCCATTGACTTTCGTAGTATGTTCGGATAGATGTCAATAAAGAGGTGTTGTAGTTACTTCCCGTGGCATAAACGTCAGAAATATTGTATTTTACGGGTAAATTATTCTCTTTTATTAACTTATAGGTATATGTAAATAAGAAATTACTATCGGTTTTTAGATGTATTATACCGTTGTCTATTAGTACTTTACGATAATGTTCGAGAAACTTTGCCGATGTCAAACGTTTACGCACTTTTTTCATCTGTGGGTCAGGAAAAGTTATCCAAATCTCAGATACTTCATTAGCCGCAAAAAAACTGCCAATATTCTGAATATCTGTACGAACAAAAGCTACATTCTTTAGATTAGCCTCATTTGCCTCTTTGGCTCCTGTCCATATTCTTGCCCCTTTTATGTCTATACCTATTACATTTTTGTCGGTAAATCTACGAGCCAGTCCCACCGTATATTCGCCCCTACCACAACCGAGCTCCAAGACTATAGGATTGGTGTTGCCAAAAAACTTTTCGTGCCATTGCCCCCTGAGTTCGAAGTTATCTCCGGCAAGTATTTTTTGCAATGAAAACTCAAAAACGTTTTCCATTGCTTGTATTTCGGCAAATTTTTTTAATTTGTTTTTTGACATCTTCAGAGTTTTTCCAAAACTTGTCTTAATACATCAAAAGTAAGTCGGGGTGCTGTCTCCCAAAAATCGAAATACTGAGTGTGGTTGTCGGTTGCTTTGTGCGGAGTATCGGATATTACACGTATAGATACAAATGGCATATTACGTTGATAACAAACGTGAGCCATAGCAGCACTCTCCATATCAACTGCAAGTGCCTTTGGAAAATTGCGTTTTATTTCTTTAAAGCCCGTGTCTTCCGTGATAAATTGGTCGCCCGTACAGATAAGCCCCCAATGAGTATTATCCACAGATATACTTTTTATAATATCGATTATCTTTCTATTGCCGGCAAAATACAGCGGCAATCCTTGTACTTGTCCCCAAGCGTCTTCGCCACACCAAACATCGTGATAACAACACTGCTCTCCAATAATTATATCACCTACTTCCACACTTGGGTCAATTCCTCCGGCAACTCCTGTGTTGATAACCAAATCGGGAGAAAATACATGAAACAATTCTGCAATACCCACAGCAGCATTTACCTTGCCTATACCACACTTCATAAGTGCTACCTCGTGATTGGATATTTCTCCTTTGAAAAATTTAATATTCTTTTCATCAAACTCTTTGTATGAAGTAAAGATGTTTTTTACCAAGTCGAACTCGGTTTGTAAGGCTACAATAATCGCTATTTTCATATCTTATGGTATTATTTTGTTACAATTTTGCACAAAGATACAAATTTGTTGCCAATTGTACATATATTTCGACAATAAAAAACATAATGAAATAATTTCAAATAGAGTTTCTAAAACTCTAAATTTTCGGATGTATTTTGTTTTCAAAAATAGTAATTACAGAGTTTAATTAATCCCTGTAATTACCATATTTTGATAGTTTTAAATGTCGATTACTCTCCCTTCATCAAAGGAATGAAGAGGTTGAAGTAGTTGTCGCCTTTGCGGACTACACCATCGAGACCTTTACCACCTGTTTTGGAGCGTTTTACATCGCCAAAAATACCTTTTTCCAGAGCAGTAAACAGTCCTTCTGTTTGTAATTTGTCGAGCAATTCGATAGTATCGTCAAGTACTTTTTGTGCTCTGCTTTGTATGATACCATCTTTTTTAAATTCAATTTCATCGCCTATATTTTTCATATTACTGAAAATATATTTGGCATTTTCGATACTCAAATAGCGGTCGCTCATAAATGGCGTATGGATAGCCTCAGTCGGCATTCCGAGTAGTTGCAGTCCCTGATTTGTCCATATACCGATGATGTTGAAAAGAGCGTCTTGAATATGCCCTTTGAATATATTGCCTGTCATAAATTTGGTTGGTGGCATATATTTTAGCGGGGCGTTAGGAAAAATTTCGCGAGTCATTTGAGCTTGAGCCAACTCGAGTAGAAATCCGTTTTCGAGGTCGGGATTCATCTCGAAGGCATGGCCGAGCCCCATTTGTTCCTGTGGCAGACCAGCGATAGCTGCAAGTTGTTCGTTGATACAGTCCGAAGCTAAAACGGTATGAGCTGCCTCTACGGCATCGGCTGTGGTGAGGTAATTGTCTTCTCCGGTATTGATTATAACGCCTGCAAAACCGTTTATTACACGGCTAAAATATTGGTCGATTAGAGTACGTTGTGGGTTGATATCGCGGAAAAGAATGCCGTAAAGAGCATCGTTGAGCATTACGTCAAGACCTTCGAGAGCCCCCATAGCAGCTATTTCGGGCATACAAAGCCCCGAGCAGTAGTTACACAACCTTATATAGCGTCCTATTTCGGCACCTACCTCATCGAGGGCTTTACGCATTATGCGGAAGTTCTCTTGTGTGGCAAACGTACCGCCAAACCCTTCGGTGGTAGCTCCAAAAGGCACATAGTCTAGCAGACTCTGTCCTGTAGTACGTATAACGGCGATAATATCCGCACCCTGACGAGCAGCTGCCTGAGCCTGTACCACATCTTCGTAGATATTACCCGTTGCTACGATAACATAGAGGTAAGGCTTAGCTCCTTCGCCTACCGTTTCGATAAAATTTTCGCGTTTTTGGCGACGTTCGGTAATAATCCTAATAGAGTTATTTATAATCGGTTGGAGCACTTTCTCTATTTTGGCACGCGGATTAACCTTAGTTTTGGATAAATCGAGTTGGTCGTCAGCTACCTTTTGGGCTATTTCCTGAGCGGTTAGTCCTGTGTTAATCATAGCGTTACCAATCCAAAACATAATACCTTCGCCTAAGATACCATTTGCTTTTAGGTGATCTACCAAAATGTTTGGCAGAGGCACACTGTTGGTATCTACACCGTCGATGCCCAAAAGACGGCACACAGTGCGCTCTACGGCAACCGTAGTATAGTCATCTACAAAGGTTTGTACATCGTTTGCAATATTTTTTGCTATCTGTTTGGCAAGCGCAATTTTCTGAGAATCAAGTCCAAGTTTACTTTGCATATTATTTTTTGATGGATTAAAATTTAGACGCCAAAGTTAGTAAAAATTTCGCTGTTGCGTATTAATCTTTGCTCAATTCTTCAAATTTACCATCGTCGTAAAATACTATAACCTTACATATCTTCCTCTCTATGAACTTCTCAAATACCTTTTCTATTGTCTTTATCTCTGGTGTATGGGATGTTATTGTGGGTGAAGTCAAATTTTCCGGCACATTTTTGGATTCGTTCATTTTTACCGTATCAGGTACCGCAACGGTCGATTTCAAAGGCATTTCGTCAAATTCGGGAAACAGAGAAGTGCTCTGAGAGTTGTCTATTTGCTCAATCATCTGCCCAACCCCCGAAATAAGCCAATCTAACGATATGTTTGGGAAGGCATTTTTTACCTTTATCACGTTGTCTATGGAGAGATTGCCCTCGTTGTTTTTGAGTTGCGTAAGAGCAGACGGGCTTATTCCTGTACGGTTGGCAAAATCTGATTGAGTCATCTGTTTGCTCTCTATAAATTTAAAAATCCTGCTGTGCATAATTATATATATTGAGTAAAAAAATGGATTTACAAAGATAAATATAATTTCATAATTACAAAAGCATATTTATAAAATAAAATTCATTAAAATAAATTCATTTATATAAAAATATATTTTATAAAAATAAATGAATTATGTAGGCAAAATATATTTTTTATAACAAATAAATCATTTACTCTTATTCTCTATTGTTTGGAATAAAATATAGATTATATTAGATTCTCATATAAGTATTGTAAGAATATCAAAAATAAATAAATTTTTAAAGCTACGAATGTATTCTTTTTATCGACCATATAGCCTAATTAAGTATATTGATATATTATAAAAATAGCTTGTATTATCCACATTTAATATATTGATAATAAATATATTGATTATGAAGCAAAAATTAGAGACAATCAATATTTATTATTATGAAATAATGTTGCGAATGGCTCGTTTTTATGGGATATTTTCGAATTATGGATTTAAAAGAGTTTCACCCTTCTATTTTTGTGATTTGGCAAAATATGACTATCTGACGAAACTCCCGATTAGCTCATAAAGCTACTCAAAGTATGTAAAAAATGTCTTTCTTAATAAATATTATCTAATAGATTATATAAGGGGTTATAATATATTTATAATTAATAATATAGATGTAAATATATAGCGATATTATACAATTATTCATATATATATAACGTCTTCCCGAATATATATAATGTATTACATTGTATAATTGCTATAAAATATTGATTTTTTATTAGTTATAGTTATAATACTTAAAGTGTTAATTGATTATTTAATTAATGTAAATTGTTTTATTTATATTAATATACGACAATAAATATTTATGAATATCGTTCTACTAAGTCTATTTTTTACATCTTAAAATTTAATTTATAAATGTAAAACTATATAAAATTTATATATTTAAGGCATTAATTTTATATTTATAAAAACGAACCTTAATAAGCAAAATTGACTTTTTCTTGTCAATATTTTATTATTTATGTAGAACAAGTCTATACTCTATTTTGGTAATAAACGAAGCTTGAAAACTTTTTCTCGTCAAATATACAATTCTCGTGAGTTTGTTTTTAAAAAAAATATTGTAACCAAGATTATTATAATTATACAAAAAGTACGCTCCGAATCTTGAAAAAGGAACGTACTTTTGTTATCAACCAAGAGTGAGATTATGCGATGATATTCACCAATCTTTTGGCGTGTGCCTTGGCTTTGTCTTGTACAGTGGTTAGCACTTCGGCAGGCATTATCCCCTCCATATACATCATACTGTGCGACACTATGTGCTCTTGAAATTCCATACCGCAAAGGTTGGCTGTCTGACGGAAAGCATTCAAGAAATCGGTAATAGGATAATTTTGAGCACCTCCGTACTGATACGCCTCTTCGGGCGAAGCTGTTGTAAACGAAAGAATTAGCTTTTTGCCTCTTAGCTTGGTATCGTCAGTACCGTAGGCAAAACCAAAAGTAAATACATCGTCGAGCCACTTTTTCATCAAAGCAGGTATCGAATACCAATTGACCGGAAACTGCCATACTATTATGTCGGCTTTTGCCAGCTTAGCTTGCTCGGCTTCAACATCAATCTTAAAATCGGGATATAGAGTATCTAATCGACTGATTTCTACACTTGGGAGTAGGTGCTTAACCTCCTCTAAAATCGCTTTATTAGCGTGGGACTGTGCCAAATTTGGATGTCCACTTATTATTAAAATATTTTTCATTTGTATAATTAATTTTATGTTTATTATAACTTTATTGCAAAGGTAGTGAAAAAGTTTTGAATTTTTAGTTCCTAATATTGAGGCTATGACAACCTTGGAATCATCGAATAATATTGATGGTATTCACAATAATTATAAATATATAGTTTTCATAAATTATTGAAACACACGTTCAAAACATTTAGTTTCATCTGTTTTTCATAATTGATTCAAAGTTATTTCTGTTGACTGATAAAAATATTATCTTTGCAACCAAAAAATAATTTTCAAAAAAAATGAGGTTTAAATTGATAATTTTATTTTGCTTTATATTTGTAAATCAGGCATTAATTGGGCAACAGGAGTACTCAACAAGTACTGATACTCATGTCTTTTGGCAACCTAATACCAAAATAACAAAGGACGACTATCGAGGAGTAGCCACAAGCCAAACCGAAAAATTCGCACGAGAATATGGTATTACAGCATTTGCTTCTGTCGGTATTTGGAGTGTATTGGACATTCCTAAAAAGAAAAAAGACAGGTATCGAAAGTACGAGAAAGTATATTTTGCTCCTGCCTTCGAGCGAACTACATCTTATGTAGCTATTACAGTCGACTTGCTCCAAATAGAGATGCAGAATCTGTATTTTGATATGTGTGAACTTTGGGCGAGATGGGCAAGGCGAGAGTTACAATCTTATCAAGACTCTCTAAAAGCAACTGGAGTATTAAGTATATTTTATGCGACTGTTAAAGAAAAGATGCACCAAAATAGAATTAATATGTGTAGTGTTTATGTTAATGATGTTTTTGTAAAAAAAGAATCGGGTGCCTTTGACAAGTGGAAAACTATTGTACATCAAATGCTTGAACAGCTAAAAATGTGGGCAACAACACCTGAAGAGTGTTATCGGTTTGTTTCCGGTAAGCCTATCGAAAAAGGGTATATTAGAGCAAAAAAAGTAATAAGTTTTGGTAATAGCAAAACTTATTCAAAAAATAAGAATAGCAATTAAAAACAGCCTAAAAATAGGCTGTTTCGAGACTGTAAAACAAAAAACCTGCTTTTTTTAGGCAGGTTTTATTTTGTATTTATCAGCCGGTTTAAGAAAATCAGCCTTCGTGTTCGTTGTCCATTTCGTGGTCAACGATGATACGGCCGCAGTTTTCGCATACGATTATCTTGCGACGTTGGCGGATGTCGAGCTGACGTTGTGGCGGTATTTTGCTAAAGCAACCGCTACAAGCATTTCTTTCGATTGGCACTACAGCCAAGCCGTTGCGAGCGTTTTTGCGGATACGCTTGAAAGCCGACAGCAGACGAACGTCTATATTGCTTTCCAATTCTTTGGATAAGATACGAAGCTCTTCCTCCTCCTTTTTGGTCTCAACTACTATCTGGTCGAGTTCAGCCTCTTTTAGACGCAGGTCTTCGTTACGCTCCTCTATTTTGGCAGTAAGCTCGTTGTAATCTACCTTGCGGTGGTTGATGTCGTTGTTGGCATCGTTGATATTTTTTTCGTAAATCTGTATGTCAAGTTCAATATTTTCAATCTCTTTGCTCAATATTTCGTATTCACGGTTGTTTACTACCTGCTGCTGTTGCTCCTTCTTTCTGTCAACTTTCAGTTTCAACTCCTCGATAGAGTTTTTGGAGGTCGCAATACTCTTTTCGAGCTCCTTTATCTCCGACGAGTAACGTTCAAGACGTGTCTGCAAGCCGATTATCTCGTCTTTGAGATCTTGTACTTCCAATGGCAAATCGCCTCGCAAAATCTTAATTTCGTCGATTTTAGACATTACTTTTTGCAAGCCGTAGAGAGCTTTAAGTCGCTCTTCAACAGAAAATTCTTGTGGGTCTTGACTTGCGGGGCTGCTCTCCACCTTGGGTGCTTTTTCCGCTTTTATAGTTGTTTTCGCCTCTTTTACCTCTTTTTTATCGTCGGTCTTTTCTATTTTCTTTTTTGTTGCCATAAAATGATGCTTGTCTTAAAATATTATTTATCAACTAATTAAATGGTCTTAAAAGTACGATACAATGTTAGTTTCGCTCTCCGAAAACCGAACTGCAAAGTTAGGAAATTTTTTGGTAATTTGTTTATAAAAAATATCTTTCGTAAACTGTTCGCTCTCGAAATGCCCTATATCGGCGATAACTATTTGATTTTCGGCTTCAAAAAATTTGTGATAACCAACATCGCCCGTTATGTATATGTCTGCCTTAGAGCGTTTTGCGTGAGAGATAAAATCGGCTCCTGACCCGCCACAGAGAGCTACACGAGCTATTTTTTTGTTCAGCAGAGGCGAATGTTTTATAGTCTTGGTGCCAAAAATATCTTTTACCCGTTGCAAAAACTGATGTTCGTCGGCAGGCGTTTGCAGGTCGCCGACAACGCCTAACCCGTAGTTTTCCCAACGATTTTTGAGCGGATAAACATCGATAGCAGGCTCTTCGTAAGGGTGAGCGGAACGAATGGCAGCAATTACATTATCAGCTATATATGAGGGAGCTATCCACTCCACCCTGTTCTCTGCTTCGTGGTGCAGCTCAAAAGCCTTGCCCACAAAGGGATTGGCGCCGTCTAAGGCTCTAAAAGTACCCTCGCCAAGTGACGAATACGAACAACTGTCGTAGTTACCGATATGCCCCGCTCCGGCTTCTGATGCGGCACGTCTGATGTGGTCGATATGCGTAGGTGGCACAAATGTTACTATCTTGCAGAGAATATCGCTTTTGGGGGCTAATATGTGAAGGTTTTGCAGGTTGAGAAGTTCCGCCATCTTGTGGCTAACACCATGCGGTACAATATCTACGTTGGTATGAGCCGCATATATAGCCAAGTCGTGTTTGATAGCCTTTTCGATACAGCGTTCAATGTAAGTGCTGCTGTTGAGCCTCTTTATACCTTTGAAAATCAACGGATGATGTGCTATAATGATATTGCAGCCCTTGTCAATGGCTTCATCTACAACGTTTTCGGTAACGTCTATACAGAGTATTGCCCCGGTAGCCTCTTTAGATGAGTTGCCTACAAGCAGTCCACAGTTGTCGAAACCTTCTTGCAGAGCTGTAGGTGCAAACTCCTCAAGAATATTTATTATATCATATATCTTCATAATAGTGCTTTTTTGAGGACAAAAGTAAGAAAAAAAGTGGTATCGAGGAAAAAAAAAATTAGAAAAACGATTACTTGAATTAGAAAAATAAACTATTTAAAGTGAAAAAAGTAGCAGACCAAACTCATATAGTACCTAATGCAAAATGATGTTATTTCAGATAGAATTGTGCGTAACTATAACATAAAGCACTCATAATGTCAATAGTTGTTTTTTTGCTTCGTTTCTCAAAGAAGTTTTTTAATTCACCCTCTAATTCAGAAATGTTCTTTTCTATAAATGGAATTAATTTTTTTTTACTTTCAAGAACTTTCTTGTCATCATTGATGTCAGAAATCAACATTTTGAAAAAAGGATTTTCAAATTCCACGAATTCTTTATATTTTTTCTCAAGAAAAAGAGTATCAGATACTATATCTTTTCTATTTTTACTTCTGTCCAATTTCTTTATCCACTCTCTTATACCTGTAATGTAAAATCTCAATCCATCTTCTGTCAAATCTTGTACATATAAGCTACTTTCATCGCTTATCAAATCTCCTTTGTGCAAGATTGTTCTTGTTGTTAGTTTTTTCGTTTGCAAGAAGTTAATTTCAGTTTCATACATTTTATGATAATATTCGATATTTTGTTGCTCTAACAATCGGATCTCTTCCTGAGATTTTTGGGGGATATAAACAGTTTTTACATTGGTCAACCACCCTACCTTAGTCAATAAATAATTGTCTGCCATTTTAATGTCTACATTTTTATTAATATTATAATGTTTATTTTATTAATCATATTGTTCTGCAATCTAATGATATTTTTCTTCACTCCACAAAGACATTTCTGATTTTTCATGAAACCAGTGCAAAGTTAATGTTTTTATCTGTTGACAGAATCAAATTAGTATATATTTGATTTCACCAAAGGTTTTGCTATCAAATAATTATCTTTATTATCATAAATAAAAGATTCATAAATAACAAAAAACTATTAACTTTGTAAATCCTATTTTTAAAATCTAAAAAATACAATGTATAAACCATCAGATAAGATGAGCGACCTTATAACAAGCAACTATAAAATGTTGTTTGCTATGACTCGTATCGGAATACCACTTGGATTCGGAGATAAAACTATTGATGAAGTATGCAGGGAAAATAATATCGATGTTACTACTTTTCTGGTAATAGTAGCGTTTTTACTTGACGATGTCAATTATAAAACAATTGATTACAAAATACTTTCCCTAAAAGAGATATTAAATTACCTCAAAAACTCTCATGATTATTTTCTCAATTTCAGATTGCCAAACATTAGAGAAAAGCTATACAACGTTGTTAATCAGTATAAAAATGAAATATCAAATGAGCTTTCAAAGGCTATTATATTTTATTTTGACGAGTATGTTGCAGAAGTTAGAAAACACATGGAATACGAGGATAAAATGGTATTTCCATATATAAATTCACTTATTAAAAATGCTAAAAAACTTGATTACAATATAGATATTTTTATAAGGCAGCACAATCATGTAGAAGAGAGAATGACCGAGTTTAAAAATATCATTATCAAATATTATCCGGCTAAAAGTACCAATGAAATAAACAGTGTTTTGTTTGATATATTTGCATGTGAAGAAGACCTTTTTTCGCACATTGATATAGAAGATAAGCTGTTAGTACCGGTAGTTCAAACACTCGAAAAAAAATTAAAATCAAAGTGAAAACCATAAAAATACTTATATATGAGCCATCCGAAATTATTTTTACAGGCATCAAAAATGTCTTAAAACAGATTTGGGGTAAAAATATAGAGATATATGAGCTGTCAGATTATAGCAGCCTTACGCCGATATTTCTAAAATATCAGCCGGACATATTGCTGCTCGACCTGTCGCTTATACGTACCGGTGAGGTAAAAAAGAGCCGCAAGCAACACGCCTGCAAACATATTGCTTTACAACACTCTATTGATCATTCAATGATACTCAATGAGTTTGACGAGGTTATTTCGATATTCGACTCTTCAGAACGTATCAAATCGAAAATATCGAAGTTGATGAACCTGCACCAAAAAGGGCTACCCGAAGAGGCACTCTCAATAAGGGAACAAGAGGTACTTGTGGAGATAGTAAACGGGCTAACAAACAAAGAAATAGCCGAAAAGTTGAATCTTTCGATTCATACCGTTACCACACACAGACGGAATATATCCACCAAATTGCAAATTCATTCGATAGCGGGATTGACCATATATGCTATTTCCAACCAATTGATTAATGTTAAAAATTAAGGCAAAAAACTGCTTACGTCTTTGCCATAGCCGATAAGTTCGCGTACTGTAGACGACGATATGTGCGAGTATTCGGGCGAAGAAAACAACAACAATGTTTCTATACCCGACAAGTGACGATTGGTCTCTGCCAAATCCCGTTCATATTCAAAATCTTTGACACTACGCACCGACCGCAAAAAGCAATCAACACCCTCGTGGCGGGCAAAATCGACTGTCAGTCCGCTGTAAATCTTAACCTCTACCTTAGGCTCGTCGGCGAATATACGGCGAATGTTGGAGGCTATCTCTTCGGAGGAGTACATATAGCTTTTCGACACATTGTAGCCGATACCTATAATAATATAGTCAAACAGAGGCAATGCCCTGTCGATAATGTCTTTATGCCCTATGGTAAAAGGGTCGAAACTGCCTGCAAAAAGTGCTTTCATATCATATAATTTTTTTGATTCTTTTTCAATATTTTTCGCCAAAGATAATAAAAATAAGTTGCCGGGAAATGAGATAATCAAATATCTCTTTCTTTAAACAATCTTACCGATATAGTCCAAAATTTCCGTGCCTCCCTCTTTTTTCTCACTCGATGTTATAAATATCGGCGGTAGAGTCTCCCACGTTTCGTAAAGTTTGCTCTTGTATTGGTCGATATTTTGCATTAGCTTGCCTTTGGTCTGCTTGTCGCTTTTTGTGAAAACTATCGAAAAAGGTATGCCGCTCTGTCCGAGCCACTCCATAAAGTCCAAATCTATTTGTTGCGGTTCCAAACGGCTGTCGAGCAAAACAAACAGATTGGTAAGCTGAGGACGAAACATTATGTAATCTTCGATAATTTTCCGTAGTTTTTCACGTTGTGTTTTGCTTACTTTGGCAAAGCCATAACCTGGCAAATCCACAAGGTGAAACTTTCCGTTTATCAAAAAATGATTTATAAGCAATGTCTTACCCGGCTTCGACGAGGTTTTTGCTAAATCTTTTTTGCCTGTAAGATAGTTTATCAAAGAGGATTTGCCTACATTAGAACGCCCTATAAAAGCAACTTCGGGCATATCCGCTTGGGGACAACGCCTGAAATCGGTGTTGGATATTACAAATTCGGCACTGGTGATAGTCATATCGGTTTGTTTTTGTAAGTTTGTCGCCCGCAAAGGTACAATAAAAATTCGTTTTCATTATATAAAAACAATTAGAATATTGTATTGCCTATTTAGGCAAAACTCCAAAACAGTTGTCGGCAGGCTTCGCCTGTTTAGGCGAAACATCAAAACAGTTGTCGGCAGGCTTCGCCCATTTAGGCGAAATATCAAAACAGTTGTCGGTAGGCTTCGGGGAAATGCCCAAAGCAAGAAAACAGTTGTCGGCAGGTTTCGGGGAAATACCCGGAACAAGAAAACATTTGTCGGCAGGCGTCGCCTGTTTAGGCAAAGATAAAAATAATACTATTTAATAAGAAAATAAAGAACGAAATATATTAGCTTTCAGTCCGAAAGCTGTAGAACGGCAATAAAAAAATATAAGAGCTGCCCCATTTTGAGACAACTCCATATATAATTAATAACAGAAGTAAATACTGTTAGAAGTCCCTGCGAATGCTAAGACCTATGTAATATTTACCAAAGAACACATCCGAAATATAATTTTCGAAAAATGCTCCTGCCCATGTTTTATTACATATTTGATATTCATAGCTTACCATAACCGAATTTTTGTAAAACAATAATGTCTTTGTATCCGGTCTTACACTTGCAGGTATCTCATACCATTCATATATTTTATTCGATGTAATACCCAATCCAAAACCTGTTCCTATTTTTGCCGAGTGATTTGAGTCCTTAGTAAATATTTTTATAATATCTACTTTTGGTTTAAAATTAACCGACAAATCAAAATATTTACCGGATGAAGATATGTAGTCTAATGAATAAGCCAAATCCAACCATTTATATGAGTGTGCCGATTCGAGTGTTATCAAAGGAGTATCATCAAAAGAAGCATCCGATAAATAACCTGTCCCAATACTTAATTTCAAAGAACTATTCCAATCCTGTGCCACAATATAACCTGTGGAAAGTATTGCGGTTAACAATATAATAGATGTTTTTCTCATATATGAACTATATTAAGGTTTATCACTAAATTGTATTGTAAATGTTCCTGATTTTTCAAAAACAATAAAGCAGTTTAAAAAAAAAGTATTATAACCAATCCGCAGGAGTTTGTCTCAAAGGAGACAAGTAGCCCCCATCTTAGACAATCATACTTCCCTCATCGATAAAGTTGTTGGGTTGGAGTAGAATGAGTTTGCCATCCGGTGTATCGGCAGACAGTATCATACCCTGACTTTCTATGCCACGTATCTTACGAGGAGCGAAATTAGCAATAAAGCATATCTGCGACCCTACCAACTTCTCCGGTTCCGAATAGTGCTGTGCTATCCCGGAAAGGATAGTACGTCCGCCCATACCATCATCTATTTTAAACTGCAACAATTTGTCGGCTTTCGGTACTTTGGTGCATTCCAAGACCTTGCCCACACGTATATCTATCTTCTGAAAATCTTCAAAATCGACAGTCTCTTTAATTGGCTTGATACTCTGCTCTACGGCAGTATTTGCCTGTTTTGTTTGTTGTAACTTATTTATTTGAAAGTCGATAGCTTGGTCTTCTATCATTTCAAATAAAAGTTGTACATTACCTATACGGTCGCCTGTCTTTATTAAATCTGTTTTACCAAAATCCGTCCAGCTAAAAGAGGTAATGTTAAGCATATTACGCAACCTTTTTGAGGAGAAAGGCAAAAACGGTTCGAAAGCAATACTTAAATTTGCTGATATCTGCAACGATACATTCAATATGGTGGCTACCCTATTCATATCGGTTTTTGCCAGCTTCCAAGGCTCTGTATCGGCGAGATACTTGTTTCCGATACGGGCAAGATTCATCACCTCACGCAGTGCGTCTCTAAAATGAAATTCATCAATCAGATTCTCAATTTTTGCTTTACCTGCCGCTACTTGAGCCAACACATTTTTGTCAATATCTTCCATATCGTATCTTTGCGGTACTTTGCCGTCAAAGTATTTTTGGGTCAATACCAGAGTTCGATTGATGAAGTTGCCGTAAATAGCAACAAGTTCGCTATTGTTGCGTGCCTGAAAATCTTTCCAAGTAAAGTCGTTATCTTTGGTTTCGGGAGCGTTGGCGGTAAGTACATAGCGAAGGACATCTTGTTTTTCGGGAAATTCTTCCAAATATTCGTGAAGCCAAACAGCCCAATTCCTCGAAGTGCTTATTTTGTCGCCCTCAAGATTTAAAAATTCATTTGCAGGAACATTATCGGGAAGTATAAACGAGCCTTCGGCTTTGAGCATAGCAGGGAACACAATACAATGAAAAACAATATTATCCTTGCCGATAAAATGGACAAGTCGTGTTTCGGGGTCTTTCCACCATTTTTTCCAATCACCGAACTTTTCGGGGGCTTGTTCGCACAATTCCACCGTATTTGAGATATATCCTATTGGAGCATCAAACCAAACATAAAGCACTTTACCCGCCGCATCAGGCAGTGGCAACGGCACTCCCCAGTCCAAATCGCGACTTACGGCACGTGGTTGCAAGCCCATATCAAGCCAACTTTTGCATTGTCCGTAAACGTTGGTTTTCCACTCTTTGTGATTGTCGAGAATAAATTCTCTAAGCCACTGTTCGTGATTGTTTAGAGGCAGATACCAATGTTTTGTCTGTCGCATAACAGGTTTTGAACCCGAAATAGCCGACTGCGGATTAATCAAATCGGTAGGATTGAGCGATGTACCGCACTGTTCGCACTGATCACCATAAGCACGCTCATTGCTGCAATGAGGGCATTTACCGATAATATAACGGTCTGCCAAAAATTGCTTTGCCTCTTCGTCGTAATATTGTTCGGAGGTCTGTTCTATAAATTCGCCTTTGTCGTATAGGGTTTTAAAAAAGTCGGACGATACCTTGTAATGTGTCTTGGAGGTAGTTCGCGAATATACATCGAAAGATATACCAAAATCTTCAAACGATTTTTTTATTATTTCGTGATATCTGTCGACAATATCTTGTGGTGTAACACCCTCTTTTCGAGCTTTAATGGTAATAGGTACTCCATGTTCATCGCTGCCGCCTATAAAAACAACCTCTTCTCCTTTGCTTCTAAGATAACGGGCATAAATATCGGCAGGCACATAAACCCCCGCCAAATGACCTATATGCACCGGACCATTGGCATAAGGTAGTGCAGTAGTTATGTTTGTGCGTTTGAAACTCATCTATTTTTAATGTTTATAATTATGTGTTTAGAAAAAAATAACTTTGCAAAGATAGTAAAATTGCACGGAAATATAATACGGCTTTTTCCGTACAAAAACTAAAAGAAAAATTGTTACACTGACAGCTAACTATTTATATGTAATGCAAATAGCTTATATATCCACTTTGGAACCAAATACAGCCCTCCAATACAAGTAACCATTATAGGAGAATAGGAGTGTGCCACATAACTGACCGCTATATGCCATATAAGAAAAAACGAAAGCCCCAATATATAGACGAATATCAATACTTTGGTAACATTCTCTTTATGTCTGAATACAAATGCCAATATAGATACAAACAATATTTGACCAATGGAGGCAAAAATAAAATATTCGGGATTTTCTACCGCTATTTGAGCATTTTCGGTAGTTTGTATAAGCAACCAACTTGGTATTTTATCGGCGTTGTCGATATACCATTGAAAAAAACTTATACTCTCCTCCAACTGATGAAGAGCGTGTAAGGTTATCACAGGCAACCACAGTTTTAGGTATCTATTGACAATCATATCACTCGAAAACAAAAGGGAGATATTACTTTTCGACAGGCAGTCCCTTGTTTGCCCATCCCATAAAACCGTCTGATATTTCGTATAGCGATTTGAAATTTTTGTTGTGCATTATCCTTACTGCACCGGCACTACGACGTCCCGAACGGCAATATACAAGGTATGTTTTGGAGGTGTCAAGTTTAGCAATTTGTTCTTCGAAATCGGATTTTTTTACATCTATATTGATAGCACCTTTAAGGTGTCCCTCCTCAAACTCCTCAGGGGTACGTACATCAATGATAACTAACTCTTTGTTGTTTTTAATAAAATTTTGTGCTTCAACGGATTTCATTCTTATAGCTTTTTGTGCGGTACAACCTAATGAACAAAAAAGATAAGGCAATAACAATAAAAATATCTTTTTCATATATTATTTAAAAAATTAGTGACAAAGTTAATACAAATAATTATAAAAAACTATTATTTATAAAGAATAATTTTTACTTACAAAGTATATATTAAAAATATTGGGTTTTGGGAAAAATCAGAAACTAATAATATTCGTATTCTCGCTCTGTAATATTATGCAATAAACCGTCTCTATATTCCTCTTTTTTTGTCCAATTATTGTAATTGTCATAACAGTATATATAGCTCTTATTTTCTTTAATGTTGAAAAAAAATGCCATTATATCGGTGGATTCAAGGATATTTCCTTTGTCATCAAATTTTATGTCTGTTATTGTCGAAACAAGTTCTTTTCCCAAATAGATACTTACTATTGTGGGAAAGGTGTTTTCATATTCAACCGCAACTCTGAGATCTTCAGACTCCAAATCGGTAGAGGTAGATATTATCTCTGTTTTTGAGACATTGCCTTTGGAGTCATACTCGGCATTACAAACAAAATCCGTTAGAACAATCTCTACTATATTTCCCTTATGGTCATAATTAACAGGATATTTAGACAATTTTTGTTTCTGTTCGTTATACTCAAATATATTCAAAATATTGCCGTTTGTATCGTATTCGTAAGTAATTAAATCTGTTTGATATTTTTCTCCCGATATCGAATCGTATTCATAAACATCTCGTTTTATAAGGTTTCCTGCATTATCATATTGATTTTGTTTCTTATATGTAAGAGTATTTGTATCATCAAAATTCCGTTCTTCCACAATCTGTTTTTTATTATTAAGTTCGAAAAATAGTTTTTCGACAACATTGATTTTTATCCTCTTGTCTCTTGCATGATTATTTTCAGGAATACTATCCGAGAATATTTCGAATTTATTAAAATTTTCTACTTCCATATAAGTTTGTTTGAAAGATTTAACATTACCTTTCAATAATCGAATAGACTCAAAAGGATTTTCAAGAAATCGGTCTTTAAACTCAGACAATTTTTCAATATTTTGAGCAAAAGTAGTATTAGCTACAAATACAAACAATAATAAATATTTTCTCATAATCTTTTTATATCAATCATTCACACCTCGTACTCTACCCTTCCCTTTTGGTATGCATTGTTACCTTTGCAGTCAACCGCCACAATAACGGGTAACTCCTCTACCTCAAGTTTGCGGATAGCCTCTGTGCCTAAGTCGTCGAAAGCTATCACCTCGGCACTCTTAACACATTTAGCCATAAGCGCCGCTGCTCCTCCGATAGCGGCGAAATATATTCCGTTGTATTGTTTGATGGCTTCGACAACGGCATCGCTGCGTGAGCCTTTGCCTATCATCACTTTCAAACCTTCTGCTATGAGTTTGGGCGAATAGGCATCCATACGACCACCTGTGGTAGGACCTACCGAACCTATTGGGCTACCCGGTTTGGCAGGACAAGGACCTGCATAGTAAACCGCTTGTCCCTGAAAATCGAAAGGCATCGGTTGACCTTCGGTAAGCATCTCAAAAAGACATTTGTGGGCTGCATCACGTGCTGTATATATTGTTCCCGATATGTAAACCATATCTCCCGCACGTAGCGAACTTATGGTATCGTTGGTAAATGGGGCTTTTAGAACTCTTTTTTCCGACATTTTTTTGATGTTTTTTAATGATTAAGTTATAAACGTCCTTCGGCGTGGCGTGTAGCATGGCAACCGATATTGACCGATACGGGCAAACCGGCAATGTGTGTGGCTCCTGTTATAATGTTGACGCTCAATGCTGTGGTGCTGCCACCAAAACCGGCAGGACCAATGCCAAGATTATTGATAGCATCGAGCAACTCCCTTTCGAGTTGTTGCAATGTTGGGTCGGGATTGGTAGTGCCCACCGGGCGTAGCAACGCCTTTTTGCTCATATATGCGGCTCTCTCCATAGTGCCACCTATACCCACACCCACAATTATTGGCGGACAAGGGTTTGCCCCTGCCTGCGAGACAGTATCTATCACAAAGCGTTTGATACCCTCTACCCCTTCGCTTGGCGTGAGCATTTTGAGTCCGCTCTTGTTTTCGCTGCCAAAACCTTTTGGGGCTACCGTTATATGAAACTCGTCGCCCGCGACTATTTCGTAATGTATTATAGCCGGAGTGTTGTCTTGCGTATTGACTCTATCAATTGGGTCTGATACTACCGACTTCCGAAGATAACCCTTTTGGTACCCTTGACGTACCCCCTGATTGATGGCATCTTCGATAAATCCACCCGATATTTGTATATTTTGCCCCATTGTAACAAATACCACAGTCATACCCGTATCCTGACATATCGGATTACGCTCCGAACGTGCTATATCGGCATTTTCGATAAGTGTGCCGAGTATTTCTCTGCCGAGAGGCGACTTTTCGCTCTTTATGCTGGTCTTAAAACTATTATAAATATCGTCGGTAATAACGCAACAAGCTTCGATACATAGCCTTTCGACAAGCGTTGTAATGTTTGAGGCTTCTACTATTCTCATTTTTCTAAAAAATTTTCGGCAAAAGTACAAAACAAAAATGAATTATATATTACAAATTAATATTTTTTGTTTGGGCTTTTTATTGTATCACATAGAAATTACCTAAATACCTTAAAATTTTGCCAATTTATCATCCGTGGGAAAGGTAATGTTCTTTTTCTGAACCGTCCTGTCTATGTAGATATCCTTATCTTCCAAATCATCTCCGTTGATGCGAATACTTTCTTTGAAAATAAGTTCGATGTCTTCCTCGAACATCGTCCAATCAACTTTTTCCATTAAAATAAACAGTGGATGTTTATGATTCAAAGTGCTTGCCAATGAGAAAAAAAGCGAATATTGTGACTGATTTTGAGATTTTCCCAACATATTGTTTTGCAAGTTTTTCTTTAGAATTTACAAAATCTTGTAGATATATACAAGAGAAATTATAGTTAATTTATTGATCAATAAAGAGTTGTTTGTTTTTTAAGGGTTGACTATTTTAGATTTTGTGTATTTGGGTTGGAGATTGGTTTTTGCAAAGTTACAACTCCTTCCCGCAACGTTGTTAGGAAGTACTCTAAAAGGGATTAGGTGTTGAATAAAAAACACTTACAAGTCGATAACCAACACCTAATACCTAACTTACCTCTTCACCACACGCTGCACACTGATACCTTTGTCGGTCTCTACACATACGGCATATACACCGGGGGGTAGGCTCGACAGGTCGATTTGCTTCGTACCGGCAGTGGAGGCTACCTCCGTGCCGTATATATTATATAAGCGTATGCTGCGGACTTTGCCATCTGCTTCGGCATAGAGTAGGTCTTTTACCGGATTGGGGTATAGCGATACCGCTACCGGAGCAGATATTGTTTCCGTACTTGTGTTAGGACATACAAAACTGCCTGAGGTAGCAGGTATATCTTTATAGTTCGAAAAATACTGTACCTTCCAATTTTTGGCGGTGGCATTACCTTTAGTAGAAGCCATTACTGTAGCGTGATTGGCAGAAGATGCACCATAAACAGGATATATATAGCCTACTATCGACTTTCCTGCATAGTCGGGTAGATAACAGTAAATCGAATCTATACCGGAGGTAGAAAGATTTAGGTTGTAGCAGCATAATTGTAGCAATTGCACATTTCGACTTACATCAAGAGCAGAGAGTTTATTATTCTGACAATACAACTCTTTCAACTGCGTATTTTGGTTTAAATCAAGATCAGTGATTTGGTTATTCTGACAATACAATTTCTTCAAAGCCGTATTTTTACTTATATCTAAAGTAGTGAATTGGTTATTGTAACAAAACAATCCCGTCAAAACCGTGTTATTGCTTATATCAAGAGTAGTGAGTTGATTGTTAGCGCAATATAATTCTTCCAATTGCGTATTGTTTCTTATATCAAGAGTAGTGAGTTGATTTTTGGAGCAATATAATTTTATCAATTGTGTATGTTGACTTATATCAAGATTAGAAATCTCATTATTCGAACAAGCCAATATTGTCAATTGCGTATTCCGGCTCACATCAACGTCAGTAATCTTTGAATTGTTGTTGCTGCAAATAAATCCGATAATATCTCCATACAGAGTCATTGTATTGCCATCAGTAGTATAGGTTTGAGAGCCTGTCCAGTCGATGCCGACCGTTATATCCTGTGTATTGCTTCCGCTTACTATACGTATGGGAGTATTTGCCGCCTCAGCTCTAATACTTAACTGTATCTGTTGCTCGCTACGGACGGTAAGTATGATATAGCGGCTCATATTTACACTCTGTGCCTGCATATTTGCAGCACCCGTCAAAATTATCGCCACTGTAAAGGCGAGAGTCATCATTGGTTTTAATAAAATGTTTTTCATGGTTTATAAGATTTAAAGGTTTATTTGTTTTGTAGTTGATTAATTCAGGTTTTGAGGGTTGAGGACCGAGTTTTGCGATGTTACAACTCCTTCCCGCAATGTTGTCAGGAAGCATCCTAAAAGGAATTGGGTATTGAATAAAAACACTTACAAGTCAATAACCAACCCCTAATAACTGACTTACCTCTTCACCACACGCTGCGTGTCGATACCTTTGTCGGTAATTACACGCACCGCATATACACCGGTAGGCAGGCTCGACAGGTCGATTTGATTTGTGCCGGCAGCAGAGGCTACCTCTGTGCTGTATATATTATATACACGTATGCTTAGGACTTCGCCATCTGCCTCGATATGGAGAATATCATATATGGGATTTGGGTAGAGGGTGAGGGTAAGCGGCTGCCCTACATCCTTTAAGTCGCTTGTTTGGCAGGTAAAGTCGGTATTGTTAATCTCCGATACGGAACCATTGTTATAATCCAGCACCTTCCAGTTTTTGGCATTGGCTATCGGGGTGCGACAACCGTCCGCTCCGGTGTTTGTTTCGGAAGCTCCGTTTTTGATATAGATTTTTGCATTGTCGCTTGTCCGACGTTGCGACAGCGAGCGGAAAAGAGCATCCAAAGCACAGTCATCCAGTTGATTGCCAAAGCAGGCAGAAGCCAGCAATCGTGTATTATTGCTTACATCAAATGAAGTAAGTCGATTGTCGTAGCAGTACAAATCGGTCAAAGACGGATTGTTGCTTATATTAAGCTCAGTCAGTCTGTTTTTGGAGCAATATAACTGCATCAATTGTATATGGCTGCTTATATCAAGAGCAGAAATCTCATTATTCGAACAAGCCAACAGAGTCAATTGCTTATTCCGGCTTATATCAAGAGCAGTAAGTCCGTTGTCGGAGCAGGAGAGTTTTGTTAAAGCCGTATTATTGCTTACATCAATATTAGTTAGTCGATTGTGTGAGCAATACAAGTAAATCAAAGCCGTATTGTTACTCACATCAAGAGCCGATAGCAGATTTTTGTGACAGAACAATTTTGTTAACTGTCTATTTTGGCTTACATCAAGAGTCGTAATCTGATTGTTGTGGCAAGATAATATTGTCAATTGTGTATTGTTGCTTACATTAAGATCGGATAATTGATTGTATGAACATTCCAAAGTTGTCAAAGCCGTGTTTGTACTTACATCAAGATTAGAAAGTCGGTTTGCATAACAGGACAGCAAATCCAATTGTGTATTGTTACTTACATCAATAGCCGTAACATTTTCGTCGTTTTCACTGCAAATAATCCCGGTAATATCTCCGTATAAGGTCATTTCAGAGCTGCCGGCAGTATAGTTTTGGGAGCCTGTCAATGAGGTGCCTGCGGTGATATCATAGATGTTGGAACCGCTTACTATACGTATGGGAGTACCGGCTGATGCAGCTCTGAAATAGATACTAATTTGTGCCCCGCTCTGTACATTAACGGTAATATAGCGGTTCATGTTTACACTCTGTGCCTGCATATTTGCGGCACCTGTCAAAATCATCGCCACTGTAAAGGCGAGAGTCATCTTTGATTTTAATAAAATGTTTTTCATGTCCGTAAAAAAAATAGTTTAAAGTTTATAAAGTAATATTTCACGCCACAAATATAATCAAACAAAAATTAATTTCCAATTTTTTTATAAAAAATAAGCTATAAGTCGGAAAATATTATAAATCTGTCAAGCAGTCAAAAAATCAACTATCTGAGATATAATAGAGGATATTTTTGTTTAGGCGGGTTTTGGGTTTTGGCCGCCTAACACCTATTTCCTCACATTCTCGACACTCCGGATTTTTTTCTAATGCATAATTTGGGATAAAAAAGTGTCTGGGGTTGAGAGTTTTAATTGTTTCATCACTATGCATATATTATACTCAACCCCAGAAACCTAAACCCTAACATCTAACTCTAACTAAGTCCTTCAATCTGCCCATCGACAATGTCTATATAACGTGCCTGCGGGTCTTTAGGTAGTCCGGGCATACGCATCATCTCACCTGCAATGGCAACCACAAACTCTGCCCCCTTGTTTATCACCAACTCATTAACTTTAAACCTGAAATCTTTGGCTACTCCATAAGCCTTAGAGTCAGCCGAAAACGAGTATTGTGTTTTGGCTATACACACAGGCATATGGTCGATGTCGGTACCTTTTATCTTGTTCAATACCTTAATAGCCTTTTCGCCAAAGACAACATCGCGAGCACCGTATATATTGAGGGCGATTTTTTCTATTTTAGTCTTTACCGAATCGTCGTCGGTGTAGGTAAGTTCTAACGGTTTCGAAGGACTGTTTTCTACAGCATCTACCACCTGACGTGCCAAGTCGATAGCTCCATTACCTCCGTCGGTAAAGCCCTCGTTTAGAGCAAAACGCACTCCCTGCTTTTGGCAATATGAGCGGACAATATCTATCTCCTTCTCCGTATCGGATGGGAAGCGATTGAAGGCCACCAGCACAGTCTGCCCAAATTTGTTGAGGTTATCGAGATGCTTTTGTAGATTGTCCAACCCCTTGGTAAGCCCTTCTATATCCTCTTGCTTGATATTTTCGGCAGGAGTACCTCCGTGCATCTTAAGCCCTTGTGCGGTAGCCACTATAACAGTTGCCTTTGGTTGCAAACCGCTTTTGCGACACTTGATATTGAAAAACTTTTCGGCACCGAGGTCGGCACCAAAGCCCGATTCGGTAATCACATAGTCGCCGTATGTCATAGCCATTTTGGTAGCCAACACAGAGTTGCAGCCGTGAGCTATATTGGCAAATGGTCCTCCGTGAACAAAGGCAGCAGTGTTTTCGGTTGTCTGTACAAGGTTTGGGTTGAGAGCATCTTTGAGTAATACCGTGATAGCACCTCCGATACCCAAATCTTTCACCGTAAAAGGCTCGCCCGTATAAGTGTAAGCCAATACTATATTGTCGATACGGCGACGAAGGT
This sequence comes from Porphyromonadaceae bacterium COT-184 OH4590, assembly GCA_000768855.1. Classification (GTDB taxonomy): domain Bacteria; phylum Bacteroidota; class Bacteroidia; order Bacteroidales; family Paludibacteraceae; genus F0058. The sequence goes on along the minus strand of JRAN01000072.1, from coordinate 134,002 downwards.
CGTCCAAATTTTCGGCAAGGCAAAGTATAGCCATAAGCTCCGAGGCAGCAGTAATATCGAACCCCGACTCTTGTGTAACACCATTAGCAGAGCCGTTAAGCCCGGTAACTACATAACGCAGATTTCGGTCGTTTACGTCGAGGACACGTTTCCAAACCACCTCTTTGAGTATCTTTTCGGCGTTTGGTTGGTAGATATAGTTGTCCAACATAGCTGAAATAGTGTTGTGTGCCGAAGTGATAGCGTGAAAATCGCCTGTAAAGTGAAGGTTAATATTTTCCATTGGTAAAACCTGTGAATATCCACCACCGGCAGCACCGCCCTTCATACCGAATACGGGACCGAGTGATGGCTCGCGAAGTGCCACAATAGCACGTTTACCTATCTTGTTTAACCCTAAAGCAAGACCTATAGATACAGTAGTTTTGCCCACACCTGTTTTGGTAGGAGTGATAGCAGTTACCAATATCAGATTGCTCTTTTTTATCTTTTCGTTGTTGAGCTTATCGGCAGGTATTTTTGCCATATATTGCCCGTAATTGTGAATATGTTTGCTTTTAATGCCTATGCTTTCGGCTATGTCGCCTATCTCTTTCAGAGTAGTCTCTCTTGCTATTTGAATGTCGGTTTTCATACTAAAAAAGTTTATTAAAATTAATTTTTTATACTTGCGAAATTAGTAAATTATTTTTGAAAAGCAGCGTATTGATAATTGACTGTATCAATTATCATATAAAATACTCCTAAGTTAGTTTGATTATAACGAAATAATTGTTTGAATCTAACGATTATTTTTTATTTTTTGCATTGTTAAATAAAAATTTATACCTAATTTTGCTCAAAAATTTCACGAAACCCCGATAAAATTATCTTGCCCTAAATAAGCCCAAAAACAAACAAAATGAATCAAAAATTATATGAAAAGCTGACAAAAATCCGTGAAAGTATCGCCAATGTTGGGCAGGTTACGATTCATAATTCACTTTTCAAATCAAGTATCGAGGTGTATGATTATTACTATCCGTTTGATTTGGAGGAAAACTTAGAACAACATCAAAACGAATGTAAGCGAGAGGGTTATGAGAATTTGTATATGCTTGTTGCAGAATTTTTGAAAAAATGTAACATAACACCCTTCGCTGAATCGGAATTAAATGATGGGAAAAATCATACTTTTTTGTTGTTTTATTTTCTGGTCAAACCTTCCGAAGAAATAAGGAAAAAAGGGCTAAATGCCGAAGTGCGAACTTTTTTTGCCATACCTTTTATAGAAAATGGCGAGGAAGCATTCCAAATTTTGGTTTCAAAGAATCGTTTTGGCGGAATTATTCAAGAAATGAAATATGCTGAGCCGCTTTCGGAAGCCGATGATAAGGAACTTTGGGCAATATTTGAACAAGCTGTAACAACGGTAGAGCGAGAACTGAACCTCGTTCCGAGTGCTGAACAGCCTGAAATTGATGGTTTTGATGGTGCTTTGGACGATTTTATCGCTATTGCAAATATCAAAAAGCAGAAAACTTTTAAAAATCAATGGAAAAAGCTAAAACAAAATCCTAAAAAGTATATTGACCAACTATTAAAAGCAGGGTTTTATGGCAATGCCAATCAGCAACAAATCAATTATGAATTTTTACTCAAAAAACATCTCGAAACTTATAATGACGACTTTCCTATTGAGATTGATGTCTTTATGGATTATATAGAACAGCGTTTGGGAGAAAAAATTCGCATCACCGAAGAAGATACATTGTACCCGAAAATAATTGCCGAAAAAATCGAAGCCCGAACTGATTACACCCTTTTAAATATTGAAAATCAGTTGGGTTATTATACTTTCTTTCTATGCCATAAAGAATATAAAGACTGGATGCTGTCGCTGGCAAAACAATTAGAATTCCCAATAGACGATGATTTTTAGTGATTTTTTCCTTAGATGATGGTAAATTTGCACATTGTTAAAGTCCAAAACTTAGGAAATAATTTTAATTATAACAATATCTTAAACATTCAATAGATAAAAAAGAAAAATGAACACAATCACTTATTTTATTATTGAGGCTGTTGCAAACGATAATGGAAAAACGCAAGCAACAACAATCATTCGGGGAATCCATTGACCTTCGTAGAGCTGTTGCCCTTACAAAATGGTGTTATTGGTGTGGTTATCTAACCGAAAACAAAGTTTGAAATATTGTAGAATAGGCTGTAAAAATAGCTTCCTAATGTGGTAAAAACCGGACTGATTATACCGTATCTTTATTATTGAAAGAACTGTTCAAGGATTTGACTTATACGACTTAATCATTGAAAACAAACAGATTCTTAACAGCGAAAATCAACTTATACGTAAGGTGGAAGATATAGACATTTACAAAAGATATGCCCTTAAATAACTTTGCATACTAACGCTAAATATCCACAGATAGGGATTGTAACAGCAAAATCGGGAAAATAGGTTATTGGTGTCAATGCAGTTGGTAGGTATTGGATGTAAGGTTTTGTGTGGAAATATATTGTGTAACAAACCGCTGTTTTTTGCAGCCAATCGCCAATATCCAAAAACAGTCCAAAACTCAAAAATTTTTCTTACCTTTGCATTTTCGTTTTTAGGCGTTTGTGTTATACGCAAATAGCTTGTTTACAAGAGATTAATTACTAAATTATTTTTGAATTTTAGAGTGAAAAACATACGCAACTTCTGCATTATAGCACATATAGACCACGGCAAAAGCACACTTGCCGACCGTCTGCTCGAATATACTAATACCATTTCGACTAAGGACTTACAGGCTCAAGTACTTGACAATATGGATCTTGAACGCGAGCGAGGCATTACCATCAAAAGCCACGCCATTCAGATGAACTACCGTAAGACAAGCTCTGAAGGTATTCCGGAGAGCTACACTCTCAACCTTATCGACACTCCGGGACACGTCGATTTTTCGTACGAAGTGAGCCGTTCTATCGCTGCTTGCGAAGGGGCTTTGCTTATCGTCGATGCCACACAAGGTATTCAGGCACAAACTATTAGCAACTTATATATGGCTATCGAACACGATTTGGAGATTATTCCTATCGTCAATAAGATAGATATGCCAAACGCTATGCCCGAAGAAATTGAAGACCAACTAATTGATATGTTGGGCGTTAAACGCGAAGATATAATCCGTGCCAGTGGTAAGACAGGCGAAGGTGTTGACCTCATACTTGAGGCTATTGTTGAGCGTATTCCTGCCCCGCAAGGCGATCCCAATGCACCGTTGCAGTGCCTTATTTTCGATTCCGTTTTCAATTCGTTCCGTGGTATTATTGCATATTTCAAAATCGTAAACGGTACTATGAGCAAAGGCGATTTGGTAAAGTTTGTTGCCACAGGCAAAGAGTACGAGGCTGATGAAATAGGCATACTCCGACTCGATATGCAACCGACTCAGACACTCTCGGCAGGTAATGTGGGTTATATTATTTCGGGTATAAAAACCTCTAAAGAGGTAAAGGTAGGCGATACCATTACCCATATCAAAAACCCTTGTAAAGAGGCTATTGCAGGTTTCGAAGATGTAAAACCGATGCTTTTTGCAGGGGTGTATCCTATTGATACGGAAGACTTTGAAGACTTACGTGCATCTATCGAAAAGTTGCAACTCAACGATGCCTCACTTACCTTTGAACCGGAAAGTTCTGTGGCGCTAGGTTTTGGTTTTCGTTGCGGATTTTTGGGAATGTTGCACATGGAGATAATACAAGAACGTCTTGATAGAGAGTATGATATGAGTGTTATCACTACCGTGCCTAATGTTTCGTACAAGGTATATACCAAAAAGGGCGATGTACTTGAGATGCACAACCCCGCAGGTATGCCAGACGTTATGCTGATAGAGAAAATAGAAGAGCCTTATATACGAGCCTCAATCATTACCAAAGCCGACTATATAGGCGGTATAATGACACTCTGCCTTGGTAAACGTGGCGAGCTGATAAAGCAAAATTACATCTCTGCCGACCGTATGGAGTTGATATTCGACTTGCCTTTGGGCGAAATTGTGTTTGACTTTTACGATAAACTAAAATCAATCTCCAAAGGTTACGCATCGTTTGATTATCAACCAAATGGTTACCGCGAGAGTAAACTCGTAAAACTCGATATTTTGCTCAACGGCGAACCTGTCGATGCTTTGTCGTCGCTTATCCATTTCGACAATGCCCAGACATTAGGACGTCGTATGTGCGAGAAACTCAAAGAGTTGATACCCCGCCAGCAATTCGATGTAGCAGTGCAGGCGGCCATTGGAGCCAAAATCATCGCACGCGAAACCATAAAAGCTGTACGTAAGGATGTTACAGCCAAGTGTTACGGTGGTGATATTAGCCGTAAGCGTAAACTGCTCGAAAAACAGAAAAAGGGCAAAAAGCGTATGAAACAGATTGGTTCGGTAGAGGTACCGCAAAAGGCATTTCTTGCCGTGCTAAAACTCGATTAAAGGTCTTAATATTTATGCCAAAAAAACGAACATCAACATCCAAAACCAAGCCTAAAAAACGCACTCTGGCCAAATCAAAGCAAAGGGCTAAAAAGATAGACCAAAGCGTTTTGTGGGCAGGAGTCATAGGTATTTTACTTGCCGTAGGGTTAATAGTCTATTACACATTTTTCGACTATTGAAATCAACCGAGTAGTCTGCCTTGGTAGTATCTTTACCTTAAAATTATTTATAGAACCTGAGTTTTTGAAATTAAACTTATATAAACACAGCAATATTACGATTTTTGTTGTGTTTTTTTTATCAATTGGGAGTGAATTACGTCGAAAATAGTTAAACTTTCTTAAAAAATCGACTACTCTGCAACATTTTTGATTTTATATCGTCTTATGTTTAGATATTATTAATTTTTTATATACAAAACATACATTATTTTAACCAATGAAAAAGTTTCTATTAGCCACAATAGTACTAACAACTAGCATATTGAACAGTTGTAGTGTAGATGGTCCCCAAAAACCAAATAATGAGAGTGTGTTTATTTATGGGACTTACAGCAAAAGTAACAACGATTATTATATTCTCAACGATTTGGATAAAAAAATATTACTAAAAAACAAGGTTAAGTCCGACGAGTACTTGGGCAAACGTTTTTTTGTGGTAGGCAAAAGCACAACTATCCAAAACTCAGTCTATGACCGAGAGATGTCGGCAACTATGATGCAAGAGTCAGCTACTTACAAAATAAATATTGTTGAAAGTTTAGAGCAAATCGAAGGCTTGGGTACTTCTGGTATCGATTTTAGCAGTGATTTTTCGTACAATCACATATACTTTTCGGGTAAATATCTAAATTTTATTTTTTCTATAGTATCAGTCAATCCGAATAATCACACATTTACTTATTCGTTTGATAAAAACAAAAAAGAGTATTCGCAAAATAAATTCACTATATATATAAGGCAAAAAAACAATAATAGCGAAACCCCAAATAGCGAGAAAAAATTTTACCCTGTGTACTCTTCACTGGATATGACAGAGATAATTAACAAAACCAATGAAAGACGCATAACAATAGTTATTAACTACATAAATATGCACGGAATCGAAAAAGAAGATATTTATGAAATAACCCCTAATTAAAATAAAAAATAGCTTTACTCAATACTTTTTTGGCGAGAAAGGGCGATTTTGAGAAAAATCGCCCTTTTGTTTTTTGTTTCAAAAAATAATAGTAACTTTGCAGGTATTAATATATTAATTGAAAGTTATTTTTTAATTGGTTTGCCAGATTTTATCAATATGAGAAAACTCCTTTTTACAATAATACTCACGGCTTTATCTCATTTTTGTTTTGCCCAATTTTCTGTTGTCTCTCCTAATGGTTATCTACAAATAAGTAACGAGCAAAATATAGATGCTGTTTTTATTTTTAACGGAATAGCTACATCTACTGAAATTTCTTATAATGGAAATGAAACATTCGAGTGGCGAAAATACGACAACTCATTTGTAGCCAATACACGTAACTTCTCGCCCGAAGATGCTACAGGTTACATTGTATTCGATAAAACCAACAATACTCCACTCCATCATATTTGGGTTATAGACTATTCGTTATATCCTATTGCTCTTAATTCTCTTACTACAGACGGAAATTGCGATAAACTGACAATTAATACAAATTTTAATGTACCTGATTTGATTTATTACGACAAAAATAATAGTAGAAAGACGTTACCGCGTATTTTTAACTTGGCATACACAGACTATGTATTCAAAGACAAAGCTTGGCAAGACAGTCCGGTATCAACGGATTATACATATCCTTTCACACAAATATCGGTAAATCCGCCTAAAAAAGATATAAGTATTTGTATTACAGGAGACAGTTATGCAAAAGAGCTGGGATTAACACCTCAAAAAATATGTACCGACTATAAATCGGTAGCCGTAGAGTGCCACATAGCGGCTTCTATTGAAAAGCGAAGTGGAACAAACGAATATAAAAGAGATGATTCAAATAATAATACTCTAATCGGTTCGGGACCTTTGGTAGTATATTTTGAAAACAAATCAAATCCAACAGCGGCATTTTTTGAATGGAAAATATATAACAATATGACACCTACCAATTATTATCGTTATAGCGAAGAAAACGTAAGATACACATTCAATGAAACTGGCAATTATACTGCATTGCTCAAAGTTATGAATGCTGAAGGCAATTGTGTTGGTGAAGATTCTGTAAAAGTTAGTGTATTAGAGTCATTGCTTGATATTCCGAATGCTTTTTCTCCCAACGGAGACGGTATAAACGACGAATTCAGAGTTGTTTTCAAATCATTGAAAACATATAGTATAACCATATTTAATCGTTGGGGAATAGTGGTATATAAAAGTACAGACCCTTCACAAGGTTGGGATGGCAAAATAGGTGGTAAAGTTGCTGCAATGGGTACATACTATTATGTTATAGAAGCGACAGGTACAGACAAATACGTCGAAGGAAAACACCAAGGCAAACATATTATGTACAGCCGAAAAGGGCATATCAATTTATTTAAATAACAATTAGAGACCCATTTACATAAATAAAAAAGTAAGGTGAAAAAACACCTTACTTTTTTATTTATGTCCGCCAGTACAAATTAATTAACTATACTTTTGGCTACCACACCTTGGCATTCTACAATAAAAACACCTTTGGTAAGTATATTCCTATCAAAAACATAAAAATTGTCGCTTGTAATATATGATTTTATCAATTTACCTTCGGTACTGTATATATTTACTTTTTTATTATTTCCATTAGGTAAATTGATTACTTTAATATTAGTATCCGAAACGAGAATACTCATACCCGCTTCTTTCTCTATATTTTCAATGTTTGTAGCTATTCCGGGATAATCAACAATATCTCCGTCTTTGTTACGAGCTCCCACAGCCCAATTTTTAGTTTCAGCCAATCTCACACTTGCCTCAGAAATTTGATTTTTTTCTGTTGAAGAGCCTTCCAAAAATGCCCCCAATATTCCTTGTTGAGGCGTAGCATAAGACATATCGGGTAGTTGAAAAACAAGTTGTTTGGTAGCGTTAAAATCAAATTTATTACCGGCAATTATCAAAGCACTGAGTTTTTTGTTATTAGACACATTAAGCTCAGTAAAAGACTGACAGTTTTCTATTGAAAGAGTTTCGAGTTTTATATTTTTCGAAATATCCAACTTATTCAAAGTATTTACTGCTGATGCAGTTAAAGTTATGAGTTCGGGATTATTAGACAAGTTCAACTCGGATATTTTTGTCGAATCAACATAAAGGAACATCAAGTCAGGACATTTTGTAACGTCCAACACAGACAAATCCTTATTGCCCACAACCGCAATACTTTGTAAAAGAGGCATTTTGGTAGCATCAAGCGTTTTTAATTTATTATTCCTTACATCAAGTATTCTCATATTTTCGGTGTTACCGAATTTTATATTGCTTATATTATTGTTATAAACAGCTAAATTTTGCAACATCTCATTTTTTGACAAGTCCAATTGTGAAAGACCGCATTCGTATGCCTCAAACATTTCCAATTGGTTATTGGCAGATAGATCTACACTCTTAATCAAAGGATTTCCAGCTACGCTTATTACTTTAAGATTTTTATTATTTTTAAAATTGACTGTTTGTAGTCTCGGATTTTCAATTACATAAAAAGTCTCTAAATCAGTAAATCTGTCTAAATTTAGCGAAACCAAATCATTCATAGATAGATGTATTTCTCTTAAAGTATTTGGAAATTTCGAGAAATCGACATTTTTAAGACCACAAGATAAAAAACTTACATAATTTAATTTTTTATTTGCAGACAAATCAACAGCATTAGGCAACTTATTGTGACCGAATGAGATTTGCTCTATAAAATCATTTTCCGCAAATATAACGTTTTTTGTTCTACCGTTGGGAGTAGATAATCCTGTAAATCTTCCATATATTTTGATTTGATTGCCCTTGATACGGAAATTCCCTTTTTCATCTACATCATTTGCCGGTTTTTTACCATACCCTGCATCTATCGATACGGATTTAAAATCGTCTTCATCTCCACTAAGTGAAAAACTAATAGTACCTACATAATCGGCATCGTCAGTTGTATATATTGTGGCAACCGGATTATCCTGTGCTTGTACATAAGCACACATCATAACAAAAATAGTAAGAATAAACACAATCTTTTTATCTATTCTATTTTGTACACATTTTTTACACCCTTCCATTATCATATATGGAAGTTTAAGGGGTTCAATACTTTTTACTTTCATATTGGTTTAAAATTAATAATAAAATAATTAATATAAAATATTAAATGGCAAAGTTAATACAAAATTACCATTTAATACCATTTTTATTTTAGTTCTTCTATAATGAAAAAAATAAAATAAAAATAGTATTGTTAAACAAATATAATTTTTGACAAAATAGAAAATTCACATATATATCAAGATTCAGAGATTTAAGAATTTTGTATTTCTAAAAACAAGATTGAACATTATACTCAATTAAGAAATTTATAAAGATTTATATTTTTAAAAATCAGATTGTTTCGAATAAAAAGCAAATATATTCATTAATATCTAATAACTATATAAGAAAAAATAGTATCTTTGCAGTCTGAAAATCTTAATTTTAATAAAAATCATATTTATCTGATTATAAAGCATTAATAACATACCTATTAGATATTATGACAAGAATAGAATTTATAAACGAATTTTTCATAACCTACCTTGAATGTTTATTCTGACATTTTTTAAATATACATCATTCTTACAAAAAATTTTCAGTTTATATTAATTCAAATACACAAAAATCATCTTCTTTCACCTTAATAAGATATTAGTCTATATATAGAAAGAATTTAGCTAAGTAAATACCTAATAAAACATAAATTCTGTTTTTACACAGAATAAATATGTATTTGTATACTTACTTCATATAAAGAAAAAATAACCAAAAAAAAATTAAATATCTATGTCAAACAAAAAAATTATTACTTGTGATGGCAATCAGGCGGCAGCTCATATCTCTTATATTTTTTCGGAAGTAGCTGCTATTTACCCGATTACTCCTTCGTCAACAATGGCAGAGTATGTCGATGAGTGGGCAGCAAACGGTCGAAAAAATATTTTCGGAGAGACAGTACTTGTACAAGAGATGCAGTCGGAAGCCGGTGCTGCCGGTGCCGTTCACGGTTCGTTACAGCTTGGAGCGCTTACCACCACATACACTGCTTCGCAAGGTCTGTTGTTGATGATACCGAACATGTACAAAATTGCCGGTGAGCTTTTGCCTTGCGTTTTTCACGTATCGGCTCGTACTATCGCCTCGCATGCATTGAGTATCTTTGGTGATCACCAAGACGTTATGGCAGCTCGTCAAACAGGTTTTGCTATGCTTGCCGAAGGCTCTGTTCAGGAGGTAATGGATTTGGCCGGAGTGGCTCACCTTGCCACAATCAAAAGCCGTGTGCCTTTTATCAACTTCTTCGATGGCTTCCGTACATCGCACGAAATACAAAAAATAGAGAGCCTCGATACGGAAGATTTCAGAAACCTTGTTGATTGGGATGCTATCAATGAATTTCGTAAGCGTGCACTTAATCCCAATGCTCCTGTGAGCAGAGGTATGGCTGAAAATCCCGACCATTTTTTCCAACACAAAGAGGCTGTAAATCGCTACTACGATGCTGTACCTGAGATAGTGGAACACTATATGAAAGAGATTGCCAAAATCACAGGTCGAACATATAACCTATTCGATTATTACGGAGCTCCCGATGCGGATAGACTAATTATAGCTATGGGTAGCATTACAGAAGCTATTCGTGAGACAATCGACTATCTAAGCGAAAAGGGCGAAAAAGTGGGGCTTGTAGCAGTCCATCTATATCGTCCGTTCTCGGTAAAACATCTCTTGGGAGTAATACCCAAAAGTGTGAAAAAAATTGCCGTACTCGATAGAACCAAAGAGTCCGGAGCAAGCGGCGAACCTCTCTATATGGACGTGGTAGAAGCTTTTGCGCAATATTCGGAACAACGTCCGTTGATAGTGGGAGGTCGTTACGGTTTATCTTCGAAAGATACCACACCGGCACAAGTATTGTCAGTATATGAAAATCTCTCTTTGAATATACCAAAACACCGTTTTACAATTGGTATTGTCGATGATGTAAACTTTACATCACTACCTGTTAAGGAGGAGATAGCTCTCAATGAAGACTCTATATACGAGGCCAAATTTTATGGTTTAGGTGCTGATGGTACTGTGGGGGCAAACAAAAATTCGGTAAAAATTATTGGCGATAATACCGACAAATATTGCCAAGCCTACTTCTCGTACGACTCGAAGAAATCGGGAGGTTTCACATGCTCTCACCTTCGTTTCGGAGATCACCCGATACGCTCTACATACCTTGTAAATACGCCAAATTTTGTGGCTTGCCACAATCAGGCTTATCTCAAAATGTACGACGTTACTCGTGGTCTTCGTAAAAACGGTACATTCTTGCTCAATACCATTTGGAGCGATGAAGAACTTAAAAAACATCTTCCAAACAAAGTAAAACGCATTTTTGCACAAAACAATATCACTGTTTATTATATAAACGCTACTCAGATAGCACGTCAGATAGGTTTGGGCAACCGTACCAACACTATCTTGCAATCGGCATTCTTCCGCATTACCAATATTATTCCTATAGACTTGGCTGTGGCAGAGATGAAGAAGTTTATCACTAAATCGTATGGTACCAAAGGACAAGAGATTTTGGATAAAAACTTTGCAGCTGTTGATCATGGTGGAGAATATAAGATACTTGAAATCGATCCGGCATGGGCTAACTTACCCGATGACGAACCGGTACACAGCAATGCTCCCGATTTTGTTAAAAACATTGTATTCCCTATCAACCGTCAAGATGGTGACTTGTTGCCGGTATCGGCATTCAAAGGTATCGAAGACGGCACATTCCCTGTTGGTACTGCTCGTTGGGAAAAACGCGGTGTATCACCTTTTGTTCCCGAATGGAATGCTGATAATTGTGTACAGTGCAACCAATGTGCTTATGTGTGTCCTCATGCTTGTATCCGTCCGTTTGTTCTTGACGAAAATGAACAAAAAGGATTTTTGGCAAAGACTCTCGATATAAAGGCTCCAAAAGAGATGGCAGGAATGAAATTCCGTATTCAGGTAGGTGTAATGGACTGTCTGGGTTGTAGCAACTGTGTTGATGTTTGTCCGGGTACAAGAAAAGATGGTGTACAGCAGAAAGCCTTAATAATGAAACCTTTCGAAACACAGGAAAAAGAGGCTGCCCATTGGGAACACCTTACTACAAAAGTTAAATCGAAACAGCACTTGGTAGATGTAAAATCAAATGTCAAAAACTCACAGTTTGCACAGCCATTGTTTGAATTCTCAGGTGCTTGTTCAGGTTGTGGCGAAACTCCTTATGTTCGACTTGTAACTCAACTATTTGGCGACCGTCAAGTGGTAGCAAATGCCACAGGTTGTTCGTCGATATACTCGGGTTCGGTGCCTTCAACACCATACACCACTAACGAAAAGGGTCAAGGACCGGCTTGGGCTAATTCTCTTTTTGAGGATTTCTGTGAATTTGGTCTTGGTATGCATCTTGCTACCGAAAAGATGCGTGAGCGTATTGTAAGACTATTCAAACAAGCAATAGAAAACAACCATACTCCGGAAGACGCAAAAACACTAATGAAGTCGTGGATAGATAACATGTTCGTTGCAGATAAGACAAAAGAGCTTGCTCCACAACTCGAAATTGTAATAGATGAGGGAGCTAAAAACGGTTGTCCTATATGCAAAGAACTCAAAGGCTTGACGCAATACCTTATACAACGTAGTCAGTGGATTATTGGCGGTGACGGAGCAAGCTACGATATCGGTTACGGTGGTCTCGATCACGTAATAGCATCGGGCAAAAATGTTAATATCCTTGTTCTCGATACAGAGGTTTATTCAAATACAGGCGGACAGTCGTCCAAATCAACACCAATAGCTGCTATCGCTAAGTTCGCTGCATCGGGTAAACGTGTTCGTAAAAAAGATTTGGGTATGATAGCTACTACATATGGTTATGTGTATGTGGCTCAAATAGCCATTGGTGCTAATCAGGCACAAACACTCAAAGCCCTTCGCGAAGCCGAAGCTTATAACGGTCCATCATTGATAATAGCATACACACCATGTATTGCTCATGGTATCAAGACCGGTATGGGTAAGACTCAAGAAGAACAGGCAAAAGCCGTTGAATGCGGTTATTGGCACTTGTGGCGTTATAACCCTGAACTTGAGAATGAGGGTAAAAATCCGTTCCAGCTCGACAGCAAAGAGCCCGATTGGAGCAAGTTTCAGGATTTCCTCAAAAACGAGGTTCGTTTCTCGTCTCTTTCAAAACTCTTCCCAAACGAAGCCGAAGAACTTTATCAGGAGGCAGAGAACAACGCTAAGAGACGTTATAATAGCTATGTGAGAATGACCAAAATGGAGTATTAATTTCTCAGTAAATATCATAAAAAAAATGCCTTTCTGATAATGAGAGGCATTTTTTTATATCGAACCCCAACGAATAGGTTCCTTTAGAGGTTATTTATACCTCCATTTAGGTTATTTATACTTACGTTTAGGTTGTTTATACTTCCGTTTTAGGTTGTTTATCGAACTGTTTAGGTTATACTACCCCAGCGGAACATTAAATAACCCCCCTAACGGATATATAAAATACTCCGCCAGATAGGTTGCGAACCTCAACGGCGGAGTAATTGAAACAAAATAAAGGTTATATAACCGTATCTTTGATGAAAAGATATTTATTTTTAATAATATTCGATAATACGCTCATCAAATTCATAAGGGTTTCCGTTAGTAAGCCATATACGTTCTGTCCAGTTCCCATTTTCATCGTATTTATATTGGTATTTATACTTGGCTTGATTAGATGTTTCCTCGATAACATTTCCATTTTTGTCATACTTATAGGTTATTCTATCTTCTTTTACTCCATTATGATACAATGTTTTTTCTAAAACAAGCCCATTTTTGTCATTCAAATATGTTATTTTTGTGTGTTTATCATCCAAGAAACGATTTAATTCGGATAAATAATCATTTTTGTCGTATTTAAATGTTTGTTTACCGCCAGTTCCGTCATTTTTATAAAAGATTTCTTCCAACACATTACCTTTAATATTGATAACAAAATAAGATTTAATAGTGTCGTTTTCTCCTTTATAGACGGTCCTACCGGCGATATGCCCTGTATCATTGTAGTGGAATTCCATTATTTGTTTGCCACCATAATAGCTTATGCGAATTTTTTTATTTAAGGCATTATATTCGTATGTAGTTTCACCACTGCAAACATCAATATTGCCTCCGTTGCATTCCAATACCATATTGCCAAACATATTGTATGAGACAAATGGATCATTAACCATATTGTTGCTTTTTTTTCCTTTTACGATATCTTTACCATTTTTAATGGCTTCATAACTATAAATCTGAGTAGATTTTACTCTTCCTTTGAGGTTTTGCTGCTGCAAATCATTTTTCCAATCTAATTTGCTGATAAACCTTTGGGCAGTAGCAAAAGTAATTATACCCAAAAGCAAGAGAGTCAATATAAATACCTTTTTCATTGTGTCTATTTTGGAAGAACAAGTCTAAAGCCAACTGTTACAGCTATAGATTTAGGACTTACAGGAGTACGTTCAGCCGAACGACAAGATATGGCATCGTTCATCCACCCACCACCGCGTACCACACGATATTCTCCCTTTTCCGGACCTGTAGGATTGTTTTCGGGACTATTTTTGTAATAATTCATGTCGAACCAATCACCGCACCACTCTGCAACATTTCCGTGCATATCATATAATCCCCATGCATTAGGTGCAAACGAACCGATTTTAATTGTCGTCATTCGAAACTCTCCCTTGGCATTGCCATTATAAGGGTAATTTCCATTATAATTTGCCTGGTCGGTAGTAATATTTTCTCCTGTAAAAAAAGGAGTAGTAGTACCAGCCCGACAAGCATATTCCCATTCTGCTTCGGTTGGCAAACGATATTGTTTACCTGTTAGGTTGTTGAATTTTTTTATAAAATTATGAACATTATTCCAATCTACTTGTTCTACCGGCAAACTGTCACCTTTAAAGTTACTCGGATTATTATCTGCACCCATTACAGCATCCCATTGGGCTTGAGTGATTTCGTACTTACACATATAAAAGCTATTCAATGTTACTTTATGTTGAAGTTCGTAAGCTTCTCTGTCATCTCTCGACGGTTCATCTTTTGGACTACCCATAATGAAACTTCCTGCAGGTATTTCTACAAATTCAAACTTTATGCCTGCTATCTCATAATCTGCATCGGATAAAACAGATACCTTACATTTGTCTGTTTTATTGCCATCTTCTGTCGTTACACTAATATCAACTGTACCTGTACCAATAGCTGTTACCATACCAGATTTATCTACCTTTGCTACAGAGGGGTTAGAAGATACCCATGTTACATTTTTGTTAGTAGCATTTTCGGGAGCCACAGTGACTGTAAGTTTACTTGTAGCACCTACTTTCAAAGATAGAGTTTGGGGGCTAACAGTAACACCTGTTACTTTTACATTTTTTGGCTCGTTAGGTTTACAAGAAGCAAAACCAATCAATACCAGTGCTGCCATAAACAGACTTAAATTAAATACTTTTTTCATAAAATCAAAATTTTAATTATTTTAAATTATTTGTTAAACATATAAAATGTACGTGGTATCTATTGCATAATACTAATCTAAAATATTATAGTTTGTGTTTGTAAATATAATATTTATTAGGTTAAAAATCAGTTAGGTCTGTTTTTCTGCAATTGTTCGGCAAAATTAGATATAAATTTTTACTTATGCAATTGGGATTGTTAAATTGTTATAGTATTTCGGTTTTTTAAATTTGCAAAAAATAACTTGAACAATTTTATGTGATATGTTTTGTTTTATTAATTATTTGTAAAATAAGGTTTTATTATCATAAAAAAACATATACTATTGAGATATACTGTTTTTTTATTCGTAATAGTTTAGTAACTTTGCATATTATTTATTATAATAGATGGAAAACGCCATATTAATAGGGATAATCACACCACAACAGCCTGAAAACAAGGCAAAAGAATATATAGAAGAACTCGCTTTTTTGAGTGAAACCGCAGGAGCCACTCCTGTAAAGTGTTTTTTTCAGCATCTACCCTACCCTAATCCACGTACCTTTGTAGGTGAAGGTAAATTAGCCGAAATACGAAAATATATAGTTGATAACGAAAATATTGACTTAGTAATTTTTGATGATGAATTATCACCGGTACAACTAAAAAATATTGAAAGTGAGTTAAAAGTAAAGATACTCGATCGCACCAATCTTATACTCGATATTTTTGCACAAAGAGCACAGACTGCCAATGCCAAAACACAGGTCGAACTTGCTCAGTGTCAATATATGTTACCTCGTCTTACTCGTCTATGGACACACCTCGAACGCCAACGTGGAGGTATAGGTATGCGAGGACCGGGCGAAACTCAAATAGAGACAGACAGACGAATATTATTATCTAAAATATCGTTACTCAAAGAAAAGTTGAAAAAAATCGACCAACAGAAATCTATTCAACGCAAAAACCGAGAAAAAATGGTACGTGTAGCACTTGTAGGATATACTAATGCCGGAAAATCTACTATTATGAATATGTTTTCCAAAGCCAATGTTTTTGCCGAAAACAAACTATTCGCTACTCTTGATACAACTGTACGCAAAGTAATTATCGACAATTTGCCATTTTTACTTTCAGATACGGTAGGTTTTATTCGTAAATTGCCACATCATCTTATAGAGTCATTTAAATCAACTCTCGACGAACTTAATGAGGCAGATATTTTGTTACATGTTTCCGATATATCACACTCAAATTTCGAAGAGCATTATACTATTGTAAATGAAACTATTAAATCTATAGTAAAAATGGAAAAACCTACAATAGTGGTTTTCAACAAAATAGATAATTACTCTTTTGTAGAAAAAGATGAAGCGGACCTATCTGAGAGGACAAAAGAGAACATTTCGCTCAAAGAGTTGGAAAAAACCTACATGGCAAAGTTTTCGGGAAATTGCGTATTTATTTCGGCAAAAGAAAAAATTAATACAGACAACTTTAAACTAATGCTTTACGAAAAAGTCAAAGAGGTCTATTCTCAAAAATATCCTTATAGCAATTTTATTTTTGAAAAATACGATGACCTCGAATAATATGGCACAAAATATACTTCTTTATGAGCATTATATCAAAATACAATAAGTTTAAGATTTTTATAAACAGCCAAAATCTATTTAAAATATCGCTAATAGCTTTTTTGATATTAGCGATATATAATAACAATATATATGCTCAACCAATAAAACAAAACCCCAAACAAAATAAAATAAAAGATGCAGAATGGAACTTGTCTAAAAAAAACTTCATAACTCCCAATCTACAAGATACTGTTTTGAAAAACATACAAAACAGACCGCAATCTACTTTAAATAACAATAGTAAGCCTCAAAATGTTACATATGTTACGATAGAAAATGCCGATAGCTGGTACTACAATCAAGATATAAATACCGAAGCACAGATATTGGTAGGAAATGTAGTATTTTCGCATGACGGAGTAAAACTATTCTGCGATAGTGCCTATTTCTACGAAGCCAACAACTCTTTTGATGCCTACAGCAATGTACTTATACAGCAAGGAGATACGCTATTTGTATATGGCGACGAGCTCTATTACGATGGAAATACCAAGTTGGCACGCCTAAGAAACAATGTATTGATGGATAATCTAACAGCTACATTAGAGACCGACTCACTGAACTATGACAGGGTAAAAAATATAGGTTACTACTTCGACGGTGGTATAATCAGAGATTCCCTAAATACTCTTGTTAGTGAAACAGGACACTATTATCCGTCTGATAATACGGCGGTTTTCAGAAAAAATGTAAAGTTGACCAACGAAAAGTTCGTAATGACCTCCGATACTCTGCGATACAATACCGACACCAAGGTAGCATCTATATTGGGACCGACAACAATATTATACGAAGAAAAAACCAAAATATATTCCGAATATGGCTGGTATAATACAGATAATGAGCAATCTAAATTGCTTCTAAATTCATACGTCGAACACGACGACGGCAAACGTCTCGAAGGCGATACTATTTTTTATGACAAAAAAAATGGCAAAGGCGAAGGGTTTAAAAATGTACACCTGATAGACACCAAAAACAAAGTTTCGCTCAACGGACATTACGGTTATTACATAGAAAAAAATGAGTTGGGTATAGTAACGGATTCGGCGATGATGATTGAATATTCATCGGTGGATACATTATTTTTACATTCCGATACATTACGTACATTTGCCAAACCATATACACGTGACTCATTAGACACCATAACAGCTTTTAAAGATACTGTCTATAAGGTATTTGAGGGTTATCACAATGTTAGATTTTATCGCAACAATTTACAAGGAGTGTGCGACTCTACACATTTAAACACTAAAGATTCGGTACTTACCCTGTTTAGAGACCCTATTGTGTGGTTAGACCGCCGACAGGTTTCGGGTGATACTATTAAGATATTTCAAAAAAATGAAAAATTAGACCGCATAGTGGTAAAAGATAAGGCTTTTGCTACTGATTCTGTAGAAAATAAGTACTTCAATCAACTTTCGGGTAAACAGATGATTGGCTATATGAAAAATGATTCGCTACGGAAAATAGACATACTCGGTAATGTAAAAAGTATATATTTCTATGTAGATGAAAAAGATAGTTCGATTGTAGCAATGACCACAACGGAAAGTTCGATTATGAATATATATACAAACAATAAAAATAATTTAGACAGAATAGTAATAAAACCGAGTAATCCATTAGCCAGTTTATACCCTATACACAAGATAGACCAAAATAATATTTATCTTGAGAATTACAGTTGGCAAATAGCTCTAAAGCCTATTTCAAAAACGGATATTTTCCGTAAAACCAAAGATATTACCATATCAAAAGTAGTGGAGGAAGAGAAGAAAACGAGCGGTAAAAAAACCACTCGCCGTCAGGTAAAACCGAATGAAGAAGACAGTGCTACAAAAAGTTCTGCCTCTTCGACTAATACAAGCCAAAGAACTACCAATTCCAACTCGTTGATCCGTCCTTCGGGATTTAATAACCCCAATATAGACAACAGGCAAGATAATAAAAGAAGCATCAATACAAATACCATTCAAAGACCAGCTAAATAGAATCTCTTTATGATAACAAAAGTTAGTGTTTTTTGCTCTTCGAGCGATAAAATATCCGACCATTATTTTGCAGAAGCCGACAAGTTGGGCAAAACTCTTGCTGAGCTTAATATAGTATGTTATACCGGTGCAGGCAACAGCGGGCTTATGTATGAGGTCGAAAAAAGCGTGTTGCAAAATGGAGGCAAATGCGTAGGTGTTATACCGCAGTTTATGATAGACAAAAAGTGGCTTTACGAAGGGCTTTCGGAGGTAATATCGGTAAATACTATGGCGGAGCGTAAAGATATATTGAGAGAGGTAGCAGATGCCATTATAGTATTGCCCGGAGGAGTAGGTACTCTCGATGAACTATTTGAGACTTTGGCTCTAAAACAGCTTGGGATTTTTTTTAAGCCTATTATCATTATAAATACCAACGGATATTTCGATGAAATGCTGCAACTCCTCAGAAAAACCATATTAGAAAACTTTATGCAGGAGACTAACATCAGTATGTGGCAAGTAATAGAATCGGCAGATAAGTTGAAAGAGGTTCTCGCCAATAGCTTACCATGTACTGAAAACAATATAAGATTCACTTACATAGAAAGTTAGAGATATGATAATAAACGAGATGTACAGACATATAAACTTCTTACAAAGTCCGTATATTACAATTATATACATATTTTGCTTTTTGATTTTGGGTATAAATTACGTGGTATCCAATCAGAGTCTTTTTGATCTTTTCGTCAACTTTTTTAACCTCAAAAACAGAGACATGAAAGACTCTTCACCTCTTAATAAAATAATAAACAGTTTTGTCGGTTTTATTGGTATGATACTCTATGCTCTTATAATAACCAACAATATACAACCGGATATTTGGATAAAAGATTATGCAATCGACTATACTTCATTGCTTATAAGCTCATTAATGATTTTTATTGCACTGTTATTATTCCTTGGCTTCAATCTGTTTATGACTAAAATACTACAATATATCTTTAATATCAATAGATACAATGTCGAAAACTATATAGATATTTTTGTAGGTTCTTTTATAAGTTTGGGTGTTATGCTTTTTTTTGTCTCATTTATAAATACCTACTTCCTATTACCGCAACACTATGTTTTATACACTTTAGGAGGTTGTTTATTTATATTTTACACTATAAAAGTGAATGTTAGTTTATTTCAACTTTTTTCTTTTGAAGTCCGTACTTTGTATCGATTTTTTTTGTACCTTTGCATTTTCGAAATTTTACCGATTTTAGTGTTGATAAAATACTTTTCAGCCCTTATTGTTTAACTTAGAAAAACAACATAAACGTGCTAAAAATCAAGAATATACTCGTATCACAACCACAACCCGAAGGTACGAAATCTCCTTACTTTGATATTGCTACAAAATATGATGTTAATATAGTTTTTCGTCCTTTTATAAAAGTAGAAGGCTATACTATCAGCGAATTTACAAAACAAAAAATAGATATTGCAAGCTATTCGGCAATAGTTTTCGTTGCCCGAACAGGTGTTGACCATTTTTTTCGCATTGCCAAAGATGGCAAAGTGAAGATAGTACCGGAGATGAAATACTTCTGTCTCAATGAATCATTTGCTTTTTACATTCAGAAATATATAAAATTCCGTAAAAGAAAGATATTTTCAGCTACATCGGGTAAAATGAACGACCTTTTTGCTCTTTTGGAAAAACACGAGACCGAAAAGTTTCTATTCATTCTACCGGAAACATCAAACGAAGAGGTGGACAAATTTTTATCGCAATCGACTCTTAAATACGATAAAGCATTTATGTATCGTACTGTAAATAATGAATTTGCAAAAAACGAAAAGTTTGATTATGATATGATAATATTCTTTTCTCCTTTTGGGATACACTCTTTAATAAAAAATTTCCCTAAATTTGAGCAAGGAGAGATGTATTTTGGTTGCTTGGGCACTGCTGCTGCACAGGCTATCAAAGATTCAGGATTTAGGGTAGATTTGGAGGTACCAAACCCTCAATTCTCCTCCATAACATTAGCTTTGGAAGATTTCATACAAAAAAATCAAAAAGGTTCTAAAAAATAAGAACCTTTTTGGTTTATGTACTGTAGTTGTGTTTATTGCAAGAGTATTGCAGTAAAATGCTATTTATCAAACCACTCCACTAAATTTAAAAGGGTTATAAATAAAGTTTTTCGAATTTTTGCAATAGGTTGTATAGCAAACTCAAACCAACAAAATCCGTTAGCAACTCAAAAAAACTCTTCGGTAAAATATACCCTTCTGACACGTGGCGAAATGGAGGTAAGCACCTCGTATGGAATGGTGTCGAGTTGAGCAGCTATATCCGAAAAAGGTCGCTCAGAGCTGAATACCACTACCTTATCGCCCTCCGAAACATCTATATCGGTAACATCGAGCATTAGCAAATCCATACAGATATTGCCTATTATAAAGGCTTTTTGTCCGCCAATGAGCATAAAACCCACACCATTACTCAATTTGCGATTAATACCATCAGCATAACCAATTGGCACTAAAGCTATTCGTTTATTATTATCAATTTTTCCACGTCGGCTGTAACCAACCGTCTGTCCTGCTTTCACCTCTTTTATCTGAATTATTTTTGTGTACAATGAACAGACATTTCTAAGACTCCGATTATCGTCTGCCGATACTCCCCAAAGTCCAATTCCAAGCCGTACCATATCGAATTGACAATTGCTAAAACGCTCTATACCTGCAGAGTTGAGTATATGTTTGATAAAATCGTAACCAACTGCAACCTCTATCTCTCTTGTAATAGCCTCGAATAGTGCTATCTGCCCCATTGTGAATTGGTTCATCTCCGGGGCGGTCTCGTCGGATGCTGCAAGATGCGAGAATACCGATACTATTTTTAGCTCTTTTTGCGAGGTGAAAAATTTTGCAAGTCGCTCAATATCATTTTGTTCAAAACCTGCACGATGCATTCCCGTATCTATTTTTATATGTACGGGATAATTTTCGACTCCGATGTTTTTTGCAAATTCGTGTATAAATTTGAGCATACGGAAGTTGCATATTTCTGGTTCGAGGTTGTATTTAAAAAGATGATACAGAGAACTTTCCATTGGGTTAAGTACCATTATAGGCATATTCACACCACTCTGTCGAAGCTCCACACCCTCATTTACAAAGGCTACACCGAGGTAGTCGCAGCCATAATGCTGCATAGCAAGGGCAACTTCTATCGAACCGCTACCATAAGCAGAAGCTTTTACCATACACATTAGCTTTGTATTTGGTTTTAGTTTGGAGCGAAAATAGTTGATATTGTGAAACATTGCATCAAAATCTATCTCCAGAGCCGTATCGTGGGGAAGATATTGCAGATACATTTTTATGCGTTCGGGATTAAACTCCGGAGCTATCTTGAGCAGTATCGCCTTATTCTCAAAAGAGCCGATTAAATCAGATTTTAGAAACTCCTCAGTGGTATGGAAAAAGTGTTTTTTGCTCACATTAAACATTTTGCTCCGCAACCACAACTCATTACCCAAAAATACCACCTCGTCGGCAGCACCGCTATTGAGAAACTTCTGTAAATTGAGATAAAACATCTCCGAAACCAATTCGTCTCCGTCGATGTCGCTAACTATAAGTACTCTGCTAATATCTTGGTTAGCAAGTTGATGTTCGAGAAAACCGATGGTGTGCTTAGTAAGCGATGTAAGGTCAGACATAAAGCTATCACTTATGAGTAGACACCCGTTTATTCCCGCCTCTATCTCTATTCTTGACCTCATATATTCTATTGATTATGAATATAAAACAACTTAACCTATAGTCTTTACATGTACCTGTCCTGTGCCATAATCGACCACCTTAACACTGCTGTTGCGAGATATAAATTTACCTTGTGTGCTCAAAGCATCGTATATTTTGCCATCTATCTCTACTTTACCTACAGGTCGTAGGTCGGTGAGGGCAACTCCGCTACTGCCCACAAGATGTTGCTGTTCGGTAGGCACACCAATAAACCCCTCCTCTACCTTCTGGTCACTAAGCAACGCCAATTTGCCAAATACACCTTTTGAACCTATCTTAGACGACAGATATATCATACCGATGAAACCCACGACTGTGCCTATCATCACTGTCAATACGGCAGAACCGATATTGATACTCGGCACTCGTCGGAAGTCGAAAAAGTCGTTATCCAACAAACTTAATGTTAATCCTAAGAAAATAAACAATATGCCACTTACACCCGCCACACCAAAACCAGGTATTACAAATATCTCCAATGCCAGAAGCACTATTCCGACAACAAAGATCACTATCTCCCAATTGGCTGCAAGTCCCTCCAAATAGAGCGGAGCAAAGTACATCAATGCAGCAACTATTGCCACACCAAGCGGAAATCCTATGCCCGGCTGTTGTAGTTCGTACCATATCCCTGCGACTATAAGCATTATAAGCAATCCCCGGATAAAAGAACTTGTAAGAAAGCCCTTTATATTGTCCCAAAGAGTGGGGCTGAATGTGCTGATAGTGTAATTTTCAATCGTTTCGGCTACCAAAATTTGTTCAATACTCTCGGCTTCGCCCTCGCAATAGCGGTATTTTATTGCCTCTTGTGTAGTCAGAGTCAATGTTTTGGTAGAATCGTCAATTTCAGGTACTACGGTTCTGGGGTCAACCATTGCTTCGGCTATCAGTGGGTCGCGTCGCCAATTGCCAAGCGAGTCTTTGCCGTGAGCTTCGGCTGTAGCACGCATAATACCACGCATATACGACTGATATTTGTCGGGCATAGCCTCGCCGTCCATTCCGTTGACTACAGTTGCCGCACCAATCCTACTACCTGCACGCATATATATTTTATTGCAGGCAAGCGAAATCAAAGCCCCTGCCGAGGCTGCATTGTTGTCGATAAAGGCGATGGTCGGTATTTTGGAGTTCATGAGCCGAGTAGCAATAGAATCGGCATAATTGAGCTCGCCTCCATAAGTGTTGAGATGGATTATAATGAGTTGAGCATTTGAGGATTCTGCCTCAGTCATACCGCGTTGGGTATATATCCACATTTTGGAGTTGATATCCTCGTTTATCCGTATTACAAAAATGTTGCTATTTGCACCAAAAAGTAACGAAACAAGACCAAAAAAGGCAAAAAAAAGCAATACTATTTTCTTTTTCATAAAAAACAAATATGTTGTTTGTTTGCTACAATATTGTCGTTCATAATATTAAATGTATATTTCTTTTAGAAAAATATTTTTGTAAAACTAAAAAAAATATATTAATTTTGCAACTCAAAAATGGTGAGTATAGCTCAGTTGGTTAGAGTAGCGGATTGTGGTTCCGTTGGTCGTGGGTTCGAATCCCATTACTCACCCATAATAGTAGGAAAAGTGTCTGACAAATTGTTTGACACTTTTTTACAATTAATAACGACTCGGTTTTTGTTTAGAGATATTTTTATCCCTCCAAATATATACACCAACACATTGAATCTCTACCCTTTTTAGTAGAAAAAAAGACAACCTTTTGTGTGGTTGTCTTTTTTAAAAGAATTAGTAAGCGGATTAATATTACTTTGTATAATTACCCTTAATTTCAACTTTGGTCAATACCGCAGAGTATAGCTCAGATTGTGGTAAGCCCGAAAGCGATAAAAAGAGTTTGACTTGCTCCGTAATATTGGAAGTCAAAGAGAGTTTGTTGTCAACAATGGAGTATGTAAACACTAACGGAACAGAGGCAATATCCACCCCGGAAACCATATATTTTTCGAATTTGATAACCAAACTGCCTAAAGCATCGGTATATGTAAAATTTATAGCATCACCACCCAACAAAGTAGCCGTACCTGTCTTGTCTTGGTTAAAAACCAATGTCTGTGGCATTTTGAATAGATTGCTTAAAACAGCTTCAACAACCGAAGTATAAGCTCCTGCATCAACTACTACAGCACTTTCGCCTGTCGATGTCCATGTGCCTATTAATCCGTTGTTTGACACAATATTTTCGATTTGTTTACACGATGTTGTGTTTATGAGTGTAGCTATTATTGCTACTGCTAAAATATTGATTTTTTTCATATTGATTTTAAAATTAGTTATAATCCATTTTTAAAGTCTTTAGAGAGATACATGCGTAGGTAATAGTTATCAACCGACACATTACTCATCTTTTGAAATTTTGTTTATCAAGTCAATACACTCTTTTAATGCTTCGGTAAATCTTTTGAAATCTTCTTTAAATATCAACAAGCGTTGCTTGTAAAAAGCAGTCTGTGTGGATTGACAATCATCGTTTGTATTCTTTTTGCTCTCGGTAATAGTAATATATAGATTGTCTGTGTTTTTCACCTTTTTTATATCAAAATAGTAAATACGCTTACCTGACTTTACCGCTTTTGAAAACACAAATCCATTATCATACTTTTGTACGTTTTCTTCCATATCGGCATTGTATACTGTTTTACAAATACAAAAACAGCAAAGATATATAAAACAATCTTCACTTTTTTGTATATCACAAATAAACGATATAGTCTTATTATGCTTTCAAGGTATATTCGTCAGAAACAGTAAGGCGTTTTCTACCTTTTGCTCTACGTGCGGCAAGCACCCTACGTCCGTTTGCAGACGCCATTCTTTCTCTAAAACCATGTTTGTTTTTACGTTTTCTGTTCGATGGCTGGAATGTTCTCTTCATAACTTTATTATATCAATTAATGTTTGAATTATATACTGTTAAAAAAATAGGAATGCAAAGGTAGTATATTTTTTTTATTTTTCAACATTTCTAATCTTAAAAATTTCACAAAAGTATATTATTTATACAAATTATAAAATATGGCAATAAAAAATAAAAAAATTGTTACAAAAATAAAATATTCGATGATATTGATATCCACAATTTTCATATTATATTCATGTGATAGGTTCCCTTTTGCAGAACCGACACGTAATTGCCATACTATGACCATCGAAAATAAAACTTCTAAATATTTAACAATAGTATTTATGGACTCTATTAACAGTGGAGAGCCATATCAGACAAATGTTTCTATAAAAAACCGGACAACTATTACATAGAAGAAATGGTAGCAAATCCTGCAATAGATAAAGATGCTTTTTTCGTATTATCCAACAATATGAAAAAAAGACAATACGTATTTATGGTCATAATATGCAATTAATCAAAGAGTGGGTGATGAATAGGATTGAATGAAATAAAAACCCAATCATATTTATTGGGCAAATCCAAGGTTCTAATGTCAGTTTTGATAAATTCAATTTTCAACCCCTATCTCTTTGGAGGCTTTTAGTTTTGCTTGTTCCAACATATGGAAAAAGAATTGTCAACACCACAAATGTTATATCTTCGGCAGTTAAAAACTTGGGAGCAATTGTCCCAAACGGTACGGTACATACTTTCTTCTCCTCAAACAGTTGTATGGCTTGCTTTTTTGTCATAATATTTTGTTTTTCTCAATCTTCCTCTTTGTAATACACCTTGTAGAACTTTCCGCGCTCGTCCTCGCCCTGTTCTATGTTTTAGCGGTTGTCGGCGATTTTATTAAAAAAATCATTTAATGATTCTTTTAAATATATGTAGGATTGGGAGGCATTGTTTATTCCTTCTAAAATATTGATTGGCAAAAATTTGTCAAATTTACAAACCCTCTTGATCTTTATTGCATTTGCGTGTTTGTATCCATTAAAATACTGCCGATAAAAATTCTCAGATATTCCAGCTCCAGTATTTGTTTTTTCCCATATTGTCTCAATTGAACCTGATAGAATAGAATCAACCTCTACCAATGTTGTAATCTTCTTTACAGGAGATGTCGAATATATTAACATATATCTAATATAATTAGGCACTCGTTTCCTATATTCAAAAATTTTCTCACCTGACCATATTTTTTCTACATGGCAAGGGTGTATCGATATTACTATTACATCACTTTTCATTTGTAATTACTCTGTATTGTTCGTTATTGATTTTTCTTATACTTTGTATGCTTCCTCTAATACCAGCTCGGTCTATCTGAACACGTGTTATTTCTTTATTTAATGCTACATACCGAAACAATATCACTAACGTTTTTTGTTTTAATATAGTCCTTATATCATCAATATTATAAACAGTTCTTTTGGCAATTAATGGAAATACCTCCTCGATTCTCTCCGATAATAGAACTTGTTCAACTATACCCATACATTGAATTGATCTTCTGTCCTTACTTCTATAGAATAAAACGATATCACCACTGTTAATTGCTTTAATTTTAGCGTAACACAAGTATGCCTTTTTTATTGTATTACCCTGAGAGGAAAATAAATTTTGATCTTGTTCAAATAACGAACCCTTTAAATTACTAAGGTCTGGAAATAAATCTTCATGAAACTTTGGTTGAATCGGAATTATGTATTTCGCTACAGAAGAGTCTTTTTTGAAAAAAGGATAATATCTTTTAAAAGAATCAATCGGATCGCTTATATCATTACTAAATTTCATTGGCTTAATATAAACATCGTCTTTTTGATATTTACCTATAAAATAAAAACCATAATCTTCACATAATCCGACCAATGTTTTTTGTTCTTCGCCAAATGTATGTAAATAAATCCAATCAAAGTTGTTTTCAACACAATACTGAAAAGCTATATACAAAAGGCGCTCTCCTAATTTTTTTCCACGAGCATTAATATCAACCTTAAATGTGCATAATTTTAATATTTTCCCTATTGTTGGTGTTCCGTTATCTGTTAAAGTCTCATCCTTTTCTTCTTTATAAATGGCAATTGCCATTATTTTGTTATTATTATCTTCTATATACCAACATTTTCTTTGATTTTCAGCTGATTTTTGATACCAAGAATCAAAATCGATGTAAGCATTCCTAAGAGAATCAAAAAAAGGTTGCTTCTTGTCTATTTCATACAAAAAGCCTTCTTTGACTCCTGTAAAATTATATGTTTTGGGAATATTAATGTATGATTGTAGAAATATCAAAAATTGATCTAATCGATAAACTTTATCATGCAGTCCGATTGTTTGTGATTTTTTATGTATGCCTTCATCGTTAGTTACTAAGATATGAACAGCTCCTCGATACAGTGAAAATAATAGATTATTATCAACCTTATCGTTTACATTACTCTCATTTAGATTTAATTTATAGCGTTCTTCTTCAGTTAAAAAAGGAGGATTTTCTATTAGAGAATATTGTTTAAGTCTTGATAAAACAATCTTTTTTCGATTCTCTTCTTTATCGCGATTAATATCTTCAAATTGTATTGGATGAATGAAAAAACAATGTCCTTGTTCTCCTCCAATTTTTCGCATTTCGGCAAAAGTACGAGGTAATTCTTTTCCTGTATCTTCCAATGGTATTATAATATTTGTATCCAATAATATGTTCATAAGATTTCCTTGAGTTATTTTATTCTTACCCCAACCACTTCTCCAGCACCGCCTAATCTGTTTTAAATGTAATACTTACTTCTCTGTCATTTGCTATGTCGTCAATAGCTTTGTTTAATATTGCTTTTAATTGTTTCGCTGTTTTATCCAATTCATAAATTCCTGCTGTTTTGTTGAAATCGTTGTCCTGCTCTAAAAAGTTGTTTAATGTAAAAGTGTCTATGGGATAAATGCTTTCAGGGTTATGATAGAGTAAGGCAATTTCTTTTTGTTTTTGCTCTTCAAAGTTGGGGAAAGGGATTTGTACAAACTGTTCAATTTTTAATTCTTTCATTTTTGAACCAACTGAAAGACCTGCACAATATTTTCGCATTAACGAACAATTTAAAAAACACAGCATAAAAAGCAATTTGTGTGTTTTATAACTTAAAACACGATACATTCCTTGATTATGATGTCCATGACCAAAATCTACGAAGTTGTAAAAACCCGCAATACCCACATATTCACCAAATCCTCCGATATAGTCTTTGGCGTAAAGTCCTGATTGTATAATGGAATACAAGAATTGCCATTTGTAATATTGCTCGTTTCGTTGTCCATTTTTCTTTTTGAAATTGGATATTCTTCCAAAAGTCAAATGTTCGGGAAGGAAACAGTTATATTCTGTTGCTGTTCCGTATTTATTGTCAAATTCCTGTTTTGCTTCTGTAAATGTCATAATCAATTCATAATTAAAAGTACAAATGGTTCTTACTCTCGGTAAAATTTAGAGTTTTAAGTATTTGTTTAAAATTATCTACTGTTATCATCTTTAATACATATTCTCTTCATTCCCAGTTATTTTGAATATTTAAATCTTTATTTTCAAATTATAGCAAAGATACGACTTTTTCTGTGAAAGTGATGTGAAATTCTGACTTTCTTCTAAGAAGATTTATTTCTTCTAACAGATATAATATTTTATCTTTTTCGGGCAGTATTATACTCATTCGGGTTGTATGTCGCCGTACCTTTGCACCTCAGAAAATCAAAACAATACAAACATATGAATAAACAAAAAATCAAACCTCTTGATGATGAACAAGAAAGTCGCTGTTTGTTCTACAATGCGGTGGTCGTATTGCATCTTGTTTTCGGTGCATTACCCCTATCGGCTAATACCATTTTGTTTAATTTTGCTTTTTTATACAAAACTCAATTAAACAATATCTAAAAGTAATCATTTTTATTGTATACTAATAATTTTTTAATTATGAAAAAAATTATGTTTTTAGCAATTATCTGTAGATATAATATCGCCTCACAGGTGTAACAGGTCGTTATTCATAGATAAAAGCTTGTTGCATTAGTGCAGCAAGTCATTATTTGCAAATAAAAGGCTGTTTCACTAATGTAGCAAGTAATTATTTGCAGATAAAAGCCTGTTTCACTAATGTAGTAGGTCGTTATTTGCAGATAAAAGGCTGTTGCACTAATAAAACAGACGGTTATTTGTAGTTAATGGTTCATTTCATTGATGTTATACTTTTTAGCTGATGAGATAATGGTAATGCGGTGTTGTTTAAAACTCTCGTGAAACTTCTTTAGGTTAGCTATATTAATGATAATGACACTGATGTATTATGTAGATTTTTACAATCTGTTTAACAATCCCGAAAAAGATTGGCAAATATTACTCTCTAAAGCAACAGAGGATACTGCCTATACATTTTACCTCAATCACTACACAAAGGCACAAATAATTTCCAAACTCTTCCCGCAAAAAAAGGAGTTCCTTACTTACTCGGTAACTCCTTTTTTATTCTAAAGCAAAATATTCATTTCTTATAGCATAGCTAATCCATTGATGTACGTATATATACCGCTGATGACACCCACTACCAGTATACCAACAAAGCAAATAACCATACTGATACGACTATAGTTATCTGATTTGATAGGTGTTACCGATGTTTCATCTGCCTTGTTTATATACATTGCTTTTACTATCATCAAATAGTAAAAGAGCGATATTACAGTATTGAGTAATGCAATGAATACCAATAGGTAAAAACCTGCAGAGGCTGCTGCCATAAAGATGAAGAACTTACTGAAAAATCCTGCGAAGAATGGAATACCTCCCAAAGAGAATACCGATAACATCATCAAAAGAGCAAGTTTAGGATTCGACTTGCTAAGTCCATTGAAGGCTGCTATCGAAGTATCGCCTCCATTTTTGTTCTCCACTGCCGATATAACAGCAAACGAAGCGAGGTTCGAAAACACATACACCAACACATAAAATACTGTTGCAGTGATACCCATAGAGTTGTTGGCGATGATACCCAACACTATATAACCTGCTTGCGAAATTGATGAAAAAGCAAAGAAACGCTTAATATCGGTCTGACGAAGTGCAAAAAGGTTGCCGAGTGTGATTGTTATTACCGAAAGCCCCCAGACGATACCCTGCCATACACCTTCGATATTGCCAAAAACTTTGAAGAGAGCAAAGAGCAAAGCAAAAGCCGCCGCACCTTTTGAAACAACCGACAGATAGGCTGTTATACTTGTAGGAGCGCCTTCATATACGTCGGCAGTCCATAGATGAAAAGGTACAAGCGATAGCTTAAAGCCCAAACCGCCAAAGAAAAACACGAGTCCGAGCAACACCATTGGCGATGTTGATATATTGGCTGCCATATCCGAGAAGTAGAACGTGCCTGTAGCTCCATAAAGGTACGACACACCAAATAACATAACAGCTGATGCCAATGCCGAAATCATTATAAACTTAACACCTGCCTCTGCCGATTTTCTTTGATGTTTGTTGAATGCCACCAATGTAGCCAAGGGCAAAGATGCCGTCTCCATACCGATGTAGAGCATCATAAAGTTGCCTGCCGAAATCATAAGGTACATTCCAAGCAGCGTGATAAGCGAGATGAGAAAATACTCAAAACGTCTCTCTTTTATCTCTTTCTGTTCGAGCCAGCGGTATGTTTGCAAAAATACAAGGAACGTGGCTATATTGAGCAGATTTTTCATAAACGATGTAAGCGGCGATGCCACAAACATACCTCCGAAGGCTTCGCCCTGCGGGTTGAAGAAAAATCCTGCTACAGTAAATGCAGCAAAAAGGATAGAGGCAAGCGGATAAAACCATTTTTTGTCATTAGAGCCGAGTATATCGGCAAAAAACAAGATGAGAAATACCGCTACCAGTCCTATCTCGTGTTGCATAAATAAAAAGTTACTGAAATTCATATCTTTTTTCTATTCATTTACAAATTAATAAACTACAATTAGATAACGGTGCTCAATTTGGTTATGATTGGCAAAACGCTTTCCGATATAATATTTGATATACCAAAAGGATAGAAACCCATAAAGACAATAGCAACTATAAGACCCACAGCCGATACCTTTTCGTACCACGCTGCATCGGGTAATCCAATGTGATGAGTATCCTGTATAGGACCATAGAGTATTTTACCCACAGTACGAAGGATATACACGGCAGTAATCACTATCGAACAGCAGGCAACAATTGTAAGCACAGTATAGAATACTCCTGTGTTTTGGAAAGCACCTACGAATATAGTCATTTCGGCAACGAATCCGCTAAGACCGGGCAGACCGAGCGATGCCAAACCCGCTATCACATAGCAAACTGAGGCAAAAGGCATTATCTTCATCAAACCGCCCATCTCCCTAATATCGCGTGTATGGGTACGTCCGTAAATCAAACCGATAAGTGCAAAGAAGAGAGCCGTCATCAAGCCGTGCGACAACATCTGCATTACAGCACCTGTCATAGCTGTTTGGTTGAGCATAAGTATGGCAAATAGTACCAAACCGCAGTGGCTCACGGACGAATAGGCGTTGATATACTTCAAGTCGGTCTGTACGACAGCACTAAATGCTCCGTACACCACCGATATACCCGTAAGTATGAGGAATATCCAACCCAATTCGTGAGCCGCCTCCGGCATCAGATATATCGCTACACGGAAACAGCCGTATCCGCCGAGTTTCATCAACACACCGGCGTGCAACATCGACACCGAAGTAGGAGCAGCAGCGTGACCGTCCGGACTCCAAGTGTGGAACGGAAACAATGCCCCAAGCACACCAAAACCGAGAAATGTAGCAGGGAATATCCAACGTTGCTGTTCTATCGGGATATGTAAGTTATTGGCAATCTCCAAAAGGTTGAATGTGGTAGCTCCCGAAGCGAAGTATATACCGATGATACCTATCATAAGAAAAGCCGAACCACCCATAAGCATAAGGGTAAGTTTCATTGCCGAATACTCTTTTTTGCCTGTTCCCCAAAGACCTATTAGAAGGTACATAGGGATAAGTGCTACTTCGTAGAACATAAACATCGAAAAAAGGTCGATAGTGATAAAAAATCCGAATACTCCGATAGTAAGCAGACAATACCAAAGGAAAAACTCTTTTGCCATATTCATATTCCACGACGAGAATACGCCGGTAAATACGATTATCGACGACAAGGCAATCATTACTACCGATATACCATCGACACCGAGTGTCATAGCTATATTAAGCGGTTTGTACCAAGTCCAACTCTGCACCAAAAGCATCTCTGCATCGGGGTTGGCGGCTCTCTCTTTTAGAAAAACTACTATCAATACCGCAGTTACAGCCAAAAGAGCCGATGCCCCTGCCACCATTATGGTTCTAATCGTTTTCATCTCCTTGCTAAGAAACAAAAACAGTATCATCAAAACAGGGATTAATACGAATAAACTTAAAATGTTCATATATTTTTTTCTCCTTTTTTATTGTTTATACAAAAATAAATACTGCTATTGCTATAAGTATAGCACCCATTACAAAGAAAGCTATATAACGCTGCGTGTGTCCCGACTGCAAGAAACGAACGCGGTGTGATACTTTTTGTGTAACGTTGGCAATATTGTCCATAGTACCGTCGATAACCTGCTTGTCGAACCACGCAATAGGTCTGCTTATGCAATTGAAGATAACTTTTTTTGTAACGAACAACCAAACCTCATCAAGGTAGAATTTGTTGATACTTAACGTATAAAGCCCTTTGAAACGGTTGGCAAGCATAGCAGGTTTTTCGCTGTCTTTGAAATATAGCACGTATGCCACAGCGATACCCACTATTGCAGCTACAACACTCAAGGTGGCTACAGTCATATCAATATGCATGTCAAACGGTTTGCCATCCGATGATATATATTCTGAAAATGGAATAAATCCTGTGAATATAGAGAAGACAGCAAGTATTATCAAAGGAAGTGCCATCGTAAAACCACTTTCATGTGGTTTGTGATGATAATCTCTTTTCCCATTGAAAAACACTCCAAAGTATAGTCTGAACATATAGAAAGCCGTAAGACCTGCCACTACCCACAATGTCCAAAATATAAGTGGCTGATTGTGGAATGCGGCTGCAAGTATCTCGTCTTTCGAAAAGAAACCCGAAAAAGGCGGAATACCTGCTATTGCCAAACAAGCAATAAAGAATGTTATACTTGTGATTTTCATATATTTATGCAAGCCTCCCATATCTTTCATTTCGTTGGAGTGAACGGCATGTATAACCGAACCCGCTCCGAGGAAGAGCAACGCTTTGAAGAAAGCGTGCGTAAAAAGGTGGAACATAGAAGACATATAACCCAATCCGTCGTGGTCGCCATAGCCCGATACTCCTAAGGCTGCCATCATATAAGCTATTTGCGAAATGGTAGAGAATGCCAAAACTCTCTTTATATCGGTTTGGGTAATGGCTATCACCGCAGCAAAGAGAGCCGTGAAAGCTCCTATGTATGCTATCATTGTAAGCACTTCGGGTGCTCCGAATATATATACAGGGAAAAGACGTGCTACAAGGAATACACCTGCTACTACCATTGTAGCGGCGTGTATGAGTGCCGATACCGGAGTAGGACCCTCCATTGCATCGGGCAACCAGATATGTAGCGGGAACATCGCCGATTTACCCGCTCCTCCCATAAAGATAAGAGCCAATGCCCAACTAACAAGGCTAAGCCCCATAAATGTACCTCCCGCAAAAGAGGTTGTAACGAGTTCGGCATTGTTGGCAGTAAGGGCTGCAAAATCGAATGTCTTTGTGTAATACGAAAGAATTAGGATACCCACCAAAAAGCCCAAGTCGGCAAAACGTGTAACGATAAATGCTTTTTTGGACGCACGTACAGCCGAGGGTTTTTGATAATAGAATCCAATCAACGAGTAGGAAGATACACCCACAAGTTCCCAGAAAATATACATTTGGAAGATATTGGTTGCAACCACAAGCCCCAACATCGAAAAACTGAATAAAGAAAGGAAAGCATAGTAACGTTGAAAACCGTCTTCGCCGTGCATATAACCTAGCGAATAGATATGTACCATCAGCGATACGGTGGTAATAACCACAAGCATCATCACCGATATCGGATCGAGAAGTATGCCCAAATCGATGTGCAAAAGTTCTGTA
Source organism: Porphyromonadaceae bacterium COT-184 OH4590 (assembly GCA_000768855.1). Lineage (GTDB taxonomy): Bacteria > Bacteroidota > Bacteroidia > Bacteroidales > Paludibacteraceae > F0058. The sequence goes on along the minus strand of JRAN01000072.1, from coordinate 99,192 downwards.
AACCTAAGCCACTCAAAACTGAAAGGTATTACGGATTGCCATGTGTCGGCAGTTTTTCCTATAACAAAAAAGTATTGATATGCAATACTATATGCAAGAACAGAACAAAAACCCATTCCCAAAGTGCCTATAATACCGGCGAGATTGGGTTTGAGTTTGCCTCCCACAAGTCCTAAAAACAAAAACAGGACAAAAGGTGTGATTAAAATTAAAATACTGTATTCCATATACTTATCCCTTCAATTTAGTTGCATCGTTTATATTAATATCGCCAATAAGTCGATACGCATTGATAATGATAGCCAAAGCCACAGCTGTCTCTGCTGCTGTAATGGCTATACCGAAAATAGTGAAAAACATACCCTCCATCTGCTCGGGAAATAGGTACCGGTTGAAAGCGGCAAAGTTTATCTCCACAGCATTCAGTACCAATTCAAGCGAAATCAGTATGGCAATCATACTCTTACGTGTGATAAACCCAAATATCCCAATAAAAAACATAAGGGTTGAAACAATTAAATAATACTCTAATTTTATCATAATATTTTCTATTGTATTTTTAATTATTAAACAAAATTATAGCAGACTTTCGTCTTTGCCATCGTCTTTTTTATCTTTTCGAGCAATGAGGATACCTCCTATTATTGCAGCCAAAAGCAATAACGAAATAGCCTCAAATGGCAATAAGTACTGATATTTCTCTGTTCCCATCAAGGCACGTCCTATGTCTTGCATTGGCAATTCCAAATAGCCATCAACCGAAGGGTTGGCTGCATAGATAAATTTAGTTTTAAAGAGAGTAAAGCCCACTAACCCCACGCCACAGATGGTTATTAGTGCTGCATATACATACCTGCGATACTCATGTTTTAGCAACACTTGGTCTTTGGGCGTGGTAAGGAATATGGCAAACACAAATAGCACCACCACACCACCGGCATATACACTAACTTGTACGGCTGCCAAAAAGTGATAATGCAGGAATAGATAAAGTCCTGCGGTGCAAATCAATATCAAAAGCAAATAGGTTGCCGAACGCAAAAGCGATTTAGAAGTAATAGCCATAACGCTCATTATTAGCATTGCAACGGCTAATCCTCCAAAAATAAGTAGATTTATAATAGGACTCATATTTTATTGATTATTAGTTGGTTCTACATTTTCCGTTGTCGGTTTTGCCACAACAGGTTTCTCTTTTGGCAGTAACGAAGAGCCCTCTTTGTTGAGGCGATACACGAGTTTATCTCTCGTATATACACTATGTTCGAAATTGGTACTCCACTCAATAGCCCCTTGCGGACAAGTAGTTGTACATAAGGCACAGAAGATGCAACTACCCACATCGTAGAGATAGCGGTCGAGGACACGCTTCTCTTTGCCTGTTTGCGGGTCGATCTCTTTCTTGGTTATCACTTGAATAGTGCCGTTGGGGCAATTCATCTGACAAATGCCGCAAGCTGTACATTTGTGATAATTGTCGGCATTGTGCGGCATAATGAGCTCGCCTCTCATACGATCGTGAGGAAAAACGACGCCTCTGTTTTCAGGATACGATTCGGTTACCTTGGGACGTATCATATTACGCATAGATATGCCCATTCCCTGCATCAAACGCCATATAGCCGTAAAAAATTCGCTGATATACTTCATCTCTTTACTTTTTAGTAATATATTTTATTGAAAATCAATAATTTAAACTTATAATATCAATTAATCATTATCTAATATGTAGCCAAGTTTTTTAAAAAACGCAAAGGTACAATTTTTTCTCAATCTATATAAAACTTTTGTTGTCCCAATTTGTAAAAATGAAAATATTTTTTGCTTCATCATTTGGAATAAAGCAAAATATTGGTTAAATCAATTGTCGGTTTATAGCATACGTTAACGCCTGTGTTATATTGTTTGTTCCGAATTTATCGAATATATGTTTTCTATACCCCTTTACTGTATCCGGCGATTTGTACATACAATCAGCAATCTTATCCATAGTATAGCCTTGAGAGGCAAGTCTGAGTACCTCTTTCTCCTCTTGGCTTAGCTCAATGACATAGCTGTTTTTTTCCCATTTTTGTATCTGAATATTGTATTGCCACTTAGTACTGCCATATCTGTGGGTGATTTCGATGTTATCCATATTTTCTCCGGACGAAATGGATACGGTACAAAGAGCCAACCACACCTGTCCTTCGGAGGTTAAACGCAGTGGTGTATGTTTATGATTTACAGGAATAATTTTGTTTGTTTTGGTTTTGATACGGAAACTATGATGTAGGGTGTATTCTGTAGGGTTTTCGACAGGCATATCGGCTATAAACGAAAAAAAAGCATTGTGGATTTCTAAAAACAGCGATAAATCCGTATCATATATGTGATTGATGTAGTATTCGAAGTTTTTTTCTCTTACCTCGTCGGCAGATAGTGCCCCCAAGAATAGAGGATTGTCTGCTACATATAAAAAATTTTGTTTGTAATAATCTACTACATACAAACTTTTATAAGAAGTGCGAGCAAAAGCATCCAGTGTGCCAGACAATATGGGGATAATACTATACTCTTTATCGTCAATAAATGGTATTCGGTTTGCATGTGTAAAAAAATCTTCTTTTTTAATCATAGTAGATAGTATAAAAAACAAAATTTTACAAAGGTAGTAAAATATATTTGTAAAAAAAACACACTTTTGGGTGTTTTTTATTCGAAAAAATGCTTATAATTTTGTAACTGTAAATCTACCAAGTATTTTGTAGGACGTCATACGGAAGAAAAGTAGAGATACATTACTTGCAAGTATGAGCGATACAGACAGGCAGGTTAATCTCGTAAAACTAAAATCTGCCGAAACAAAATCATTAATTTTCTGAATACCCTTAATAAAGTAGGTTAAGAGAGTAAATTTTTTAAAATCATGTGTAATAAAAAATTGAAAAAAGATGCAGAAGAATTGTTATCTAACGAATTGTTAGAATTAAAGGGTGGTAAGGAGGGGGTATCTTCTCTTGATAGTGGATGTTTTTTCGGCTGTGAATCAGGTTGCAAACAGAGTTGTAAGGAAGTAATTCATCTGGTTTAAGCACTCCTACTTAATGTCTAATTATAGAGGTTGTCAAAAAAATGACGAATTTTTTGATGACCTCTATTTAAAGAAATTGTCTGATAATTATGAATATTTTATTTAATCCAGATTATGTACTTAAACCAGATGTGGGTAGAGTCTTATTATTACCCTTTGATACAACAAGATCAGAGATAGATGTTTTCGATAGTTTTATTCATCCTATACATGCTATAATATTATCTTTTGTAAAAGGGGATAGCATAGAAGATACGATAAATAATGCATCTAATTATTTAGATGTTGATAAAAAATATATTGAAAATTTTATTACTCCCCTTATAAATAATAATGACAAAAAACACGTAAAAATAGGTAATAACATAATTTCTTTTCCCCCTAATACTATTATCTCTTCAACAAAAAAGTCTAACAAAATTAAAACTTATAATCCCAGTTCATTTTTTTATAAAAAATTGGATATTCGATTTAAAAGACATTATACTCCTTCAAGGATAACCTTAATGCTTACGAATAAGTGTGTAACTAACTGTTTTTATTGCTATGCTGATAGGCGAAAAAAGACTGACTGTAAAATACAGTTAGATAGAATTATAAAAATAATTGATGAAGCTAAAAAATTAAATGTTATAGACTTTAATGTTATTAGAGGAGAGTTTTTTTTATACAAATACTGGAGAGAGGTGCTATCTTATCTTTATAAAAAAGATTATATACCTTTTGTCTCTACTAAAGTACCTATTGATGTGCAAGATGTAGCGTTTCTTAAGAGTATAAAAATTAAAGATATACAATTCTCTCTGGACACATTAATACCTGAACATTTGAAATATATTGTAGGTGTTAGAGACAAATATATGGAACACGTAAAAGAAACACTATATTTATTGAATAAGTATAAAATAAATACAATTATTCACTCCATCATAAATGCAAAAAATGATACAATCGAAGATATGAACAGTATTTACGAATATATCAAGGATTTTGATAATATTGTTCATTGGAGAGTTGATTTAGTTGGTCCATCTATTTATTTGAGAGGAAAGTCATATTACGATATAAAATACAATAATGATAATGTACTCAAACTAATTCCCTATTTTAAAACAACATCGGAGAATTCTATTTTTCCAATAAAATATTCTTCATTATATTCTGTTTCGGAGGAAAAAAATATTACATATGACGAAAAATTAAAAGTATTTAATAATCGAGGTATTTGTAGTGGAAATTTTTCCAGTTTATTTATTTTGCCTGATGGTAAGGTAACGATTTGTGAAGAATTATATTGGCATCCTCAATTTATAATTGGTAATATTATAGAACAAAGTCTTGAGGAAGTTTGGAATTCTCAGATAGCACACGAAGTATATGCTTTCAAACAACAAAATATTGCAAAAAATAGTGCTTGTGCTGTTTGTGAAGAATATGAAAAATGCAGGTCGTTAAAGCAAGTCTGTTGGAGAGATATTATTAGGGCATACGGTTCTGATAATTGGACTTATCCTGACCCTAATTGTCCTAAATCTCCTACTCCTATTTTTATATAGTTTACAGTAACTCTTTTTTATGAAAAAATCACATATATTATCTACAATTGCCATACTTATTTATTTTGTTGCAGTGGGCAGGGCTCAGACCATCAAAGGCACTATTACCGACGAACAACAACGTCCGTTGGAGTTTGCCAATGTAGAGTTGTACTCATTGCCCGATTCTGTACCGGTAACGGGTACGGTAACCGACTCAATCGGAGTATTTACCCTAAATGTTTCCGATTTATCCAATAGCATCATTAAAGTTTCGTTGGCAGGATACGAGACCGTAAATATCGTACCCGCCAACGAACAAACTATTGTACTGAAATACAAAAACCAGATGCTCGGCGAAGTGGCAATTGTCGGCGAACGCAAACCTTTCGAGATGAAGCGAGGCAATCTGGTGGCAAACGTAACGGGGACGATACTCGAAAACGAGGTAAATGCAATGGAAGTATTACGTAAAATACCCGGTATGACAGTACGAAACGGCGAACTGTCGTCTTTTTTGTACGGCAACCCCATCATTTATATCAACGGTAAAAAAATGCGTTCCATATCGGAGGTGTATCAGCTTGATGTAAAAAACATAAAAAACGTAGAATTAAACACCAATCCGGGTGCCGAATATGATGCCTCCACAGGTGCGGTGTTGCTCATAACTACCCATAAAAGATTGGAGGGATTGGCAGTGCAAGTAAACAGTATGTTGCAACGAAATCATTTTTGGGCTCACAACAATGATATTAAAATTAATTATAAGCAAGGTAAATTTGAGTTTTTCGGGCAAATAGACTTTGGTGACGATAGGTTCAAAAAATATCAAAAAATTACAACCGATATCATTAACCCCGATACCGTATGGCATAGTGTATCCGAGTTGAATGGGGGCGACAATTACAGACGCCGATTGAAGTATTCACTCGGTATCGATTATACTGCCGAAAAACACGAATTAGGCATAAAATATGACGGAGAAAACAGAGCGAAGTATATAGAATCACAGCAATCGTTCTCGATGAAAGCAAACGATAACCCTTACACCAAAATATTTGGGGAAATGGATGAAAATGCAGCCAACCGAACACATTATATTAATGTATATTACAGAGGTGGATGGAGTACGAAGTGGAGGGCGGAGCTTTTTGTGGATTTTCTTAAAAGCAATAACCGATTGCATCAACTTACCGATGAAAACTCTACGGATTCGGGCAGTAGAACGATTAATATAAATACATCGGGCGGTAATACCCTTTTTGCCTTTGCCCCTAAATTAAACTATATTATTAACAACAAAAACAGTTTTTCGTTTGGGGCGGAATATATCAATGTTATGGCAGAAAACGAATTGAACTATTCTCCAAGTATATTTGACAACAAAAGCAGCACAACTACCGAGAATAAATTTGCGGCTTATCTTAACTACGACTTCAACAGTCAAAAAGGCTTAGGTATAAGCGTCGGAGTGCGTTACGAGCGAATTGATTATCTTTTCAAAGATATTGTAAACGGTAAAAACAATATACACCGAACATACAATAATGTATTCCCTAGTCTTAGATTATCTTATCAGACGGGTAGTATATCGCAGAGTATTGGTTACCGTTCGGGGATAAGACGCCCAAGTTATGGGCAACTCAACGGCAATACATTCTATGTTAATAGATTTCTATATCAGGAGGGTAACCCGAGGCTAATCCCCGAAATTTCGCACAACATAAGATATTCGGTAATGTATAAGTTCATATATTTTATGGCATCATACGAATACAAACGGTATCCTATTTTTTATTATATGATACCGACTTCTCCGAAAGTCATAAAGAGTCACGTAGACAACTTCGACAAATCGCAGGTGGTATCGGCAGGTATCAACATAAAGCATAAATTTTGGGGCTTTTATACTCCTTCTTTCAGTATTGTATACAAACAAAGGTTCTATTCGTTACCTATGTATAGAGAGTATGAGATGTTGAATAAGCCCTATTGGAATCTCTATTTTGATAACAATTTCGAACTTCCCGAAGGATTTTTGTTAAACATATCATACGATTATACGAGCAAAGCACCTTGGGGGTTCGCTTATTTCAATGCCCTTCATCTGCTAAATGCTAAGATAGGCAAAACATTTTGGGGCAAAAAGCTATATGTAAATCTATCTGCAAACGATATATTGGGTAAAAACGAAGATATTTCTTCGGGTATCACCTATAATATACATATCAACAATATCAACTATAGCGACTTGCGTTCTCTTATGTTGAATATAGTATGGCGTTTAAACAATTATAACAAACGGTATAAAGGCGAATCAGCGGCAGAAGATGAAATAAACCGTCTATAAAACATTTGTCGTTTACAAAAATAAAAGGTATTGTTAAATTAAAATATATTTTATATCTTTGCACTATGAAATGTTATAAATGTCAATCAGAAGATAGCGTTAAAGCAGGTTTTACAGCTGGGAAACAACGCTACAAGTGCAAAAAATGCGGTTGTNTTTGCACTATGAAATGTTATAAATGTCAATCAGAAGATAGCGTTAAAGCAGGTTTTACAGCTGGGAAACAACGCTACAAGTGCAAAAAATGCGGTTGTTTTTATTCTGTTGAAAAAAAATCAACCACCAAAACTCCCGAACAAAAACGCCTTGCTTTACAATTATATTTGGAAGGTTTAGGTTTTCGTGCTATCGGTAGAGTGCTGAATATCAGCTATGGAACGGTTTTTCAATGGGTAAAAAAATGGGGTGAACAAGCCGAGTTACCAAAGTCGGAAGAGCCTATTGGAATCGTTGAATTANCGGTTTTTCAATGGGTAAAAAAATGGGGTGAACAAGCCGAGTTACCAAAGTCGGAAGAGCCTATTGGAATCGTTGAATTAGATGAAATTCACACCTATATCCGGCATAAAAAAACTACTGTTGGGTCTGGATTGCTATTGATAGATATGGGAAAAGGTTCATCGATTTTGTTTGTGGGAAAAGGGACACCTTGACTTTTTCGNGCATAAAAAAACTACTGTTGGGTCTGGATTGCTATTGATAGATATGGGAAAAGGTTCATCGATTTTGTTTGTGGGAAAAGGGACACCTTGACTTTTTCGAAACTATATAAAAAATTTAAAAACAGAGATATATGGTTATTTTGTAGTGATTATTGGAAAAGTTATAATGAACTTATTCCTTGTGAAAAACACTACCAATCAAAATCTCAAACATTTACCGTTGAAGGGTATAACAGTTTGATTAGGCATCATTTAGCAAGGTTTAAACGAAAAACAAAATGCTATTCCAAATCTCAAAAAATGATAGAATATTCATTGAAATTACTCTTTTTAAAACGAAACGACATGTTGTCTATAGTTGTTTAACAATANAAAATGCTATTCCAAATCTCAAAAAATGATAGAATATTCATTGAAATTACTCTTTTTAAAACGAAACGACATGTTGTCTATAGTTGTTTAACAATACCAAATTATTATCTGGGTTACATTGTTTTTCGCAAATAAATCATTATTATAACTACTTGTAAAAAAACAGAATCTACACATTTATTTTACGTGTTGCTCGTCTGATAATCCATTGTGTGTTGGGATTAGGCAAATCTCTCCAGCGTTTAATTAATGGAATTACGGCTTCTTTATTCACTTTTAACCAATCGGTTAGATGATTGGCTACAGATTTTTTTACAAATAATATTTCATCTTCTTTGAGCAACTCTAAAATATTGAAAACAGGCGTAGGATGGTCGTTGAAAGTATCTAATTTGGTTGCCCAAGGGAGTTTTGGTCGTAGTCCTTCGCTTGCCAATCGTCGCAAGTGAAAGTTTGGTGATATTGCCCAATTCTCCATTACTTTAAGGGTTTGGTCAGGGTATTGTCTAATGTATGGACGAATGGCATATTCGCCTGTATTCCTTTTGGTTATTTCCTCTATTGCCTTTATCGAAAGTTCGAAATATTCGAGTCCGTACTCTTCAACAAACTTCCCGATTGGCATAATCCAGTAGTAGTTGGTAAACATACCTGTTTGATTTGGGTTTTCTTCACCTATAACGGAAATTAAAATATGTAATGCCTCTTCGTAATTTTGGGGAAGAAACTTTTTTAGCAGTTCTGCAATGATACATATACGTTGTGTATATGTTTTACCTATAATTCTATTCTCCGTAAGGGTTACAAAATTTTTTTTATCAAAAATCGGATAAACCATTATTATCTTTTCAGATAAAAATTCGGCCAGATTTCTTCCGAATTTCTCAGTAATACTATATGATGTTGCCATTGATTATTTTCTTACAAAGAAACAATATTTGTTAATATTCAACAACGCATTGGAATATTTCCGAATTGTTGTTACTGTTAAAGATTGGATTAAATACATTTTTCTTTCACCCCCCAAACAGAATAATAGCCATAAGAGTTTGCTATTATGGCTATTGTATCATTTATGATTTGATAATTTTACAAAATACTTATTCCACCAACTAAACGTCCTTTTCCAACTTTGGTGTCTCTTTTTATTAATTTTCCATCTTTTAGAAGTTCTAATACCAAAGTTGAATTATCGGAATTTGTCTCTGCCCAAACACTCACATAAGTAGTTTTCTTAAATGAATATTCTCTGCTCCAATTTGTTTTTCCATTAATTTCCGACTGCGGAATTATTATTTTCTTACCATCATTAGAGTACATATCTGTTTGGATTTCAGCCTCTGTTAGTACTCCATTGGTAACAGTGGCTTTCACCACATAAGTTTTCCCTGCCGAAAGTTGTCCCGAATCATTAATATTATCTTTCCCGCAAGACCCTAATATTGCCATTAGTATCATTGCCAAACTTAAAAATTTTTTCATTTTGTCTATTTTTTGGGTTTATAATAAATGCAAAGATAGTTATTTTATTGATTAATTTCAATCTAAATTGCAAAATAAAAAAATATTCAACCATACCATAATAACCATTTTTGTAATCTTATTGAGATAAAAATATTATCTTTGTTGTACAAAAAACTTCACACAATGCGTATTGTAAGCGGAAAATTTAAAGGAATGCGTTTTGAGCCTCCACGTGATATTACGGCTCGCCCCACGACGGATTTTGCCAAAGAGAGCCTTTTTAATACTCTTGGTAATATCATTGACTTTGAGGGTATTAATGTGCTTGATTTATTTGCAGGAACCGGCAGTATAAGCTACGAATTTGTTTCACGTGGTGCTAAAGATGTTACGGCTATAGAGATGAGTATGACCCAAATAGAATTCGTCAAAAAGATGTGTAGTAAGCTAAAAATAAATAATCTACATGTATATCGCAGCGAGGTACAGAGGTTTTTGGACAAGTGCAAAGAACAATATGATATTATTTTTGCCGACCCACCCTATCAAATGGGTAATATAGAGGTTATCATCGAATCGGTACTCAATGGTAAATTACTTAAAGATAACGGAATTTTCATCCTCGAACATAATAAAGAACACTCTTTTATACAACATAACAATCTATTCGACAGCCGTCGTTATGGCAATGTCCATTTTAGCTTTTTTCGGAATAAGTAGCTAAACGGTTTTTCGCTCACCTTTAATCAGAAAAAACATTTGAATACAGGCTAAAATTCCGTTGGGAATTATTATTGGTAACAACATTCCTTTTAGTATACCATAGATAACAAAGAATATACAACCAATGAGATTTATTGTACGTATTTGCTTAATATTTTTAAGTAAAAAACTAATTATTACAAATGTAGGAGCTAGCCAAGCCGATATGGTTGTTAATATTTCCGTCATACAAATAGATTATTTTACGATTGCAAAGGTATAGAAAAAAGTGTAACTTTGCAAGGCATTATTATTTTAGTCATAATCAATGAGTAATACCTCTAAATCGTTAATCTGGAGTAGTATAGATAGATTTGGCGTACAGGTTTTTGCCCTTGTAGTTGGGGTTTTTACTACTCGTATGCTCTCCCCTGACGATTTTGGCATTATTGCCTCTTTAGCTATCTTTACCGCACTCAGCAACATTCTTGTGGATAGCGGTTTTTCGGCAGCACTCATCCGTCGTGAAAATAATACAGACAGTGAATATTCGGGAACTCTCATTTTCAATCTATTACTAAGTATATTGTTATATCTGGTACTATGGATATTCTCTGGTAACCTGGCATATTATTTCAATATTCCACAACTAAATCCTCTGTCGAGATTTGTGTTTTTGGGTATTGTCATCAATTCATTGGGTATAATCCAGAATGTAATATTGACACGCCAAATGAGGTTCAAAGAGTTATCAATTGCCAACCTCACGTCGGCAATGGTATCAGCAGTGCTTACAATAGTACTAGTGCTGCTCGGATACACCTATTGGGCTATAGCCTGGCAGATAGTTAGCCTTACGGCTATTCGTGTCATGATGCTTTGGTTGTTAAGTAGTTGGCGACCACGCCACAAGCCCGATTTTTCCGTTATAGGCAAAATATTCTCATTCTCTGTATTTCTAATATTTACGAGTATCATCAATATTTTTGTAAAATATATCTATAACATAAAGATACCAAGGGTTTTTTCTAAGGAGGAGCTTGGTTATTATGACCGAGCAAGGAAGTTTCAAGACATACCTTCTACTGTGGTTACAAGTGCCATTACATCTGTAGCCTATCCCGTGCTATCAGGGCTTAACAGCAATAAATCGAAACAACTTGCTTTTTTTCGGAAAATAGTAAGGGTAATTTCGTTCCTTATCTTTCCTATAATGTTTGCTTTAATAGGTGTTATAGACAATATTACAACCGTAATTCTTACCGACAAATGGGCAAATATGATACCATATTTTCAAATCTTGTGTATAGCGGCTATCTTTATGCCATTTCAGAATTTTTGCCTTACTGCTCTCAATGCTATCGGAAAATCGAATCTCAACTTTATCCTTGAACTTGGGCGCAACTTGTTGACTATCGTCCTGTTTTTCATCTTTTCGACAACAGTTCAACAGATGCTTTGGGGTTTTAGCATAGCAATGTTTATATCCTACATTGTCAATATGTTAGTGGTGGGTAAACTTATGCAATATTCTGTCCTCAACCATCTGAAAGATATAGTACCGTATGCTGCTATTTCGTCACTTATGTATTTAGTTATTATTTTTTTAGGTAAAATAAATGTAGATCTCTCTGCAAGCCGAATTATGAATGTCTCTATACTGTTGGCAATACAGTTGATTGTAGGGATAACGCTATATGTTGCAGTAGCTTATATGCTTGGTTCCAGGGTTGTTAGAGACGTTAAAGAGCTTTTGATATCCAATTTTATACATAAAAATAAAAAAGCAAAGTAATGGTATATAAATTTAGATGGAAAATATTATTTTCGATTACATGAAATATTGGTTGATATACAAAAAAAGTGAATGAAAAATAGTTGTATAAATATATAAAATATCGGAAATTTAAAGAAAATATACCCATCATTAGATATTATTAAATACAATTTTTCATAAATAGGTTTTTCTAAACGAAATATACATAATCACTTTTTATATACCATTATATACGAATTAGTAATTTTCCATAGATAATTTGAGTATAAATATTTGATTATTAGGGTTATTTTGTTTGTGTTTATATACTTGTTTACCCTAATAAAATTCAAATCATTTTGTCGGAATTTGTTCTTAAAATATTGTTGACAATCCCATTATTTATAATCAGGTTGATAATAAAAATTTATAAATGAGATTTTACGATTTTATAGGACAATTTGCCAAAGTTTAATTATACGGGATTTTAATGGTTATTTCAGATTTGACATCGAACAGCTTAAGTAAAGTATATAAATAATTTATATTTTGTTCGGAAAGATTGATAAATTAATGCTAATACTAAGAAATTCAATATTATGCCAACAAAAATAGAAAAATCCGAAGCACCTCATTTCTGCATTATGTTTAACATAATTATTTTTTATAACTTTGCCAAATATTGAACTAAAAATAAAAAAATAAAAATGCTTTATCCTCTAAAATTCAATTCTATACTTATGCCCAAGATTTGGGGTGGGCAGAAGTTGAAAAGTATTTATCCTTATGCCCAAAACTTCGACAATATAGGTGAAAGTTGGCTTCTATCAGCTGTGTCAGGTAATGAGTCGGTAGTTGTTGACGGTTTTCTTAAAGATAACACTCTACCCGAACTCCTTGAAGTTTATCTTAACGACCTCGTAGGTGATGAGGTATATAAACGCTATGGCAACGATTTTCCGTTGTTGGTAAAAATCATTGATGCTTCCGATGATTTATCTATTCAGGTGCATCCCAATGATTCGATAGCCAAAGCCCGCCACAACTCGTTTGGCAAAAATGAAATGTGGTATGTACTCGACTGTGAGATCGATGCCTTTATTTATGCCGGTTTTAACAGAGCCATTACCCAAAGTCAGTATCTCAAAGCAGTAGAAAACAATACGTTAGCCGACTACCTGCAACGACATACTGTCAAAAAAGGAGACTACATCTACATACCTGCCGGCTGTGTACATTCTATAGGACGAGGTTGCACCATTATGGAGATACAGCAATCATCTGATATCACATATCGTATCTACGACTTCGATCGTACTGATGATAAAGGAAATCGACGCGAACTGCATACAGAGCAGGCCTTGGATGCAATTGACTTCGACAATTGGTACAAAACCATATCTTCTGCTCAATTAATTGATAATCAGCTTATAAAAATAGTTGAGAACGAATATTTCAAAACACTGATAATGATTGTCTCAAAAGTGCAGGAACTCGACTTGTCGGAGATTGATTCTTTTGTTATTATATCGGTAGTTGAAGGCACGCTCAACCTCAACCATCCAAGTGGCAAAACTATCATAAACACTTGGGAAACAGTGTTGTTGCCAGCTTCACTACAAACTGTTATACTCAACCCCAACCCAAAAGCGAAGGTATTGTTGAGCTATGTAAGTTGATGAGAATTATTATGAAAAATTATACTAACTTTGTGAATTATCAAATTTTCGTTAGAAATAAATTAAAAATTAATTGATTATAAAATGAATGCCGAATTATTGAAACAATGTGAGGAGAAAGCCAAAAGTTGGCTCGAAAGAAACTATAACGATGAAACCAAAGAAGCAGTCCGTAAGATGTTGGAAAATAACGATAAAACTGAACTTATCGACTCTTTCTATCAAAACCTTGAATTTGGTACCGGCGGACTTCGCGGTATCATGGGTGCTGGTTCCAACAGAATGAATATATATACTGTAGGTGCTGCCACACAAGGATTGGCAAATTATCTAAAAATGCAATTCCCAAAATTGAAACAGATAAAAGTTGTTGTCGGATACGATTGTCGTAACAATTCGCCATATTTTGCCAAAACAGTGGCAAATATTTTTTCGGCAAACGGCATAAAAGTTTATCTCTTTGACGAACTTCGCCCTACTCCCGAAATATCTTTTGCTATTCGTCATTTGGGTTGCCAAAGTGGAGTGATGATTACTGCCTCACACAACCCCAAAGAGTACAATGGCTATAAAGCTTATTGGGAGGATGGAGCACAACTTGTTGCTCCTCACGATGTCGATGTTATAAAGGAAGTAAACAAAATTACCGACATTGATAACATAAAGTTTGAACCAAATTCATCTCTTATTGAAATTATCGGTAGGGAGATCGACCATATATTTATCGACAAGGTAAAGACACTCTCACTATCGCCCGACTCTATACGTCGCCATAAAGACATCAAAATAGTCTATTCGCCTATACATGGCTGTGGTGCTAAACTCGTGCCTATGGCTCTAAAAGAGTTTGGTTTTGATAATGTTATAAAGGTTGATGAGCAGTTTGTGTTGAGTGGTGATTTTCCGACTGTGGTATCGCCAAATCCCGAAGAGTCGGCAGCCCTCGACCTCGCTATCAAAAAGGCGATAGCCACCGATGCCGACATCGTAATGGCATCAGACCCCGACTGTGATCGTTTGGGAATTGCCGTTAAGAACGAAAAAGGCGAATGGGTGCTTATAAATGGTAATCAGACATGTATGGTTTTTACCTACTATCTGATAAAAAAATGGGAGGAATTAGGTAGAATCAAAGGCAATGAATATGTGGTAAAAACTATCGTTACCACTGAGTTAATAAAGAATATAGCCGAAAAAGCCAAAGTAGAACTTTACGATTGTTATACGGGCTTTAAGTGGATAGCTGCCATTATGCGTGAAAATGAGGGTATAAAGAGCTATATTGGCGGTGGCGAGGAGAGCTATGGCTATCTTATAGAGGATTTCTGTCGCGACAAAGATGCTGTTTCTGCTTGTGCTATAATGGCTGAAATAATGGCTTGGGCAAAAGATAATGGTAAAACATGGCTTGAGCTTCTGCAGGATATTTACATCGAATATGGCTACAGCAAAGAGAAGGGCATATCGGTGGTTCGTAAAGGACAGTCTGGTGCTACCAAAATAAAACAGATGATGAGCGAATACAGAGCAAATCCTCCCAAAGAGATAGCAGGCTCTAAAGTAGTGCTTATCAAAGATTATCATACGCTTACAGCAAAAAATATACTCTTGGGTGATATTGCTAAACTTGATATGCCGACGACATCGAATGTGTTGCAGTTTTTTACCGAAGATGGCACTAAGATTTCGGTTCGCCCATCAGGTACAGAACCCAAGATAAAGTTTTACATCGAGGTTCGTGGCAAGATGAATACTAGAGCTGATTTCTATGATGCCGAGGCCAAAGCCAACGAAAAAATAGCAGAGGTAATAAGAGATTTAGGAGTGTAAGTTGTGGCATTGTATAAAAATAGAGATTACTCACATTGGGGGTAGTCTCTATTTTATATATAGATTAGATTTATTTATGTAAAATTTTTTCATACTTTCTTGCCAATTTTGTCAATATTTTGAATAATATTAAGAATTGTTTGTTATATCTATTTCGCTGTTGCCATTGCTTCATATAGTTCTCGCTATTTTCGCAATTTTAAGTAATAACAAAATCTTTCAAAATACTTTTCCCTATAGCATTTGTAGTAAGGAATCGTTTTTCGTTCCATAAAATATATCTTCTATAATTTACATTTTGTTCAAACGGATTTTTCTCTATTTTTCGGTTTATTTGTCTTTTTTATTGAAAAATACTGCGACATCAATATGGTAAAATAAATAAAATTTTATTTTTATATGATACTTTTTGACTAACTTTGCAGTTGATTTTTGAAAAATATTATATCTGTTTCTGATTTTTTTATTAAATATAATTTTTTGTTATTATTACAGATTATTGTATATAATACATAAGGTTAATTTATTATGAATCAATGCGTTGTAGATAATTTTGCAAAACTACGTCCAACTCTTTTTCTATTGCCGGTGGCAATACTTTTGGTTGTTCTGGGATTTCTTTTTACCAATAATGCACTAAATCCAAATGCCTATGTAGAGATACAGAGTGATGTTTTTTTTACTCTAAATGCCAAATTATCGCAATATCCAACCTTGCAAGATAACCTTACCCAAATGGGTAATGCAATGATTTTTATGTCGTTACTTGCAATTTTGATTATCTATGCCCCACAAATGTGGAGTGCATTACTTTTGGCATCGATTATATCGGGTATAGTATCAAGGTTTCTCAAAGGTGCTTTTGGAGTACCACGCCCTGCTACTATATTTGCACATGATACATTTAATATTATCGGCGAACAGATACACGGATATACAAGTTGTCCTTCGGGGCATTCAATAACAATCTTTACTACCCTTACAGTGGTAATGTTTGCCTTTATGCCAAGAGAGTTTAGAAATAGATTTTTATGGAGTTTCGCCATCATTCTAATCGGACTTTTGCTTGCATCGAGTCGCGTGGGAGTGGGAGCTCATCATCCGTTAGATGTGGTTATTGGTAGTACTCTCGGCTATATGTCGGGACTGATGGGTATATTTCTCAATCGCCGATTTCCCGTAATATTAAGATGGGTTGAGAATAAAAAATTCTTACCTGTTTTTGGATTGCTATTTGCGGGGTTCGCTATTGCCTTGATAAACAAAGTATTACATACACATTTATTTATTTTTTATTTATCGTTAATAAGTTTAATTGTTTCAATATATGCAGTTATTAAGATGTATCTCACAGAGGTTAAGGGATGAAATACCACTTACCTTTTTTGTTGGAGTGATGAGTTTTTTAACTATTGTCTTGTTTAACATTCCGTTTTTTAGGTTTGTCTTGGATAATGTTGATTACAAAAGCCTCAATGGGTTAATAATAGTTATCGGATTGGTGATTATGATGCTGATAGCCAATGCTTTTGTCTATTATCTTATATTCTATATTTCGAATATTGTGGGTAGAATATTACTCTCTATATTCTTTGTTGCCAATTCTATAGCAATATATTTTATCAATACATACAACATAATACTTGATGAGAGTATGATTGGCAATGTGCTAAACACTAATTACTCAGAGGCGAGTAGTTTTTTCTCATTCTCGATAGTGCTATATGTTTTGTTAATAGGAGTATTACCAAGTATTTATGTTTTTAAAGCAAAGATAATCAAAGAGACATGGCGTAGGTTTATCAAACGTTCATTTATAGCATTGGTCTTTATCCTTGTGATGATATTTGCCAATGCAAGCAATTGGCTCTGGATAGATAAATATTCGCAGCAGCTTGGCGGATTGGTTATGCCATGGTCGTATTCGGTCAATATTCCGTTGCATTATATACATAAATACCAAAGTAACCGACAGGAGATACTGTTGCCCGATGCCACTGTAAAAGATAACGAAAAGGCTATTGTAGTACTTGTTATAGGCGAATCGGCTCGTAGTATGAACTTTTCGCTCTATGGTTATCATAAGAATACTAATCCTCTGTTGTCCAAGACAGAAAATATATTTCATTTCCCAGCTACATCGTGTGCTACATATACTACAGCAGGGGTAAAATGTATACTTGAACATCAAAATACAAATGAATTGTATGAGATATTGCCCAACTATCTATATCGCAACAATATATATGTGGTCTGGCGTTCGGTCAATTGGGGGGAACCGCCTATACGTGTTGCCAAATATCAAAACTATGACTACTTGTCCAACCTCTGCCATGATGATGATTTTTTGGGTTATGATGAAATGTTGCTTAAAGGACTTAGGGAGGAAATTACATCGAGTGATAAAAACAAGATACTTATTGTTTTACACACAAGTACAAGTCATGGACCGAGCTACAATAAAAAGTATCCGCCTAAATTCGAGATATTTAAGCCTGTATGTAGCAGTGTTGAACTAAGCAAATGCACCTCAGAGGAGCTTATTAACGCTTACGACAATACAATAGTATATACAGATTATATTTTACATCGAATAATAGAGGAACTAAAGGCACTGCCCGAATACCACAGTACGATGATTTTTGTGTCTGACCACGGCGAGAGTTTGGGTGAGAAAAATCTATATATGCATGGAGTACCAATGAGTTTTGCCCCTAAAGAGCAGTACGAAATACCGTTTATCGTTTGGGTATCCGAAGGATACAAGACATTAAAACCACTTGACAATCTTTCGCAAGGTCACGTGTTTCATAGCATTTTGAATTTTCTGTCGGTCGAAAGCCCTGTTTATAACGAAGAATTGAACGTTTTTAAGTAATGTAGGAATTGAGAATGACAGGAGGGCAATAGTTTGCGGTTTTACTGCAAGGGTCGCAAAGGGGGTTAAGTTATACCTTTAATAATTATTCATTTTACATTATTAATTAGTTGTCGTTTAAAAACCATCTATTACATGATATTCAGTGAATTAATCTGCGAAACCCTTTGATAAATCTGCAAGTTTTCTTACCTTTGTAATAGGAAACTTGCAGATTTTATGATTAAAAAGCCCTATAATACCTCTTCATTATTCAGCAGTCTATCAGAAATGCTCAACCCATCGCACCCACTCTACAAATTGGCCGACAAAATGAGATTGGTAGAAATTTGATACGGCTTTCAGCCCTTTGTATTGTCATAACAATGGTCGTCCTGCTAAACTTATCCGTCTAATGGTGGGTTTGATTGTGCGCAAACACAAACCTGAAAATGGCATTTGCGATTGGGGTTACAGGGGGCTAAGCAAGTCTGGAGATACAGTTATTCACATACCAAAGTCATTTTCCAAACATCTGAATGCTTACATGCAATAAAAATATAAAAAACGCTTCCGAAAACGTGTCGGAATAGAGCTGGTTATCGGTCATCTGAAAGACGATTATCGTCTTTCACACAATTTTTATAAAGGCATCTTAGGAGATAACATCAATGTTATGCTTGCAGCTGCCGCTTTCAACTTCAAAAGGATGATGAACAAATGGAAAACATCTTTTTTGTCTTATTTAAAGAAAATCATCCGAATGATAACATTACAAACAAAATGGACTTTTATATTCTGACTATTAACGAGTTAACGATTAGAAAATAGATTAACCATAAATAGATTACAACGTTTTGCCGGCTTTTTGATACTCCTTGCCGATACCGTCCATAAGGTCCTTTAATTCAATGGTATTGCCTCCACGTTGCATAGCCATAAGTGACGCATACTGCACTATATTGACAATAGAGCCGCCAGTAAGATCGTAACGTGAGGCTATATCCTGCATATTGATATCGTCTGCCAATCGGGTATGAGGCGAAAAGGTATTGAGCCAAATTTGTAGTCGTTCATCAAATTTTGGGGAGGGGAAGTGTATAATACTCTGAAAACGCCGTGTAAATGCCTCGTCGATATTGCGTTTTAGGTTGGTCGATAGCACCACAAGTCCGTTGTAATTTTCTATGCGTTGTAACAAAAATGATATTTCTTGATTGGCATACCTATCGTGCGAATCGTTGATATTGGTGCGTTTGCCGAATAGAGCGTCGGCTTCGTCAAAAAACAGTATCCAACTCTTATTCTCTGCTTTGTCGAAAATATTAGATAGATTTTTTTCGGTCTCGCCGATATATTTCGACACTATCATCGACAAATCGATACGATAGACATCTTTGTTGGTGTATTTGCCCAAAAGAGCTGCTGTCATTGTTTTGCCCGTGCCCGATGCACCATGGAAAAGCACTCGATAGCCGGGTTTTACCGATTTTTTTAAATTCCATTCATTCAATATTCTATTGCCAAACTCTATCCACGTTTTAATCTCATCAATCTGTTTTTTTACATTTGGGTTAAGTATGAGGTCTTTCCATGTAGAGGCAGTTGTAAGGCGTGTAGCCGGAAACGACGTGGAGAAGTCGGGGTAGTAGTTAGTTTCGTTTATCAACTGTTCTATAGCCGATAGCGACGGAGATAGTATAGAGAAGTGAAGAGGCAGTACGGTATTGTGCGATTTCAGCGATAATATTTTATTTCTGAACAAAATACTTGTGCTCAGCAGGTTGGTGTGATGTACTCGCTTTTCGATACTGTCGGCTGCAAGCAGGAATAGGGCGGTTTCGAATGTGGGCATAAGTGTTTGGGCTACCTCTATTTCGACACAACCAAATTCTACAAAACGGCGAGCTGTATCGCTATTTTTTATATTAAGACAGTCGAGTATCTGGGGGCGAAGAGTTGGGACAAACGCCAATATAAGAGCCAAACGCTCCTCGAAGCCCAAGGTATGGCTACGAATAAATTGCGGATAGGCACCATCAACATCATTGGTAGGTGGCGGTAAAATAGCGAATATATCGGCTTCTTCGCACTCTTGGCGAAAATAGAGTTTGAGCCGAGTAAGCATTATCTTTTCGAGCCATTGTAGCTCTTGCAGTATAAACAGGCTATTGTTGGTCATTTTTTATAGATTGTTATTGTGTTTTATAATTTCCAATCGACGTGAATTAGATAATCGTTCCATGGTAGCGAAATAAGGTGTATATTCCACGGAATATCGTCGAGCAGAATGTCGATACCTTTGGGTTCAACTCTAAGAATCCAATCTTTGTCGCTACGCTCCAATACCCCTCTGCGACGTACAAACGACTCTTGAAATCCTGCTATCGAACTGTTTTTTATTATTGTCCAGTTGGCGATAATGGCTTTCGAAAGGCTTTCTATCTCGTCGCATTCTCTGTCGGTAGGGGTAAACTTCTCGCCGACAGGGAAAAGTATATTTACCCCACACAGCAACTTATTGAGAGGTAGAATATGTTCCGGATGAGCCTCACCTGCCTTCGATAACTCTTGCAAGAGATGCACAGCTCTAAATTGATGCTCTACGGAACGAAACTGTCGCCTGTTTTCGAGTAACTCTAAACGGTCGAAAAATGATATAAAGAAAGGGTTGTACAGCACCAATCCGGCGTTGTAGAGTGGTATTCGCTCCGTTAAATGGGGTTGCTTGCCTATGGCATCAACTATATTTTTGCTTAGGCGTTGTTTGTGGTCATTGGCTTGTTGTTTATGTTCTATGGCGGTATTGCCGATAGCCTTAGCTATTTTAACGATATCTTCGATACTAAGTTGCCCCGATTTTGTTTTCAGATTGCTTATAATATGTTTGTTATCATCTGTTTTATCAAAAGATAATTGATCTATTTTTGATATTAACAACGACAATGCCTCTTCGACCTGTTCGATGTCGGAGGTAACGATTTGAGGGTTTTGGGATATTTTGTCGATAAGGGCAATAAAATGCATCGCTTCCTGCCATTCCGATATATCGGTACTTTTACTCCAATCGCCCATTTCGTTATCCTTTGCTGATGACGGGGTGTCGGTATCGCCTTTGCTCTCTTTTGAAGTTGGTAAAATCCTTTTGTTGATGTGACTATTAGATTGGTTATTAATCGGTTGTTTGTCCGTTTTGTTGTCTGTAAGCAATATCGGTTCTTTAGAAACTAACGAATCCGTACTATTCGTTTTGTTGTTAAGGCTGTTATCTAACTTGCTTTTGCTCTCTTTTGAAGTTGATAAAATCTTTTTGTTTATGTGACTATTATATTGATTNGTACTATTCGTTTTGTTGTTAAGGCTGTTATCTAACTTGCTTTTGCTCTCTTTTGAAGTTGATAAAATCTTTTTGTTTATGTGACTATTATATTGATTATTAATAGGTTGTTTGTCCGTTTTGTTGTCTGTAAGCAATATCAGTTCTTTAGAAACCAACGAATCCGTACTATTCGTTTTGTTGTTAAGGCTATTATCTAACTTGCCTTTGCTCTCTTTTGAAGTTGATAAAATCTTTTTGTTTATGCGGCTATTATATTGATTATGAAGTGGTTGTTTGTCCGTTTTGTTGTCTGTAAGCAATATCAGTTCTTTAGAAACCAACGAATTAGTACTATTCGTTTTGTTGTTAAGGCTGTTATCTAACTTGCTTTTGCTCTCTTTTGAAGTTGATAAAATCTTTTTGTTTATGTGACTATTATATTGATTATTAATAGGTTGTTTGTCCGTTTTGTTGTCTGTAAGCAATATCAGTTCTTTAGAAACCAACGAATCCGTACTATTTGTTTTGTTGTTAAGGCTGTTATCTAACTTGCCTTTGCTCTCTTTTGAAGTTGATAAAATCTTTTTGTTTATACGGCTATTATATTGGTTATGAAGTGGTTGTTTGTCCGTTTTGTTGTCTGTAAACAATGTCAGTTCTTTAGAAACCAACGAATCCGTACTATTCGTTTTGTTGTTAAGGCTGTTATCTAACTTGCTTTTGCTCTCTTTTGAAGTTAATAAAATCTTTTTGTTGGTATGGGTAGCATATTTACTCTGATTTGAGTCTCCGTACTTATTGGCGATATTTGCCAATAAGTCGAATATATAAGATTTTGGCACCGCACCGGACTCTACCATAAGAACCGAAGAAAGCAAAATGATATTGATATTATTCTGTTGGTTGGCAAATAGCATATTAGCTATTATGTAGTACGAAATATCTCTGAATATTTGAGGATTAGCCTCTAAACTACTCGAAAGCATTTTGAACTTTTCGGCAATCACATAAGAGTCCGATTCATTGATGGAAGAGGCTATTTTGGTAACTATATCGGAGAAATGAGGTTGCTCAAACGAGAGGTCGAAAAAGCGTCGGCACGTGGCAATATCGCTCGAAATAGCCGACAATAGCTGCTTGAAATAGCCCTCCGACTGCATAGCCTCCTTAATAGCTTTCTCTATAAGCGTTACTCTGTCGAATGATGTAACGTTGTCTGTATCCCAAGGAATAATAGGGTGGTGTAGATAGTCCAAAAATGTTTGAGCTGTAGAGTGTTTGTCTGTCTTGTTGGTAAGACTTGTTATAGCATACCGAGTTTTGCCAATATATTGTTCGATAATCATAGAGAGTGTGTATTCGAGTTTATAGCCCAAATCGGCTTTTGGCACACTGCCTAAATCTATCTCTATAGTATCGGAGAATGTGGCATCTATATGGTTATAACGAGCTAATACCCTATCTAAAGTCGAAGAGATATGCTGTTCGAACAACATATCGCTTTCGGTTTTTGCCTCATTTTCGTTACAATTTAGATCTATCTCAAAAACGAGTCGGTTGATAAGGTCGTGTGGCATAATGTTAGCTAAGATCTTATAGATATTTTTTTATTACAGGAATATCTCGCAAATACTTATAGCCTTTATCAAAATCACTTATAAGTCGTTCGACCAAGGTAGAGCAATAATTGTATGCTACTAAATGATCAGCTTCTAACTCTCGCTTATAGCCCCATAAGTGAGTAAAAGAATTTTGAATAAAAAGCTCGTTCAAATCGACAAATGATTTTATGACTACCTCCATATTCTTAGCACACATTGGTAATAGTCGTTGCTCGGCAAAAACCATTTGGCTGACAAACTCTTCAGGCTTATATAAATTGTCTTTCATAAATTTTATTGCTTCCTCAACGAAATATTGTTTCAAATTTTCGTTACCAAAGTAAACAAAAGCCGTATTACATGGATTTTCGCTCCAGTCAAAATTGGGATTAAAGTTATAGTTTGGTGATACTTTTAGCAACTCTTTCGGCAAATAAACATTGGGGTTTAGCTCTTCTCGATGAATACATATAACATCTTTTTTATTAGTTATTTGTTCGCTGATGTTTATCCAAACAATAAAATCGGTATCCATTATGATGCAAGGAGCTTGTTGGTGTTTTAAAGCATATATTTTGCCGGCAGCCCAAAATATTTCAAAGTCGACATTATCGTTAATATTGTTAAGAACATCGACGTTAATACCTGAGTTCCATATCTTCAACATCTTCTGTTGTTCATAATATTTGTATCCAACGGAATCAGTGTATAAGCCTATATTACCGTTTAGTTCTCTAAATTTAAGAGCCGAAAGTATTGTTGTCAATAATTCGTAATCACTAATAGAGTAGGTTTTACCCATATTGGCACTTCTGGCGAAAAATGGAGCAGTATGAGTTACGTGTACGGCATTCATTTTGTTTGATAATTGTTTTAGTAATATCTATACTTTTATTTATTTGTAGTTACTTCAAGGCTATTCGAGATATTCCATAGCCTGCCATATTTGAGGTTGGCAGGTTTACATTAATCTCCTTTATATTAGTAAATCTGCTCCAATGAGGATGGGTTTTGTATACATTAACACAACCTTTTGGGACTATAATAGGGCACCTCTTTTTGAGGTGTTTACTGCCTATAAATTGAGGTGGTTGTTTCGATAGCATCACTAATTGTTTTAATTTGTCGGCTCCCCAAAACGAAAATTCGATAG
The DNA here is from genome assembly GCA_000768855.1 of Porphyromonadaceae bacterium COT-184 OH4590. Lineage (GTDB taxonomy): Bacteria > Bacteroidota > Bacteroidia > Bacteroidales > Paludibacteraceae > F0058. The sequence continues at coordinate 74,836 of JRAN01000072.1, read as the reverse complement.
AATTAACTGTAGAAGGAATCACTATTGTGGTGAGATTGTCAACACAGTAAAATGCGTGTCGCCCAAGATTAGTAACTTTGGTAGGGAGTTGCAATTTTTCAAGATTTTTTGTTGATGGATAGCAAAGAGCCTGAGACTCTTTATTGTTTATCAATACACTTGATAATACTTGGAAATAGGTTCCTGTTTGTTCCGTAAAGCCTTTCAGTTTAGAGAAAAGAAATGCTTTCGGGTGTATTGACTTGATGTTTTGAGGAATAGTAAATTGATTTTTTTCATTGATACGATAAAAGGCTTTTGATTCGATAACCTCTACAGACGATGGTATAGAGCTAATAATACAGTTAGTGCTTCCAAACGCCTTGTAGCCGATTGTTTTGATAGTATTGGGTAGGGTTATTCTCTCTATCTCTTTGTTGTTAAAAAAAGCTCTTTGTCCTATCTTCTCTACGGTATAAGCCTCTCCATTTAAATTGATAGTGTCAGGAATATTGACCTCTTTCATTGTACATTTGTAGTTGTACTGTACTTCAAGCTTTTTTTCTTTATTGTCGATTACATGATAGTTTATACCTTCATGTTTGAAATAAGGATATTTAAACGGACTTTCATCAATGATTTTGGTGAATTTTTTCCACCCTTCGGCTTTCTTATAGTTGTTGACACAACCTTTGGGTACTTTTATTACACAACTCTCGCTTACTCCATTTAACCCTTTATATAAAACAGTCGGAGGTGTGGTAGCCTTAATATTGATTTGTTGCAAAGATGGACAAATCCAAAGAGCAAATGGCTCTAATTGTGTAACAGAGGCAGGTATTGATAGCTCTGTTAGATTATAGTTGTTTGCAAAAAAACTTCTTCCAATTATTTTTACTCCCGAAGGGATAGTATAAGAGTTTACCGATTTGTATGCCGGATAGACTAAAATTTTCGTGCCCTCTTTGTTGAATAACACACCATCAATAGACTTAAAATTTGGGTTGTCGCTTGCAACTTCTATGGTTTCGAGAGTACTACTGTAAAAAGGATTATCATCGATAGTTATAACAGTATTAGGGATAAAAGCACGCTTTGACTGAACCTCCGTATGCCCGAAAGATGCTCCTCTTAGCTCTTTTATTCCAACTGGAAGTATTAAATCTGTAAATTTATTGTATGTAAAGGCGCTATACCCAACGACTTCTAAACTTGATGGTAGATTAATAAAAATACGCAAAGTCTGAAAAGCAAGATTTCCAATATTATTGATACTATTTGGAAGCTTTACAGATGTAATTTTATTATTGCAATCAAATGCCCTGTCTCCCACACCTATTACAGTATATGTAACTCCGGCATATTCTATGGTCTCGGGTATCTCAACTTCTCCCATATAGTCCTTGTTATTAGAGACCTCTACTGTGCTTTCGATTTCCGAAAGGATTCTGTAGTTAATTCCTTTGTGTATAAAGTATTCGGAGGCTATTATGTTTTTGAAATTCCACTTGTGAAGATATTCTATAAATTTGCTACTTGCATTTTTGGGGATAAAAGCGTAGCAATCCCTTACATTTGCTCCTTGAAATATATTCTCACCCATAAATTCTACTTCATTCGTAAACGTAATTCTCTCCAAATATCGGAAAGAGGAGAATGCAAAGTTGGCTATTTGTTTTACCGTTGCCGGAATAGTGAATGACTTTTTGTCCTCTATCTTCGCTGCCGGATATGCTAATAATATCTCTTTGTTTTTGTCATATAATACCTCATTGTCTACCTTAAAGTGGTATCCGGCAGCCTTATCACTCAAAAAGTATTTGAGATTTTCGCAAAGAGCAAATGCACTACTGCCGATTTGTTCAATATTTTGGGGTATATAAACGTATGTAAGCTCTTTGTTGCCCTTGAATGCTTCTTCTTCTATCGCTGTAACGTTGTATCTTTCCCCCATAAAATCTACTTCGTTTTTTATCTGTACCCCTCCTACGTAATCTTTGTTTTGAGTTACAATCAATTTTTGAGAGTCGGCATTCTCTTTTATCTTATATCTTATGCCGTCCACCGAAAAATAATCGAACTCTTTTATTCGGAACCCTTTCCATTGGTCCTCTTCCTCGTATCTGCTTTTGCAAAACAGAGGAACCGTAACACTACATTGTCCTTTATTTACCGAATAGAAAACCTCGTACCCCAGTGTGCTTTCACTTGACATGGTTTCTATTTTTGTTAATTTGTGGCAATTGGCAAATGCCTGATGATCTATCTTTTTTACTCCATTGGGAATGATTACTGTTTCGAGCTGTTCACAGCCCGCAAAAGTCCATGCGGCTATTGTTTTTAGCCCACGAAATATTTCTATATCCTTTAGCTTTTTACAATTCTGAAAAGCCGAACGCCCTATTGACTCAATACTCTTGCTTAACGTAATCTTTTTTACATTTTTGCAGTTAAAAAAGGCAAATTTCCCAATTGATTCGAGCTTTTCGGAAAGCTGTATATGCTGCAAATTTTCACAGCCTTCAAATGCAGAGTCTTCTATAATTGTTATATTGTTTCCCATAGTTATTTTCGTAACCTCTTTGCAATTTAAGAAGGCGTCTTTTCCTATTTTGTTTATTTTTTTGTTGTTAGGGATTGTTATTTCTCCTTTATAGTTTTTATTATAAACTACTGTACCGGTATTATCTGTTTTCGCTTCCATTTTTACTTAACTTTAAAATGTTTATTGTATGGTAACACACTTAAAAATCGCATCCATTCGCTTAAGCGTATCAAGTTGGTTAATGAATTTTGTTGTTTTTACTTTTTTTATCCGAATCGTTTCTTTGCCATTGGCATCTATCACTCTTTCAATTATATCGGAAAGAGCTATTTTTTTTAAATATTCCATAACTTTTTGCGGTTCATCTTCGAAATAGCTTACTTCGACATCAAACTCTTTGTTTCTGAAATCAAGTTTACCATTAGTGTTAATGTTTATTTTCCCTGACGGAGTAATTAAAATTGTTGACTTAAGCCTTTCATTAAGAATAAAACTTATCCTTTGTGCCTCTTCCGGAGTTTGGTCTTTAAAAATCAGAACAGGCAAATTGTTAACCATATCCATACCTTTTGCCGAAAGTGATTTTTCGGTGTTCTCTCAGGTAGTTGGCTGTGTGTTTTTTGTTTCTTCCGTAATGTAGCATGTAAATGTCAAAGAATCCGTAATTATTGTGTGTCTCTTAGGGTTTCGCTTCCGGAAAGTTTTCCGGATTAAAGGCATTCTTCAAATCATCGTTAACTTCTCTTTTAATGTTTATGATTTTGTCTTTATAGTTTTCTTGATTGATGAGATAGTAGGTGTATGGCATATTTAAACACAACAGGGTTTGGTTGTGATGGGTAATCATCAGCAAGATATCCTTTTTTTCGACACCTCCGATGTAATCAATTCCTAGAGTATTGTATGGCTTAAACTCTTTGGAGCCGATGCGATGGTAGAGAATGGCAATCATAATAAAAGCCAAGAGCTTTCTATGATATTCTTCTAATGTGTTGGTTTCCCGTTTTTTACTGTCTTGAATTGCAATGTAAATGGATTGCCAAATTTCTTCTATTTCACTTTCTTTCGTTATAACGCCCAATATTTCAGCAGCCTTATCAATATAGTACGATTCATAGTGGTCTTTGAGTATTTTCTCCAAGATTCTCTTTAGTTTATTTTCATCTGCCGGGAGGATACCTTCTTGAAATCTTATAAATGAAATGGTCTCTTCAATATTCTTATTGGATAAGGTATTGTTCTGATCCATCGCTTTATATTCTTCCAAGAAAAAAGAGAGAGTATCGCCATATATTTCTTGTTGAATGACAAATGTTGGCAGGTTGTAGTTATATATTTGGTCTGTCAACTCTTCTACTATATTTGTATTTCCATATCCGCTCAGTTTGTAGATGTCTGCATTTCTGAAATCAGACTTATTGAGTTTATTATTAATATCGGTAGAATATAACGATTGACTTTGCGTATGTTGTTCGTTGTGAGCATCCCAATATTCTATTAGTGCATTGGTGAAATATGCACTTTGGGTATAATAGAATGGGATAGACCTTTCTCCGAGTTTGAACTTGCTTGAGGAGGGAAGGATTATCAGTTTGTCAGGTTTTATTTTGTTTTTTGTAAAATCAACAAAACAGTCCACCATAAGTCCAATTCTTTTGTACAGCCTTACAATAATATTTTGATGGCTGATTTTTCCAAAGTCTTGGTATGTCTCTTTGAGTGTACTGCGTGAATCGTCGATAGTTTGTATTTTTCCTAAAATAACCGTCTCTTCAAATTTAGTACCTGCATTTATACGGTATCTATATAAAAACCTATTGCATGACACTACAAATTCATTTACAGCTTCGATAATATCATCTGTAAAAGATAGATATGTAGGAATATCCCGATTGTCAAACTCTATTTTTTTGATTAAATCTATTACTCTACCAAAAATATCACTTGTTCCTAATGATATGATTTCATTAATTTCTTTAATTCCTTTAGACTTATTAATGTTTTCAAGTCCTTTGGCTATAGATGCTATCTTTTCGTGAAAAAGATTGGTTACTTTTCGCAAAAAAACCGGAAGTATGTTGTAATTTGTAATGTTTTTAAATACAGGAGCTTCTATTTCGGGAATAAGAGTTACTTCTGTTGGATTGAGTATCTCATTTATATACGGTTTTTGGGTTAGAAACGGGATAATTTCGATTTTGACCTCATCGTTTTCGACTATGCAAGATTGATCGGAGCAAAGAATTCCTTCTGTTTTATTGTAATACAAGAGCAAACCTAAAAAGTAGTTGTCTATTCCTTCTATCTGACTTATGTCTTTGCGTTCGGCATTGACTTCCTTATCCTTTTCAAATAATACATACTCTATTCTCTTGTCTTTAATGTGTTGTAAATTAGTTGTTTCATAGCAATAATATGTTCCGGGTTTAGTAATTTCAATCATTGACCCCTGCTCGGTAATAGCCGTTCCTTCATATATGGTTATTGTCCCTTCTTTAGAGTCATAGCTGTACTCCAACCCACGAACAATTCCTTGCCCAAATAATAATTTCCGTGTGAACTTAAGATGAGAGTGCAAAAAATCAAACGAATCATTGAGATTGGAGCTTGTTAATAATTTGCCTTCATTGTAGATGGGGTATCTGTTTTTTATTGTTTCTTTTCCCATGGCTATATTGTTTTTTTAATTTATTTTCCATTTATATTGCTCTGTTACAAGTGTTGTATATCCTAATAGAGTTTCTTTGTCTAAGTTTGCCTCTTGGTATATATTTTTAAGTCTTGACAGAGTGCCCACAAAGTTAGATAAGGCAGCATCATTATCGTCCTTATTCCGTAAACTCTGAATGAAAATGTCGTATTGTTGCTCTAAGTTGAGCATTTGCATCGGATCAATCCAGCAAATTTTTACGGCTATATGAGCCGGCAGTTCCTCTTTTATGGCATTCTCTATAATTTCTCTAAACTGATGATTTTGAACGATATTGAGCCAACCCGGCAATACTACTGTTACTTTCATTGAGTATGGGTCGTTTGAATATTTGGTTTTGCTGTCGTCTGTGTATTGGCGTAAGAAGTTTCCTTCACTTATGTCGCTGTGTATTAGCAGGTTGTGTTCATATATATGCAAGCCGAATGTTTCGGTATATGTAGTCGCCCTATTATCTTCAAAAAGGGTTATTCCTCCATTATCCTCAGCTCTTTTTGCAACTTTCGGATGTAGTTTTTTTAGAGGACTATAATCATTTATACCCAACTTTATGTATAGTTTCTGCTCAATGGCGTAGTAGTTGCCGTAGTCGTACCACATATTGCTAATAGGTTGGGGGCTTACCGAGAGTTCCGACCGATAGTCGATGGCCATAGTGCGTCGGTAACCGAGTGTAGGCAACATCTTGAGCATCATCGATTTGTTTTTTATAAGTCGGAATTTGCTTTCGTCGTCTATCGTATCACCGGTATTGGCTATATATTGCAAAATAGAGAAATTGACAAAACTTTCACCAAAACGAGCCAGCAAATGATTCAGAGCCCGGTTCTGATTGTCGAGTTCAGAATTAATGTTAAACACCTTGCTATTGTTGAAATAGTCGGCATAGCCTTTTTCGTCTACAATAGAGTGAAAATCGTCGATGTCGTAATCGGTCAATATGCGTTGCAGATAGCTTTTTTGACGTGTTTCCCAATCTTCGAGCTTGTCAACTGTGTCCCACGACAATATTTTTTTTGCACTATTGAGCCGTGTCAGGAAGTCGGCGAATAGCTGATCGAAAAATGTAAGATAGCCTTTCATTTGCAGGCGTTGAGCCTTGCGAAGGTCGGTTTCGCTTCTGGCAATATTCTCTGTACCAACAAGATAAACAGACGGAAAATCGTTCTGAACAGTATAATATCTATCAAGGTCGCGATTGGTGGCGTTATCTTTCTCAAACCGATATTGAGACTCTTTAAGTTTATAATCTGACTCTTTGACCTTATCTTCCGTTTTCGATGTTTCGCCTTTTGTTATTTTTACATTAAAACGGTAATTGTTTAGCAAAAAGTTTATTTTATTGAGGTTCGGTTTGTCTTTTATCTCGTCAAAACGGAATACATATTTGTCACTCTCATTTATTGTTATTTGGTAATTATCTTTATCAATGTGTACTTTTTTCCAATCATCGCCTCCTACCACAAACCGCATAGAGCGGACGCTTACAACACCCTTAATCTGCATTATTAGTTTGATAATATCGGATACATAAAGAGTTTTGACACTATCGAAATCTTCCATCTCCTCTATATCGACATAGCCGTTTTTGGGGAATGGTCCGGTAAAAATATCTGCTACCGATTTGCCTTTCGATAACATATCTTCTAAGGTGTAGAGCCGCAGGTCGGGCGAAATATAGGTCGATAGAGCCTCCGAAATTTGTTCTAATATAAGAGAATAGTTCTCATCGGGATTTACCTCTATATCGGCTTCAATGCCGACAGGCAAATGTTTAAGGATTTTGTTTTCGTCAATGGTGTTAAAATCTTCGCATATATTACGATTTTTATGTAGTAAGTTCAATACCTCATTTACTATCTTTTCTGCATTATCTACACTATTGACATCTATAAATACATCGTAAAACCCTTTTACCTCTATTGTTTTTTCGATATTGTATGCTTTTACTATCGCTTCCGGAACAATTATTTTTTTTTTGGTATCTTTCAACCATACGTTTTTAATACCTTCGATATTTTCGAGTATCAGCTTACGATAGTCGTTTATGGTGAGTGGGGCTGAGGGTAGTATGGAGTACGGTTCGTGAAACGAATATTCGTAACTTGGATTAGACTTATTGGGCTCGGTAAGCAAATCGCGAATATCGAAGGTGGTGCGATATCCGAGGTCTAATATGCTGAAGCTAACAGCCTCTAGCATAGTTATACCAGGGTCGGTTGCATTGTGGTCGCTCCAGATATTGCCACTGAGCTGTCGTATCCGTTCCAACCCGGCTGCTCTAAGAGCATCGGGGTCTAATACGGGACGATTATTGTTATTTTCAAATTTGCTTTCCATTTTCGTTAATAGTAATAGTATGGTTATCAACAGATGTAAAAATCTCATAACTCTCTTTCAATATGGTTTCATCCGCTATAGTGTAGGTTTGTTCGAGCTCGCCGTCGGCATAGAGACCCTCTATCTTGCACGAAACTACATAGTCGATGTACTCTAAATTTTCGAGAAAAAAGTATATATCGGCAACGTTTTTCGACCGATAAATCATATTATTGCCATAATCCGAAATGTTTGTATCTACCCAGGGCGAGATGAAGCGGATAAGGTCTGTATTGAGCTTGTCGCGATAGAAACTGTAGTCGGACAACCCCTTAGTTAGCTGCACATTGCACACAACACGAATGGGCTTATAACGGAAGTTAGACACACAAATGTTTGAGTGTGGAGAGCTTATATGATTGAAAAACCCTTTTATTTCGTTGAGCATAGCGGTAGGTAGTTTTGGCTCAAGCTTTTTGGTTTGGGGCAACAGACTTGTGTCGGGGCTTACCAAGAGCAGTACGTCGCCGGGCGAAAAAGCCACTTTTTCGCCGGACATATTGCTATGGGCAAGGCATAAGGCAAATGCGACTTGTGGAAAGGCTTCAAGAACCAGTCGCTCGTAGTCCCATGTGGAGGAGGCTCTGTTTTTGTGCCTTAATTGTTCGCTGATACGGGCATAAAAATCGGTATCGCTCTCGGCTTCTTTGCCACCAAACGACGGATATGGCTGCTCTATGCTCTTTATTTGGGCTTTGCTCTCTACCAATTTGGTAATGGTCGATTGAGGCAACCCTTGTCGGAGGTGCGATAGGTCGTTGTTGCTGTCGACAAAAGTAGCTGTCAGGCAATTGGTACGGGCGTTCAAGATTTCGGGTAGAAGTTCGGTTTGAGTAGCTTCTGCCGTGAGTCGCAAACAGACCTGCTCTCCATCGATTGCCGCCTGTGGCACCACAAAAGTGATAATGCCCGACTTGTTGAACCCGTCGGTGGTATCGCGTATTATCCTATTGTTGTTCATCTCTATCCAGCGATATTCCGAAAAATAGTGCCAACTATATGTATGTTTGTTGTTGTAGGTGTTTGGGTTGCAGATGTCGAAATAGATATTTACCTCCCCCTCGCTATCTATATTGCTAAGAGTGATGTAAAAACACTTTTCGAATATGCTTTCGGAGCTGGTTTTGCTACGCTTAGGGTAGTCTATTGGAGTTAAGAGAGGCAAATAAAAACTCTGCCTTTCGGTTATCTCGAAATTACTAAAAGGGTGTATCGAAAAGAGCTGATGTTCGTTTAAGTTAAATTCCGTAGTTGCTTTATAATTGATAGATAGACTCTGTATCTCTGGAGTATATGGCTTTTGGGGTATGGATAGTAGTTTTATATCTGTTGTGGGTTTGCCTGCTGACATGTTGAGTATTTTTTTTTGTTCCATAAAAGCATTGTGCATCATCGCATTACTAAGCAAGGTGCTGTATATGGAGTGTCCAAAATCTGTGGACACAACAAACTTGATAAAGCCGCTTTTGGTTTGGTGCGAATATTCTGTGTCTTCCTCGTTTATTGTTCTGAAACCATCTTTCTTAATTTGAATTTCGTTATTATTTATCTCAATTGCTTTATCATCCCACTTACCCAAACTTAATATTGTACATTTTCCGAAGAAATTAATATCACTTATTTTATCAAAACCGTAAATATCAAACGATTGATACAATTCTTTTTGCTGTTCGGTTAGTTGTCCAAAAGCATCTTTGTAGGTTGCATAATATATCTCTAAATTGCTTGGCATTCCTTTCCAATCAATGTTAAAAGAGACGCGTTCTAAAAACTTATTGAATATCTTGTTATTACCTACTATAAACTGCGATTTGTCAACAACCGGTATTCCTCCATAAGGCATAAAAGGCAGTTCACCATTAATTTTGCCGTAGTCGTTGTAGAGCAGTATGTCTTTTGAGCCTTCGACATCTACAACTATAGTTTTAATTGGAGTTTTGTTATCTTCATTTACATCATTTTCAACCTTATAATCTTTATCTTTTTCCCCACTAAATCCTTCGGAAAATAGCAATCTTATAATCGGATTATTTGTCTTGAGTTGCAGATTATGGACAGCTTCATTGTAGCCAACCATGGGAGGCAACCCGTAATCTAACATTATAATAAATTGATAACTATCTTTTTCTTTGACTTCGATATTATTTGTTTCCACTCGTTGCCAATCGGTAGAGGTGGTATATTCTATCTGTTTTATTGATTTCAGATAGGGTTTATACGCTTCGGTAAAAGTAAGTGTTATGGTACGCTTTCCATCTTTTAGATAGAACATTGGAGAGGCAATAGCAATGCCAATATCGGTAACATGACACTCGTCTCGTTTGGTAAAAGTGAATGTATTTCCGTTTTTTTGTGTGGTAAGAGTTTTGATTTTGCCGATAGCCGATTTGTTTACTGTAGCGTCGAAATCGGAGGCGTAGAGGCGTTTTTTGCCCTTGCTGTCGATACCTCCGTCGAAAAGCGTACCTTTGGCAATAGTCGCTTTTTTCTCTTTTTTATTTAACTCCAAAAATAGATGAACCTTATCGGCAATTTCTTGTTTGTGTGCAAATTTTAGAATATTGTTGTAATAATAGTCCAAATGACGGCGAGTAAAGCGATTTAATTCATCTTTGGCGATATTAAAGACGTGAATAAAGGCAAAATAGAGAGCTAAATGCGGAGGCATTGAGGCATTTTGCGACTTCTCGCCAATAGCCTTATGATCAATTTGTTTGGTCGCAAAGTTGTAAATATCTTCGAAAAAGGCTTCCCAATTGCCATCTACATTATTTTGTTCGTTGTAATAACGAATAGCCGAAGCCAACGCTGCGGTCTGCTCCAATATTTGCTCATCGGTGCGATTGTCGATATTAAAATAGCCCTCGACCAACTCCCTAGCAAATCGTTCATGCCTATAAATACCCTTTTTGTCAATCAAATGGTTCATCTGCTTAGTACTTGTTTTTTATCCCTTTATACCTTTCTCTAAATAAAACGGGAATACCATATTATACTTTGTGTTGAGTGCCTTAATGGTATATGCCACCGATATTTCGATGCAATTGTCATCTGTATTATGCACAATATCAACATTATCAACATCTACACGAAATTCGTTTTCGGCAATTGCAAACTCCACCATACGTCTCAATTTGTTGTCGTTCACATACTGGATGTTTCTTGTGAAGGCAAAATCGTTGATATTCGTTCCAAGTGTCGGATGATAGACCCTTTCGCCGATGGTAGTCAAAACGATGAGTTTAACGCTTTTGGCGATATTCTCTTCATTTTCTACGAGTTTAACTCCTCTATCCTCTTTCGAAAATGTGGGAGGAAATCCCCAACCTCTTCCTAAATGTGCTAATTTATCATTTCCCATAATCAACCTCCTATTATTACTGTCGGGCAACCCACAGCAGCTCCCGCTCCGCATAGGCAGATGTCGGTAGTACGCACGGCGGGTTTACCGCAAATAAGCACTGTGGCACTGCCCATCACAAAGGGTGAAGATACCAAATGTGGTGTAGCCGGTGTCGGTACGATAGCACATATGTGCAGGTCGCCCATGATAGCTGCCGGCATACCGCCTATAAGCACCGTTGCCGCTCCGGGCCCGGTTATTGTACCTCCGTGTGTGGTAATATCGCCTACTCTTGCTGCTGCTGCCATACTATTGTCTTTAATTAATTTGTACTAATGAGCCTTTGACTGCCAGCACTCCCGACGAGGATATCTCGGCGTTGGCACTACCCGATGCCTTGAGTGAGGCGGAGGCTTCTGCCGTCATGTTTACCCCTTTTATAGAGAGGTCTGTATAGGCTTCTAATGTTATCTTTCCTGCACTTTTGATGTTGATACCTTGGTTGTCCATTACTATTTTGTTGCCATTGGCATCGGTTATCTCAAAAATGCTGTCTTTATCATTCATTATCAATTTGTTGCTTCCGGGCGTTTCGATTGTAATAATCTTGTCTTCTTCGTTAAATTCCATTTTTATGCCACTTTTCAGATAGAGACCTTTAACATTGTTGTTGTCGCTAAGCGGTTGTTTTGCAGGTAGTTTGTTGCTAAATAAAGCCCCTAAGATTATCGGATTATTTGGGTTTTGGTCGATAAACCCGATAACTACTTCATCATCGATTTCGGGGAAAAAGTGATAGCCTCGCTCTTTGCCTGCGTCGGGCGATGCCACGCGTGCCCATACCTCAGCCGGATCGCCTTCGAAACAAGGTAGAGCTACTTTTATCCTAAATTCATCGGTCGGGTCGCCTTCAAGAGCTACTACCTTGCCCACCTGTAATCCGTTGACGGCAGGCGAAAGCTCGGCTGCAGGAGCAGCATTTACATCGTCGTACGACCAATAGTAGGAGGTCTCCTCCATACCGAAGCCAATAGATGTGCTCCACGCTCCTCCGACAAAGTCGTATGCAACTTCGGTAACAAAGGCATTGCCGTTGAAACTGTCGCCTATGCCACTAAATTCCACAGTATCGCCCGGTTTTATCTTGCTCAAACCATAGAGTTTTACTTTGCCTATGATACGCGAAAGGTTGTTTCGCATAATGGCGGCATTTGCTTTTTTGGCTATAAGTTCGTTATCAGCAAAATAGCTGTTTACATTGATATTAAAACTGTCGTTGTTGAGCTTCTCGGCAAGTTCTTTGGTTTGCTGTGAACCTTGTGTAAAGTCGCTTGACGAGTTGGGTTGCTCTACCTCTTGTCGCTCTTGGCTATTGTAGTTCCACGATGTGGCTTTGTAGTCGGTAAAGGCAGTTCGTCCGTCGAGTTGAGCATCGAAATCGATGATAGAATTGTAGCCGTTTATCGCCAACGTAGCTGATGATACCTTTGGTTGTTTTACTGTTATTTTGTCGTCGTCGGCAAATATCAACAGAGAATTACGCTCGGCTTTAATGTTGATAAAATCCCAATCGCTACAGTTGTATTGAGTGTCGGTTTCGTTGGTATAAGATGTGGAGTCGATATCGCAATCGAAACTGTATTTTTTAATTATATCCTCTATTATTTCGCTATCTTTCTTTTCGGCAAATACATGATTATAACGATTTTGTGTCATCTTATAGGCGTTGTTTTTTGCTGTGAGCTTTAGTAGCGATTTTTTGTTCGTCACACTAACCGATTTTTTCACTATCACGCCTTTAAAAATCGACAAATCGCCGTCGTTGTCCACTATCTCTATCTCGTTGCCAATAGCTATAAAATCGTTTTGGACGTCGATATACTCGTTGTTCAACATACTGCCATAATGCAGTACCACTTCGGCAGTAGGTATCTTACAAAACTGCTTATGCACACCGATAGCTATAACATCGGCTACCTCAGTGAGATTGTTGCCGTCGATAAATACCTTAAAGTCTAAGATAGTATTATTAGAATCGTTTATGTTGCTTGTGTTGTCCATATCTCATCTATACTTTGGCAGAATATCCGCCTTGATGTGAATAATTTGCATCTATCGGAGTCATATTTGGCTCTTTAATAGAGTTTTGATTATTGTCGCGACACTCTTGAGGCACACAAACACACTTTGTTTCGTGGAAGGTCTCTTTGCCTTTTCTTGGAGGTTTTGGCTTTTTGGGAGCATCTTCATTAATTGTAGAAAAACCACAGGTTACTTTTGCCCTGAGTACATCGCCGTCGGTATTAAATAGAGTGTAGTCGATGGTTAAAGAGTCGAGACGAACGATATAGTCTTTATAGTCGCCATAATTGATGGCAACAGCTTGAACGGGCTGTGTGTCGGCATCTCTCTTTTTATATACAACTTTGAGAAAATCGGCTATCATCTGCTTTACCTGCCTCCCCTTCTGTTCGGGAACGATATTGGTGCCATCAAGGTAGAAAGAGAATGATAACTTTTCGGGCAATATGCTAAATGCGTCGCCCTTGTCCTTAGACCTTCCCGATGCATTGTTTGTTTTTGTCAAGCCGAGTACGCGAGTTATAGTGTCGGGGTTTATCATAACCTCGAACTTATCCGTGCCTTTTTGAGGGTCTTTTTTAGAGCCATCTCTGTTGCTAATGAATGTGAGGCGAACGGGTGAGGCTCCTTTTGTGCTTATATCCTTGTCTATCGTCATCTTTCTCGGTTTATTTTGTTTAAACTCACTATCTCGGTTGTTTTCCCATCTTCGGTGTTGTTGTTTGTTTGCTCCACAGAGTTCTCTTTTACTGTGTCTTGCCGTTCTATTTTGGCTCTTATTATCAATTCATTTATCTTTATAGTCATATCTCTTTATTTGTTTAATGAAGGCAGATAGGGTTCAAAAGTCTCTTTCAGTTTTTTGAGACTATTTGTCAGGTCGTTAGCATTGTCTTTGCCATATTCGGAAACAACCTGTTTCATTCTATTCATTGTATCCATTCCACTGTTAAGAATATCCTGATATTGGTCTGCAATAAGGTTCTTTGCAGCCTTAATATTGTCTTTTGCCGATATCAAACCTTCTTTAATCTGCTCAAGTCCCGACTTGATTTGCTCGTTGGCAGCTACGGTTCCGTCCGTTATTGCCCTTGTAATACGGCTCTGTTTTTTAGTCAAATCGTTCAAAGTGCTTTCGAGATATTGGGTATAGTTGTTGATATTATTCTTAAATGCTTCGACTATCTCATCGCCCTGCTTGATAAATTCCGAAGCCGAATCGACATAAGAGCTGATATTGTGGGCAAACTCATTGGCTTTGTCGCTGATGTTGGATAGCTGTTCGGTGTATTTCCTCAATTCATCGTCGGGTATGGCTTCTTCTATGCCTTTTTTTATCTTTTGTATCGCATTTTCAGCTGAAGTACGGATATTGTCGAGTTTGTTGTCTATAAACTGTTTGGGGGCTGACAAAAACTTATTATTGTTGATGAAATTTTCGATATTCTCTTGCAGTCCATTATACGACTCTTTGGCTTCATTCATTAGGCTGTTGCCTGTGGCTATCAAATTGTCTCGTATGGTGTCGGATATTTGCCGTACAACCTCCTCCGCATTTGACTCTATTCCCTTCTTAGCTTTATCAACGAAATCTGTTGTTTTGTTCAAAGTTTCGTTTACTGATTTTTCCACACTCTCTTTTTGTTGCTTAAACTGGTTTATAGCGTTGTCTACTCCCTTTTTAATATCGCCAATCTTGTTGTTCATCGAATTAGATAACTCTTGTACGTTATCGACAAATCGTATTACACCCTTCGATACCATGCCTTTTGCCGCATCTATCTTGTCTTTGGCTTGGTCGATTACCTCTTTAGCTTTGTCGGCTATCTCTTTTATCTTATCTTCCGAAGCTTTAAATATGTTGCCAACCTCGCCTATCTGCTCATTGATAGCCTTCTCTATATTATCCACGCTCTGAGTCAGTTCGTTAGCGCCGTTTTGGATTGAGATAACGATATCATTTGCTTTGCTTTCGACATTATTGGCCATACTATCAAGGTCGTTTTTGACATCCTCTATAGTTTCTTGGACACTGTTTGATAAGTTGTCAACGCCCTTAGTTATCTCATCACCAATAGTATTTACTTGCGAATGAACTTTGTTGATAGCATCGGTTACACCATTTTGTATCTCTTTCGTTTTTGCATTTATATCGCTAACTATCTCGTTTGCTTTCGATTTTACTTGTTCAACCGAATCTTTGGCTCTCTCCGATATTTGTGTTATATTTTCGTTTATCTTCTCTATATCCTCCATTATTGAGGTTTTTACATTGTCCGAAAGCTCTTGTATCTGCCCCGAAATATTGTCTATTTTGTCCGATATGTCGCCGACAATGCTTTCGGCAGAGTCGGTAATTTGGTTTAACGTATCCCCGAAATTGTCGGATATTTCGTTAATCTTACCATTAATTCGGTTTACACCCTCCTTAGCCTTTTCGCCTATTTCACTGACTATGTTGTTGGTTTGTTGTGATACTTTGTCTATACTTTTAGATATGTTGTTTATAGCTTCTTTTGCTGCCTCCTCTGCTCCGGCTATTGTGTTGTTTATCTTGTTGGCTATAGATTGAGCGCCGGCACTGATATTCTCAATATTTTCGTTTATAGTCTCATTTACCTTTTCTACCACATTGTCAAACTCTTTTGCTAAATTATCGGTAAATTCGGAGGCATCGCTAATTGCCGAGTTTACGGCTGTTTTGGCATCTTTTATGGCATTATTGACATCCTCTTTGAGGTCATTGTAGTTCTCTTTGAGGTCGCCGACAACACCTTCCATTCCTCCTTTTATATCGTTTATGGCTTGCTTAGCTCCCTCGATAGCACTTTTTGCTTTGTCCTGAATGTCTTTAACACCATTGGATACAAACTCTTTTGTCTCTTCGAATTTTTCGCCTATTTCGTTTAATTTTGCAGTTGCTTCGGATACAATATTTTCAGCACCTTGTTGCAACTCTTTTGCTTTTTCTACTACGGAGTTTTTGACCTCTTTTGCTTTGTCTTTAAACTCTTGGATACTCTTTTGAACCTCGCCTTTAATGTTACTAAGTTGGCCTTTTGTTTCGTTAAACGCCTCTTTGGCATCATTTACTACCGCCACAACTTTATCTTGTACTTCGTTGCTTATCTGCTTTATATCACTGATAGCTTGACTTGCTTTCTGCTCAACATCATTCTTAATCTCTTTTACTTTATCTTTTATTTCGTTTGCCTTTTGGGTGGCATTCTGAACAGCACTTTCTACCTCTTGTTTAGCTTGATTGAGCTCCTCTTTTAGTTTGTCGGCAGACTCTTTGGCTTTATCAACAAGTTTGGTTGCCTCTTCACCCATATCTTTGAATTTGTCGGATAGATCGGAAGTGGTATCGGTAATTGCTGTCGAAACAGAGTCTATTTTGGAGAATATTTTTTCGCTATTTTTTGTAATATTCTCAATCTCTTTTTCAACCTCTTTGGTGATATTATCCGTTAGTGATATAATTTTTGCCATCCCTTCTGCAATAATATACTGAGCCTTTTCTTTGATGCTTGCTGTTTGGACAATAAGGGCATCGGCCGGTTTGGGTATTTGGGTTTTGCTTTTAATTTTGTCGAACAGGTCGGTCTCCGGCGATTTGTAAATAGTTATCTGGCTGTAAGCCAGCTCTATTGTCTCTATAACTATTTCGTTTTTATTTGCGTCAAAAGCAGATGCCTCGAACCGTACGGGGTAGGCATTTTTCAGCTCCCAGCCCTTGATAAGGTTGTTGCCCTCTACAAGTTCCACCCTTATATTGCAGGGGTTGAAGTTGAAATTGTAGATGGTGTCGTTGCACCACTCCACAAACTTGTTGGGTTGGGGTAGAAGTCCTCTTTTTAGAACCAGATTCGGGAGTTTTACAGGCTTGGGTAACTTATAGGCATAGTTGTTGAACCCTCCGTCGGTAACCTCCTCATAGGGTATCTCCACCTTTATCCCACTTACCTCAGTAAATGGAACATCGTCTGCCTCAACGCCCCCCGAAAAACTTACTCTGAAGCTAAAGGCTGGTACTAAGGAGTAAATCTGATTTTCTTTCTTATTGTCCGACACAATAATTTTTTTTTTAAAAGTAAAAAAATAGTTGTATCCAATACATACGCCCCACCACTTCCGTTGCAAGAAGTGATGGGAATATGTATTTGGGTGATTATTAAGCCTTTGGTCGCGATACGGTCAAGCCTTCGTGTGCTAACTCGATAGTTTCGATAAGTACCTCGTTGCTATCCGACTTGTAGTTGGCGTTGTCCATCTTCACAGGGAAGGCATTGAGCAACGTCCACGATATAACAGGTTCGTGTAGCTCGTCTAAGAGATTGACAACAACGTTTTTGCGTTCAATCTTATTGAGTTGAGCCTTATTCCACCAGTCGAAAAGGGAGTTGTCTTTTGCCAAGGCTCCGCGTTTTAAAACGACGTTGCCATACTTTTTGAGTCCGGGCATCTTGATAGTCGAAAAGATTTTGCTATTACCGTCACGATATTCTATAACTTGAGTTTCGACCGAAAGCCCCGAAACCTCCGAAAAAGGGACTGCGTCTTTTTCTTCTGCGCTCCATCTTACTTCAAAATGAAATGATGGTAATGGATAATTAGTTTCTTCCATGATAATTATCTCCTATAATGATTTTTTAATGGTTTATGACTCTTGTAATTTGTGTGAAAAACGAATGATTATAAATTCAGCCGGACGTACCGCTGCCATACCGACCTCAACGATAAGTCTGCCGTCGAGAATATCTTGGGCATCCATTGTTGAGTTTAGACCTACATTGACAAAGAATGCCTGATCGGGAGTGGCTCCTGCCAACCCTCCCGCACGCCAAATGTTGGTAAGGAAATTTTCAATCTGGCTCTTGATTTTTGTCCATGTATTCTGTGTGTTAGGTGAGAATACAGCCCACTCGGTCGATTCCTGAATGCTCTCTTCGACATAGTTGAAAAGACGGCGAACAGGGATATAACGCCACTCGTTGTCGTTGCCTTTGAGCGTGCGAGCACCCCAAACAAGGATACCTTTGCCACTGAAAGCACGAATAGCATTTATCGATTTACCGGAAGAGTGTATGTTCATTCCATCCTGCATATCGTTGTTGATAAGACACGAAACGCCTTTTATCGATGCAAGGCTCATATTTGCAGGAGCTTTCCATACGCCGGCAACATTGTCGTTTTGAGCGTAGATACCGGCAATGGCTCCACTTGGCGGAACAAGCGATGCTTTGCCGATAAGCTCTTGTTCATACTTGCCATAATCCTTGATAAAAGGTTTAAGAGCTTCCTCTTTGACTTTTTGGTCTTTGTCGTTGGGGTTGATTGCAAATAAAAACGTTTGTAGGTATTTACTATCTTTAGTATTTATCTTCTCGTTTACTAAATCTTCAATTACTTGTTTTTTAATAAACAGGTCGGCTTTCTCTTTGTGTTTTGCCTCGTCTTTAACGATTTCTTCATAGCTTTCAGTTACAAGAAGTTGTGACTTTACGTATGCTTTTAAAACTTCAGTTTCTTTTAGTTCGTTGAATTTTTCATCGTATAATTTAGCTTTGTCTTTTTTTGCCTTGCTTGATTCTTCTTTTTCAACTTTAAAACCATACTTTTCCGAACTATCATCTAACTTCCATATAGTCTTAACAGTTTCATAATCAATATTGTCTCGGCTATACGCTCTTTTTAATACCTCTGTTGTTCTTGCAGCTAAATATGTCTTTGTTTTATCGTTCTTTTGAACTCCTATAGTGCGACATAAAGTAATAGCAGACGGCACATCGAAATTTGACAAAAACTTTTCCAAGTCTTTTTTATATGTATCCTCAAAAATTTTGTTTACAATATCGGTAAAACCAAAGTTGTAGCTGTAGGTAGTAGAAATATGAGGGTAGTAAGCCGCACCATACTCAAGGTTGTTGGCGCCAACTCCATCTCTAAAGGTTTCGAGGTGTTGCTCTCTGTCTTTGTCTGCCTCCTCTTTTATATCGAGAATAGCGAAACGGTCGCCAAGCTTTTTACACTGTAGCAAAGCTTGTTGTTGTACAGAGCCAAGTTTGTCGGCTGACAATAGTGTAGAGGCATCGGGCATAAGCAATAGTGTAACCTCGTCGATACTTTCTACCTCTTTTAATGCATCGGTAAACCTTTCGGCATTAGGTGTATTGTCTTCTGTACCTGTATAGTTGCCGATAGAGACAATGTAGCACACACCTCCGCCGTTGTCGAAAAAGAGACGAACGCTATCGTAGGTTACGAATTTTTTGTCTTTGCTCTGCTCGTAAGTAGGATATTTGCCGAAGTATCTTTCGTACTCTATCAAAGAGCGAATTTTTTTTGGCTTATTCCTTAGTTCATCAGCCGACTCGTCTTCGCCGGTTCTTGCGTGTTCGGTATAACCGATAAATGCGGGTATAGCTGTCGGTACATCTGCTACCGATTGTGGGAGTTTTGGTATCTCTTCTACATAAACTCCGGGTGTTTTGTAACTTGCCATAGTTAATAATTTTTTTAAGTTTTATAATGGTTAATTATATCTCGGTTTTATATTTGTATTATTTGTGTTTCGGTCGTTTTGAATTTATTATCTCAATGCGTCCTTTTTTGTTTATGGGCTCCGAAGTCTCCAATGTTCCGACGCTTTTCTTGTATTCTGTTGCCTCATTTTTCGGGTCATCCGAACTGTGAACGTAACCCAAAATCTTTTCGACCGGAAGTTGAATCTTCATGTCGTCTGTTGGTACAAAGGCAATAGCTCTCACTTTATATACGATATAGGGATACAACTTGGTGCCGATACTTTGCCATAGAGAGCTGTTCTGTTCGAAATTGAGCGTATGAATATCGAAAACCAGTTTATCTAATATCTCAAATCCGTTGCCCAATTCATCTACTATTTTATCTTCGTCATTTTTAAATCTGCGGTAAACATTTTTGTTTCTAAAACCGGCGATGATGCTCGATATATGTTTTAACGCCTCTTCATAAGGAGTATAGGTGGAGACGATAAGTACATAGAGATTGAGGTATATTTTGGGTCCTACATTGGCATAGCCCACGATAGCCTTAGTCTTGTCATTTCCTTCATAGTAGGTCTGCATATACTCATTGTTTTTCAATGTCTTTTCCTCTTCGGCGTATAGCAGCGACACATATACACCCTCCTTTACATCGTCTTTGCCGATACTGTCGAGGTAGGTCTCTACTGTCGAGGCTTTAATCATTGCCTCAACTTTCTGCTTGATAAATGTTAGTGATTTGTGTAGGGGCATTATGAATATTTATCTTTGTGTTCTATTGTTGTTGCTTCCTGTTGTTTGGTTAATGGTTGCATTATACAGTTTTTGTATATCATTGTACTCTATTATTATTTCACCATTTTTTATTGTCGATATTTTTCTGCTTGCTGCGAATACTGCGCTATGTTTTTCTGCGATTTTGTGCAAAAAAATCAGCATGTCACTCTGGGATATCAAGGGTGTATTCTGCCCTTGTCTGTTGTTGTTGACAAAATTAATAAGAGCTCTGGTTCTTATGATAAGATTGACATCCCTAGATGTTCCTGTAGTAGTTGTGATCGTTTTTTTTATTGAAATATCTTCAATATTACCGGAGTCGCAATATTGAAGTATGTTAGCGTCATCGTATAAGACTTTAGTATTAGGGTCTAGTTTGCCTATCATATTCCATAGTATTCCTGTGTCTTCACAGTCTCTATAATTACGTCGCTCCCCTGTGGAATTAGGAGCTGAAGTGGCCTTTGTATTGGCAAGTTTAAGATTCTCTTCTTCATAGGAAAGAATTTGGTCTTCCGTTGATACAGAAGCTTCGTTACCTTGAACATTAGTATTTAAATTTGGGTGGTGGATTTTTAGATAATGTCTTACGCTTTGAGACAATCCCGATGATATGTTACTGTCAGCATCTGTTAGGCACCCAGCGAAGATGATGGCGTTTGGTCTATTTTTGTCCATTTCCTGTACTATTGTTGATATGAGTAGACTTGAATCCCGTGAAGGAGTGCTATTTATAGTTGTGATATTATAACCTTTGTTGAGAGATATTATGTTGCTATTTCCATGTCCTCGAAATACTATGTCTTTTATTAGACCGTAATCCCTACTGATTTTTTTTATCTTATCTATCAAGTCTTGATTACTTCTTGGGGCTTGAATCATCAATACTCGTTTGTCTCCACTGTTTTCAAGCAATGAAGATATTGGACCTTTAATAGTATTCCAGAGTATTCCAGGCTCCACCTCCTCAAATGCACATTTTCCAGAAACATTCCCTTGGCAAGCAGCTGCATGGCTCGTTAATACAACTATTACCACCGGTTTTTGTGTACTTCTTTCTTCTTTTAAATAATTCCACTTGAGCTTGTTAAATAAATACTCGCCAAGTACTTTTTCTTTTACCCATTGTGATTCTAAAATAAAGTTTGTCATTTCTAATGTAGTTTCAGCTTCCTTTAATTCAGCCAATCGTTTCTGTTCTAAGAATTCTGAGAAGAATGGATTGTACTCTCCATCGATAGGGATTCTCCCCACCTTCCCGCTCTGTTGCACCATATGGGTTAACTCGTGGGCTATCAGGTGTTGCCCTGCGGTGGTATTTGGGCTATACTGCCCACGGTTGAAGTATATGTCGTTGCCGTAGGTAAAGGCTTTGGCGTTTAGGTCGCTGCTCATAGTCTCGGCCGCAGAGCCTGTGTGCAGCCGTACTCCGGAGAAATCGGTACCGAAACCGCTCTCCATACGTGCGCGTAGGTCAGTGGGTAATGGCTGTCCGCCACCACGCGAGGCGTGTATGCCACTCTCGGTGGCACTGTCCACCGCTATATCTGAGTAGGAGCCTGTGGCTCGTCGCAAAATTTTGGGTTGGTTGGCAACGACAGTCGAAGGCATTGATATAGAACTAACACCAAAAGGCTTTCGCATCACGTAGTCAGCCATACGGTCGGCTTCTCGTTCGTAGCTGTCGCCGGGTGTGGTAAGTTCCAACTTGGGTTGTACAAGCATCTGTCGCGAAGGGGCAGAACGCTGTGTAGCTCTATCCGCTCTCCTCGAAACACCAAGTGCGTCTCTGTTTTGTTTTAAGATTTTCATAGTGTTACCCTCCTCCAAAAAACTGATACATTTTTTTACGAATAAATTGCTTTATTGTATCCGATATCTTGTTTATCAATCGATTGAAATGTATCGTGTAATTCCTCGTATATTTATTTTTTGAATATACATATTGATACAGTCAATAGTATGGCAAAGATAGGATATTTATTTTATATTTCCAAACAAAAGCTAAAATAAGTTTACTTTTTTAAGTTATTTTTTGTCAATACAAAACAATAAGTGTTTGTTTTTCAGAGTAAAAAGGTGCCATAGTTAATTCTGCCGTGAATGTCAAAATATTATTCTCAATACCATTCCTGTATTTGCCTCTACTGTTAATTCTGTGGGGATGTAGGGTGCAAACGATATTTCTAACTCTTTTTCGGTCAATAGCTCTTTAGCCTTTACCTTCGAGCCGAGTGATGGGGTTATACCCCAAAAATCAAAGGCATGATGCGGAATTACTATTTTTAGGTTTTGGGGAGCTTCTGCAAAGTTGGCTACTATCAGTAATAATTCTTCTTGATATTTACGCAAAAAAGCAAAGCATCTTTCGGAATTGAAGTCGGGGTTTTCGATGTTTGCGTATGTTAAATCGTAAAAAAGTCCTTCGGATATTGCCCTTTGGGTGTGGCATATAGTAAGTATTTTTTTATATTTTATCCGTAGTTTTTTTTCGTCTTCCGACAATTGTCGGAGGCTGTAATTGCCACCATCTACCCATCTCCTTATAGTATCCGGCTGATAGTAGTCGAAAATGGAGCTTCTGCCGTCTATCCCGCTGAATCCGCTATTGTCCATACCTTTTTCTCCAAGCTCTTGCCCCGCATATAGCAGAAACGGGTTGGTATTCATCATTGTCGATACTATGAGGGCAGGGATAGCTCTCTGCGGGTCGGAGGCAAAAAAATCGGAAGCTATACGTTGTTCGTCGTGGTTTTCGAGGAAGTTGAGCATTTTGCCTTGAATATCGCCAACACTATGCCAGCAATTCGAAATATATTTGGCAGGTTTTCCGTTTTGCACCACATCACGCAAGGTATCATACAGACCGACTTTGTCGTAAAGATAGTCGAACCCGCCATAGTCGATATATGGGCGGTATTGTGTGGGGTTGTATATTTCGGCAATAAAGATAAGGTGCGGATATTGGCGTTTGACTTCGCCTATAGCCCAATGCCAAAACTCTACCGGGACCATCTCTGCCATATCGCATCGAAAGCCGTCAATGCCTTTTGATGCCCAAAATATTAATATGTTTCTCATTTTTATCCATGTATCCGGCAGTGGGTCGAAATGTCTGTTACCGTTGTTTAGGTAATCGATTCCGTAATTTAGTTTTGCGGTTTCGTACCAATCGTTTTTTGAGGGCGATGGCGTAAAGCAGTCGTTACCTGTGGCTTTGGCAGGGTATTCTTCATAGGTTATTAGGGGGAATTGAGGATTAAATTTTTCGTTGGGGAAATAATAGAAATTGTTTTGGTTCGAGAACGAAGAATTTTTGTTGTCGGTTTCGCCAAAATCACTCTCACCCGAAGGTTTGGATATTGATTTGTAACAGCGTGCCACATGATTGGGGACAAAGTCGATGACTACATGCAAATTCTGTTGATGATTACGATATACCATATCCTCAAACTCTTTCATTCGTAGTTTTGGGTCGATAGCAAGATCGGGGCTGACATTGTAATAGTCTCTGACAGCATAAGGCGACCCGGCTATTCCTTTTACTATATCGGGGCTGTCACCAAAGATACCGATGTCGGGGTATGCTGTCTGTGAAGCATGTTCGATAACGCCAGTAAACCAAATATGCGTACAACCGAGTTTTTTTATCTCTTTTAGAGCCTTGTTGCTAAACGACCGAAAGCCTCCGCAACCATTCTCCTCAATTGTGCCGTAGGGTTTATCAACTCCTTTTTTTAACGAAAAATGCCTTACCAATGCTTGATATATAATTATCTTACCCATAAAAGAAAAAAATCCAATCCGTTGCCACGAAGTTACAACAAAATATTGGTTGGCTAAAATAAAAGTTATAATTTTGCACTTTGTATTCATAACAAACAAATAATTAAATAGTAATAGCAAGTATTTTGCTAAAAAATAACAAGAAGTAAATGTGAGTATATTCTTATGACACAAAGATTGACCAAACTAAAAGAACCTTTTCTTAATATCCCCATTCACTATTTTGCCCTGATAGTAAGTTTTTTGAATTTAATTCTATTCCATTTCCCAATCATCAAGTTTGTTGTTGGCAATGTGGATAGCCGAAGTTTCAATGTTGCAGTGATATTGATCAGTTTGATAATTTTAGTTTTTGCAGCCAATGCCTTAGTCTTTTATCTGTTATGCTATATAAGTAGATATTTTGGCAAGACAATACTATCGCTCTTCTTTATTCTCAATGCTATAAGTCTGTATTTTATAAATACTTACGGAGTTATGATAGACGAGACTATGATGAGTAATGTTATCAATACCAACTTTAATGAAGCCTTTAGTTTTTTCTCGTTCAAGTTTGTTGTCTATGTGGTAGTATTTGGCTTATTACCAAGTATATATATGATGGTGGCGAGATTACGTTCGGTCAAATTCAAACAATTTATTATCACCTTTTCTGCTACACTTTTGTTTTCTCTTATCGTATTGACGATAAACATTGGTAACATAGCGTGGATTCATCGTCATTCCGAGCCTCTTGGGTCATTGCTTTTGCCTTGGTCGTATACGGTAAATACGGCGAGATATTATGTTCATAAATATAAGCAA
The DNA here is from genome assembly GCA_000768855.1 of Porphyromonadaceae bacterium COT-184 OH4590. Classification (GTDB taxonomy): domain Bacteria; phylum Bacteroidota; class Bacteroidia; order Bacteroidales; family Paludibacteraceae; genus F0058. The sequence goes on along the minus strand of JRAN01000072.1, from coordinate 49,904 downwards.
AATCGTAAGGAGATACTTCTGCCCGATGCCACAATAAAAAACGACGAAAAAGCTGTTTTAGTCTTGGTTATAGGGGAGTCTGCCCGTAGAAAAAACTTCTCTCTGTATGGTTATGCCAAAAACACAAATCCTTTGCTATCTGCCACAGAGAGACTCTATCATTTCGATGCAAATTCGGTGGCTACCTATACCATTGCGGGTGTAAAGGCTATTTTGGAATATGAAAAGACAAGTAAAATGTACGAACCCTTACCAAACTATCTGCAACGAACAGGAATAGAGGTTGTTTGGCGGACTAATAATACAGGTGAACCCTCCACTATCAGTGTCGAGAAATATCAGAATGCCGATTATCTAAAACAGATATGTGCAGGTGATGAGTGCGGATTTGACGGAATGCTTCTGTCCGGGCTAAAGGAACAAATACTCGAATCTCAAAAAGATAAGGTTTTTATAGTACTTCACACAAGTACAAGTCATGGTCCTGACTATTTCAATAAATATCCGAAACATTTCGAACATTTTACTCCTGTCTGCAACAGGGTCGAACTCGAAAAGTGTTCTCAAGAAGAATTATACAATGCTTATGACAATACCATTGTGTATACCGACTACATATTATATTCTGTAATCAAAGAGCTTAACCAATTGACCGATTACAAAAGTACTATGATTTTTGTCTCAGACCATGGTGAGTCGTTGGGCGAAAACAATCTTTATATGCATGGTGCGGATATGAGTTTTGCGCCTGCTGAACAGTATGAGATACCTTTTATAGTGTGGGTCTCGGACAGTAACACAAAACTCAAAAATATAGGAACACTCTCACAACATCATGTTTTTCATAGTGTTCTGAAATTTCTATCTATAGATAGCCCTGTTTATAAAGAGGAAATGAATATTTTTGAATGATTTTGTGTTAATTACCAACAACAAAAAAGGGACTTTTTTAAAGTCCCTTTTTTGTTCATCATTTTTTATATAAATCCAGCTCTTCTGTTTTGAAATTATTGATATAAGAACGGATTTTTGCTATCTCTGCCTCACCATAACGGATATAAACTTCTGCAGAAGACAGATATTGCTCGTCTTGGTTGGCATCATGCAAAAGCAGGTAGCCAAATACGCAGTGAGAGGCTGCTTCCACCAAACGGCGTGCCATAAAGTCGATAAACTCGGGATTTTTGACTCCAACCACTTTATTGACCAGTTCTTCATAAATATTTGTCATCTCTATGAGGCGTTGTTTTAGTGGATTGAGCTTTTCGTCGAATATCTCTTGTTCGTATGTGTGCAATTGAGCCAGATATGTGCCTGTGGTAACGTGGCGTATTGCAGCCACCACCTGCAATTGTGTAGTACCTTCGTAGATATTGGTGATACGTGCATCGCGTGCAAGTCGTTCACAGGTATAGTCTTTCATATATCCCGAACCACCGTGTATTTGAATACAGTCGTATGCATTCTGGTTGGCAAATTCGGAAGCCATACCTTTGCCCATCGGAGTATATGCATCGGCAAGTTTGGAGTACTTTTTCATCTCCTGACGTTCTTCGGGTGTAAGTTGGCGTTCGCGGGCAATGTCTTCCAAAGTTTTATATATATCAACAAAACGAGCTGTCTCATAAAGCATTGCACGAGAGGCATCGGCTTTGGCACGCATCAAAGCAAGCATCTCATACACCGGTGGAAATTCTATAATAGCTTTGCCAAACTGTTTTCTGTCCAAAGCATAAGCATAAGCCTCACGATAAGCGGCTTCCGAAATACCTGTCGATTGGGCTATTATACCGAGCCGTGCTCCATTCATAAGAGCCATAACATACTTGATTAGTCCAAGACGGCGGTCTCCTACAAGTTCGGCTTTTGCATTTTTATAAACAAGTTCACATGTCGGAGCGCCTTTGATACCCATTTTGTTTTCGATACGTCGTACATCGACACTACCGTCGCGTTTGTCATACACAAACATCGACAAGCCGCGTCCATCTTTTGTTCCTTCTTCGGAACGTGCCAATACAAGGTGAATATCAGAATCTCCATTAGTAATAAAACGTTTTACTCCATTAAGACGCCAGCAATTCTCTTTTTCGTCGAAAGATGCTTTGAGCATAACCGCCTGAAGATCTGAACCTGCATCGGGCTCGGTCAAGTCCATCGACATCGTTTCGCCACCTGCTACACGTGGTAGAAAACGCAAATGCTGGTCCTTGTTGCCGAATTCGTAAAGAGTTTCGGCACAGTCTTGCAGTCCCCAAACGTTTTGGAAAGAAGCATCAGCACGCGAAATCATATCGGCAATCATTACATTTACCGTGATAGGGAAGTTTAATCCGTTATAACGGCGAGGAATTGTAACACCCATAAGGTCTGCCTTACGCATTGCTTCAAGGTTGCGTGAAGTGCCTTCGGCATAAGTTACACGATTGTTGTTCAATGTTGGGGCTTCGTGGTCGACGCTCTCTGCATTTTGTGCTATTATTTCACCGCATATCTCACCCGCCACTTCGAGTACTTTGTCATAAGAATCGATGGCATCTGATAGGTCGGTCGGTGCATAATCGTATTTTTGTCGGTCAGTAAAATCTCTTTCTTTCAACTCCACAATACGCTTCATCAAATCGTGCTTAAGATTCAGCCTAAGCGAAGGAGTGTCTGTATAAAAATTTGCCATATTTTACCTGATTTGTATTTTAATGGTTATTTGTATTAATAAGCAAAAGTAAATTTATTTGCTATTCTTTTTATAGTATTTAATCATTTTCGGTACAACATCTTCGACCGTACCGTTAATTACATAATCCGCTATTGCGTTTATAGGTGCATTGGGATCATTGTTGATGGATATTATCATTGCCGACTCTTGCATTCCTGCAATATGCTGTATTTGTCCCGATATACCGCAAGCGATATAGAGCTTTGGACGTACCGTTACTCCTGTCTGACCTATTTGACGGTCGTGGTCTATAAATCCGGCATCTACTGCGGCTCGTGTGGCTCCAACCTCTGCGTGCAACTCTTTGGCAAGTGCAAAAAGAAGGTCGAAGTTCTCTTTCGAACCTACGCCATAACCCCCTGCAACAACAATAGGTGAGCCTTTGAGGTTATGCTTTGCCTTTTGTATATGCCTGTCGATAACCTCTACTACAAAGTCGGCTTCCGAAACATATTTTGATACATCGTGTCTGATTACTTCTGTTTTGTAGTTAGGGTCGAATATCTCTTTTTTCATCACTCCCTCGCGAACCGTTGCCATTTGCGGACGATTATCTGGATTGATGATGGTGGCTACTATATTGCCTCCGAAAGCGGGACGAATCTGATAAAGCAAATTCTCATAAGTTTTACCTGCTTTTTTGTCTTCGTGAGAACCTATTTCCAGAGCGGTACAGTCGGCAGTAAGTCCTGAAAAAAGAGAAGAAGAGACACGAGGTCCCAAATCGCGACCTATCACTGTGGCTCCCATAAGGCACACTTGTGGTTGTTCCTCTTTAAAAAGATTAATCATTATAGAAGTGTGGGGCAGTGAAGTGTATGGATACAACCTCTTATCGTCAAAGACGTGTAATATATCTACACCATAGGGAGCAACCTGTTTGTCGATACCCTCAAGATTATGCCCTGCCACAATAGCTTCGAGTTTGCATCCGAGTTCGTTGGCAAGACTTCTTCCCTTGGTCAAAAGCTCAAGGCTTACGTCAAGTATTACGCCGTCTTCTATTTCGCAATATACAAATAGATTATTCATTATTTATTACGTTTTATATTGTTCTAAAAATCAATTTAATTAAAATAATCAGCCGATAGTATGATTTTCTATAAGCTCTTTCATTAAAGCATCTATTTCGTTGTCTTCCGAAGAGATAACCTTATTCTCTTTTGCTTGAAAAACAATGTTTTGGATTGTCTTAACTTTCGTTGGTGAACCCGACAGTCCGCATTGTGTAATATCGCCTTCTACATCGGCTACACTCCATTCCACTATGTTGAGATATGGGTATTGGTCGTACATCTCTGCGAATGGTAGGCTTTCACCCGTTTTTGTTATTTCTGCCTTTTCTTGTGCACCTAAAGCGCGTTTGTATTTTTGCAACAGTTTTGCATTACGAGGACGGCACTCTGCTGCCGAACCGTTCACGGTAATCAGAATAGGCATTGGGGCGGTTACTGTTTCTACTCCGCCCGATATACCCCGTTTTACCGTAATTTTGGAGTTTTCGATTTTGACAATCTCTTCGGCATAAGTGATTTGCGGTATTCCGAGTTTTTCGGCAACCTGAGGTCCTACCTGTGCGGTATCGCCGTCGATAGCCTGACGTCCGCCTATTATCAAATCGAACTTGCCTATCTTACGAATAGCCATACTCAAAGCATAAGAGGTAGCCAAAGTATCGGCACCCGCAAAAGCCCTGTCTGTAAGTAGATAGCCATTGTCGGCACCACGATACAACCCCTCGCGGATAATCTCCGCCGCACGTCCGGGTCCCATGGTAAGCATGGTGATAGTGGTGTCTGGGTATTGGTCTTTGATTCTGAGGGCTTGCTCCAGGGCGTTCAAATCTTCGGGGTTGAAGATAGCGGGCAACGCAGCACGATTGATGGTGCCGTCCTCTTTCATAGCATCTTTGCCTACATTACGAGTATCAGGCACTTGCTTTGCTAAAACGATAATTCTCATATTATTTAGGATAATTATTATTTTATTATTAATTTCTTAGGCTTATTCAAAAGCTAACTGCAAAAGTACAAAAAAAATTAATTAGAAATACAGTTTTTCTGTTTTTTATCCTCAAAACTGTCAGATATTTGCCAATAAAACCACTTATATAAATTCTCAAAAGCTTGTTTTTTGTGCTGTTTTATGTCGAATCAATCTTAAATCCAGATTACGCGATAGAAATTTTTTGGTTTAAATTTTAGTCGTTTTTAGTAAGCGTTATTTTTAATTTGAGCCTATCGCATTTTTTTTCAAAATATGCCCCCCAACAGTAAAAGTTCGATAATGCAGTGTGGATAGTGTTTTTTGTGTTTTTCTTGAATAACAAATAGTCGGAATATAGACATTAAATTGTAGTTTATCATCAAAAAAATCAAGGCAACTCTTTTATTCTGTTTCCCGCCTATTGTTAAACAACGCTCTCATCCGATAGATCGCGGATGTGCTTTAGAATTAAAAGACCAACAATCAGTCGGATAGGTTTGGCAGGACGATGGTTGGTCCGAACAATAAAATGGCGAAAAAGCTCCCTTGAATATTGCCTAATCAACTTTTCCTGCCAAAATAAACAGTGGATGTTGATGCTTTCAAGGTGTTTTTCCATCCAGAAGCAAAGCGAACCCTGAGACTGATTTTGACAACATAATTTTTTGTAAGGTTTTCTTTACAAATTTATAAAATCCGATAGATATAGGCAAGATAAATTATGGTTATTTTGTTGATTTATAGCGAGTTGTTGGTTTTTTTAAAAGTTGACTAATTAAATGATTAGCACAGATAGAAAAAGGGCTATTCGAAAATTACTGTATCGCGAATTGCTGTCTGTTTGCTTTTTTACATCTTTTCGGGAGTCGAGGCTTGTTTGCTTGCCTGAGAATTGGAAAATTGCTTTTCGAAAAACAGCTTTTTATCCGTGATTAAGAGATACATACAGATAATCAGAAAGATAGCGCTTTGGATGATTTTGCTATCAGGGTGTGTGGCGAATATTTCGTTGGAAATGTTGGCTACCAGATGGAAAAGTATGGCAATCATTACATTTCGGTTGGTCTTGAAATAAAGCCAATTCATAATTATCACAAAAACAAACAGGCTTATAATGAAGTTAAGTGTATAGATAAGACCCTCCGCCTGCACATCGCTCTGATAATATCCCTTGACAAAAAATAGGGGCAGATGCCAAAATCCCCAATATATAGCAAATAGTACGGATGTCTTGAATAAAGAGAAACGCTGCCTTAAAGCGTCTGTACCGTAGGAGTGCCAGGCCAACTCTTCTGCTATCGGGGCAAAAGCCAGCAGGAACCAAGGAGAAAAAGGTTGGGAGGTAAAGGAAGGTTTACCCGAAATATAAAACTGGTCGATACTGTGTCCGAAGCAAAGGGATAAGAGTTGAGCCAGAACAATAGAAAGAGGAGGTAATAAGAGCGTAATCCAGAGGTACTTCCCGGTAGAGATAGGTGTTCCGAAGAAGCGTTTTTTCAGGTCGGCAAGTAAATCTTTATCGGATAGAAACAGATAAGCTGCAACAAGAGCAGGAGCCAACAAACCTGTAAGTTCTAAAATGCCCTGCAAAACAAGGTAGTTATTATCCGCTTTATGACTTAGATAAGCAACTGTAAACCATAGTACCCAGGGTATTAGTAGCGATAGTCCGAAAAAAAGAAAAGGCTTGTTATATTTTTTCATATTGCAGTATAATTATTGGAAAATAAATCTTGTTTTTGATTCTGCAAAATTAGCAATTATTTAGTTAATCATTAAAAATTACTGTCTTTTTGGCTTGTAAAACATGGTAATTCCGGACCAGGCAAAATTGTTTGTTGAGAAGGAAAGTTATACTTCCCCAAAGAGGCAAAAAGATGCAAGAAAGCTTTCTCGAACATTGCCCCATCAACTTTTTTGCTAAAATTTTCTTTACAACTTTACAAAATCTGACAGATATATACAAGAAAAGTTATAGTTATTTATTGATCAATAGTGTGTTGCCGATTTTTAAGGGTTGACTAACTACACATCTATAAATTTAATCTTAAATGGCAGTGTGTTGTTAAAAAAACGTTCAGAACTCAACTGTTAAATATGCTATATTATTTATAACATATCAAAATTACTAAGCCCTATATCACTTGCCATTCGCAGACTTCCGCGTGGAGATAGGTCTACACTGCCCACTTTTATGCCATCCGGCATACATGAACGCTTAAATTGTTGTCTGAAAAATCTTGAAAAAAAGATATTTAACCATTTTTCTATCTCACTGTCTGAATAATCCATAGCAAAAGCTTTCTTTGCGAAGAGTAAGGTTTTTTCGGACGAGTAGCCAAATCGCAAAAAATAGTATAAAAAGAAATCATGAAGTTCATAGGGACCGACTACATCTTCTGTCTTTTGTACAATTTCGTTATTATTGTGCGGAATCAATTCGGGTGAAATAGGAGTATTCAGAATATCGAACAGAATGTCGGAAATCTCTTTTTCTGTGTTGTTCAAAGCAATCCATTTGATAAGATGTTTTACTAGCGTTTTGGGAATTCCGCTATTGACTCCGTACATACTCATATGGTCGCCATTATATGTACACCAACCCAATGCAAGTTCGCTCATATCGCCTGTTCCTATTACAAGAGCATTTTCTTTGTTGGCAATATCCATCAAAATTTGAGTGCGTTCGCGAGCCTGTGAGTTTTCGTATGTAGTGTTATGATTGTCTATATTTTGCCCAATGTCCTCAAAGTGTTGTAATACTGCTTTTTCGATAGAAATCTCTTTGGCTGTTATCCCCAGTGAATGCATAAGTGATATGGAATTGTCTTTTGTGCGCCTTGTGGTACCAAATCCGGGCATGGTTATGCCGATAATGTTTGTACGTGGCATTTTGAGCTTGTCAAAAGTTGCAGTGGTTACCATAAGAGCCAGAGAACTGTCTAATCCGCCGGAGATACCTATTACCGCTTTTTTAATATCGGTATTCATAAGCCTTACCGCAAGAGCATTGGATTGTATATCAAATATCTCTTTGCAGTGAGTGTCAAATAGATTATCTTTGGGAATAAAAGGATGTTTTTCGATATATCGGGTAATCTCAAAAGGTTTATTGTACTCGGTTTCGAACTCCAAATTATAAAATGAGCTGTTATAATCGTTTTGTTGGTTGTGTTTGAAACTGTCGTTTTTTAGTCGTTCACATTTTAGCCTATCTATATCTATCTCTGTTATCAAAAGTTGGGATTCCTGTGCAAAACGTTCGCTCTCTGCCAAAATGGAACCATTTTCGGCAATTATTGCCGAAGAGGCAAAAAGCAAATCGGTAGAGCTCTCGCCGAATCCTGAAGAAACATATACATATCCTGCATTGCATCGACCACTCTGTTGGGTTACAAGATTGCGACGATATTCATTTTTGCCTACAATTTCGTTTGATGCCGAAAGATTGAATATTATATGCGACCCCTGCAAAGCCTGAAACGAAGAGGGTGGAACAACCGCCCATAAATCCTCGCATATCTCTATTGAGAAACCAAACTGAAGGGAGGAAAAAACAGTTTTTGCACACAAGCGACATTTTTGGTTGGCAAGAGTAATATAAAGGTCTGTATCCATACCTGTGGCAAACCAGCGATGTTCATAAAATTCGTTGTTGTTTGGCAAATAAGTTTTGGGCACAACTCCTAAAATATTGCCTTTACGAAAGGCAACAGCACAATTAAACAGCTGATTGTTTGCCATAACAGGCATTCCTACTAATGCAATAATATTGAGATGTTTGGTCTGTTCCAGAAGAAAAGACAAAGCTTTTTCGGCACTTTTTATCAAAGCAGAGTTAAGAAACAGGTCGCCACAAGTATATGAGGTAATCGAAAGTTCGGGGAAACATATTATTTCTACCCCTTTACTTGCCGCGTTATCAATTAACGCCAATATCTGTTGGGCATTGGTTTTGCAATCGGCTATTTTTACCGTAGGTATTGCGGCTGCTACTTTTATAAGATTATGATACATACCAGAATATGTTTTATGTTTCTGCAAAGGTAATGAAAAAACATAAAACAACGATAAATTACTCCTGTCTGATATATCATCAATTACAAGCTACCAACATCCCAACACCTGTTTTATTCTTCTTATATTATTGTTTCCCTTCCAAAATATTTTTCAGATTGGCATCGTCTTCTTTCATATCCTGTTGTATTAAGTCCCAATTTGCCATCTTTGGAAACAGGATTTTAAATACAAGTCCGTTGATAATATTACCAAAGAACGATTTCCGTTTGCCGAAACATTCGATATGGATAAACCGTACTGTGCTGTTGGATAGTTTATCAGCCCGGAAGGTTATGATGCCCAATCCTGTTGTCGATTTTACGGTAAGCAGAAAAAGTTCGTCGTTTATCTCTTTTTTCACTATGGCTGCTTTTATCTTGTACCACACACCCTCCACGCATTGTGCGAAATAGACTCTGTCGCCTATCTCTTTGCCACCGGTGAGGTATCTAAACTCGGTATGTCGTTTGTTCCAACGTACAAAATTGGTATCGAGGTTCTCGAACCAATTGGCAACAGCAGCAATTGTGGTGTTTATCTCAATCGTATCTCTAAGCTCCACCATTGTATTTTCGTTTTGTGAATTTGCTTTCATACAGATTGTTCCGAAAAATATGAGCAATATGCATGTTATACCTTTCATTTATTCGATTTTTGTTTAATACACTTGAATAAAAGCGTTGAGCTGTAAATTTTTATCGTTACCTTATCGCCATAGAGGGAGTGAAGCAGGTCTTCGGCTTCGTTGCGGGTAAGGTGGGGCGGTACGAACAACCCTTTGCGGTTGAGTACGTAACGTACAAAACGGTCGGCACACGGACGCTGCCCCGTAACATAAAAACATCCGCAGAAAAGCCCGCCCTGTTTCAGCACGCGGAAGGTTTCGGCAAATGCTTTCGGTTTGTCGGGGAAGGCTTGGAAACCGCTCATCGACAGTACACAGTCGAAGCTCTCGTCGGGGTAAGGCAGCTTGCCCACGTCGCCCTGTTCGAGGCGGAGGTTGCGGAGCTGCATCGTCGCCGCACGTTTGCCGGCAATGGCAAGCATCTCATCGGAATAGTCCAGCCCGACGACTTCGGTATCGGTCAATCTGCTGAACTTCTCGGCAGTGAAGACAGCCGTACCGATGGGTACATCCAGTATTTTCCCCCGAAAATCGTCCGGAATCATCGCCAGCACCTCGCGGGCAATGGCGTTGTCGTCAGTCCGCCAGAGGTACTTCATATAAATATGCGACCACCAGCGGCGTCCGGTCAGTACGTCGTCGTAGCGGTTCATCCGTTTGCTGTAGGCGTTCTTTTGCATGACTTATTAATTGATTTTTAATTCAGGTATTGGGTTGTTTTATCATTATGCCCAATACCCAACACATCTGTTTCCGTTTTTTATCTCATAATACTAATAATCATTATTATTGATTATTCTGTATATTTTCGGGCGTATTTTGATACATCTCTACGTACCCTGTTTCTATTAGGCAAACACGTGGGTTCGCCCCTAACAACCCAATACCCAATACCCAATACCCAACATCTATAATGCCTTATACAATTAAAAAATATCGTGGTGTATTGGCTTTGTATTTCCGGTAGCTTTCGCCGTAAGTCTGTTCGCAGTAGCGTTCTTCTTCCAAAATAATATAGTGACGCAGCACAAGGTGCAGTACCAACACTACCCCAAGTATCCACAACCGACAGAGTATTACTGTGCCGATTTCCATAAAAAGAGCCGAAACATAGATTGCATTGCGAGAATAGTGGTACAAGCCTTTGGTAATGGTTTCGTCGGGTTTTGAGGAAAAATAGTTCGCATAGCTGACAAGTGTACATAGGGCACCAAAAACGAAAACTACATTTCCTGCAACCAACAAACTGATTGAATTTGTAGTTTTTACAAAAAACGGCACAATTGCAAAAGTAGCATAAAATGCCATCAGCACAAACGAAAACCATTTACCCCGAATAGAGATAAAAGAGAAGTTTCTCAGACGCCTCACAGCTGCCTTATCGGCAAAGCCAAACGGCACATAGCTAACCAGTAACAGCGATAATCCCAACCACCATTGGTATGTTTTAAGATATTCTATCATCGGTTGTTTATTTTATAATTGTACATTTAGAAAAACAAAAAATATCGTGGCGTGTTGGCTTTGTATTTCCGGTAGCTTTCGCCGTAAGTGGCTTCGCAATAACGTTCCTCTCCGAGGATAATGCCATGCGTAAAAACAGCAAACGGTACCATGACAATGAACAACCACAACGAGGCCGTAGCGATGCATACGCCGAGCATCCCGAGCATGAAGAAGAAATACATCGGGTTGCGTGAGTAACGGTAAATGCCTCCCTGAATCGTTTCGCCCGCCTTACCTGCCTTATACGAAAAGAAAGACCATACGAACAGGGCAAATGCAATCAGGTAAACAGCCGTACCGACAGCAAACCATGGGGTACCGAACTTAAACGGCGCAAAAACAGATACTATCAGCACTGCTGCCTGAGCTGCCGAACTCAGAAGTGCGTACCGACGGTCTTGAGGTGTGTACCACGACGTGTCGACCGCACGTTTGCCTCCTTGAGGAAAGAGCAGCATAAAAAGAATTTGCACCAGCAACATGGCGAATGACGGTATCCATCCATTCAGCCAACCGATTTCGAATGTTGTAAAAAAAGAGAGTTCCATATATTTATATTATTTAATTGATTTCTTTAATGATAATAGCGATGCGGCAAAAAATAGCGTGTGAATAAGGTTGTACCAGCCTCCGGCAATCAGCACTTGGAAAGGCGCCGGCAGCTGCACCCATACGAAGTTGAGCCATGCGGTCAGTAGCGGGTTGAAGAGAAGTATCCACAAGGGATAATCGTTGCGGCGACGCAGTGTGATGACGGTGAACATCGTCCAACCCACCACCAGGAATCCGAATAAGAGCATACCCAGATAGCCGACATATTTTGCAAGTGGCTCTATCAGTTCGGGATGCCCCTGTGCTGCTACAATGCCGAAGGCGGGGAAAAAGGCGTGATACGCCCCATCGACCATATAGCCTACGATAAAGATAGCAAACATCACCCGTGCAGAACGCCGGTAGGGTTCTTGGGTGCGGAGATAGAGGTGATACAATCCCACAATGTAGAGCACGGCAGACAGAGGTCCGAGCAAACCGCCCGCCACCAATCGCCCGAAAGAGACATTGCCCATCGATAGCAGCAACTCGTTGTGCCTGCCGGTGAAATTTTCCGTCGTAAAGTAAAGCAACATATCGCCGGCGAACATCAGCAGGCTCGCCGCAATTCCGATGTATCCTGTCAGTTTGACTCTCTTATCCATATCTATACATTTTTTAGTTGCAAAGTTATAATTAATGAACAGTGTTTACAATCGTTAAAAGTGAGTATTTTTTAGCTATAAACTACCTATTAATTAGTAGTGTTTGGGGGGGGAGGGGTTAGGTGTTGGGTATTGGGTATTGGGTATTAGGTATGTAGGGGCAATCCCTTGTGGTTGCCCAAATAAAGAAATAATGATTAATGATTAATGATTAATGATTAATGTGTAGGGGCGTACCTATGTGTTCGCCCGATAATAAAAAGGTATTAGGTATTAGGGATTGGGTGTTGGGTATTGGGTGTTGGGGTTGTAGTGTCCTGTTCTGAAAAAACAACGTAGAGACGCAAAGTTCATTACGTCTCTACATCAGTTATTCGGGTGAATACGTGGGTACGCCCCTACATTTCGTTAGGTATTGGGTGTTAGGTTTTGGGTTTTTAGGTTGTTTTATCATTATTATCGGGTGAACACGTAGGTTCGCCCCTACATACCCAACACCCAATACCTAAGCCCTGACCTACGGTCTTTCGGCAATGAATATGGAGTTGGCTACACCTTTGTCGGCAAGTGTGTAGAGCTCTTTGCCGTTTTTCCATACTTTGGCTACATTATCCGAGCCCTCTTTTTCGCCCCCTGCTACATATACATCGCCGTTGTATACCACTATGGAAAGGGCTACGCCATTATCGGCAAGCTCGTAGAGCTCCTCGCCGTTTTTCCATACTTTAGCGATACCTCCTTCTTTGCCTGCTACATATATATCTTCCCCTGCCACATATACGGAGCGAGCTACAGCATCTTTAGAGCCGTCGGTCTTGAATACCACCTTTTTGTTTTTCCACACCTTGGCTACATTTTTTGTGCCGTTGCTCTCATAGCCTGCGGTATATACATCTTCTCCCGCCACAAACAGGGAGTAGGCTCTGGCAGAATTATCACCGTTGGTAAGGGCATAGAGTTCGCTGCCTTTTTTCCACACCTTGGCTACATAGTTTGTACCGTTGTGCTCACAGCCGGCGGTATATACGTTGCTGCCTGCCACAAATACGGAGTAGGCGGCTGCATCGTTAGTACCGGTGGTAAGGTTGGTGGCGCTTTTGTTTTTCCAAAGTTTGGCGAAGTTGCCATCCATCCCTGCGGTATATACTTTATCATCCGCTACGAATACGGAGTGTGCATAGGCGTTTTTATCACCGGTGCTAAGGGCATAGAGTTCGCCGTCGTTTTTCCACACTTTGGCTACATCTTTTGTACCGTTGTCCTCATAGCCGGCGGTATATACATCGCTGCCTGCCACAAACAGGGAGCTGGCTTCGGCAGTATTATCACCGGTGGTAAGGGCGTAAAGCTCCTTGCCGTTTTTCCATACTTTGGCTACGCTCTTTGCCCCTGTTTTGTCATAGCCTGCCACATAGATATCTACTTCCTTAGGCGGTTCGGGCGGGGTGGGTTTGCAGGCAGTAAAGCCTGTTGCTAACATTGCTGCTACGGCAGCTCCAACTAAAATTACTTTTTTCATAACTTTTTTGATTTTTTTGAAATTAAACAATTATTTTATTTTAGGTTTTGGGTTTTAGGTTTTAGGTATTGGGTTTTGGGTTGTTTTATTTCGGGTTTTAGGTTTTAGGTATTGGGTATTGGGTTGTTTTATTTCGGGCGAACACGTGGGTATGCCCCTACACATTAATCATTATTTCTTTATTTGGGCAACCACAAGGGATTGCCCCTACATACCCAACACCTAACACCTAATACCCAATACCCAATATCCAATACCTTTTTATTATTCGGGCGAAACGTTTTTCGTCCCTACCGTCTTCTCGTCGAAGGATTTTTTTTCGTCGGCGAGGAATTTTTTTTTGCTGCTCGACAGGATTTTTTTTTCCGGCGAGGATTTCCCCAAAAGATAACGAGAAGTTCTCAAAAAGATAACGAGGGATTTCCAAAAACGTCTCTGTCTTTTCGTCTGCTTGTCTTTTCGGGGCTCTCCGTCCGGTAACAAACATACCCGCAAAAACAGCCCACAAAGCAACTTACTTGCCGTATTTTTCGAACTTAACGGTCGAGAGCATGTTGCGTAAATCCTCTCCCGGGCGGAAAGTGATTTTTGCGTCCTTAATCAGCGAGGTGTTGAACTTTTCCTCCTCTTCCGCACCTTTGCTCGACAGGCTCACCTGAAAAGCCCCGAAATCGCCGAAACGGACAATACGCCCCTCCGACAGATGCCTTACCAGGAGCTTGGTCAGGTCGTTGAGCACCGCCAGCACGTCGGTGTCGCTCACCGTAGTGGAGATGCCCGCCACCTCGCGGCTCAAACTCTTGAATGTAACTTCGCCATCGGCTTTTGCCGTGGCATACCATTTCTTCGGCTCACTCGGCTTGCCGGGATTGCCTCTTTGTACCAAATTGAATTTTACTGCCATAATAATACTTGAAATTTTAATTGTTTGTAAGGGGGGGGGGGGGGGGGTAATACCCTCTATACGCCCACTAAGAGCGTCTCTGTAGCACAAACGAGCCTCAGGGCGAGCCAAAAGGGTATTTTTTGCTTGCCTGCCTGTATGGCGTCCTAAAAGGGTTTTGTGTGCTATAGTCATTTTCTTGAAATTGATTTAATAACTACTGTGGGCAAAGGTAACAAAATTTTACGAAACACAAAACATTTTTGATAAAAAGACAGAAGAAGCAAGTACCGCAGTGGCAAAATATAAGTCCGCCGGAGTTGGGGTGTTGGGGATTGGGGATTGGGTGTTGGGTGTTGGGGATTGGGTGTTGGGTGTTGGGTGTTGGGTGTTGGGTGTTGGGGATTGGGTTTTAGGTGTTGGGTGTTGGGTATTGGGTGTTGGGTTGTTGGGGATTGGGTTGTTTTATTATTATTCGGGCGAACACATAGGTACGCCCCTACACATTAATCATTAATCATTAATCATTATTTCTTTATTCGGGCAAACACGTGGGTTCGCCTCTACACATTAATCATTATTTCTTTATTCGGGCAACCACAAGGGATTGCCCCTACATACCCAATACCCAACACCCAATACCTAACACCTCCTAAAAACTATACTTTGCCTTTATCCATACTTCGGAGTTGTTTTTGTAGGTTGCGAAGATGCCTTTGTCGCCGCCGAACCAGTCGTAACCCGCCATCAGGCGAATCTGGTCGGTAAGGGCGTAATCGACCGCAAAACGGCTGAACCATCCGCTGTTGTTCGCATCGAAGTAGGTGAAGTCGGAGAGCTGGAGATTGCCATTGAGCAACTTTTTGGATATGTTGAGCGTTATCAGCGAAGCGTTGCGCGGCTGTGCGATGAAGTCTTCGTATCCGAAGATGCTTTCGGACGATAACTGTGCCGATACTACCCACTCGTGGGGGGCGTACCAGTCGATACCCGCCAGCCAGTTGAGCGAATGGAAGCCTTTTTGGGGAATAGCCATCGCTTCGGTGGTGTAGTTGAAATGCTTATCGATGTTGTAAGCCGCCTCGCCCCGCAGCACGAACTGCCCAAGCGGTTTGGAGAAGTCGCCACCGATGAAGCCCATACGGTAATAGTGGGGCGAAACGGTGATTTGGGTCATCGTTGGTTTATACCGCAATACAGGCATCTTGTTCCACGTATAGAGTCCGGCGACGGCAAAGTCGATGCCCGGCAGCGTGAAGCTCAGGCGTCCGCCGTATTCCATATTCGACAGACGAAAAGCGGGCTGCCCCGCTTTGCCGTCCCACACGACAGGCAGCGGAGAGCCGACAGGCAGGATGTTCCACGGATTCGATGCCGTTACGGGCAGCACATAGCCTTGAAACGTAGGCAGGGCAATGGCTTCGAACTTCATCTTTTCGTTGTAGAAGAAGAGACGCAGGGCATTGACCGGCATGCGTATGTCGTCGTAGTCCTGTGCCAGAAATTCGGTCATATCCATCGGCGACACCAGGTCGGTGATGCGTACGCCATCGGCTGCTCCCCATATTACGAGCTGACGTCCGGCACGCAACCCCCAATGGCGTGCGTGGTAGTCGAGGTATGCCTCACGCAGGTCGAATCCCGTGCGGTCTTTGAGCAGTGCGTTGTAGGTGGTGTTGAACGACACGAACATTGAGGCATCGCCCACCTCTCGCGAAATTTCGCCGCGTACCCGCGTACGCGAACTCATCAGATTGTTCGGCTCGCCGCTACGCACGGCATGATACGTGTCGACAAAGCCACGTATACGAAAACTGGCTTCGTCGGTCTGTGCATGAGCCGATACCACTGCACAGAGGAGGGTGAATAACAGTATTGTTGTATGATTTTTCATTATTATTATTGGGTTTTGGGTTTTGGGTATTAGGTGTTGGGTATTAGGTGTTGGGGGAATAATATTCCATGTAGGGGAAACAATTCTCCACGTAGGGGGAACGATTTCCCACATAAGACGAACGATATTCCATTATTATCATATTTTTATTGCATTTTGTCGGGGCGGGTATTTCATATTACCTGGCGAACCTAATACCTAACACCCAATACCCAATACCTAATCCCTAACCTTCGTTTTAGGTTTTGGGGAATTGGAAAAGGTTTTTACCTTCGACATAAAGCGGTTTATCATCTTGCTTTCCTGTTCTATTATCTCGAAGAGCGGTTCCAATTCTTTGCTGTCTATTATAGATAGTTCTTTGAGCACAATTAATTGTGTTTCCAGTTCGTAGAGCGAACCTAAGGCTATTTCAAGAAAACGCCTGAAGTCGGTATCGCTTTGCCGACTGCTGCCTTCTGCAATATTGGACGGAATAGAAACCGCAGCACGTGTCATCTGACTGCGTATGCCGAAGCGCTCTTCGTTCGGCAATTGCTCTGCCACCTTATAAACGGCTTTGGTTATTTCTATTCCCGATTGCCAAATCTGTAATTCTTTGAATTTACGCATAATTATTTGGGTGTTAGGTGCTGGGTGTTAGGTGTTGGGTTTGGGTTTGGGGTTATTTTGCTTAATATCTAACACCTAATACCCAAAACCCAATACCTAAAACCCAATCAAAAGCTTCCTTTCTCCAGTGTCGTTACGTTAAATTTGGCTTCGTTCAACGAGGTGTTGTACTTCGGATTGTTGATTTCGAGGAGGGTTTGGTGCCCTGTCTGCACGTTGGTCATCTGCATTTGGGAAGCCATCCAGAAGCCGTCTACCTGCTTGATGCCCGACATCGTGAGCTTGCGGTGCAGCTTGTTCATCTTGTCGTAATACTCTACCTTTATGGGTATCAAACAATCCTGACGCACCCACGATACTTTTCGGGAGAAGATGTCGCGGCTGTCTTTCGGGGTCGATTCGAGTTTCCAGCAGGTGTGTCCGTCGATGGTTTCTTCGCCGAGCAATTTGTGCGTATCCTCGTCCACATTGCGGCTGCCCATATCGTCGTAAGTAAAGTCGCTGCCCATAAAATAGTCGGTCTTCGCCGACGATCCGCTGATGCGGCGTGTCTTCTTCATAGCCGGCAGGTAGAGCCATTTGTCGTCGTCCTTACCTGTCTGGTCGTAATCCCAGGTAAGGAAGCCCGTCCCTTTCACATCGCCCGGATAGAGGAAAAACATTATCGACTTGCGGTCTTTCTTGTCTTTGCCCACGTCGATTGAATAGGAGATGAGCTTGCGTTCGCGCACGCTGCCTCGTTTGTTGATGAGTTTCATCACCATTTCCGACTGACGTGTATCGCCGTCGGGGCGGTCTTTTACCTTCAGGGCAATGTCTCGCCCGGTCTGTGCAAATGCAGCGGTCGCCAGTGTCATGAATGCCGCTGCGGCAATTGTTCTGATTGTTGTGTTCATATCTTTATTATGTATTTAATTATGTTTTTAAATAGGTTTTGGGTGTTAAGTTTTGGGTATTGGGTTTTGGGTTGTGTTTGCCTAACCCCCAACACCTAACACCTAACACCCCTCATTCTTCCTCTTTTCCGAACATTTTAAATCGGCGGAACAAGAGCGGCGTAATACACACATCGGCTAAGAACGCCGTAAATATCCCCGCTACCGAGAGGATGCCCATGTGTATGAACGAAAGGCTCTTGGATGTGGTATAGACCGCAAAATTAGCTCCGATAACTAAGCTGGTAAGCAGAATAGGCGTACCTACCACACGGAATGTCCGCAAGATGGCTCCTTTGTAATTCCGCTGACGGTCGAACTCCAAATGTCCGTGGTTGATGAAGTGGATAGTATCGTCCACCGCCAGCCCAAGTATCATCGGCATAATGGTGGCGGTCATCATATCGAGCGGATAGCCCATCCAACCCATCAGTCCGCCCACCACAACGGCAGGCATTACGTTCGGTATCAAGCCAATCAAGCCAATGCGTACGCTTCCGAAGACAAACATCATCAGCAGACCGATAATCAGTAAGGATATACCGAAGGAGGTAATCTGTCCGCGTACGACGTATTGCATCATCGTAGTGAATTGCGGCATCGAACCCACAGGTGTAATCTGTGCACCGGGGAAGAGGCGTCCCGCAAGTGCGGTAATCTCATTCAGCTCGCGTTCGGCTTCGGTCGAATTGTATTTATCCAACTCTACCATCAACCGCAGACGGCGATAGTCGTAGTCTATCCAGCTTTCGGCTTCGCTTCCGCCGGCATTCTCATACAGCAACATCTGTTGGGCAATCTCCTCCTCATTGTCGGGAACGGTATAATAGGCGGGCTCACCATTGTTTAGTGTCTGGTTAAGGTCTTTGAGTATGTTCAGAATCGAAGTGGTACGCTTGGTCAGCGGATACTTGTCTGCCGTACGCTGCAACGAATCGAGTGCCATAAGGGCTTGGGGCGATTTGGCCATTCCGTCTTCGGGCATATCTATCATCATATCGTATGAATAAATAGAACCCAACTCACTTTCGGTTACTTCCAGTATCTTTTTTACATAAGGCACGTTACGCCCCATAGTACGCTCTACATCGAAAGAGGTCTCTATTTTCGTCATCTGATAAATTAAGAATGCGGTAAGTAGCACGAAAACACTCAATATTATCTTCTCACGGCGCAGTACTATCTGCCCGAATGCTTCCAGCCGACGGTCGAGCCAGCCACCACCCGCTGCCTGCACTTTCGGACAAGGTTGACCGTCTTTACCGAAGCTAAGCACGGCGGGCATCACCGTAACAGCTATCAGGAAAGTAAGTATAACACTTGTCGAAGTGGCTATCCCAACAAAGTGCAGGGGCACTACAGGGATGGCAAGGAAGGAGAGCAGGGCAGCAAAGGTGGTAAGAGCACTGAAAAGCACCGGCCAGCCCATCTCGCCGACGGTCTCTACTACTGCCCGGCGGCGATTGCCGTGCAGCATGAACTGCCTTCGGAAATAGGAATGAACGTGTATGTTGTAAGCTATGGCTACTGCAAATGCCAGCAGCATGGGAATCATCATCATACCGCTGTCGATACTGAAACGCATATATCCCAGCATGCCGTAAGTAACTATAATCGAAGCCAATGCGGTAACCACCGGCACCACCACGCCCCGCAGCGAACGGGTAGCAAACGCCAGAACAATAATAGCCAGCAGAATAGCCAAACCCATCACACGAGGCATCTCTTTGCCTATCCACTGCATCTTCTGGTCTGTCAGGTAAGGCAATCCCGCTCCTCTCGGATTGAGTGGAGCATATTTGGCTTTCTGCACAATGCGGTCTAACTCCATCCCGGTAATTTTCTCAGGCGATGCTGCTCCCTTGCCCGTATTCCATACCGAATCTTCGGGGAAGGGACGCAACTTGAGCAGCACCCACGTAAGCCTGCCGTCTTTCGATACCAATCGGTTGGCTATATGAGGCTTCATATAAGCCATTCGCCGTATGGCGGCAAGTCCTTCGGCATCCGAAGGAATCTCTTCGGGTACAATCTGCTCGATGGACATACCCTCCTCATTGCCGATCATAAACTCAATATCGGTAAGTGAAGTAATCTTATCGGCATACGAAAGACTGTCGAGTATTTCGTTCGATAGTTCGCGTATCAGTTCCAGATTCTCTTTCGTAAAAGTGTTGTCGCACTCGGTAAGTACGGCAGCGTAGTTGTCGTTGCCGAAAACGGCTTTGAACTCCTCCGTTTTAATGAGCATCGGGTCGTCTTCGAGGAAATAACTGTCCCACGAGTCGTTGATGTTCATAAACTGCAGCCCGTAAAATCCTACGGCAAATAATACCACAAAGGCAGCAAGCACCCACCAGCGCCTTTTTACAATCCATTCGCCCCGCAGGGCAAACCATCCGTTGATTTTTTCTATTTTCATCTGTATTATGTATTTATTAAAATTTCTTGTTTAGGTATTAGGTGTTGGGTGTTGGGGAAATAATATTCCACGTGGGGGGAACAATTTCCCATGTGGGGGGAACAATTTCCCACGTAGGGGAAACAATTTCCCACATAGGGGAAGCAATTTTCCACGTAGGGGGAACAATTTCCCATGTGGGGGGAACAATTTCCTATGTAGGGGGAACAATTTCCCACGTAGGGGAGACAATTTCCCACGTAGGGGGAACGATTTCCCACGTAGGGGAAGTGATTTTCCATTATTATCATATTTATTGTATTTTATCGGGACGGGCATTTCATCTTACCGGGCGAACACGTGGGTTCGCCCCTACGTACCCAACACCCAACACCTAAAATATCCTTCTCATATCTTCATCAAGGCTTTCCACCCGGCAGTACCGAATGTAATGTATTCCGTAATAAACTGTTCAATGTCGGTATCAGTCAACTCGTCGTGCGATACGATTTCGCCCATCACCGTCAGCCATAGCGAACACATCAAGTGCAGGAAGAAATCTGAAAAATCCGTCTTGATATTCGGGTATCGTTCTTTCATCACCTTCAGATACCGCAGGCTTTCCTCCGTGTAGCGGTCGGCAAAGGTATCTCTGAAATTTTCGAGCGACGACCCCGCCGAATTGAAAAGCAATATCTTCAGTTCCGTCCTGTAATTTGTCGGTATAACCATAAATTCGTCAATGACTTTTTTCTGGTGCGAGTCCATCGAGAAAAATTCCTTACTCAGATACTCATCATTATTGTGTTCGGTAAACAGCAGTTCGAAGGCATCGAGTAATGGAGTCAGTACTGCACGGAAAATTTCATCCTTGTCTCTGAAATAGTTGTATATGTTGCTCAACGTTATGCCCGAAAGTCGGGATATGGTTCGCATCGACGTATTCTTGAAACCCTTCTGCAAAAACTCTCCGCGAGCCGATTCGAGAATGATACGACGTATATTGTCTTTCGGTACTTGTGCCATTTTATCGAAAAATATATTCAAAATTACGACTGCAAAGTTAGAATATCTGAACAGTGTTCACAATCCCTAAAAGTGAGTATTTTTAAATATAAATTACCTATTAATGAGGAGTAAAATGTTAAGATTGTATTTGAAACTTCCTCATAATTATACTTTTGCGATTAAAATAAACCACAAGGCTTGCTATGAAAAAAGCTGGGATATGATTATGGTTATAGACATGCAATTCATTTTGTAGTTACACGATTTATGGAAAAAAGATTACCTTTGTTTTATGCAAATAAAGGAAATCACAGAAAATAAGCAACAGTTTTTGTCGCTGTTGTTGCTGGCAGACGAACAGGAAGATATGATAGACAAATATATTGACGATGGAACAATGTATGTTTTAGAAGATAACGGAGTTAAGGGAGAATGCGTTGTGATCGCTGCAGGCAACAGAGTCCTTGAAATCAAGAATATTGCCATTCGTCCCGATTGTCAGGGTAAAGGATACGGAAAAGCCTTAATCGATTTTATTGTTAGAAAATACAAGGGGGAATATTCCGTATTGCAAGTCGGAACGGGAGAGAGCCCGCTTACCATTCCTTTTTATGAAAAATGTGGCTTTGTTCGTTCGCACAGTATAAAGAACTTTTTCACCGACAACTATGATCAACCGATTTATGAATCAGGCATTCAATTGGTGGATATGATTTATTTGAAACGAGATTTATAAATTATTATTTTAGTAATAAAACAATAGAGCAGAGTAATGAGAAGGACAGAACTGAATGAATTTGATATTAAATTGGAAGGGCAAGTTGAGGTTTTCTTTTTAAATTCGGAAAAATATAAAGGCATTGTGTACGAAATACTTGATGGTAAAGTTGTTTCGGAATTTGAAGTAGTTGAAGGTCTCAAAAACGGATATGAAAGGATATTTTTTCAAAATGGAATTATCGAAAGTGAGTCGTTTTACAAGAAAGGGTTGCTTGATGGTTTAACAAAAAACTATTGCATAACAGGAGAATTGCAAGAAGAAGCTTTTTTTGAATTTGGAATATGCTTGTGGTATAAACTGTATGATGAGAAAGGCTATATAAAAGAGAAATTCGATATTGATAAAAACTCTTCCGATTATAAATTACTTGAAGCATTTAGAAAATATGAAACCGATTGATGAAAAACCAAACAAAGCTGTACTGACCACTCGCTATGTTATCAATAATTCGCCTGTTGTTTGCGTCATTTATGACGAAGATGGCGATTGGTAAAGTTTCAGAGAGGGGGCACCGACATACTTTTTATCTGCACATTAAGGAGTGTGAAATGCGTAGCATTCACGAATATAGCTGAATATAAAACCTTTAAATTAGGTTGTATAACTTAATTTAATATATGTTTTCAATATTATTTTTTGGTTATGTTGGAGAGTTACATTTTTTATTTGAGAGAAAAAATCAGTTTCTGATAAAAGAAACTATTTCTTTATTTTGCTCATCACATAAATAAAGATTAGAATCTGTTACTTTATAAGTTTTTACTTTTTCCATAGCCAATAAATATTCAGCTTCAATATTTTTGTCATTGCATAACATCATAGTAGTACCAATAGGAGACAAATTGATTTGTTCTTGTGTAATTTTAGAAATAGATGCCATGTAGTTATTACAACCACCATACCCCGAAATACGTTTTTCTTTTAGGTCTATATTAAGTATAGGTAATACAAAAGAAGTATCTACGGAATTATTCATAATTTTTTCAAGAGTCCAACTCCCATTCAAAAGAGATTTATTATCTTTGATTTTTTCCATTTCTTTCAAAAAAGTATATTTAACCAAAGGTTTATTACCCGAAGAGTGTTTGCCTTTTAGTACTTCTTCTTTTATCTCTATTTTTTTTAGAATACCTTCTTCAAAATTGAAACCTCCTATTTCTACATCAAGAATTTCCCATTTGGCACTATCCAAATTTTCACCCTTATAGACACGAAAACATTCCACTTCTTGTCCTCCCATAACGCAATTCTCTTTTGTAGAATCGACCCAAAGCACAATTTTAGATGAAGTAGAACAAGCATAAAATAAAGTCATACTGACTGCCAATAACATTATAAATATTAATTTTTTCATTTTTTATTATTATTTTTTATATTATTTGGATGCAAAATTATATTTTTATTTGGATAGAATCAATATTTTAACATACTTTAAAGCAATCGCTCTCCTCAAAAAGTCCATTTTTTGTATTTTTCTATTGGTGGAGAATATCATAGTAACTAAATAAATATTTTATCTTACATAAGCACAATAAGGCACTTTTTATTTATTCATAATATTTCTAAATGTGAACCTGCCAAAACTACAACAAACATTATACAATATTTATATATGGAGATAAATATTGTATAAATTATGTGAGAGACGGATATATTTACAAGATTACCAATGCTCTCACAAATTATTATATCCATGCTTGTACAGACTTAATATACTTTTGCAAGTAAGCGTGAGTAAATTTTAGAATAAAAACATCTCTATAATATCTAATACCTGCCATCTTTTGCAGACCTCCCAACACTTTGCGGGTACTTCCCGACAAACTTTCGGGCTTCCTCCGCCACCTTTCGGGTACTTATCGACAATTATCGGTGACGAACCCTGTGTTCGCACCCCTACAACCCAACACCCAATACCTAACACCTAATTTTCCCCTCGAAAATTGAAATGTTTTTGTAACTTTGAATTTTTGATAAAACAAAATGAAAAAGGATTGGAATAGCAAACTTCTTGTATTGTTGATAGCTGTTGTACCGCATACTTTGTATTCGCAAAAGGCAGCGGACGAATATGCTAAAATGTTTTTGGAGTCTGCCGATACGGTGGAGCCCTGCCGGGCACGCGACAGGGAAACGTACAGAGCGGTAAGCGAAATAGATGCGATGCCCCTGCGCTGCGACTCTGTTTTTATCGACGAACCGGACGATTTTGAAAACGGTCGTAAGCATTTTTATATCGGCAAACGCCTCTTTTTCGACCACAAGAACCGCCTGCGCAAATACAGAACCTACAAACGGGGATACGATGGAGGGGCAGAGTATATGATATTTCGTGCCTATTACAACGAAAACGGGAAACTGATATACTTGGACTATGATACGGGAACGAATTGTGAAGACGAGAATGCCTATTATGCACTGCGTAAGAATATAGTCGTGGAGTATGACGGCACTTATTTCTGCGGATGTTGCGAAGACGATGCCGAAACCGAAGAAGAGGCGGAGGATGCCAAACCTGTAAAATTAAAAGAGCAAAAGACCGGAAAGCCGATGAAATATGATGTGGATTGGTTCAATCTCAGCAGTTTTTCGGATACCGAAACATTGCTCAAAGTGCTCGACATTTACAAATATCCGTGCTATGAAAGCAGTGTTTTATCTGAATTTCGGGCTAAGGGGTACAACTTCGCTGATATAATAGATGAAAAAGAAAAGGCGGGAGAGCTAAAAAAAGATACTATCAATCTTATAGGCAAAAAGACAGGCGACAACACTTCGAAGGATAGGACTTGTATGATTATTCTTACTTACGACGCAAATCGTAAGGTACAAAAATGTGATATCAGGAAAACGGTTATATATAAACATGAAGAAATAGAGGCAGAGGATGTAACAGCCTATTACGACACGGCGGGAAATCTGTTTTATATCGATGGCCTTTATACAAAGGATTATGAGAATTTCGTATTTCTGATAAAGAACGGAACAATCGTCCGTTGCAATTATTTTTTAAATGGAGATACAAAAAAAATGGACTATAATGCGAAAGAAGAGTTCAGCAGGTCTTTTGTCGGCAAAAAGCTTGTAGATATTCCCTGTCGGAACAAAAATCATCTTCTCGACTACAGCACGACGGAGCGGTTGAGAAAGCTAATCGAAAGGCTCAAAAGAGAATACAGTCTGAAAAATTAGATAAAAGGAGAACACAAATTATAAGATATTTGATTTAAGAAATCCTGCTTGTGTGGGATTAAAACGAAAGATTTTTAGAGCCTTTGGGCTTGATACAGATAAAACTTATGGCGAAAGTCTAAAAAATATTACAAAATAAAATTAGGAGGAATAAGAAATGTCAAAAATATTATTAAATGAAGATGATAAACACCTTCTTTCGCTAATCAAAGAAAATAAAATGGTTGAAGCTGTTTTGTTTGTCAAAGAAAAAACAGGTATGGGCTTAAAACAAGCTAAAGAATATGTTGACACGAAAAGAATTAATGACAATACAGAGCATACTAAAAATAAAATTTCAAGTGAGAAAATCCCGTATAAAAGAGGTTATATTATTGATAGAAAAATCAATACACTTAATCGTGATTTAAATAGACAAAGAAAAGCCATTAAAGTAATACGTTATATCCTATTGGTATTCATTATTATTTTTTTGATACAGCTATACTTTTTAGATAAAACTTCATTAGAATTAGAGCAAATGTGGAGCTTAATTATTACTATAGCTCCCATATTTGCTTTGTTAGGTATTTGGCTTTTATTTACCTTGAATATTAATTCCACAAAAAATAGAATGAATAAAATAGACGAGTTGGAATTAGAATTATCGAGTGAATTTGAAATTAAATCTTTAAAAAGCAATTGGACTCTGGTTTTCTGTATTGTAGTTGGTAGTTTACTTCTTTGGGTATCACCTACTAATATAAATACATTATTTGAAGAATTAACATATAAATCTGTCTCTAATGTTATCGTATTAATTGTACTTTTGGGTTTTTGCACCTATAATTTTTTCAAAGAACTTAAAAATAGAAAATACTCTTTAAGTGTAAGCGGCGAAACCGTAAAAATCCTCTATGAGAATAAGGAAGTCAATTCAATAAAAACAGATGAGATAAATTATATTGAATTTTATTCAATACCTAAAAGAAGTATAGCAGATCCGCCCCCCATTTTACGGATTTTTGATAATAAGAAAAAAATGCTTGTTGAAATGGATATAGCAAGAGAAGATTATCATACATTGACAATGTATTTTACGAATTATAATGTGTTGATACAGGATAAATATGATAAAATATAAATAATTATAAATTCAACAATAAGGAGAAAAGAATATGAAAGAAGTAACCGAGATAGACAAAAAGTATTTTCGTTATGTTTCACAGGCAATCGGTGTGAAAAGTGAGGTATTTGCATATTACGACGAAAACGAAACGCACAGTATAGATATTCTTAGCTGTGACGACCCTACGGACAGTGAGGTAAAATTTTATTCTACCATAGGTTTGTCCGGCTATCCGAATCCGATAAACAGGATGGATGGTTCGGCTCCGGACATTCCCGTAGAGCTTCTTATGGCGGGGTATAAAGAGTATGAGCAGGTTCCGAATATTTTATCGACAGCGGCATTTTTTATCATAAAAAATAAATGGAACTGCCAACCCGGTACGGTATTCGAAACGATTGTTTCCGATTATTACCGCTGTGATATGAAACATATTATGTTCACGCCTCCGTTTCTGTGGGAGGATAAGCTCTCCCATGTGGAGATTGACAACCGAAATATATACCCGCTGCTGTTAGTCCCTATTTCCGACAAAGAACTCGACTACAAGAACAAATACGGTACGGATGCACTCGAAACCCTTTTTGAAAACGAAGCAATCGATATTTTCGATATAAAGAGGAAATCGGTTGTGTGATGAGATTAATTAGGAATTATGAATTACAAATTAAAAAATAAGGAGAAAACAAAAATGGCAGTATTAGACAGTAAAATACAAGAGCAGGTAGATGCATTATCGAATGCAGCGTACGACAAATTGCAGGAGAAAGCAATCGAAGAAGGTTTGGCATTGTATGAGCAGGCGTGGAATACCTATCCCGCTCCTCAGAATAATTGGAATGAGGCATACAATACAGCAAAATATGCAGCTAAAAATTGCATGTGGTTGTCTGATTTCGAAAATGCGAAGAAATGGCTTAATCGAATGATTGATGTAAATAATAATCTGCATCAAAGTAATGAGGAATTGAAATTCTATATCGGAATGTATCTATTTGAGACAGGCGATTTCAAAGAGGCATTGGATAAATTTCAGTTTGTTGTTAAAGAGGCGGGGATGAGGTATTTTTCAAGTGCCGATAAAAAATATCTTGACTTTTACAAACACCCCGAAAAATACATGAGCTAAGACTATAAGGATAAAAGTGATGATGAAGTTAATTAATCGGAAAGAGCAAATATGAACGAGATACAATTTCTTTTATACAATACGCCCGACGGAGGCGCAAATGTTCAGGTAGCGGTCAAGGACGAAACCATTTGGATGACACAAAAAGCTATGTCGCGGCTTTTTGACTGCAGTGCGGATAACATCGGACTGCATTTAAAGAATATCTTCCAAGAAGGTGAATTAACGGAACAGGCAACTACCGAGATTTTCTCGGTAGTTCAAAAAGAAGGTACGCGAAATGTTAATAGGGAACTGATTTTCTATAGTCTCGACGCCATAATATCCGTAGGATACCGCGTCAATTCCGCCAAAGCTACTAAGTTTAGGCAATGGGCAACAAACGTATTGAAAGAGTTTATTCGTAAAGGTTTTGTTTTGGATGACGACCGTTTAAAGCAGGGCAAAGCCGTTTTCGGTAAAGATTATTTCCGCGAACTGTTGGAACGTGTCCGTTCCATTAGGGCAAGTGAAAGGCGCATTTGGCAGCAAATTACCGATATATATGCGGAATGCAGTGTCGATTATGAAAGAGATTCGACAACTACGCGCGAGTTTTATGCCATGATTCAAAATCGCTTCCACTATGCAATAACCGGTTATACGGCAGCAGAAATCATTTATTCGAATGCCGACCATACCAAAGATAATATGGGATTGACAACGTGGAAAAATGCTCCCGATGGACGTGTTCTGAAATCGGATGTGTCCGTTGCAAAGAATTACCTGACAGAGAAACAAATACACCGCTTGGAAAGAGCCGTAACAGGTTTTTTCGACTATATAGAAGACCTTGTTGAGCGTGAGAACAGTTTTACAATGTCCGATTTTTCCAAAAGCGTAGACGCCTTTCTTACTTTCCGACAGTATGAGATTTTGCCTGACAAGAGGCGTATCTCCGCAACCGCCGCGAAGAAAAAAGCAGAACAGGAATACGATATATTCAATAAAACACAAAAAATAGATTCCGATTTTGATAAAGAGATACGGAAGCTGACAAACAATAAGGAGCATTAAAAACTATGGCAGAATTAGATGACAAACTATACGAACGTATAGAAGAGCTATCGGAAGAGGGCAACGAGTTTGCCGACGAAGAACGATATGCACAGGCAAGGGCTAAATTCGAAGAAGCCCTCAGCCTTGTACCTGCACCTAAAACCGATTGGGAAGCCGCTTTGTGGCTGTATGCAAGTATCGGCGATATGAACTTTATGCTCGGCAATTACAAGGAATGCAGCGATAATATGTTCGATGCTCTCAACTGCCCGGACGCTCTTGCCAATCCCTTTGTGCATATCCGTTTGGGGCAAGCCTTGTACGAACTTGGCAACACGGAAAGAGCGAAAGAACATTTACTGCGTGCCTATATGCTTGATGGTGAAGACATCTTCGAGGGACAGGACGAAAAGTATTTTGAGTTAATAAAAGCTATGGTTTAAATTAATTATGAATGCTTAATGAGGAATTAGGAATGTTTAATTATGAATCAGACCAATTTCTCATTACGAATTAAAAATTATAAATTGAAATTTAAACAATAAGGAGAAAAGAATTATGAGTAGAATATTTGAAGATTATTTTAGCGAATTGCAGGCGGATATGGTAAGTATCTGTCTGGAAAATGTGGAAGACAGAGCGGATACGGTGTACATATACTGCTCTTGTGAGGATAATGTTATCGCCTCCGCTTATTTTTACAAAATCAACGGAATTGTCGTGGACAGGCATAAGTTGAATGATGCTATCGCACAGGGCGAGGCGGAATATGATGTATCGGGCGAGAGGCAAAGAATGGTATTGGACGTGATAAACTCCGATATAAAACAACTTATGAAAATATGCAAAGAGCATAACAGAGATATGCCTACAGAGATGAAGCTGATTTATGATGTAAAGAGCAAGAGTCTAAAGGCAGACTATCGTTATGATTTGGTCTATACCAACGACCCTGTAAAAACGGCAAGCATAGTTTCCGATGACTGGTTTGAAGAAGTAAAAAAAGAAAACAGCAGGTAATTATCAAACGCCAATCGAATCAAATAAAAGGAGAAAAACAAATGGCAAAAACAAAAAAGATTAATACTGGCGATGTTTTTTCGGTTAAAGTTTCCGAAAACGAATTTATTTACGGACGCATACTGTTCGATGTAACAAAACAATATATAAAAACCTCATTCGAAAACGACAACAACTACCTGTCTTTCTTTAACAAGTGCTATTTGATAGAAACTTTTATCGGTGTAAGTGCCTCTTTTGCGAATATCGATATGAAGCGGAAAGCGGTTATCAGCGTATTTGTGCCGGATTTCTTTTTTTCCGAATATGAAGCAAATATCATTGACAACATCGAAATCGATGTAAAAGAGGTATCGTTCCCCGAAACCCTCTCTTCTGCCGACAAACGCTATTTCTCTGCCGGTGAATTATATCTGCCGGTTGATTTAAGCGATGACGAGTGCTACAAGATTAAAATATATCCCTCATTCGGCAGCGGTTTTCAGGCAATTACAGCCACGTTGGACTATTCGGGACGTACCGATTTAATAGAAGAAGGCGACAGGCAGGAAGCATATTTTAAATATTCGGACTTAAGAAACAACCCCGAACTAAGGCGGGAGATTTACGCCATGATAGGCGAAGACCCCAATCAAAGCTATTACGAACTGGCATTAAAACACGGCTTCGACTTAGCCCGTCTGTACGAACACTAAAAGGAGAAAAGCAATGTATCCGCAAGAGATTATGCCGAATGTTTACTGGGGCTTTTATGGAGGCAAGTATCGGACGTTGGAAGCGTTTATAGAGGAAGTGAAACGCTACAACGAAGATTTTGGAATCCGCTGGAACCCCGACGAAACTGTTTTCGAAGGGGCGGCACTTACCGTTCAATTTGCATATTGGGACGAAGAAGATGATGAAGAAACGGAAGAGGATTTTGACCTGCATGCGGATAAAGGAGCCTTTACGGCTGGCGAGTTGTTGTTTAAGATTCACAACCATGTTGTAGAAAAGTTGGAAGACGACGACCGTCATTTTTTCGAGGGGCTTACCCTATGGGAGGGTGAAGATTACGCTAACTCCAAGACGCCGCTCTATTTTTTGAACCAAGGCAGCTGAAAAATAAAAAAGTAATTGTGAATTAAATACACGGAGAACCAATGGATATAGAAAAAAAGATTGAAGAAATCGGCGGAATTGAAATTACCGATAATTTTATTGCAAATAAAGATAGTACTTTCGATGTTCATAATTATTTAACTGTAAATAATTTACAGTTACCGGAGGAATATATCGAGTTTTCTTTAAAATATGGATTCGGTCAATTCGACAAGGAAGTGGTGTTCAAAAGTATTGCCGATATTCCCATTGCTTATGATGACGGAACAGTTCCTGTTACATTCATCTATGGTTGGGGGCGGGGAAGCGAATCTTTGCAAGATACAAGAGAAGCGTTGTTAGACCAATTAGACTCTGACTGTTTTGTATTTGCCGAAGGCTCGCCCGGAGACTATTTGTTGATTAATATGTCCGATAACAGGATATACTATTATACTCATGATAATTCAATGGCGAATGCTCTGTTTTTGGCGGCAAATAGTTTTTCTGAATTTATCGGCAGTTTGAAAGTCAAAGACTGTTCGGATTCGGTAAACGATGATATAGAAGAAGAGTGGTTTTCCGATGATTTTTAGAAAAACGGACTGCTGTTTCTTACGAACCAAGGCAGTAAATAGCTAATGCTCCGGATTGCAAGTCTTGAAGTAAAAGCGTACAGGCAGAGATATTTTCCTTGCCTTTTGCTGTTTTTGGAGCTAAAAACAACTTTTTTAGAGGAAAAAATTGTAATTTCGCAATATGCGTTCTTTGAGGTAGTTGTCTTTTCAGGTTTCAGGGGCAATACTTTGACAGTGAAACGGATTTATGTTACAATCGGTTTAGATATTACTCGCCTGAAACAGGAACGTATATAAGCCAAGACCCGATAGGGCTGCAGGGAGGTATGCAGTTTTACGCATACGTTCACGATACAAACAGTTGGATAGACCCATTGGGGTTAAGCGGTCGTGGTGGTACTCTACACAGAAGTATTCAAGACCAATTACGAGATGATTTAAAAGGTTTAGGCAAAAGTGTAGAAACAGAAGGGCAGATAAAATTAAAAAATGGAAAATCAAGATTTGGTGATGTAGTAGTAAGGAATGATGCAGGAGATATAATTGAAGTACATCAAATCGGGGATATGCGTACTCGTGGAGGATTTAGACCGTCTTCAAGAGAGCGAGGAGCGATTATGGATATTAGGGAGGCTTTGGGCGATGATGTAAGAATAGTTTTCCACGATAAAAAGGGACGGGTAACACTTATAGACCCCGATAAAGCTGATGATTGGAAAGTGCCAAGTAAAAAACATAGAAAAAATAGTTGTGGTTAATTATGAGTTCAATACAATTTAATTATTTTGCAGATGAAAAAGGGGAGCAAATTATAAGGCAAGAGCTTTTAGATAGGTTTGACTCTCTTTATGCAAGGGATTATTTCGGAGAGAATAAAAGTATAATAAAAGAAACAGAAGACTTTCCTAAAATGCCTTTTGAAGTTTATTTAACTTGTGAAAAATTGGCTACTCAAATAAATACTTTGTCAGGTAAATCGTCCATTTCTATTTATGATAGCCCTGTTATTGAATACATACCTTCAAAAATCAGAGACGAAAATATATACGTTCAAGGTCGTTTAGCTTATTTTGCTGGTAATGAGTTTCCAGAGTTTAAAAAAAAGGTGCAATCCTTATTTAGAAAACTCAAAAAACAGTGTTGGAAAGATAAACATTGGCAAGGTCTGTGGGTATTTGAAACTATCGGAGATGAAGCAACGGTTTTTATACCCAATAGGGTTGTTCATCTAAAAAGAGAGTGATACATTCCGCCTCAATCAAGGCGTTTTTTTCTGCTTTCCTTTCTTCCGCCTTTGGCGGAACATTGGCGGGTGTTTTTGGGGTTTTGCCACAGAAAAATGACTTTTTCGGCAAAAAAGTTTCTCTTTTCGGGGGCTTTTCTGCCTGTTTTTGTCGGTTTTTTGCCCTCTTTTTCGAGGTAATACTCTGCATTGGGAGTTATCGGAGTAATCATCTGATTATCAAAAAAACAACTTTTTTAGAGAAAAAATTGTAATTTCGCAATACGCGTTTTTTGAGGTAATTGTTCTTTCCGCTATCAGGGGCAGTATGAGGACGAGGAGACAGGACTTTATTATAATAGATTTAGGTACTACTCGCCAGATTCAGGAACATACATCAGCCAAGACCCGATAGGGTTGGCGGGCGGAATGCAGTTGTACGGATATGTGCATGATACTAATAGTT
The DNA here is from genome assembly GCA_000768855.1 of Porphyromonadaceae bacterium COT-184 OH4590. Classification (GTDB taxonomy): domain Bacteria; phylum Bacteroidota; class Bacteroidia; order Bacteroidales; family Paludibacteraceae; genus F0058. Next base: position 16,950 of record JRAN01000072.1, on the reverse strand, counting down.
GGATAGATCCTCTGGGTTTAAACAATGTAAAAACTGGAGCGGGAAGAACTCATGTAACATATCAGGGTGTAAAAAATGGACTTCCTTATACAGGTTATGCAAGCGCCCCTTCACATCTTGGATTATCTCCTGATGAAATTATAGCGTACAGATATAATGGAAACTTTGATGATTTTGGAGGAGTTGCTCCCAAACATGTTTATGTTGGTGAGGTAGTAAAAGGAAAACAAACAGCAAGAGGTCTTGAACAAAGATTACATGAAGCCGATTTAAAAGCAGCAGGGGGTGATAAAACTAAAGTTGCCAATAAGCAAAATCCGGTTGGTGAGAATAATCTAAACAGGAAAAAATATTTAACAGCAGCAGACGAACATCTGAAAACAAAAGGATGTCACTAATAAAAGTACGAAATAAAATGACAAAAATAATGTGGAAAACCAATCAGGTGATTAGTATAGAAACAAAATGCAAAGATGAAAATAGAGAAACTAATATTTATGTATTGGCACAGATGATAGGTAAAGCAGAACTACTTGTTTTTAATATGTTCAATACTGATAATAATTGGGAAGGAATAGATTTAAAAAAAGTTCCTATTCTTTTTTGTACCACTGTTACAAGACAATTCATAAAAAATAGCAATATTTTTAAGCAGAACCTTAAAGGATTAGCAAACTATGAACCACCAAGGTGTAAAATAGATTCTTTAGGAACTGGAAGCAGATATGTTACAGTTTGGGAAGGAACACCTGAAGAAAAAAAAATACTTATATTGGGACAAGGAGGGGGAAGATTAATTGAAAAAGATATGTCTTCTGGAGGGTATGTCGAGAAAATTATTATTCCCTCAATAGATAAAACAGATTTGGAAACAATAAATAAATATGAATTGACCAATGTGCGAATTTATGCAGAATTTAACGAAAGACTGTACCTTTGCTATAAGATGAATAAGAATGTTGACCCAATGAAAGATTTGATTTTTGATTTGCCAATTCCCTTAGAATATAAAGAGTACATTGGTATTATATCCTCTTAAAATAATACAAACACCTCAATCAAGGCGAGTGGTTTCTTTTCTTCCGCCTTTGGCGGAACATTGGCGGGCCGGTTTTTGTGGCTTTGCCATCGAAAAAATGACTTTTTCGGCAAGAAAGTTTCTCTTTTCGGGGGCTTTTCTGCCTGTTTTTGTCCGTTTTTTTATTCTCTTTTTCGGGGTAATACTCTGAATTGGGAGTTATCGGAATAATCGTCTGATTATCAAAAAAACAACTTTTTTAGAGAAAAAATTGTAATTTCGCAATACGCGTTTTTTGAGGTAATTGTCCTTTTCACTATCAAGGGCAGTATGAGGACGAGGAGACAGGATTGTATTATAACCGTTTCCGTTATTACTCGCCTGATAGCGGTACATACATCAGCCAAGACCCGATAGGATTGGCGGGAAATAATCCAACGCTGTACGCCTACGTTCACGACCCGAACGGTTGGGTGGATGTATTTGGGTTAAAGGGAACAGGACAACCCTTTCAAGTAGGACTACATGAAGACTTAATTAAAATAAATGCAGGTACAGGGTTGGATTCACACCACGTAGGACAAAAAACAATAATGGGTAAGTTGGTCGCTAATTATGATGAAATGAAAGCTCCTGCAATTTTAGTCCCTTCAGTTGGTCATACAAGAACCAAAGACGGTGTAGGTATTGTTTCAAGAAGTAAAATAAATCCAAAAACAGGAAAACCATTTACTAGTGCAAGAGAGTTGTTAGCAAGAGATATAAGAGAATTAAGGAGGGTATATGGTGATGCTGTTTCTAATAAACAACTGCAAGAACTTATTGATTTGAATAAATCAATGTATCCTGAAATGAGAAAACAAAAACCGAAAACAGGTTGCCCCTAAAATAAGTTTTTAATATGACAGCAGAAGAATTTGTAAAAAATGTAAATCAGGAAATTTTTAAAGATACGTATAATTATTATTTTGAAACACTTCCGACACCAATAGTAGGAACAGATAAGTATTGGAAAAATAGTAAAGAGTTGTATCATAGTCTGAGTGAGGAACAAAAAAATCAGTTGCAGTTTTTCACGAAATTAGTTATGCAAGATGTAATATCCTCGATATTTGGCAAGTTAGATAATATATCTTCATATGCAAACCAAGAAGGCTCATTTGAACTTAATATAAATGGAAGTACTATAAATGGTGATTTACAAGAAATCTTTTTGATGAAGATGGAGGAAGACTATTTGTAGCAATTTTCAATAAAAAACTCACCTCAATCAAGGCGTTTTTTTTCTGCTTTCTTTCTTCCGCCTTTGGCGGAACATTGGCGGAGTGGTTTTTGTGGCTTTGCCACTAAAAAATAACTTTTTCGGCAAAAAAGTTTCTCTTTTCGGGGGCTTCCAGCTACTTTTCGGCACATCCCCGTCGTCTTTCGGATGCATCCCGCCACCTTTCGGGGGCTTTCCTACACATTGCGGGGAGTTTCCTACACTTTGCGTATACCTCCCGACATCTTTAGGGCGTTTACCGCTACCTTTCGGGCGTCTCCCGCCACCTTTCGGGTGTCAACACCTAATACCCAATACCTAACACCTAATTTTCCCCCTCGAAAATAAAAATGTTTTTGTAACTTTGGATTTTCGTTAAAGTTTGATTTATCAAAACACAATGGCAACAGATGATATAAAGTTATTTGAGGGCAATAAAATACGCTCTATTTGGGATAGTGAAAAAGAGGAGTGGTATTTTAGTGTAGTAGATGTTGTGGCAGCCTTAACTGAAAGTCCTAATCCGAGAGACTATTGGTACCGTGTCAAAAAACGCATGTCGGAAGAAGAAAAAAGCGAACTGTCGACAATTTGTCGACAGTTGAAACAGCGGGGCGGAAGTATTGCAGGACTTGCCCGAAAAGAGATAGAAAAAGAAACTGGAAAACCTGTAATCAGTCCTAAAAACGCAATCGATTTTTCACATCTCATAGACGGTGTAATAAAAGAACTACCTGATAAAGATAAGAACAATTAAATTGAGTAAAAATTAGGAATGTTTAATGAGGAATTATGAATTAAATAAAAGGAAAAACACAAATGAGTAAAACGGATTTGAAGTGGTTTGAAAAAGGACTGCAAGACAAAACAGAAAAACTGAAAACTGTTTATCAAGATTGGAATTATGCCTATTATAAACTCCAATCGGAAGAAGATACACATTGGTTATACGCAAATGAATATAAAAAGCGAATCTCCAAACGTATACCCAAAGAGATGCAGGACTATACATTGGAGCAATGGGCACGTTTTGCCTATAACCAAAATCTGAAAATNGCGAATCTCCAAACGTATACCCAAAGAGATGCAGGACTATACATTGGAGCAATGGGCACGTTTTGCCTATAACCAAAATCTGAAAATGGTAAAAATGATTTGGGAAAGCGGTATTGACCCCGACAGGTATAACGATATACTGGGTAAAACAGCTTTTCAGTTTATGGTAACCGCCCTGTTGGAGTGTAATGAGCAGCCGTATGCCTATATTGTTTTTCTGGGTTCCGGATTTGTGGTATCGTTTATTGACGAATATAATAGGACTTATATGAGTTATAATTTTGAAGCCTTTCGGGATGAAGATAACACACACAAAGGTTGCGTATTTTTAGACGGGCTTTCCATACGTTACTATCACGATGAAAAAGATGAAGACGGCAGTTGGGACTATGATTATACCGACTACGAATTTAGCCCCGACGGTACAATCCGCAAAGTTGAGGAGATAAACGGAATAGAATCGGTTTATGAGTCCGACCGTCGTGTCAATGTAGAATCCAACTGGCAGAAATATCCGGAGTTCGGCGACTGGCTTCCGCTCTTCAATATGAAACGCTGGAAAGAAGGCGAATTGACAGACTTATTATCCGCAAAATATGCAATAATTGAATAAAGATAATCTATAAATTAAATACACGGAGAAACACAAATGAGGAAAACGGATAAACATATCCCTCCACCAGAACTAATGGAAAAATATTTTTTGGAATACTTGAAACTCTCGGAAGAGCTTCGCAGCGGCTACATAAACAGCTTATTGCCGGTAAACCCAAACTGGAGGCATATTCTCGAACCGGTAATGCACGGCGATATCCCGGACTTGTTTCGTATCATATACACCCATACGGGCGGGACAAGATACGAAACAGCGGAACAGAAATATATGGACTTTACTCCAGGCTTTTTATTGATTCATATTGACGAATGGGTTGAGGCATACCATACACTTGCCGGGATGAGAGGCGGGCAATACTATCCCGTGCTGCGCAATTACTCTTCGGACTTTATAGCAATGAATAAAACCACCGGCGAAATATGCGAAATTTTTCATGACGATGAAGATATCGATGTCCTTTACAAAGATGCCTGTAAGTTTTTGCAAACATTGACTTGCAACTACAAAGATGCTGTATATTTCACCGACGAAGACGGCTTTCTCGACTACGATGCCGATAAGGAATTCGAAACCGCCTTGCGTCTCAACCCCGATGTCGAATATTGGCAAGATGATTTTTANGATGCCGATAAGGAATTCGAAACCGCCTTGCGTCTCAACCCCGATGTCGAATATTGGCAAGATGATTTTTAAGTTAGAAATAAAATAAAAAGGAGAAAAACACAAATGAGTAAAACGGATTTGAAGTGGTTTGAAAAAGGACTGCAAGACAAAACAGAACAACTGAAAACTGTTTATCAAAGTTGGAGTTTCGCATACTATAATCTCCGCTCAGAGGAAACAACACTTAAAATATACAAAGACGAATATAAAAAGCGAATCTCCAAACGTATACCCAAAGAGATGCAGGACTATACATTGGAGCAATGGGCACGTTTTGCCTATAACCAAAATCTGAAAATNGCGAATCTCCAAACGTATACCCAAAGAGATGCAGGACTATACATTGGAGCAATGGGCACGTTTTGCCTATAACCAAAATCTGAAAATGGTAAAAATGACTTGGGAAAGCGGTATCGACCCCGACAAGTACAACGCTATACTGGGTAAAACAGCTTTTCCGTTTATGGTAACCGCACTGTTGGAGTGTAATGAGCAGCCGTATGCCTATATTGTTTTTCTGGGTTCCGGATTCGTGGTATCGTTTATTGACGAATATAATAGGACTTATATGAGTTATAATTTTGAAGCCTTTCGGGATGAAGATAACACACACAAAGGTTGCGTATTCTTAGATGGGCTTTCCGTACGTTACTATCACGATGAAAAAGATGAAGACGGCAGTTGGGACTATGATTATACCGACTACGAATTTAGCCCCGACGGTAAAATCCGCAAAGTTGAGGAGATAAACGGAATAGAATCGGTTTACGAGTCCGACCGTCGTGTCAATGTAGAATCCAACTGGCAGAAATACCCGGAGTTCGGCGACTGGCTTCCGCTTTTCAATATGAAACGCTGGAAAGAAGGCGAGTTGAAAATTAATGAAATAGAAACAGAGAAATAATTATGGATAAATCAATCGGCATATTAGATAAGGATTATTCTTTATGGGTTAATGAACTTGTAAAGCGTTATCGTGTCAGTCAAATTAAGGCTGCAATAAAGGTAAATAAAGAGTTGCTGCGCTATTATTGGGAGCTTGGTAAAGATATTGAGGAAAAACAAGCAGACAACAAGTATGGCAGTAAGTTTTATGCCACACTGAGCCGTGACTTGCGTCATGAAATGCCTGATGTAGAAGGACTTTCCGAGACTTCAATTCGATATGCGAAACGATTTTATGCCCTTTATAATCAACAGTTTGCAATTCTTCCACAACTTGTGGAAGAATCTGAAAAGGAAAATCTTCCACAACTTGTGGAAAGATTATACTCCGATTTATTTTCAATACCTTGGGGGCATCACCGCTATATCATAGATAAATGTTCCAATGATTCAAGCAAAGCTTTGTTCTATGTACGCCAAACATTGGAAAATGGCTGGAGCAGAGATGTATTGCTTAATATGTTGGGTATAAATATGTATGAGCGAAGTGGTAAGGCTCTGACAAATTTTAAGAATACACTTCCGGATGTGGACAGCGATTTAGCGCAGGAATTGACACGCGATCCTTACGATTTCTCTTTCACAGGTTTGCGTGGAAAATACAATGAACGCAAGCTGAAAGATACGCTGCTGACCAATATCACTAACTTTTTATTAGAACTTGGCACCGGATTCGCTTATGTAGGCAAAGAATATTGCCTGCAAATAGCTGAGAAGGAAAAATTTATAGACCTGCTTTTCTATAATCTCAGATTATCTTGCTATGTTGTGGTAGAGGTGAAAATTGGTGAGTTCGATTTTGCCGATGCAGGCCAGTTGGGCGGTTACGTTGTAGCTTGTAATCATCTGCTCCGCAAAGAGGGGCGAGACAATCCCACAATCGGATTACTTATTTGTAAGCAAAAAAACAACACTTTGGCTCAATACGCATTGGAGTCAAGTAGTCAGCCTCTCGGTATATCCGAATATGAGCTTGAAAAGCTATATCCCGAAAAGGTTGAAGGCACAATGCCATCAATCAAAGAGATAGAAGATAAATTAGATGGTCAAACTAATTGCTAAATTCTCATTTACAAAGATGCTGTATATTTTACCGACGAAGACGGCTTTCTCGACTACGATGCCGATAAGGAATTCGAAACCGCCTTGCGTCTCAACCCCGATGTCGAATATTGGCAAGATGATTTTTAGAACTTCTTTTAGAAGATGAGTTCGGGGAAAAAATACCGAAAAAGTTTGAGAATATTACCCCGGATGAGTGGGCAAAATATTCTTTTGAGAAGAACTTGCCTTATGTTGTTACCTATTATAAAAACGACAAGCCCTTCGCAACAGTTAGTAATCACAGAATTTCAGTGGGATTAAGCTATTATGAAGAAAAAGAAAACGGATTAAACATTTATATGAGTATAAACTTTATGAAAGGCTATATCGATAACACCTCAAAAAATAATGGACTTGTCCCTTATGATAAAAAAGTATTCTTGAGTGAAATTTCAATATGTGGAGAGTTTGGAAAGACATTGCTCTTTTATTCGGAAAAGAAAAAAAACAATGTCCTTTTGCAGGAATTCAGGGAAGAGAACGGCAAAGTAGAGTATATTGAGCAATGGGGTACGGCAGATTTAAGCAAACACCGGTTTGATGCCCCTAAACATTGTTTAGATTTTGAGAGATTTTTGGATTATCAAAAATTATTCGAAGAATTACCTCATTTGAATAAAAGTGTAATTACAAATTAAACAGAAATGTATTTTTACGGAAGAGTCAAAATAATTATTAATTATCAATTTAATAAGAAGGAGAGAATAAATGAACATCAATAAAGAGAATATCTTTTTGTTTATTCAACGGAAACAAAACAGTGAGGTTAAAAAGTTCTTGCAGGAAACAGGGATAAACAGCAAAGACCCGGAACAAAGAACTGCCCTGCATCATGCTGCTTTTTATAATAATATGGAGCTATTGAAATGGCTGATTGAAAATAATGCAGAAGTTAATGCACAGGATAATACCGGCTATACTCCGATGCACTTTGCCTGTCAGGAAGGAAATATCGAATGTGTGCAATTTTTATTGGAAAACAATGCTGATGTAAATGCGGTGGATATTCATGGTAATACACCTGCTTGGGTTACTGTTATGCATTGGAAAGGCGGTAAAAATTTTCCCGTATTAAAGCATTTGTACTGTTCTAATGCCGATTTATCGATACAAAACAAAGCCGGAAATTCTGCAAATAACATTATTCCTATGGAAATATATAAACAGTTAAATAAAAAAAGAGATGAATAAGATAACAAGTTTAAACAAAGTAGCCATAAGGTCTAACAGAAATAAAATAAAGAAGTTCGAAACCGAAAATGGGATTGTTGTTCATCACGATTTAAGGAATTTGTTGTTGAATTACAATATGGCTAAGCCCCAACTGACCTATTACTGTAAAAATGGTATCAGCTTTAATATCGATTACTTTTTCGGTTTTTCATCAACAGAATATACAGATTTTCTCTGTAACTGCAAAAATTATCAGACGCGTATTCCCGCCGAAATGCTGCCGTTAGCCTGTGTAAATGGCAGTGACCTTTTATGTATCGATAATAAAAGCGGTTGCATTTATTACTGGTTTCACGAAACAGATGATTGGGGACTTGAAGGAAACCGGAAAATGCCGGTAAAGGTAAGTGAAAACATAGCTTCGCTTCTCGCGCTGCTTTCGGTGCCCAAACAACCCACAAAAGAGGAAATGGAGCAGGCGAAAAAACTGTGCAAGGCTGTATATATGTCTCCAAAAGGGTTAGAACTTCTTAATGAAGATAGAAAAAAAAATGGACTGCCTGTTCTCGAACTTGCAGAATTAAATATGGAGAGAATAAAAAAAGGTTTGCCTCCAATAACAATGAATATAAGTGAAACTTTATAAATAAACATCTATACTTTATGCCTGAAAATATTTATAAATCAGCAATGTGGGGCAATATAGTGCAATTGCAAAAAGAGTTGCAACAAAGTACTGTTGAAGAAATTAATAAAAAGGAGAAAGGTATGAAGCTTTCTCCTTTGGCCTTGGCTGTTCAAATGGTTCAAGTTGAATCTGTAAAGTTGTTATTGGCGTATGGAGCTGATCCAAATACAGAGAATGTATATGGACAGACACCTCTGTTTTATGTAGGAGAAAAACAACCTGTAGATCATGATACTCCCGAACAGCGACTTAAAATAGCCCAAATGCTTTTAGATGCCGGAGCGGATATTAATCATTGCGATCATTCGAATAATCAACCATTATGGATTGCTGTTTTTTATTTAAAAGGAGAAATGGATTTGCCCTTAGTAAAACTTTTTTTAGAAAGAGGCGCTAATATTTATAATAAGAATAAGGCAAACAGGTCTCCATTAGATTTTGCCAAACAGGTAGGATATTCCCCTGTGATTAATCTATTGGAAAAATACAGATAAAACCATGAATAAGAAAGAAGCTATAGAGCTTATTGATGAAGCAATAACAATGTCATTTAAAATATTACCCTGATGATGATTGGCAGCCTGTGGTATCAACAAGGATGCAGTTAAATTATATCAAGAGTGTATTGGAAAACAAGAATGACAGAAACCGATTGGAAGAGATAAATATGGGATTGTATGCCGTACGTGAATTCGAAACGGTAAACGATAATTTTGCCGATATGATATATAAAGTATGTAATATCGTCGAATTGATGAAAAGAAATAAGATATAATTACAAACTAAAAAGGAGATAAATATGGAAAAATACAAGCTGACCGAACAGGTTAAGAATGAACAGAGAGCGGATAACAATATCATTGCAAAAGATAAAAAACTTTTCTTTTTGTACGATATTATTTCCCGACTCGGAGGCAACTCGTACAATAGAGGCTTATTAAAGATACATACGTTTGAAAGCCTGCATAAATGGACGGAAAAACTGAAGACTTATTTTAAAGAAGAAATAGCTGATTTCGACTTATATTGTTTTGCTTCCAACTGGCAAGGTAACATGTATTGTATTAATTATGCAAACACAAAGATAGTTTACTTCGACCCTGCTACAGTAGAATTTTTTGAAGCCGATTTTTCGATACAGGAATTTTTCGACGAAGTTTTGCCCGGCGATGAGTACGACATTTTATTTGAAGATTATTTTGAAGAAGCAAAAAAATATTTAAAAATAAAATCCGTTCCGTTTGCCAAGAGTATAGGACATAAGGTGTTTTTACATCTGGGCGGAGAAGACGATGTTCGGAACTTAGAGATAATCGATACCGAAGTGTTATGGGAACTTCAAATTCAAACTTCAAACAGGATAAACGGAGAGTAATAGCTTTCTCATTTTATGAATTAGACCAATATTCCTCATTATGAATTATAAATTAAATTACTAAGGAGAAAAACACAATGGCAACAGACGGAGTAAAGATTATTGATGGCGATATCGCTTTTGACACGTATAACGGAATAATGGATTTGTACGACAGTGGCGGAACAGCAGAAAGTATAAGAGAGCAAGTGCCTTTCCCGCCGGAAGGGGAAGGGTATGCGGATGACTTCGATTATGAAGTTATGGTAACTGCATACGCTTTGGCATTTTGGGAGATAGGCTTTATTAGCGATGATATTATTGCAGAGGTTAAACGCGTAATGGATAAAGGCGCCTGCGTAAAATCATGGACGGAAGAATGCGGAGCTAAGGCAGGCAAGGCTCGGCAAAAAGAACTTGACAAGCTGTGGGCAAAAATCAATTCGCCCAATCCTAAAATACGCAAGCGTAAAAAATATAAGAAGATAACCGAATTTCTTTTTGAAGTGAATGATGTGCTTACATTTTGCTCTTCGGAAGGAAACCATTTTGCACTAATACTTTTAGACATATATCGCAACCGTAATATGTGCGACTACCGATTTGCAATTACCGATTACAGGGACAACCAGCCTCCTGCTATCGAGCAGATACGCAAATGTAAAATATTAGGGCATAAGTTTATGTCGGAAGATTTTATCACCGACGCAATGATTGGTATGTTTAATGAAACGGCTTTGAATAATTTGAACGACTTTGCCGATATGATGAAAGATATGGAAAAGACACTGCAAGATAAAACCGGCAAAGAGAGCGATTGTCAGATAGGATTGAACCTTATAGAGATTTCGCACAAGGATTTAAAAACATTTTACGACAAATTCGGAACAATCGGAAAACTCGGCATTGATGAATCTAAAAAGCATTTTGGCGGCTCTAAATATATATCCGATTTTGAAACGCTTTTAAATCACTTTGATAACTTGGAACATCATATCGAAGCATTTAACAAAAGTGACACAGCGGCTCTTACCAACACCAAAGAAGAATGGTTTGATATGGAAAGGCTTTTGAGGAATTAAAAATGAACTATTACAAATTAAAATATAAGGAGATAAACAGATGACACACGCAGAAACATTTATAGAAAATCGATGTGCGGTTATCGACTGGAAAGAAGAGATAGATGAAGCCGTTTATCAATTAACTATGCATTTTCCTGATTACAAAAGTATATTTGAAAATGAAGACTTTACTAAGCTGATAGAGAATTATTCGGCTGAGGATTACGAAGAATTCCTTCCGGCTATTGGGCAGGAGTTAAGTCGTTATGATTTAGTTTTATATGAAATATATGAGGACAGCGACCGCATTTGTCTGTATATTTGCCACAAGGACAATAGTGCAATATTTGAAAAAGATGCGAAAGCCAAAAGGATGAGGTTGACTCAGTATAAGCAATCGCGGAAGAAATGGGGTGAGCCTGCACGGCTACTAAAATTGGCAAATCGTTTGCCGTATGAACTCTATCGCACCGAGAAAGTAAAAACTTTCGCCTATCCTTTTTCCGTAGCCGAAGGCAAATGGATAAAAGACGGCATGGATAATAGAGGGAACGCTATCTATATCGGCGGTAATTATGTTTTTTTAGACATGCAGACCTTTCCGCCGAAAGAGAAAAGCCTTGAACTGAAATACCTTCCGGGAGGAATATATTATTACGATTATTCGTCCGAACACAAACTCTATTGTGCTCTATTTAAAAACATCAGTGTAGATGAAAACAAAAACAGAAAACATTGGGCATCGATTAAAATAACAGCTGCACCTTTCGATATGGACAGTTGGGAAGATGTTAAGTGCGAGGATTATTTAGATGAGCTTTCTGTTCCCGTTTGGATAGGCGAAGATGTAGTTATTCTTTATGAGAATAAGGCGTGGATAATTCAGGATGCTGCTCACGGTGGAAGAGAATGCCGCAAGCTTTGGGAAACACCAAAGAAGGAACAGCCTGCACGCGATGAGTTCTACCCGGAGTTAATTGAAATGTCCGACGGGAAACGCTATGTATTTGCAAACGGATATTTTCTGTCCCTTGAATACAAAGAGAAAAAGACCGGCGGTTTGTTTTCAAAAAAGACGGAGCAAATCCCTGAGCTTAAACCTCTATTCGAGCTGAACGAACCTATAAACTGCGGAACAGCCTCTTTTGAAAAAGACAGGTTCGTCTATATTCATAGAGGGTTTATTAAGGAAATTGATATCACGACAGGCAAGCTGGTGTGTACTTTTGAGTTGGAAAAAATGAATCCCAAAGTATATAACCGCATTCAAAAGCTGAATGATGAATGGCTTGCCATAATCGGATACGCCGACAAAAACTATGACCTTGCTCAGTTTTGGAATTTCAAAACCGGCGAACGCCTAAAGATGAAGTTCGGCAATCTCGGTAAATTCGCAGTGAGAGATATTATCGAACATCCAGACGGTTATACTTTGATTAGTGTAGATAGCGGAATAATGAAAATAGATAATCTGCCGGACTTGCTTCGTAAATAAATAGGCAGCTGAAAAATCATCAAACCCTTGCCTGCAAATTTTAACCGGAGAAACTAAACCGAAAACAAAAAATAAAACAATTAAACACAAGGAGAACCTTATGAACACAAAAGAAAATAAATACCGAATAAAGACACTGAAAGCAATTCTGAATAAATTAAACTTGGATAAATATTTTCAAAAACTTGTTTTGCAGAAAATCGAAATCCCTGTTTTGGATACATACAATCCTGTTTGGGAGTATTGGTATCCGCATCCGCCTTGCCTGATACCCTTATTTCTCGGATATGGAGCGGAATACAGCGGACTGGTCTGTCATTTCTTTTCGCAGCGGAAACCCCTGTTCGTCGAATATATACTTGAGCAAGGTCATTTTAGAGAAACAGCAAGTAATGAAAAACAGTTCATTACGCTTATGCTATTGGAAATGCTGGAGACGGAAGAAGAACCGACAAAGGAAATCTGCCGGTTTTGCCGTGCCGTCAATTACGGTGGCGAAGACTTGCAAAAAGTTTTTACCTACTGGGACGAGTATTCTTACGGCAAAGAGCACACAAGCCCGCTTGTATATTTTTCGGACAAGGAAACGGTATCGCCTTACGGAAATATTGAAAGAAGCGAATATGACGGCGATTTTCCAGCCTCTATGCCGCGTATTAAAGCAGAGGACTGTAACAACGCTTGCAGTTTCGAAATCGGCGAAATGGATTGTATCGAAAATCCGCAGAACCTGCCCGTTTGGTTTAAAGAGAACATAAATCTCAAGGAATTATTCCATCAATATCTGTCTCAAAACAAACCGAAAGAAGCATGGCTTACTCTGAACAGTAAAGGATGGTTGTTGAAAGATGTTGCGGAAGCTTTAACCTTGCTGAAAGATAAAACCGACAGTGAACTGTTTCATTTAATAGCGGATAACTGGATTTACGGCTGGGAACATTCCGATTGCGATGAAGAAGAAAAATATTAATTTTGGTGAAAATAACGGCTTGGGACATCCTTTTGAAACGGCATAAAATATAAGGAGATTGGTATGAACATACAAACAGTTGAAAAAGACTTTATGAAAACTCCGTACAAAAATACGAAGGAACTATTATGTGCCTTTAAGGAATCTTACAACAATACAAAAATTGAGAGGCAAAAACTTTCCGATAGTTCGTATGATAATTTTAGGAAAGCTATTACACAGCAAGACCTGTTTTTACTTAACTTGCCTGCGGGAATATTAAGTTCGATACTCGATATTGCCGTCTATAAGGCAATTAAAGATGAAGATTTTGAAACCTCTATAAACGGATTTGCATTATATGTGAGATTGGATTTTTACAACCGTATTCCGTATCAAATAAGGGATTGGGTTGCTTTAAATTCTTTTATCTCTTCCGATACTCAGCTTTTAGAAAAGGTTTATTGCAATATATCTTACGACGAAACCGAAATAGACGAAGCGTTTTATCTGTTCAAAAATTTGCTTCGTGCAATTATAGCTCACAACGATGAATGGAAAAACAAAGCACTTGATTATTACCATAAAAACATTTCTCTTGTCCGCTCCAAATCGGACACGGCTTTGATAAGCTGTTTGAAATCCATTGCGGAAAAAGACGATAACGGTTTTTGTAAAAACTTCACCGAAGCAATGAAATTGAGTTCTAAAACTCAGTGGCTAAAAACGGTTTATAATCGTCCCGCACTTTTTAAATATTGTAATCCTTTTGTTTTAGGAATGGCTAACTTAGCTCTGGCTGAAAATATAAACTGTCCTTTGCCGGAGGAGGATTTAATTTTTAAACTAACCAGAGCAAAGAAAGAATATAACCCCCAACCTTTTATGCTTTTTGATAATGAACTTATCTTTTTAAATGAGATTTTATATGCCGATTTTGTTTCTTCAAGCAAAATAATATCGGAAAAGATATTTGAATTAAAAAAAATGTGGTATAATAGAGTATAATGGCGGATAATATGAATGATATTGAAAACGATATAGTTATAAACCTCAGTAAACAACTGTCCGAATTTTTATCTCAATATTCTTTCTCGTTAAATGAGCAGGAAATTACGCAGTATGCTTTTAAGTATGTGTATAGAAATAATGATTTGTATATTTTATTAAAGGGAAGTTTTCATCCTTATGATTATCCAGCATATATTAATATAATTGCGGGTAAAGGAAAATATATTTCTGTCGAACAAGACAAAAATAGTGCTCCATTGTGGATGATTATAAGATATATAACCGAATCTCATAATGCCGAAGAATATGATTTCAATTCAATTTATAAAAATGATTTTTTTGAAATAATAAAATCGGATATGACAAACTATCTACAGGCTTTTTTAAAAGGGAATTTTACAATAATAGAAAAGGCAAAGGAATGGTATATGAATGAAGTGAATTTAAAACAACAACACGTTATGAATTACAGAATCAGGAAAATTAAAGAAAACGAACAGTCCTTGCTGGAGGACTTCCTTTATGAAGCGATTTTCATCCCCGAAGGAGTAACGCCGCCCGACAGGTCGATTATCGAGCATCCCGACCTGCAGCTCTATGTTCGCAACTTCGGTGCGTACGACCACGACCACGCACTGCTTGCCGAAGTAAACGGAACGGTCGTAGGTGCCGTATGGGTGCGTATCATGAACGATTACGGCCACGTCGACGACCAGACTCCCTCCCTCTCCATATCGCTTTATACGGAATACAGAAACCGAGGAATAGGGACGGCGATGATGCAGGAAATGCTTCGCTATCTCAAAGAAAAAGGCTACACGCACACCTCTCTTTCCGTGCAAAAAGCAAATTATGCGGCAAGGTGGTACCAACAAATGGGCTTCACCGTCGTAAAAGAAAACAGCGAAGATTACGTCATGATAAAGCAATTGTAAATACAATAATATTGAAGTAAAAGAACAATCAAACAATTTAAACACAGACAATATGAACAGAAATTACACTTATATCGCAGCAACTTTGGCATTTGTGATGACGATAGCTTGGGGATGTCGGAGCAACAAACAAAAAAATAATGCTTTGGAAGCTACGCAAGACACCCCAACCGTTACTTATTCGAACCTGCTTGACAAGCAGACGCAGGAGGAAGTAAGCAAAGCCATGACCGATGCCGGCATAGCGTCCGAAAACGTCGCATCGTTTCTGCAAAATGTGAAGCAGTTCAACGACGCTATCGAAGGGCATGGACTTGTGTCAAGCGGTTTTGTGAAGTTAGACAGCATACTGCCTCAATACGACGAAGTAGCCATACAGACAAACTGGGACGAAAAACATCCGGAGTTTGCGGGGTACAATTGCCGAATCACTTCCTACGATCTGCTGAAAGACTTCATCGCTGTCGATCAGCCTGCCGACGAACATCCCACAACACTGATGTTCGATGAAGAGACGCTCGATAACTGTGGTCGCACCCTCTTCTCTTCCGTCGAGAGGCAAGCTTTCCGAAACCTTTTCGCCCCTGTGCCCACGCCTAACGAAAAAGAGATCGACAAGCATCTGAAAAACATACAAGATTATTGGCAGCGCAAAGGCATTCGCTTTATTCATAAAAACGACCGGGCTAAGGCATCGCTGATATCCGTAGTGATGCATTCGGCTATTACGCCGGAGGAGAGCTTTCTCTTTGTGGGACACGCCGGTGTACTGATTCCTGTCGGCAATCAACTGCTTTTTGTCGAAAAACTGACGTTTCAAGCTCCCTACCAGGTCATCCGCTTCAACAACCGCAGCGAGCTGAACGATTATTTGATGAAGATGTATGACGTCGAATGGGGACAACCCACCGCATCGCCCTTCCTAATGGAAAACGACAGTCTGCTGGAAGGCTATCGTCCGAATCCCGATAAGGTAAAGAATTAATTTAACCTTGTTTCGGAAGAATAGCTGTCGCGCTTGCAGGGAGACAATAAGCTAAGCCTCTGTGATTAAGGATTTTCTCAACCAACAGAGGCTATATTTCGTAGGGTAGGAAATTAAAGGAGGTAAAACGCTTTGAGGTTCGTTCTGTTCTCTTCTGCTTGAGTTCAACTTCCTTGCTGTTATTTTGTCTCAAGGAGTATGTCGATACGTCCGATATAAAATCCGCTTTTGGCCATTTGTGCAATGGTAACGGAACGCCCTTCGGCATTAGGATGGCTGTGGTTTTCGAGTAGGGTGTGAGAATGTCCTCCGATGATTACATCCACGTAGAGCGTAGCGCCGGCCACATCATAGTCGTTCACTTGATGCGGTATGACACCGAGGTGAGATAGGGTTTTAGGATATTTTCCAGTGACATACCTGAGTTTTCGTAGTTAAAATATCGACCGAAGCAGTTCCGTCTGTTTTGTAAGCTTTAATATCTTCGCTTAAAATAACAGAACCCATTCTGTCTTTCCGAATTTAAATAGTCATTCCTTAAAAACTCTCTTTAAGTGAGATTCGATTTTCAAATGGGCTCTCGCTTATTATTTTGATAAGCAGCCAAAGAGCTCTCATGGCTCTTTTGAAGTT
>JRAN01000071.1 GCA_000768855.1 Porphyromonadaceae bacterium COT-184 OH4590 | reverse complement strand
ACAAAATGCTATTCCAAATCTCAAAAAATGATAGAATATTCATTGAAATTACTCTTTTTAAAACGAAACGACATGTTGTCTATAGTTGTTTAACAATATACCAATAAGGTTCTGCCCGGACACGATGTACAACCAAATACTCGTCCTTTCCTTGCCGATGCCTTTACAACGGTCAATCTACAAGTTGGATACGCTTATCAAAACCTACATTTAAGGGTTTTTGCCAATAACATTTTTAATAGCATAGGATACACTTCATATTATAGAGGAGGCTATTTGAACCCTACAGATCCAAGGAATTTCGCGGTATCGCTAACATATAAATTCTAATATTAGAAGAACCTTAGAAATACCTTTATATATTTCTGTTTTGGCAGGTAGTGAAATGGCATTGCCTGCCAAAACCGTATTTTTAAAATTATCTTGAATAAAAAAAACATTTTTTAAACTTTGATTTAAAATTTTTGTCTATCTTTGAAATTTGAAAATTATAACACTATAATGTTAAATTATATGACTACTAACAAACAAAATTTTAGACTGATATGAAAAAGATTTACACTGTTTTATTTTTTATCTCTTTTGTATTTGGAGGACAAACTTTCTTACATGGCAATGATTTGCGTAACCAAGACGAGAGTTTTTATATATCGCCTTCTGCCAATATGGAAATGCAAAGAGGATATAAGTACGATTATATAGGCAGCTTTCGCGAAGATTTGGCTGTGGTAATGCGTAACGGCAAATATGGGTTTATTAATAGACAAGGTAAGTTGGTAATTCCCCTTAGATACGATTATGCACACTCTTTCTCCGAAGGCATGGCACGAGTATATTCAAGAGAAAAATGTGGGTTTATTGACAAATCGGGAGAGTTGGTAATACCTTTTAAATACGATAATGCCTGGGATTTTGTAGAAGGTTTGGCTTGGGTCGTATTGAATGGCAAATATGGATATATTGATATGCGGGGCGAAATTGTAATTCCGTTACAGTACGACTATGCTTACTATTTTGTAAATGATACTGCTAAAGTGGAACTCAATGGGAAGGCTTTCTATATAAATAAAGAAGGACATTGTGTGAAAAAATGCCCATAATCAACAGCAGATAAATTGAATTAAACATAAAAATAGACCTTAGTTTTTAATTAATAATTAAGGTCTATTTTTTGTATAAAACTGTTTTCATTTCAGAACTTTGCGGTGAGAGGGGGATTCGAACCCCCGGTACAGTTACCCGTACGACAGTTTAGCAAACTGTTGGTTTCAGCCACTCACCCATCTCACCGAATTGCTGAAAATAGAATGCAAAGGTAGTGATTTTTTATAATCTACAAAATATTTTTATCAAAAATTTCACAAAAAAATAAAACTTTGAAATTATTTTGTAATTTTGTAGCTTAATTTTAGTGTGTATCAATGGTGACGAATGCGATTAAAACCACAGGTAAATATGTTTTACTGATGCGCCGCACTTTCTCAAAACCTGATAATTGGCATGTCTTTTGGCGCCAATTACCTTCAGAAATGGAGAAACTCGGCATAAATACAGTAGGTATTATTGTACTTATATCTATTTTTATGGGTGTTATTATGACAATGCAAACAGTTATGAATACCGAAAATCCTATGTTGCCACGTTATAGTACAGGGCTTGTATTGCGTGATACATTGCTGTTGGAGTTCTCCTCTACCATAATGAGTTTGTTGCTTGCAGGTAAAGTAGGCTCTAACATAGCTTCCGAAATAGGCACCATGCGTATAACCGAACAGATTGATGCCCTTGATATTATGGGTGTAAATTCGGCAAACTACCTTATACTGCCCAAAATTATAGGTCTTATGGTTTGTATGCCTATGCTGGTTACTCTTAGTGTATTCTGTGGACTTGCCGGAGGTTGTGGTGTTGCTATATTTACAGACCTTATTACACTATCCGATTTTATCTATGGCATCCAATATGCCTTTGTGCCATACTATTTTACTTACTCTATTATCAAATCATTCTTTTTTGGTTTTGTAATTGCTTCAATATCTGCTTTTTATGGATATTATGCGTATGGTGGAGCATTGGATGTTGGGCGTGCCTCTACCAATGCGGTAGTCAATTCGTCGATTATGACACTTGCCATAAATGTACTATTGACACAACTTTTATTGGTATAAAAAACTATAAATTCCACCTAAAGCCTGCATATATCTTACGTCCGTGTGTTGGGGCGTATATCATTGTTGCGTCGAAATTCGCCGAAAATGGATTGGTAACGTCTATAATAGGGTTGCTTTGGGTATAGTTGAATAGATTTTCGCCTCCGATATATATACTCCAATTTTTGAAGTTACGTGTTATCTGGGCGTTGTTTATCAGATAAGGTTTAAACTCCTTGTCCCATAGAGGAAGGGCTTTGTCGGGAAGAGTAAGTCTGCCACCTCCATTAGCCTGTATGGTGTAGTCGAACTGCCATTTGCGAAACTTCGTGAAATACGACATAGTAAGCAGACTCTTCCAACGGTTTGTAAAGGGCTTTTCGGACAATACACCACCAACACTCTGTTGTACGTCGGTAATGCGGTGAGCAGCCGTAAAGCTAAAGCCTGTGAATAGTTCCATTGATGCCTCTATCTGGAAATTGTGCGAAAATGACCGACCGCCGAGAGCATAGATATTCACTTCGTGAGTGTTTCTATCGAGGTCTATAACAGCTTGTTTGTCGAAACGAGTGTAGAAATATTCGGCTATCAGCGTAAGCTCGCGACGTGCAATAGGGATATGGAACATTCCGCTCAAACCGCCATTCCAAGCACTTTCGAGATAGTAGTCGAAGTCGGTTTGGAAAGTTCGGTTACTTGCCAACATATAGTTGTTTTCTGCAAAAATATTTGCCGAGCGGTAGCCCTTGCCCACAGAGGCTCGCAGGTTGATGTTGTATATTGGCGAATATTTGAGGTGCAGACGAGGTGTTGCCACAAGTCGGTCGAAATATGCGTTGTAGTCGCCGCGTATGCCTGCAAGCAGCACAAATTTATCGTCGAGATTGTAGGTATATTCGGCAAAAACTCCCGATAGCAGCTCGCTTTTGCCCACATTTTTGTACTCTTGCAGGGATAATACCTTTGTAAGGTTTTCGGCAAAATTGTCATAACTTGTGCTAATACCCGTTGAAATCTTGTGTTTCGGAGCTATCTCAGTCTGGAAAATTAGGTTTGTGTATAGCGAAAACTGTTTGCCGTTGTACCTTCGTAAGCCGTATAGGGCATCGAGTTCCTGCCACGAGCCTTTGAGTATAAGTCCTATACTCATATCGCGGTCGTTGTTGAGGATATAACCGTTTTTCCAAAAAGCATCATAACGTTTTGTATCGATATGAATGTGATAGTCCCCCTTTAGCTGTCCGCCCATACGTCGCTCCGATATTCCGTGCAGAAGTAGTTGCGAAATAAAATTATCGCGTTTGTAATACCAGCGGTTGATACCGTTGAATTGTCGTACCATAGGCATATCGTGGAAGTTGTCTCCGTTTCTGTCTTGCTCCAGTAGTTCATCGGATGCGTGCAACAGTATGCCTGTGTATAGATAATCGTTGATTTTAAACACACCGTCGGCATTTGCCTCCACTCTTCCGGCATCGCTTACAAATAGGTTTACCGATAGCTTATCGGCGTTTTGCGGTTTTTTGTACTCTACATTTATCTGCCCTGTAATAGCCTCATAACCGTTCACTACCGAACCCGCTCCCTTTGTTATCTGGATACTCTCCATAAACGGACCGGGAATATATCCCAAGCCGTATGGTGTAGCTATCCCTTTGAGGTTTGGAGCTTGTTCGGTCATCAACTGTACGTACAGACCGCTTAGTCCGAGTAGTTTTATCTGTTTGGCTCCTGTGGCGGCATCGCTGTAGCTTACGTCAACCGAAGGGTTTGTCTCGAAACTCTCCGAGAGGTTGCAGCAGGCGGCTCGTTTTAGCTCCGACGAGGTAATTTTTTGTATAGACTGCACCGAAATACGGTCGTTGAGAGTTGATTTTTTTCCTGCCGTAACGGTTACACCCTCCAAGTCGTAACTCTCGGAGAGGGTAATTGTGAGATCTGTCTCATTTTTGTTAACATATTGCTTAATAGTAGCATACTCCACTGAACTTATCAAAAGTGTGTCGGAAAGCTCTGTTGCGGATATCGAAAAAAATCCTTCGGAGTTGGTGGTTGTAGCTATATTTGTACCTTGCCAATTGATGTATGCCCCTATTACAGGGGTTTTGTCGGTGGTTTGTACTTTTCCTTTAATCTGTGCTAAAAGCGGTGAATGTATTAATAATAAGGTTATTATCGTAAATTGAATCTTGTTTGTTATGTTCATAAAATGCTGTTATTTGATTTGGAAAAAAATTATAATTTTGCAAAAATAAAAATTATTCACTTACAAAACTATATTTGAGGTGAAGTAAGCCTTATTTTTTATAATTTATTATATATCTCAAAAAAAGAATGTATCATATACCTGTCTTATTAAATGAAACTGTCGAGGCATTGGCGATAAAGCCCAATGGTATATATGTCGATTGTACTTTTGGTGGAGGCGGACACTCTGCGGCAATACTTGACAAACTTGGCAAAGACGGCAGGCTCTATGGTTTCGACCAAGATATCGATGCATATAAAAATACTCTGCCGGATAGCCGTTTTACATTTGTCAGAGGTAACTTTAAATATATCAGTAATTTTCTAAAATATCATGGAGAAAGTAAAGTTGATGGTATTTTGGCTGACTTGGGTGTGTCGTCGCACCATTTTGACGAAGCGGAACGAGGTTTTTCATATCGTTTCGATGGGGCTCTTGATATGCGTATGAACCAACTTTCGACCCTTACTGCCGAAAAACTGCTCAACACCTACGACGAGGAGCAGATAGCCGATATGCTATATCAGTACGGCGAACTTCGTCAGTCGCGTAGGATAGCATCTGCTATTGTCCACCAAAGGAGAGAGACTCCGATACGCACCATTGCCGAACTCGTTGCCATAGTTCGCCCATTCTGTACCAAAGGTAAGGAAAACAAAGATATGGCACCTATATTTCAGGCGATACGCATAGAGGTAAATGCCGAACTTGAGGCTCTCAAAACATTGCTACGCCACTCCTCCGAAATGCTCAATACCGGTGGCAGAATAGCCGTTATATCGTACCATTCGCTTGAAGACAGGTTGGTAAAAAACTACTTTAAGACAGGCAACTTCAACGGAGTGTTACAAAAAGATTTCTATGGTAACCTAATAGCTCCTCTAAAAAGCATATCGAAGGCTATTACAAGCACCACCGAAGAACTTAACCTCAACCCCAGAGCCAGAAGTGCAAAACTACGTGTGGCAGAGAGAATATAGAAGTTAAGTATCTGCAAAACGTTGCTGCCTCTCATACACAAACAAATCCACATAATTTTTTAAAAAAAAGCAAAAATATCTTTTGTAGAAAAAAAAATAGTATTACCTTTGTACCCGTATTGGTGATTTCATATTCTTGGTATAAGATATGAGATTGAAAAGGGAATCCGGTGCAAATCCGGAGCTGTATCCCCAGCTGTAAATTCTTTATAGTGATTTTGCTCTACAAGTGTCACTTTTTCTGAAAAAGAGAAGGGAAGACCCGCAAAATTGAGAATAAGCCAGAAGACCTGCCAAACAAGTGCTCCTTTTGTTCAGGGAATGTTTGAACGAAATGAGTAAAAGATTTTAATAAATTATTTATTTTTTGAATGCATTGATAGTACTCTTTCTGCTTTTTCGGCAAGAGACTAAAGCATTTTTATAAAAACATAAACCTTGCATCCTTTTGTGTGTGTTGTCTATGTGCGTATAAATGTGATAAACCAACATTTTTATTATATAACATTAAAAAAGTTAATATCTATGATGACACGAGAAGAGTACATCGCGAGTCTTCGCAAAATGAAAATGAATGTCTATTTTATGGGAGAAAAGATAGACAACCCTGTTGACCACCCGATAATTCGTCCTTCGTTGAATTCGGTAGCTTTGACTTATGAGTTGGCTCAGCAAGATGAATACAAAGATTTGATGACAGCCAAGTCGAATTTGACTGGCAAGACCATCAATCGATTCACACACCTACACCAAAGCACCGACGATTTGATAAAGAAAATCACTATGCAACGACTAATGGGGCAAAAAACCGCCTCTTGTTTTCAGCGTTGTGTAGGTATGGATGCCTTTAACGCTATCTATGCCACTACTTTCGAGATTGATGCGGCAAAAGGAACCGACTATCACAAACGTTTTATCGAATATATGAAGTATGTTCAAGACAACGACCTTGTAGTTGACGGAGCTATGACCGACCCCAAGGGCGACCGTTCACTATCGCCCTCGCAACAGGAAGACAAAGACCTATACCTGCGTATAGTTGAGGTGCGTTCAGATGGTATAGTGGTGCGTGGTGCTAAAGCACACCAGACAGGAGCGGTAAACTCTCACGAACATCTTATAATGCCAACTATCGCCCTGAAAGAGCAAGATAGAGAATATGCCGTTTCGTTTGCTGTACCGGGCGATGCCGAAGGAGTGGTAATGATTTATGGCCGTCAGTCATGCGACACGCGTAAAATGGAGCCGGGTGCTTCTATCGACGTGGGTAATAGTGAGTTTGGCGGACACGAAGCTTTGGTCATATTCGACGATGTATTTGTTCCAAACGACCGTGTGTTTATGTGTGGCGAATATGAGTTCGCGGGAATGCTCGTAGAGCGTTTTGCAGGCTATCATCGTCAGTCTTATGCTTGTAAAACAGGTGTAGGCGATGTACTTATCGGTGCTGCAGCTTTGGCTGCTGACTACAATGGAGCAAATAAAGCAAGCCATATCAAAGATAAACTTATCGAAATGGTACATTTGAACGAAACTTTATGGTGCTGTGCCGTAGCTTGTTCGGCTCTTGGCAAACCGATGGCAGCGGGCAACTATTTAGTTGATTTGTTGTTGGCTAATGTTAATAAACAGAATGTAACGCGCTTCCCTTATGAAATATCGCGTCTTGCCGAAGATATTGCAGGTGGTATTATGGTAACAATGCCCGCAGAGCAAGACCTTCGCAACGAAAAAATCGGTCATTATGTAGAAAAATATCTAAAAGGAGCCGTGGGTAAAGATACCGAAAACCGTATGCGAGTACTTCGTCTTATCGAGAATATCACACTCGGAACGGCAGCAGTGGGTTATCGTACCGAGTCGATGCACGGAGCGGGATCGCCTCAAGCACAACGCATTATGATAGCACGTCAGGGAAATATCGAAGCCAAAAAAGAGTTGGCAAGAAAGATTGCTAAAATAGACACGAGCAAGGATAAATAACTAATGATTTTGTCTCAATAAATTATGCAATTATCAGAAAAAGTAGAAAATATTATTGCAACCAAGATACGTCCGTTACTCAACTCTCACGGAGGAGATATAGTTTTGATGGAGGTTTCAGGGAAAGACATCAAGGTACGACTAATGGGAGCATGTAGCTCTTGTCCTTCTGCACAAAAAACTATGGAAGATATAATCGAGAGTACTTTCCGTCAAGAGTTGGGTAGCGATTTGGGGCAAATATCCCTCTGGAATAGCGTAAGTAATGAGTTGATAGCTATTGCTCGTAACATATTAAAAAATTAACTTAAAATATATTTTTTAAATAAACAGTAGATGAGAAATAGAAGGAAGCCGTTTCCGGAAAAAGTAGTAACTGCCGACGAAGCGATAAAGGTAATAAATAATGGCGACCATGTGGTCTTTGCACACGCTGCATGCGTACCGCAAGAGATACCTGCCGCAATGATACACCACAAAGAGCGTTTCGAGGATGTGAAGATATATCATATGCTTTGTCTTGGACAAGGTGAATATCTTGCAGAAGGTCTGGAACATCATTTTAGGCATATTACCAACTTTGTAGGAGGCAATTCGCGTAAGGCTATAGCTGAGGATAGAGCCGACTTTATACCGTGTTTTTTCTTTGAAGTACCGTATCTTTTTCGCAGTCAACAAATCAAGGTTGATGTGGCGGTAATACAAGTAACTCCACCTGATTTTTTTGGTAATTGCAGTTTCGGACTCTCGTGTGACTATACCAAGCCGGCAGCTAAAGAGGCTCGCATTGTAATAGCCGAGATGAATGAAAACTTACCATTTGTCGGAGGAGACAATTATATACACATTTCAGAGATAGATTATATAGTGCAGTGTGCAAATGCCTTACCAGAAATCACGTCTGCGAAAATAGGCGATGTAGAGCGAGCTATAGGTAGATACTGTGCCGAACTTATAGAAAACGGTTCTACTTTGCAGTTGGGCATAGGAGCTATTCCTGATGCCGTACTGATGAGTCTTACAGACAAAAAAGACCTCGGAATACATACCGAAATGTTTACCGATGGGGTTGTAGATTTGTACGAAAAAGGCATTATCAATGGTAGTCGTAAGACTTTGCATAAAGATAAACTCGTGGCAACATTCCTAATGGGAAGCAAGCGTCTTTACGATTTTGTGGACGACAATCCTATGGTTGAACTTTATCCTGTAGATTATGTAAATAATCCACTGACAATAATGAAAAACGAACGTATGGTAAGTATCAACTCTTGTATAGAGGTCGATTTAATGGGGCAGGTTGCCTCCGAGACTATTGGTGCCAAGCAATTTAGTGGTGTAGGTGGACAGGTCGATTATGTGCGAGGAGCGATGCTTTCTCCGGGTGGCAAGTCGATAATGGCTATGCCTTCGACTGCTGCTAAAGGTACGGTATCGCGAATAGTGCCGTTTTTGGCTCACGGAGCAGCTGTTACTACCTCTCGCAACGATGTCGATTATGTCGTAACGGAGTATGGTATAGCACATCTGAAGGGTAAAACACTAAAAGAGCGTGTCAAAAGTCTTATTGCCATAGCACACCCCGATTTTAGAGAAGAGCTTGAGAGAATGTATAATGAGAAATGTAAAATGTAAAGTTAGTAGTAAGGGAGTGAGTGATTTTGAGGTGAATTAACCAAAATTTGGGTTTAGAACCTTAAAATTGGAATTCATAACCGAAAAGTTGGAGTAAAAGACTTAAAACTTATTGATAGTAATGTAATTTCAGAATTTAAAAATCAAAAAGTCAAAATTATAAAATGCAACTATTAAAATTGAAAAGTAGGTTACATCAGTTCGAGCGATTTGCCGATTTTGCCGCAGAGTTCGACCTGAACGAAAAAGACTTGGTTATTACCAATGGCTTTCTTTATGAGCCGTTTATGATGCCGTTGAATCTTAAATGCCACTTCATAATGCAAGAGAAGTATGGACTAGGAGAGCCTTCGGACGAAATGATGAATGCAATGCTTGCAGACATCTGTCAAATGGAGTTCGACCGTATCATTGCCATTGGTGGAGGTACTGTAATCGACATCTCAAAACTCTTTGTTATCGAAGGACTCAAAAATGTTGTCGAGGCCTTTGAGAGGAAAATACCGCTGGTAAAAGGCAAACAACTCATTATACTGCCTACTACTTGTGGCACAGGTAGCGAAGTTACGAATATCTCTATAGCCGAGATAAAGTCGAAACACACCAAGATGGGGCTTGCCGACGACACACTGCTTGCCGATGATGCTGTCATTATCCCCGAACTGCTTAGAGGGCTGCCTTTTAGATTTTATGCAGCAAGTGCCATAGATGCTCTGATACATGCAATGGAATCGTACCTATCGCCCAAAGCCAATTGTTATACACAACTATTTAGCCGCGCAGCCATTGAGCTTATCATTGATGTATTCGGTAAAATAGCCACACAAGGGCAGGATTACCGTTTCGAACGTCTCGGCGATATGCTCATTGCAAGCAACTATGCGGGTATAGCCTTTGGTAATGCGGGAGTTGGGGCTGTTCATGCTCTGTCGTACCCATTGGGTGGTACATATCACGTACCGCACGGTGAGGCTAACTACCAGTTTTTTACGGCTATTTTCAAACTATATCAAGCAAAAGCTCCAAAAGGTGCTATTGAGACACTTAATGCCTTACTTGCCCAGTTGCTTGGGTCGCCTGTAAATGAGGTTTATGAACGTTTGGATATTCTACTATCGAACCTTATAGACAAATGTCCACTCAAAGAGTATGGCATGCGAAGCGAAGATATAGAGCTATTTACCCAAAGCGTTATCAATAGTCAACAAAGGCTGCTTGCCAATAATTATACACCCCTCACTGAAGAAGATATTCGATCGGTTTATCAACAGCTATATTGACAAACCGTTAAATGAACAAAACTGAAAAAACACTGATTATATACATCAAAAAAAATTAAAAACTCAATATCACTAAAATGGAAAAGACCGAAATTGAAGAGATCTCTGAAATGATTAAAATCGCTCGTAAAGCTCAACAAATCTATTGTCAAACATTCGACCAAGCCGATGTTGATGGGGCATGCAAAGTTGCTGCAAGGGTAATATATGACAATGCCGAAATGCTTGCAAAACTTGCCGTAGAGGAGACAGGCATGGGTGTGTATGAGCACAAGGTAGCCAAAAACCGCAATAAATCCAAAGGCGTTTGGTACGACTTGAAAGACAAAAAGTCGATAGGAATACTCAATATCGACGAAAAGACAAATCTTATTGAGATAGCCAAACCTATTGGTGTTGTAGCAGGAATCACACCTATGACAAATCCAATAGTGACTCCTATGTCGAAGATAATGTTTGCCCTAAAAACACAAAACGCAATTATTATCGCTCCACACCCAAAAGCAAAAAACTGTTCGGCTCTGGCTGTAAGAATGATTAAAGAAGCCATAAAACCTCTTGATGTACCCGAAGGTATGGTACAAGTAGTGGAAGAACCCTCTATTGAAAAGACTCAGGCACTAATGTCTATGTGCGATGTAACAGTGGCAACAGGTGGTATGCCAATGGTCAAATCCGCTTATTCTTCGGGTAAACCGTCTTTCGGTGTTGGTGCGGGCAATGTACAGGTAATCCTCGACCGCTTTATTGATTACGACTTGGCAGCAAATAAAATCATAACAGGTCGCTCTTTCGATAACGGTATAATCTGTTCGGGCGAGCAGAGTTTTATCTATCCTCGTGACCACAAAGAGGAAGTATTCGAGGCATTCAAACGCAATGGTGCTTACTTCGTAGAAGGAGAGGAAAGAGAGCAAATAGTAAATACTGTATTTAAAAATGGTTTGCTCGCTCGCGACATTGTAGGACAGAGTGTGCAGTTTATTGCTAAAAAAGCGGGAGTATCCGTACCACAAGATACCAAAATAATAGTGGTAGAGGCTAACGGAGTAGGAAAAGAAGATGTCATCTGTAAAGAGAAGATGTGTCCGGTTATGGCTTGCTTCCACTACGACTATTTCGAGGAGGCAATAGAGATAGCCAAAACAAACCTTTTTCTTGAAGGAAACGGGCATACGGCAGGAATTCATTCAAACAATCAAGCAAATATAATCAAGGCAGGTATCGACCTTTCGGTGTCGCGACTGATAGTAAATGCACCGTGTGCTACAACAGCCGGTGGCTCTATCCAAAACGGTCTACCTGTAACAAATACTCTCGGGTGCGGAAGTTGGGGCAACAATTCCATTTCGGAAAATTTTACCTACAAACACTTATTAAATATAACACGTGTTGCTCCTCTTTCTACCCGCATTCATATACCTTCCGATGAAGAACTCTGGAAATAGTTTAGAATAATGTAGGAATGTAAATGATGCAGCATTCTTAAATTTTGCTTCGCACTGCCGGTCTACATTCCCCTAATTATATTTATTTACTTTCTTCAGCATAATTTATGCGAACAGAGGCGGTTTCCAAAAAACCACCTCTGTTTTTCTATTGTATTTTACATTTATTGTTTGGTTATGGTTTTATATCCACTGCATCGTAAGCAGCATTGCTCTTTTGAGGGATTACTTCCAATAACTCTACAACAAATATTAATGTCGCAAATGGTTCAATCATATTACCCGCTCCTCCTTCACCGTAGGCAAGTTCGGAAGGGATATAGAACTTAAATTTTGAGCCGACAGGCATAAGTTGCAATCCTTCTGTCCAACCACGTATCACATCTTTAAGCAAAAAAGTTACAGGTTCGCTTCGTTTGTAAGAACTATCAAAAACTTTGCCATCTATAGTTGTGCCTTCATATTGAACTTTTACACTATCCTCTGCAGTCGGTTTTAAGCCATTTCCCATTGTAATAACCTCATACTGAAGTCCCGACGGGGTAGTAACAATGCCATCTTTTTTCTTGTTATTTTCGAGAAAATCTTTTTGATTTTGTGCTTTAAGTTTTTGATTTTCTCTTAGAACACTGTCGAGTTTTTCAAAAGCCTCTTTCATTTTGCCTTCATCGAATTGATTAGCTCCTTTTGCAGTCTCTTGTAATCCTTTAATCAGCCAGTCCCAGTCGATGATAATTCCTTGCTGTTCGGAGTTTTGTTTGAGTCCGTCTGCTATATTTGCTCCTAAAGCGTATGATATGGTTTCGTTTGCAGTTTTGGGACTAACAATCTCAACCTTTGAACTCTTTTTTTTCTCTTTTTTTGTTTTTTGTGCATAAAAAGGAGTAGTGCACATAATTGCAATAGCTATTAAGAATAATTTTTTCATTTTATTTATTTTTTGATTGATTTATTAATACATTTTTGTATGCATCCAATAGATTATTGGCTGCGATAAATGGAGTTATTTTGTTTTCCAACAAACTATTTTCTACTTTTTGCAACATTTCTTCGATTGTAGGGTTGTTGTAAAAATTGTTTTTTAAAAACTGCTCTATGGTTTCGTACATCCAATATTTCGATTGATTTAATCTTTTTGATACAAAGTAACCATTGTTTTTGGTAAATTTCACATAATCTTCTACCATTTGCCATAGTTTATCCAAATCTATATGTTCGAAAGCCGAGCATGTTTGTACTTTTGGCAACCATCCCGATTGTGGCATAGGAAAAAGATGCAGAGCATTTGTAAAATGATTTTTTGCAATATTTGCTTTATCTATATTGCTTCCATCAGCTTTGTTAATAGCTATTCCGTCAGCCATTTCCATTATACCTCTTTTTATACCTTGTAGTTCGTCACCGGTACCGGCAAGTTGTATCAGCAAAAAGAAATCAACCATAGAGTGAACAGCGGTTTCGCTCTGTCCCACTCCTACGGTCTCTACGAATATTACATCAAATCCGGCAGCCTCACATAGTATAATAGTTTCTCTTGTTTTGCGGGCTACCCCTCCCAACGAACCTGCTGATGGTGAGGGACGAATGAATGCGTTTTTGTGTACCGATAGCTGTTCCATTCGAGTTTTGTCGCCAAGTATAGAGCCTTTGGTTATCGAGCTGCTTGGGTCTATCGCAAGTACGGCAAGTCGTTTGCCACTATTGACTATATCCATACCCAAAGCATCGATAAGCGTGCTTTTACCTGCTCCCGGTACACCTGTTATACCCATTCTTATAGAATTGCCCGAATACGGTAGGCATTTTTCTATTACTTTCTGTGCCATAGTATAGTGTTCTTCAACGGAACTTTCTATAAGAGTAACTGCCTGAGAAAGTATAGATATATTGCCTGATAAAATACCTTGTACATAGTCGTCAACCGAATATTGAGGGCGTTTTTTAATCTTTTTGAAATAAGGGCTTCGTACTGTCGGTGGCACACTTAGAGCTTTCTGTATTTTGAGTCCTTGGTATCGTTCACACTCTTCGTAATGTTTGTATCTCATTGTTTTACTGTTTATAGGTTGTGTATTTATTGGTTTTCGTACTTAGTTTTATAAACCAAAGCAAAACGTCGCATCTGTTTTACCATAGACAATAGTCCATTCGAACGAGTTGGCGAAAGATGTTCGTTCAATCCTATTTTATCTATGAAATATAGGTCGCTGTTCAAAATTTCGTCGGTGGTTCTACCCGAAAGTACTCGCATAAGTAAAACCACAATGCCTTTCACTATAATGGCATCGCTTTTAGCTTTGAAAAATACTTTGCCATCAACATATTCGGATACAATCCAAACCTTACTCTGACAGCCTTCTATAAGATTAGTGTCTGTCTCCTCGTCTGCAGGGAAATCCGTAAGAGAGTTGCCCAAATCCACTATGTATTGGTATTTGTCGAGCCAATCATCGGATATGGCAAATTCTTCTATTATCCGATTTTGTACTTCGTCTATAGTTATATTATTTTTCATCTGTATACCGTTTGTAATTAATTATTATGCTTTTTTATCTTATTTTATTTAATGCAAAAAGTACAATAAAATTAATTGTACTTTTTGCAATTTTATTTTTAATAATAGGATACAAGAGTTATTTTACTATTGGAATTGAAGTGAATCTATTTTTCCCTTTAACGGATAGATTTTCTATTATTATTTGATACCCACCTTTTGCAAGTCCCGAAGTTGATAGCTCTATCTTGTCAGAAAAGTCTTTTGACGAGATTAGTTGTGATGATAATGAGAATATATGCACCCTATAGTTTCCACTTGTAGCAGCAGTTATAATCCAGCTATTGTCGGTCGATATACCTATGGTGAATGGTTCGTTATTACCGGAGTTTTTATTATCACCATTTCCATTATCGAATACAAACTGTATTATATCTCCATTTTTGGTTATTTCGGATACTTGTCTATTGTTCCAAGGTTTGTTGTCGCTTGATACGAATTTGAAACCGGTTGCATTTGGTCTTGGATATGTGTCTCCGGACAAAGTATTCTTACCGGGTATAGAGTCGGCTTCCATAATATCCATTCTATATGGAAGGGTATTGTTCGGTTTATTGTATTCCCAAGCCGTTTTATTATACATTACTCTCCATATAAGCATTCCATTGGCAGGCAAATATTTATCGAACGACTCTTTTTTGCGATTTTCCAACAAATAAAAATTAACGGGATTGGGGTTTTGTCCGTCAAGATTATGTGAACCATCTTCTTTTTGAGATACAAGATAGGCTTCCGGAGTAGTACTGCTAAGAGGGTTTAGTTTATATGTGTCGGAGTTTGTAAGTGGAGTAGGGGTAAGCCAACCCATAAAAAATCTTTCGTAAGCCGAGTATCCGCAAGGTACATCTCCTCTTTCATTGGGACCATTATAACAACCTGCATCCATCAAATCCCAGTTGTTTAAAGTAGATTCGTTACTTCCGTCTGTTTTGTAAAAGTCCGGAAGACCCAGAAAATGAGAAAACTCGTGACAGAAAGTACCTATACCTGCCATTTTTTTTCCGCTTCCTCCGCGAAACTCGGGCATAACTACATAATCCCTTACTCTTACACTACCTACTACAGGAGTACCTCTCACTCTAAAACAGTGTGGCCAAATAGCGTTATTGCTACCTCCTTCTGCCGTACCATAGCCGGCATAGAATATACAAACATTGTCAATAAAAGAGTCATTGTTGGTATCGTACTGTTTCAAATCCACTCCGGCATTCATAGCCAACTTACATGCTTCTACAATAAGCTCTCCTGCTCTTAAATCTATTTTTTTATTGCCATTAGCATCATAGCCATCAGCACCATAGTATTCCATATTTTTGGGAGCTTTATAGGGACCTACTACATCAAACTGAGGTGAAAATTTGGAATTTGAACTGAACTCGAAATAGTCTTTTGCAGAACCTTCAGCACCACTTACACTATATCCTTTTTGGTTTAGCATATTGTCAAAAGCCTCTCTGGTACTAGAGAATTCTAAATCCGAATATCCGATAAGTATCACAAGGTACTTGTCTCCACCTACGTATCCTCCGATTCTTTGAGGAGAGCCGGTGCCTATAATCATACTCTGCTGACGACGTATAGGAGCAACTTTGGCAACTATTTCATTAAACTTGTTTTTTTTAGCTATGTTTTGAAGAAAAACTTTTTCTTCATTTGTGCGTTTGGAGATTGGTTTGCATACAAATTTCGAAACAGCGATTGCGCCGTCTTCTGTCATTGTTGCAAACTTATAAAATCCGTCTTCTGCTTCTTTAATAAGATAG
Source organism: Porphyromonadaceae bacterium COT-184 OH4590 (assembly GCA_000768855.1). Taxonomy (GTDB): domain Bacteria; phylum Bacteroidota; class Bacteroidia; order Bacteroidales; family Paludibacteraceae; genus F0058. The sequence continues at coordinate 7,035 of JRAN01000071.1, read as the reverse complement.
CCGTCTTCAGATGTTGCATAGTTAAAATGCTCATCTCCGTACAATCGTATTGTAATCTTTGTGCCATCAGGCTGAGTAACTTCGATAGGCAAATTCAGTGCAGGCACCGCATAAGCCAATGTATAAGACAATATTATTGTCAAAACTAATGTCGCTTTTTTCATAAAAAATTTTTTAAATATTATTGAATTACTTTTTTTAATTTACTATTCTTCGATATCTTCTTGAGATATTTTCTTTTACAAGGTGTCATTTCAGTATTTTTATCCACTATGTGTTTAGATGCCACTATCTTTTTATTTCTGTTAATTTTGCCATAGCAAAAATATCCATTTGCATCTTTTACTATTACATATCCGTCAAGTGTAGTATAGTAGTGTTGTCGTTCATCGCCAAATAATCTTACCTCAATGGTATCTCCATTTGGCTGGGTAAATGTAATAGGGTTTGGTGTAGCCGGTACACGAGAAGGATACTGCCCCCAAACCTGACAAAAAAACGTTATCAACATCAATACTGTAAATAAATATTTCATCTCTATCAATCAAATAATGTCGGACTATACTTGTACAATTTATTTAAAATCATTCTAATAACAGTTTCTCTGAAAAATTTACCCTTACTTCTTATATTGTTTTTTTTACAATAATTGTCGATAAACATCTTTTCTTCATCGTTTAGCATGACCATAACTCTATGATTACGCACTTGTTTTGCTTTTTTCTTGTCAACCATTATTTATAATAAGTTCATGCTGCAAATATATAAAAAAATATATAATTACAAGTGAAATAATATTGAACAATATCATTTATATCCTAAATAAGATATTATGGATAAAATAAGAAGGTTGTTTAAGTCCCTCAAACAATGTGCATTTTGGGTTGGACAAAAACCCCAGACTTCTTATGGGATACAAAGATAACTCTTTTCTCACAGATTATTTCAAAAATAGACCGATTTGCTTTTAGAAAAACAGTAAGATACACATCTATAAAAAGGCTTTGACAGTTTCACATATCTTATTTCTATGCTTTTTTGTCATTTTGCAAAGATTCAGTTATAAGTTCTTATTCTGCATAAAAATAACTATTGTCAATTCCATCGGGTAAAGTGGCAATTCCTTTGTAAAATAACTCTTCAGTTTGTAAATCGTTGCTTATTCTTTTCAGATTTCCATTTGTGGTTAGATAATAATACCAGCCATTGCTTTTAAAGAGGCTGCCGGAAAGATTTTCGGAAATATCTTTGTTAAAAACACGTTTGCCCTTATTGTTTATTTTTATTAATTGTTTGTTAGTCATTGCAATAATGCCGTTTGCAGCTTTTGCTACCGAAAGAATTTCTTCTGTTTCCGTGCCATTACTAATCAACTCCCATTGCATTTTTCCTGATTTTTTATCGACACAATACAATGTTTTCATTCCAAAATAAATGTGATTTTCTATGATTGTAAAAAAATTAGGAAAACTTGTAGTGCTATTTTGAATAGGAGTCTTCCATTGTAATTGTAGTTTTAAATCATAGCAATATAAAGTATAGTCTTCGTCGAGAATATAAACCGAATTGTCATCTATGATAATTTCATTGGGCGAAGGTTTATCCAATGTAGTACTGTATAGCTTATTTCCTGTTTTGATGTCAAGTGCCACAATGGTGTAATTAAGATTTGCGTAAACAATTTTGTCTACAATCTTAGGACTTGAATAAATAATCTGAGGTTGAATATAAATCCAATTTTGAGTTTCATTTTCAGTATTTATGGATTTTATCTCGCCGTGGCTATTGCCGAATATTACATTATCTTCGTACAATTGTGGGTATTGATAAAAATGTAAAAAGGCAACTTCGTTAAAATCATATCCATAGAAAAATTGAGTTTCGTCTTCTTTGTCCTGAAATTTGTTCAATATTTTTCCTGTGGCTTTATCAAACCGAATAATGGAGCCATCTCGATAAGATTTTATTATAAAATTTTCTTTTACAGTAAAATAAGACAAGTCCGAACTAACCTCAGGATTAAAATTTGGCTGATGCCACTTTAATGCTTTTTTTTGAATATCAAACGCATATAAATCTGCATTATTGGTAGTAAGGTAAAGTGTTTTATAAAATTTTTCTGTCTTGTTCGATTTACAAGAGACCAAAGTAATAATCAATAATAAAAATATATATTTTTTCATCGGTTTTTATTTAATTTATAATCATAAGGAATATTTTGACTGAAGTCGGTAATATACCAGATAGTATCGTTATGAAATTTTACAAAATCGTATATAATATCCAAAGGCAGTTGGATATTGCCAAGATTTTCTTTCTTTTCATTGAATGCACAAACCATTGCTGTTACCCTTGCTGCTTCTGTTGGATCTTGAAGAGGTGCATCATAGCAAGTACCTATTTTTATGTGAGCATTATTCTTTTGCAATAAATCTACAACTTTGCTTTTATAATGATGAATAATAGCTCTTTGTGCTTGAATATCTGTAGGGAAATCTCTGGCTATAACCAATTTTGAAAAGTCTCTTTTTTTATATTCTTCTATTTCTTGCCGAACATTTTCGGGTATAAAGTCAGCATTGGTCCATATAAGTGTATCTATTGGAGCTACAATATTTACAGCTATGGTAGTGTCTACCGTCGGATACTCCGGTTCGTCTCTAAAAAAGAAATCTGTGATACTGAACGACGAATTTTTAATGGTTTCCAAATGATTTGGTATATGATGAAATCCGATATAATATTTTAAAAACAAAAAAATAGATAAGAAAATCACTACACTTGATATTACTATTTTTTTACCCTTTTTTCTTCTTGAGTTGCTTCCTCCTTTTATAGGGGTATTTTTCATGCTTCGAAAAATTTAATTAAATTAATATTAAGCTTGTATAATGTTATCAAATTTTATTTGTGGCAAAGGTAAGTGTATTTTTTGTTTTTTCAAAGAAAATATATTATTAATATTTTGGTTAAAAAGATTTAAATAAATATGGATTGTTTTGTAGTTGTTAGTGTTGACTGTTGAACTATACTGCACAATCAAACAACTAATCCCCCCCTTATAAACTCAAAACTTTTTCCTAACTTTGCCGTCTGATTTTTTAATAACGACTAATAGCAAAAGATGTCCGATTTTATCGAAAACGAAGATTTACAAAACGAACAGGAGAGCGAGACTTTGCCACAATCCGACGACAGCAATAATATTGCCGACACGGAGGTTGACGAGGTTGAGAAGTCGCATTCGGGCTATCACTTGCCCTCAATAATGGACGAGAAGAGCTTGCACCATTTGCCCGGTATGTTTTATACGTGGTTTTTGGATTACGCATCTTATGTCAATTTGAGCAGAGCTATACCGCATATTACCGATGGACTGAAACCTGTGCAACGTCGTGTGCTTCACTCTATGAAGCGGATGGAAGACGGGCGTTACAATAAGGTGGCTAACATCGTCGGACACACTATGCAGTTTCATCCGCACGGCGACAGTTCCATATATGAGGCATTGGTCGGACTGGGGCAGAAAAACATCCTCATCGATACGCAAGGTAACTGGGGCAATATACTCACAGGAGACGGAGCTGCTGCTGCTCGTTATATCGAAGCGCGTCTGTCGAAGTTTGCTATCGACGCTGTTTTCAATCCCAAAACCACCACATGGAAACCCTCTTACGATGGTAGAAATAACGAACCAACAGCCCTTTCGGTGAAATTTCCGCTGCTGTTGGCTCAAGGCAGCGAGGGTATAGGTTTGGGACTAAACTCCAAGATATTGCCTCACAACTTCAACGAGCTTATCGATGCCACCATACTTTACCTGCAAGGGCAGGAGTTTGAGCTTTTCCCCGACTTTTTTACCGGCGGTATGATAGACGTAAGCCGCTACAACGAAGGGCAGAAAGGGGGTAAAGTGCGTATCAGAGCCAGAATAAGCAAATCGCAAAACAACAGAGCCCTTGTAATAAACGATATTCCTTACGGTATTACCACGTCGCAACTTATCGATAGCATAATAAAAGCAAACGAAAAGGGCAAGATAAACATCAAAAAGATAGACGACAATACGGCTGAAAATGTGGAGATAATAGTCCATTTAGATACTAAAACGTCGTCGGACAAGACTATAGATGCTCTATATGCTTTCACGCAGTGCGAAATATCGTATTCGCCCAATTGTTGTGTTATCGACAACGACAAACCGATATTTACTACTGTATCCGAAGTGCTTCGTCGCAGCACCGACAACACGGTAAGACTGCTCCAAGCCGAACTCGAAATAGAGCGTGGCGAACTTATGGAGCAACTCCTCTTTGCTTCGCTCGAAAAGATATTTATCGAAGAGCGGATATACAAGGACAAGGAGTTTGAGAATGCCAAGTCGGAATCCGTTGCCCTAAAGCATATCGACACAAGGCTCGAACCTTATAAAGAGTCGTTTGTAAGGGAGATTACCAACGACGACCTCAAACGACTGCTTGATATAAGAATGGCTCGTATCCTCAAGTTTAATACCGACAAAGCACAGGATAATATCATCGGACTCAAGGGTAAGATAGAGGATATAGACTACAAGCTCAACAACCTAATAGAGTATGCCATAGAGTGGTTTGAGTATCTGAAAAAGAGCTACGGAGCAGGTTTTGAGCGTCGAACCGAGATACGCAATTTTGAGAATATTGAGGCTACAAAGGTGGTGGAGGCAAACGAAAAACTGTTTGTCAGCCGTCAGAGCGGATTTGTAGGGACAAACCTCAAAAAAGAGGAGGATGCGGAATTTGTGCAAAACTGTTCGGATATAGACGACATCATTATTTTCTTTAAAAACGGCAAATATAAGGTTGTGAAAATATCCGAAAAACAGTTTGTGGGCAAAGATATAGAGTATGTCGCCGTTTATAAACGCAACGACCAACGAACCATTTTCAATGCGGTCTATCGCGATGGCAAAAACGGAGCATATTACATCAAGCGTTTCTATGTAAGCGGAGTAACCAGAGATAAGGAGTACGACCTTACCAACGGACTCAACGATTCACGTCTTATATACTTCTCTGCCAATCCCAACGGCGAGGCGGAGATAATACGCGTTACACTCAAACCGACTTCGCGGAAGATAAAAAAGATGCAGTGGGATGTCGATTTTAGTGCTATTGCTATCAAGGGGCGTGCCTCGCGAGGTAATCTACTGACCAAGTTCCCGGTATCGAAGATTGTATTCAAACAGGGTGGAGGCTCTACGCTCGGAGGCACTCATATATGGTTTGACAGAGATGTGCTAAAGCTAAATCAAGACCAGCGGGGCGATTATTTAGGAGAGTTCTTCAACAACGATTTGATATTGGTTGTATTCCGCAATGGCGATTTTTATACCACAAACTTCGATATTACCAACCATTACGACGACGATATTTTGTTGATAGAGAAATTCGAGCAGGATAAGATATGGAGTGCTGCACTTTTCGATGCCGAACAGGGTTTCGACTATATTAAGCGATTTAAGTTTGAACCTTCGACAAAACGTGTTTCGTTCACAGGCGATAATGAGAATTCATTACTCAAACTTCTATCCGACGACGTATATCCTTTGTTCAAAATAACGTTTGGCGGGAAAGACTCTAAGCGAGAGCCGATAGAGATAGATGTGAAGCAGTTTATCGGCGATAAGTCGTACAAGGCAAAAGGCAAACGCATATCGACCTATGAGGTAGCCTCAGTGGAGCGTCTCGAACCTGTCCGTATGCCCGAACCGAAAGCAGAAATATTTACAACGAATCATAGTGGTGTCCCTGAAGGGCAACAACAAGAGAACAGAGATTTCGACTCTCCGTCGCAAACCACATTGATATATGACCAAGACGACCTTACTCAAGGAAGTCTGTTTAAATAGTATTTTTTTATAAATAAAAATAATAATATGAACGCTATTAAAAATTTTGAAGAACTAAAAAATCATTTAAAAAGTACAGGCACTCGCAAACGTCTTGCTTTGGCGAATGCTCTCGACTCACATTCGTTAGAAGCGGTGATGATGTCGGTAGAGGAGGGTTTTATAGATGCCTACCTTGTGGGCAAAAAAGAGGAAGTCTCCAAGTTGTTGGAGCAGGAGTTTGGCTCAAAAATAAAAGAGTATGAGCAGTATCTGCATATTGTCGATTGTAGAGGTGATGCAGTCGAAGCAGCCACAGAGGCGGCACTGATGGTTCGCAACAAACAGTGTGATATGTTGATGAAAGGACTTGTAAATACAGATGTTATCTTGCGTGCGGTGCTCAACAAAGAGAAAGGCATACACACTCCCGGCAATGTATTGGCATTCAACTCCTGTTTCGATATTCCGATGTACCACAAGTTGGTATTTATGACCGATCCTGCTATAATACCCGAACCGACCAAGGAGCAACGTATAGCGATGATAAAATACAGCATCGAGACAGCACGTAAATTCGGAGTATCCCGCCCCAAGATAGCCCTTATACATGCTACCGAAGTAGCCAATCCCAAAATACGTTTTATGCAGGACTATCTCGATATAATGGAGATGTACCGCAATGGTGAATTTGGCGATGTCGTAATGGACGGTCCGGTCGATGTATTCCTTGCTATCGACAAAGAACGCGGCGAGATAAAGCGTATCGATACACCTGTACTCGGCGATGCCGATATATTGATATTCCCCGACTTCCAATCGGCAAATGTGTTCTATAAAACGGCTCAAACCTTTGGTAATGCTTCGATGGCAGGACTTGTCTATGGTGCCGACTCGCCTGTGGTTATCACATCGCGTTCTGACAGCACCGATACCAAGTTTTACTCTATCTGTATGGCGTGCGTGCTTGCTTAGTTTCGACAGATGTAGAATGAAATGAGGTTTTAACCGTTTAAGCGATTGTTATAATTAATAAAAAGGGGGTTCCAAAAGGGAACCCCTTTTTGTCTATTTAGTCATCCCTTAAAAACTCTCTTTAAGTGAGATTCGATTTTCAAATGGGCTCTCGCTTATTGTTTTGATAAGCAGCCAAAGAGCTCTCATGG
>JRAN01000070.1 GCA_000768855.1 Porphyromonadaceae bacterium COT-184 OH4590 | reverse complement strand
TCGCTGCTTTTCTTTTATTATGCCAGATCTGACACTTTCTTCACATAAACACTTGGGGCAATTCATATTTTTTTTGCACAAAGATACAAATATATATTGAATTAGCAATACCAAAGTACGGATATTTAGCAATTCCCGAGAAGAACTGTTAATACTAATATTAGACATATAAGTCTTCTCCTCCTTAAGCATAATATTGAAATATCTATTCCTACCAACAGGTTCAAATATCATCTCTGTACAACGAATATCACTGCTTACTGTTAATGTAATTAGTTTTACTACTTTGTCATTAAAATAATAGCTCCTCGTTTACCTTTTTTACCATAAAGTTTTTTAGCATCAATGCTGTTGAGACGATAAATGCTTACTATATTATCTTGATTAACAGCAGATAAAACTTCTTTTTCTTTGTGTCCCAACAACATTTTACCATTTAACACGAACAATAGTTTGGTAGTAAAAACGATTCGATTATCTCTTGCCAATACTTTTACTTGTTTTATATCCTGCCTTTCAATAAGGATACTTGATACTAACTTACGGTTAATGACTAAATTATCGACAACATACACAGGAAACTCTGGGTTTACCTTACCATGCCCATATATTGAGATAACAGTCTGAGAATTCAAGGATATTCCGAAGAATAATAAAGTAATCAACAAAATATTTTTCATTTCATATATATTAAATACCATGGGAAATATCTTAAAAATGGATCTCTTATTACATTAAGAACAGAAGTCCTTCCTGCATTAAAAACCGTTTCATATCGATTAATAACATAAGAGTCTATACTTAAAAAATCAGTAGGACTATGCCCTCTTGAGGTTGATGTTTTATATACTCCCGGTTGTATTAAATCCAAAGGATTAGAAGAGTTGTCTACTCTTTGTCCTAAAGGATTAACCCATATTGTTTTACCTGATGTATCCCAGTGAGTATGATACATAGCAAAAGCATCAGAAGGAACTTTAATTTCACTACCATCAGGAGGGGTTATACCATGTGAATGACGCCAAGAAGCAGGGAATCTACTCACGTTACCATCTTCTAGAAGAAATCCACCATATTCTTTTCTCCAAAAGCGAGAACGTTGAAAGTCTGCTTGCATTGTTTTATATTGTTTATAAGATATATTATTGTCTACCAGCCTATTGCCTCCAGTTTCCCAACCTATATATGAAGTAAGCTCATAAGCAGTATATGAAAGTGTTCCACCCAACAGCATAGAAGTTAATGTTTGTTTAAGAGTCCCTCCGTTTAAAGCTGTATTTAAACCTGCACTAGCTGCTCCTCCAGTAAATGCTCCCCAGCCTCCTCCTATTGCTGCTCCTAAACCACCTCCTACCAAACCGGATAAACCTGCTATAGCTGCTCCTTTAAGCATTGCTTCTGGATTCCAATTTGTAGATAGTCCACTAAAACCAGCACCACTAATTGCACCACTTACTGCTCCGGCTAACCAAGGAGATCCGCCTATCAATCCTATTCCAGCCGCGGCACTACCGGATAATCCACCTATTAAACCACCTCCTAACATATATCCCCATGTTCTGCCACTGTTATAATCCCATTTTACAGGGTTATATTGTCCCTCATTGGCAATAACACCTCCACTATATGCACCAATAACAGCACCTACAATAACAGGAACAAACCAAGCTATTTCTCCGCTCGGATCAGTATATTTAAAAGGATTGTTTAGGCAGTAAGCATATCGGTTGTAGTTCTGTGTAAAATCGGGTGCCTGTACGTAGGGGTCGGGGCTTAGGAAGCGTGCCAAGACAGGATCGTAGATACGCCCGTTCATATTGATAAGGCTTAGTGCGGTAAGATGTTCGTGACACGTATAGCCTCGGTCGGTGATATCGACCCTTCCTTCTATCCTTGTACGTCCAGCCCCAAAGGTATAGTATTCATAGCCATTTTTATAAGTTATAAGGTAGGTAGGATTGGCAACTATTCTGTTTACAATATAGATGTGTAAATATATTAAAGATATATTTATTTTAATCATATATTAAGCTACTTTCTATTTTTTAATCGTTTAACTATTTGGTCTGTTGAATACGCTCTCTTACTCCAATACACAATCGCTGCATCATAACCGCCGCTTTCCTCTTTTTGAGCAGCATTGAAAATATATAAAGTGCCATTATCGCAGGGATAGCCTGCATCAGTAGAATGTTTATCTTGCATATTAAAGTAATAAGTTTTGCCTCTTTCTCCACTAATTTTAATAAATCCCACTTTTTTATTAGTAAAATCAAAATCTTTCCTAGTAGTTTCAAAAATTCTATTGAGATATGCGCTTTCAGTTTCACTCAATAGTAAATTGTCACTTCTTTCTTTCTGTGCTACACTATCATCATTAGAATTACTTTTGTGAATAGGGAAACAGCTAAACACTAACATTACTAAAAATACTATTATAAATAGCTTTTTCATATTGTCTTATTTTATGCACATTATTATTTAACTAAGAAAAACATTTGGTGTGGAAGAATTTCTTTTATCTTTACAACGTATGTTTCTCCTCTACAATATACCTTAATATAATTCTGATAATAAAGTATCTGCTTAATAGATGTCATATGGCTCATATTTAAATTTTGTGGTTCATATTTATATATAATATGTTGACCGCTTTTACTTATTCTTTCTAAAATTGTGGAGTCAAAAACCGATGAATTATCGATATATTCACTATCAATCCCAAATCTCTTAAAAAATTTTACTACGTCATCCGGCGTCTCTCCTATCCAAGTCCCATTCTGCTCGGTACAATCAGCATTCAACATAAAATCTTCTACTAAAGGTTTTCCTCTTATTTCCGCCTCAATATCTTCCAAAATCTGGCGAGCACAAGCATACCCCGAAAGCTCTACCTTCTTAATCAGTTTTTTTGCCCTTTTATAACGCTTCCTTGTGAATTCATTTAGTTCTATTAAGTCCTTATAGTAAGTACGATAAACATATATCTTATCGCCAAATAGTAAAAGGTAATTCTCATTATAATGATTCAATTTATAATCTTTAAAATATTCCGTTGGGTAAAAAATAATATCGGGTTTAAGTTGTTGTATTTCCGATAAAAATTGAATTGTTCTTTTTATCGCATTAGAGACAAATCCGGGAGAAGGATATAAATACCTTGTTGTTCCAACTCCTTTACCCAAAGTCGCTATTACATTTTTTTGAGCATTAAAATAAACAAGTTCTGTGGCTAAGGTATCTATCGATAAAAAATCGCATATATCTTTTTCAAACGAATAGTCAGTTATAGTTTTTTTATCGAACTTTGGAGTAAGTATTATCAATGAAGAATCTCGATAGAAATCTATAAGCGTATCTATACCATCGCTTTTCAATCGCTCTACTCCCCAAGAATTTTCAATTATTTCGCTCTTATTAATCGAATTATAGTAAGATTTTATCTTCGATATACCTTGTCCTTGTGCATTTAATGCTATCAAGTGAATAAATGTATAAAATAATAGTATTAACTTCTTCATTGTTCGCTTTTTATTTGATTAAGAAAAACATTTGGTGGGAAAGAATTTCTTTTCTTTTCAAAATATATGTTTCATCTATACCATATATTTTCATATGATTTTGATAAAAAAGTATCGTATAAAAAAGCGGAAAGAACGGGATTCGAACCCGTGAAGCGCTTTTGACGCTTACACGCTTTCCAGGCGTGCCTCTTCAACCACTCGAGCACCTTTCCGTTTGTATCGTCGGAGAAACGAGTTGCAAAGTTAGTAAAAATTATACAATACCAAAGAGCGCTTTGGCAGAATTTGTAGTTATTTCGTCCGTTTTCTCCTCCGAAAGCCCCATAATTTCAGCTGTCTTGCTCAATATATAGGGCATATATTTCGGCTCGTTGCGTTTGCCCCTAAATGGCACAGGCGACAGATAAGGAGCATCGGTTTCGAGCAGAATTTTGTCGATACCCACAGGACGTATCACCTCTGCCAGATTGCTATTTTTGTAGGTAACTACTCCGCCTATACCAAGCATAAAGCCTAGTTTGGCTACATAAAGAGCCTCTTGTACTCCGCCCGAAAAGCAGTGAAACACACCCCGCGGAGGACGATTGCCAAAAGTACGAAGCACCTCAAAAACCTCAGCAAACGCCTTACGGACATGTATAATGACAGGTAGGTTCATATCCACTGCCCATTGCATTTGCTCTTTAAACGCCTTCTGTTGTTCGGCAAGGTAGGTGGTATCCCAATAGAGGTCAAGCCCAATCTCGCCAATGGCAATATATTGCTTTGTTTCGAGCTGTCGTTTGACAGTCTCTAATTCTACAATATAATTCTCTTTTACGCTTGTAGGGTGCAGCCCCATAGCCGACAAACAGAAGTGTGGAAACCGCTCCTGTGTGGCATCGAGTCGAGCAATGGTTGAGCTATCAACATTTGCCAATACCACACGTTCGACTCCTGCCTCTATTGCTTCGGCTGTCATCTGCGTACGATCGTCGTCAAAAGCCTCATCGTATATATGCGAATGTGTATCAATCATTTACAAAAGCGTTTTGGTTATTATCGCAATAATATAGCCTATACACCCAATACACGACACAGAGTACTTACATTGCTGTCCCAAAGCTGTTTCTCATCTTCCATATCGTTGGGATAAGCAAAGTCGGTTATTATTAACGTAAGTTCATTGGTCAGTTCGTTTTTGGCTATTCTAAACTCGAAGTAATGCTTTTCAGGGGAATCAATCCAATGAAATCTTGCATATTCATTAAGTTTGATATTCTTAATGTTGGCTACCTGCTGTTGTGTATCCCATTCGAAGCAAATAGCGTTGTCCTCTATTGCCTCTACTCTGTCTGCAAACCATTTTTCGAGCCCTTCGGGGGTGGATATCATATCCCATAAAGCCGAAAACGAACTGCCTTTAAGTAGGAATTCAAGTTGATACTGCTGTTTTTTCACTTCTTTTTTGTTTTTTAATTGTTTAACAAATCATATTGCATTTTGTGTTGCCTATTAATCGAAAGATATAAAAGCAAAAGGCAACATATCTGCTATACTGTTTATCACATAAATGTTTTTTGTACCGTATAATATCGTCTTTATCGGCGACTTGTATCTTAGCTCTGTCTCCAAAAGCGATTGTCGGCAGGCACCGCAAGGGCAAATAGGATTTTCCAAAAAATCTTTACCGTTTCTGGCAGCAACAGCCATTGCTATCGGCTTAATATCAGGATATTGTGAATTGGTATAAAACATAGCCGTGCGTTCGGCACACAATCCCGAAGGGTAAGCTATATTCTCCTGATTATTGCCGCATACTACTGTGCCGTCTTCAAGCAATACGGCTGCTCCTACGCTAAAATTGGAATATGGAGCATACGACAACTCCGTTTGCTGTTTCGCTTTTTCAATCAATCTTTGCATTTGCTCGTCAAAATCATTGATTTCGGCAGACCGATAATATATTTTGATTTCTTTTAACTGCATTTTTGTAAGATTTTATCATTTGCAAAAATAACATTTTTTTAGAATAAAAACTGAATTTAGTATTAAAATAATTTTGTAACTTTGCAGATTATAATGTATTTGATACACAGAAAGCATTATTTTTAATAAAAATAAAAATCAATAATTCAAGAAAATGGGACTATTTCCTTCTTTAACCCAAGAAATTGCAATAGATTTAGGTACAGCCAACACAGTTATTACAAGTAACGGACGCATTGTTGTCGATCAACCGTCTATAATTGCCATAGATACAAGGACAGAGAAACTTGTAGCTATCGGAGAGGAGGCTCGCAAAATGCACGAACGCACTCACGACAGGATAAAAACAATTCGCCCTCTAAAAGATGGTGTTATTGCCGATTTTCGTGCTGCTGAGCTTATGATACGCGGTATGATTAAGATGATACCTAAGCGTAGAGGCTCTCTGTTTAAACCTAGTCTTAAAATGGTTATAGGTATCCCTTCGGGCTCGACCGAAGTGGAAATCCGTGCGGTGAAAGACTCTGCCGAACAAGCAGGCGGTCAGGAGATATTTCTACTATTCGAGCCTATGGCTGCTGCCTTGGGTATTGGTCTGGATATAGAGGCACCCGAAGGTAATATGGTTGTTGACATTGGAGGAGGTACTACCGAAATCGCAGTTATTTCACTTGGCGGTTTGGTAGCCGACCGCTCTCTGAAAATAGCAGGCGATGAGTTCACTGCCGATATTATGGAGTATATGAGCCGTCAATACAATATGAAAGTGGGCGAAAAAACAGCCGAACAGATAAAGATAAATGTCGGTGCGGCTATGACCTCATTACCCAAAGACGAAGAACCCGACACATACATCATTCACGGTCCCAATCGCTCTTCGGCTCTGCCAATGGAGACTCCCGTTACATACTCGGAGATAGCCCACTGTCTCGACAAATCTATCTCGCGTATCGAGACAGCAATACTATCGGCATTGGAGGCAACCCCACCCGAATTGTACGCGGATATAGTACACAATGGTATATATCTGGCAGGCGGAGGAGCCTTATTAAGAGGTTTAGCAAAAAGGTTTTATGACAAAATACAAATACCTTTCCACGTAGCAGAAGACCCACTAAGAGCTGTAGCACGCGGTACGGGTATAGCCTTAAAAAACACCAATAAGTTTCAGTTTTTGCTTCGATAACTTTTCAAAACAATATTTGACTAAATGAATAACAGAGTAACAGAACTTTTTGGAATACAATACCCCATTATTTTGGGCGGAATGGTATGGTGCGGCGGTTGGAGACTTGCCTCTGCGGTAAGTGAGGCAGGCGGACTTGGCTTGATAGGAGCCGGCAGTATGTACCCCGAAGTATTGCGAGAGCATATAGTGAAATGCAAAAATGCCACAAAAAAACCTTTTGGAGTCAATGTACCACTACTCTACCCCGATATAGAGGCGATAATTAAGATAATAATCGAGGAGAAAGTGCCTGTGGTATTTACCTCGGCGGGTAACCCAAAGACATGGACTAAAACACTTCAAAGCGAAGGAATAAAGGTGGCACATGTGGTATCGAGCAGTAAGTTTGCCATCAAATGCCAAGAGGCTGGCGTGGATGCCGTAGTAGCCGAAGGATTTGAGGCAGGAGGGCACAATGGAGCAGAGGAAACCACTACAATGGTACTTATACCGCACGTCAGACAGGCTATCGACATACCTCTGATAGCGGCAGGAGGCATAGCCACAGGCGGAGGGATGTTGGCGGCGTTTGCCCTTGGAGCCGAAGGGATACAGGTAGGCACACGTTTTGCCCTCACACAAGAGAGTTCGGCAAATGACAAATTCAAACACCTGTGTATCAACTTAAAAGAGGGAGACACAATGCTTGCTCTAAAAAAGATAGGAGCCACCCGACTGATTAAAAACGAGTTTTTCGACCGGGTAAAGGCTGCCGAAGACCGCGGAGCGTCAGCCGACGAGATGCGTGAGATACTCGGCAGAGGCAGAGCCAAACTCGGTATCTTTGAGGGTGATTTGGTAGAAGGTGAACTCGAAATAGGACAAATAGCGTCATTGCTCAAAGAGCTACCATCGGCAAAAGATGCCTTGATGCAGATAGTAGATGAATACAATCAAAAGGTAAAGAGCTCATTTGAGATTTTTTGAGTGTAATTACACACTCATTATCACAAAGGCGACTTGGCTTGAAGAGCCGTAGACAAATCCCATTTGGCTATAACAGATATGGTTTATCTGCTTGTATTTTATAGAATGAGTCTATTGTGTAGTGTGTTAATCTTTTTGTCTCACTCATAATAGGCTTTTTGCTTTCGCAGTAATGACAATACTACAAATTTATCCATTAACTCCTCAACAAAAATGGCAAAGCTAACCCTGAAACAACGATACAAACATATCATCGATTGGTTTTTGGAAAACAAAGGTGTGCAAGAGACCGAATTGGCATACGAGAACGATTTTCAGTTGCTTGTAGCCGTTATCTTGTCGGCTCAATGCACCGACAAGCGTGTTAATATCGTTACGCCGACATTGTTTGCAAAATACCCTGATGCACGGTCGATGGCAAAGGCAAGTTATGAGGAGGTTTTTGAGCAGATAAAGTCTATTTCGTACCCAAACAGCAAGTCGCGTTATCTGGTGGATATGTCGCGTAGTTTGATAGAGGATTTCGGCGGACGTGTGCCCGAATCGACCGATGAGATGCAAAGACTCGCAGGCGTTGGGCGTAAGACAGCCAACGTGGTAGCTTCAGTATTATACTCACAACCCAAAATGGCGGTAGATACGCACGTTTTTCGCGTAGCTCGACGACTCGGACTGTCGAAAGGCAAGAATCCGCTACAGGTCGAAACCGATTTGACCAACAATATCCCGAAAAAATATATATCTATCGCCCACCAATGGCTCATACTACACGGTCGTTATGTGTGTCAGGCTCGTAAACCCAAATGCGAGGAGTGTGGTGTATCTCGATGGTGCGAACACTTTGGCAATTGAACTTTGTATGAATCAAGCTAACTTCGGATAGATTTAGAAGTTTAAAAATTCATGAAATTGTTGGACAACAAAATATTCAAGACAACTTTATAATTGAAGTTCAATTAATAACAGATTACACAATAGAAACAAAATGCGGGATTTGAGATAATTGAGAGTGTATAAATAAAAATACGAGGCAGTTTATTCCAAACCACCTCATACATCTCATTATATGTAAAAAAGTTATTGTTTTTTTAAGGTAAATCTTTTTCTGAAAGAATGATTTCGGTCAGTACGTTGTCGTCTGTATCTGTGTATATATAACGAATACTGTAACCCTGTTTGAGAATCATTTTAAGTGATAAGGTTGACAGCAAAGACTCTTCGTTACTGCTCAACTCTTCTATAATAGATTTTCTTATTTCCTCTTTCTGAACATCGTCGAAAGTCTCTATTCCCTCAATCGAAATGATATACTCCAATATCTTTTCTTTGTCATAAAAATTAACATCGGTCATCATGACACCTTGTCCGTGGTCAATCGGACATTGGCTCTTAATAGTCTCCATCTCTTTTTTCAACTGTTCGTTGATAGCTTTGCCACACGAGCTAAATGCAATAGACAAAACCAACGACAACCCCAGAAATTTACTTATTACTTTCATTTTTTATCTTTTATCTGTATGTCGTTTATAAACATTACTTACCCAGCACCCCAAATACCGAAGTAAGTGTATTTGACACATTGGCAATAGTACTACTCGACAGTTCGCCCGAGCCTGTTACTACTTCGGCAATATTGCCAAAATCGACTCCTGTTAAGCTATTTATAATATCGCCCACATTATTTTGTGTGATATTTTGTTGAGATCCAAGTATTGCCCCTTGTACAAAACTTCCATAGAAATCTCTATTGTTGATATTTTGTTTTATGGTAGCAATAGACGTGGATAACTGTGCCAATTGCAACAATGTAGCAGGATTTGAAAAGTCTATCCTACCATTCTGTTTGTATATCGAATAGAGACCTAGTATCGAACTTCCAAAAGACTGTCCCGATGTGTACGCCGGCGAAGACGAAGCCTCCCCCAACGAACTTGAATTGTTACAAGCTCCCAAAACAACAAACCCTGCTATTACTATAGCTAATAAACTAATTTTTGCTTTCATTTTACTAAACTTTTTTTAAATTATTAATTTAATTATATTTATCTATGGATTCTACAAAAGAGAACGAAAGATAAAATCAATGCAAATGTAGGCAAAAAAAATGATATACAATATATTTAATTTGTATTTTTTAAACAAAACACTACACTCTTGTATAAGCAGGTACGGTTTGTATATGGTTCAATATTGTTTCGTCGTCTAAATCTTCCAACGATACGGTCTTATCCCCTTTATTGGCGATATTATTGTTGGGATTATTAGCGGCTTGAACTTCTATCTCATGGGGCACCACACTTTCGTCGGAACAAGTAGCCAAAAGCGTAATTTTTACCTCATCGCCCAGATTATCGTCGAAGAAAGCTCCCCAGATAAAATCAATCTCATCGTCAAGAGTTTTCATAAACTCTTTTATTTCGCTTGTCTCTATGGCTGTTATTTCGTTTGTTCGAGAAGTGTATATGGCAATAAGTACTTTTCTTGTTTTTTTAACGTCGTATTCGAATAGCAGAGGTGTATTCATTGCCTCATGTATGGCTTTTGTTACACGGTTTTCACCGGAGGCTTGTCCAAAATTCATAATGGTACGCCCTCCTTGCTTTAGGGTGGTGTAAACATCGGCAAAATCGACATTAATATAACCATTTTTGGTAATTATTTCCACTATGCTTGTGGCAGCACTTGCCAAAACCGCATCGGCAAGCCGCATAAAAGAAGAAAACTTATGGTCGGGAAATATAACCGGTATTTGGTCGTTGCGGATTACCAGAAGAGAGTCGAGATAAGGACTCATCTTGGCAATACCCTCCAAGGCTTGACGCATCTTTTTGGGTGGTTCGAAATCGAACGGAATAGTAACAATACCTACTGTAAGTATGCCAAGCCTATGGCATATTTCGGCTATAACAGGAGCTGCTCCCGTACCCGTACCGCCTCCCATTCCTGCGGTGATAAATACCATTTTGGTATTTACCTTTGGACTGCCGTCTTTGTTGGTAGCACCATCGGGATTGTCGATAAGCATATTTTCTATCTGCTCTAATGAGCTTTCGGCTGCCACACGAGCTTTTTCGGGGTCATTACCTGCTCCCAATCCACCTTCTCCCATAAGTATCTGGTTGGGTATAGGCGAGTTTTGCAAAGCTTGATCGTCTGTATTGCATACAACGAAGGTTACACCTTCAACTTTCTCGTTATACATATTGGCAACAGCGTTACAACCACCACCACCTACTCCGATTACTTTTATGATATTGTGCTTTGTGGTCATTTTATAATTGAGGTTTTCAAAAGTCTTGTCGTTCAAAAAATCTTGTGCTATCATACTTGTTCGAAAGGTTGTTTTTCTATTAAAAAAATAGGATTATTCTACCTAAGAAATCGGCTTTTCGTTTTCTTCGTTAAACATATCTGCCACACCACTAAACTTATTCCAAAAACTTTTCTTTGGCTTATTAGGCTGATTTACAGGCTTTTGCGTAGAGGCGGCGTTGAGGGTTTCGGATGGCTTTTCTTTCGCTATGGCTCTACAATCGTCGTTTATATGTTGGAGTAGAGCTATCAATAGTGTGTTGTCAAGTATTTTATCGCCTTTTTGCAAATTCTTTTCAAAAAGTTTTATTACTTGCTTATCGGTCTGCTTTTGGAGTAATTCGGGTAGGAACTTTAGGTTCGATGCTCCTCCGGTAACCACAATAGTTTCGTAGTGAGAGCTAAGCCCCTGTCTGTCGATTTCGCTCATTATAAAATCAATGATTTCGCATTGACGAGCCTCAATTGTATTGACAAGTTCGATCAAAGATAGTTTTACTGTCTGTTGGATAGAGTAGTGTTTATCTTCTGTAACAAAGTCGGCGGATGCAATACCTAACTCTATTTTAAGCTGTTCGGCTATTTTAAATTCAAGACCGAACCTAACAGCAATATCTTGTGTAATATGCTGTCCTCCAACGGGTAACACTGCAATAAAACATGGCATACCTTCACGATAAATAGTAAAAGAAGTAACATCCGCACCAAAATCGATAAGCAGAGTGCCTACCTCCTTTTGAGCATCCGACAGAAAAACACCTGCTTCTACCATAGGCGAAAGTTTGAATTGTACCTTTCGTTCGGTAGAGAAATTGTTTATAATCTTTTCTATTTGTCTTTTTACATCATCTGTTGTAGAGACAACCAAAAAATCGCCCTGCATATTAGCCCCTTGTTTGGTGGATAACATCTCCGAAACCAATATTTTTCGGTTATCGGCAACAACACTCTGCCCAACTTCGTTTTCGAGCTGCTTGATACTGTCGACAATATTACCATTGTACTTACAAGCAACTGACCGGATTTCACTCCTTAGCGTATATGGCTCTAACCCAAACCAATATGCTCCTATCTTGATATTGTTTTCGTTTTCTATCTGTTGCAAACAGCTATTTATCTCTGTTAGAATATTGTTCGGATTTTGGATAATTCCGTTTGCTGTTAATTTTAAAAATTCTCTCTGCCTGTAATCTATCAATTCAAGGCTATTGTCGGGGTGTTTGTATGCCACGGCAATAGAGAGTTTGTTGTTACCAAAATCGACAGCTACAATTATTTTTTTATCCATAAATTGAATGAATATAATTTTAATAAAAATGATTTATTGTTCAAAGTTATATATTTTTATCTCACAATTTTTCGGCAAACAATCTGTCTATCGAACCTTAGGTCGATGGTAGAGTATTTGTCCCAGCCAAGTCTGTCGAGCGCTCCCGACAGATAAAATTTTTTCAATCTATTGAGTTTTTTTTCAAAATCATATTGGTTGTCTATTTTTGCAATTTTTCCAACTCTAATTTTTTGATTACCTACTATAGATATTAGCTCAATTTCTTGATGCTGGTCTATATAAATCTGCTGAATAAGGTTCGACAAAAACTTATCGTTTTCTATATAAGCCACAAAATCGAACAGTTCGTTCTGTGCAAAAGTTCGGGTAACCCACCCGCTCACCAAAGGCAAATAAGCTTCAAAAACAGTTGGACTTTCGACCATCACACGCTCACTATCGACAAAATAACTATCTGTATTAACTACCTTGAACATTGGTTGCCTCTGCATTATGTTAATGTTTAAGTTATTCGACTTTGTCAAATAGCATTTTGCCCGCCTTGTATATGGCATCTTCTCTATTACCTCTCTTATCTTATCCAGTTTTATACTTTTAATCTGTTTATTTACAGGATTTAACCCATTACTGTTTAATGTCTGTAATACCTCTTTTTCTTTTATAAAATTGTATTGTTCGTTATTGTCTATCGTAACTATAACCGCCTTACAAATACCATCCTTCGAGTCGTTTTTGAGATACATAGTAACTACAAGTATCCCAATGGCAAACAGTACAACAGCGATAACTCCTATTTTTTTAAAGGACATAGTAAATTTGATTTGTCTGGTAACTTAATGTTTATTCTCTAATGGAACTGAAAAATGGTATTGTGCAAAGTTAATTATTTTTGTCGAAACTACCAATCTATTGTTTGCCCTAACAAATTAATTTACTATTATTTTTACTAAAAAAACATAAGAATATGTTTTATAGGCACTATTAGTGAAAAAAAAATTATATCTTTGCTATCCTACAAATAAGCGAACAATAAAAATACAATAAACAAAACACAGGTTTTAAGCAATATATGGGAAAACAAGGGAGAATACTTTGGGTTGATGATGAAATAGATTTGCTGAAGTCATATTTTATGTTTTTGGCAGACAAGGGATATGATGTGGAAAAAGCTACTAACGGAGTGGATGCTCTCGAACTCATAAATACACAAAACTTCGATATAGTATTTTTGGACGAAAATATGCCCGGACTTTCGGGGCTTGATACATTGTCGCAAATAAAACAGACCAAACCCAATATGCCTATTGTAATGATTACCAAAAATGAAGCCGAAAATATTATGGATTTGGCAATAGGCAAGAAGATAGCCGACTTTTTGACCAAGCCGGTCAATCCGAGTCAGATACTGTTGGCGCTAAAAAAGCATTTGCACAAAAGCACTATCGTAAAAGAGCAGACTACGTCGGAGTACAGCAGTGAGTTTTTGCAAATAAACAGTCAAATATCGGCTGCCGATTCCGATCAGGATTTTTTTGAGCTATACCGCCAGCTTACCTTTTGGGATTTGCGTCTGGACGAAACACAAAACGAACTTTACAACATATTGATGTCACAAAAAGAGGAGGCAAATTTTGCTTTTTGCAAATATATATCGAAAAACTATCTGAGTTGGTTTGCCAAACCCGAAAGTCGCCCATTGATGTCGCCCGATATATTTAAAACACAGGTTTTCCCGTTTTTGGACAACGGAGAAAAAGTGTTTTTGATAGTAATAGACAATTTCCGTTACGACCAATGGAAAATGGTACAGCAGATTATAGAGGAGTTTTTTACTATCGAAAAAGAGATGCTTTACTATTCGATATTGCCTACTACTACCCAATATGCTCGTAATTCGCTAATGTCGGGACTCATGCCGTTGCAGATAAAAGAGATGTACCCGCAATTTTGGGTTGACGATACCGAAGAGGAGTCGAAAAATCTCTATGAGGAGAATTTGATAGAGATGTTGCTACAGCGTTACAGAAAAAACATCAATTTCTCGTATCATAAGATAAACAGTTCGCAAGAGGGCGAAAAATTAGTAGAAAAACTACCACAACTCAAAGATAATCAGCTTAATGTATGTGTGCTTAACTTCATTGATATGTTGTCGCATTCGCGTACCGAAATGAGAGTAATAAAAGAGATAGCCCGAAGCGAAACTGCCTATCGTGCTTTGTCGGTTAATTGGTTTAAGTATTCACCTACTTTACAGATGTTTAAAGATTTGGCAACAAGCGACTACAAGGTGATAGTAACTACCGATCATGGTACAGTATCCGTCAATAAGCCCATCAAGGTTATAGGCGACAAAAATACTACCACAAACCTTCGTTACAAGGTAGGGAAAGCATTGAACTACAACAAAAACGAGGTATTTGATGTAACTACTCCCCAAAAGGCAATGCTGCCATGCCCCAATGTAAGCTCTACATATATTTTCGCCAAAAACAGAAATTTTATGGCTTACCCAAACAATTATAACTATTATGCTACATATTTCAAAGACTCATTCCAACACGGCGGTATATCTCTCGAAGAGATGGTAATACCGTTAGCCGTTTTGAAAGGTAAAAACTAATTTAATTCAAAAAAAACTATATAAATAATTAAAAAAAATGTAATATGAAAAAAATCACTTTAAGTATTTTAACTGCGTTTGTTTTGTTCGCTTGTGGCAAAACAACAGATTTGAAAATCAATGGTACTGTCGAACTCGACGCTCTCGAAGGGCAAAAAGTATATTTGACTGACAATAATCTTACTCCATTCGACAGTACAGAGATAAAAAAAGGCAAATTTACTTTTAAATCTGCCGTGGATAGCACCAAAATGGTCAATATGTTGATTAGCAACGAAAACGCAAATCCTATTGCTAGACTATTTATTTACGAAAAAGGAGAAATAAACATCAATATTGCCAAAAACGGTGATGTTGCGGTAACAGGCACACCTATGAATGATGTATATTCCGATTTTTGGAGACAAAATAAAGAGTTGGACAAAAAGTATGAAAACGCTTTGAGAATCTCCGAAAAAGCAGCCTCTGAGGTTGATAAAGAGTATGTGGAATTGGGATATAAATTTGCTAAAGAAAATGCTAAAAATCTTGTTGGGAAAATCGCCTTTCTGTCTTCATATTGGGGAATGTCGATAGAGCAACGAGAAGATGTACTATCGGTACTTGATGAGAGTTTCAAACAGGATAAGAAGATTGCAAAAATAATATCAAACATTGAGCAAGAAAAAAAATCTTCCATTGGTCAGCCTTTTATCGACTTTACTGCTCAGGATGTCAAAGGCAATGATATTGCTCTCAACTCTTTGGTAGGCAAAACAGACTATCTGTTGATAGATTTTTGGGCTTCGTGGTGTGGTCCTTGCATAAAGTCGTTACCTTCGCTCAAAGCACTTTACGACAAGTACAAAGGCAAACGCTTCGACATCATCGGGGTATCGCTCGACAGCAAAAAAGAGGATTGGGTAGGTGCTATTGAGAAATTCCAACTTAAATGGACAAACATATCAGACCTCAAACAGTGGGAGAGCCATCCTGCCAAGTTGTATGCGGTTAGTTTTATCCCAAATACGATACTTATAGACAAGGAAGGCAAAATAGTAGGACGCAACCTCCATGTAAATGAAATAGAAGAAATTCTAAACAAGAAATAATTTCAACAAACACAAAGTTGTGAAAAAAATATTTTATATCTCTTTTGTGGCTTTGTTGCTGGCTGCTTGTGCCAACAAAGGCGACAGTTCGCCTCAAATGTTTGGTGTTGATGAGGCAGAGGTATCTCCTGCTTATACCACCCAATCCGAACAGAAAGGCGATGAGCAGGTAGCTAAAAGCGATAACAGCATAGAGCCTAAAATTATCAAAACGGGCAACATATCTATTGAGACTTCCGATGTTTACAAAACCAAGGAGTTGATTTATAAATATGTGAGGCAATTTAGCGGTTGGGTCTCAGCTGAAAATTTTAGTTCGTACGATGGTCGTACTTATTATTCGATGTCGGTACGTGTGCCTGCTAAGTTTTTCGACCCGATGCTCGACAGTATATCACGAAGTGGTAAGCGGGTGGACAACAAAAACGTTTATATCCAAGACATTACCGAAGAGTTCATCGATATCGAAGCACGACTCAAAACTAAAAAAGAGCTTGAGGCTCGTTACCTCGAACTACTCAAAAAAGCCACCAAAGTAGAGGAGATGCTCTCCATAGAGAAGGCAATTGGTGTTTTACGCTCGGATATTGAAAGTATCGAAGGGCGTTACAAGTATATGAAGAGTGCTGTCGATTACAGTACATTGGAGATAAGCTATTACGAACCGACAAAAAATTTTGGCAATAAACTTGTAGATGCCATCAAAACAGGTTGGAATGCAATACTATGGGTGTTGGTAGCTATTGTCAAAGCGTGGGCTGTTATATTACTTGCGGTGGTGCTTGTAATTTTTATAGTTAAAATAAGGCGTTGTCGCAGAGCAAAAAAGAGTAACAAGCAATGAATGTTATAGCAAAATATTTTCCAAATCTTACAGAGCAGCAGACTGAGAGGTTTGCTGCCTTGTTTGATTTATATGCCGACTGGAATACCAAAATCAATGTAATATCTCGCAAAGATATAGACAATCTGTATCTTCATCATATTTTACATTCGCTCTCTATTGCCGAAATTATCAAGTTTACACCTCGCACAAATATCATAGATGTGGGTACGGGAGGCGGATTTCCCGGTATTCCTCTGGCTATATTGTTTCCTGATTGTGATTTTTGTTTGCTCGACTCTGTTGGCAAAAAGATAAAAGTTGCCTCCGAAGTGGCTTCTGCTATTGGGCTTACCAATTGTACTTTTGCACACAAACGAATGGAAGACGAGAAAGGAAAATACGATTTTGTGGTATCGCGAGCAGTGATGCCTCTCAATAATTTGGTGAATGTGTCGAAAAAAAATATTGCCTCCGAACAGAAAAATGCTCTGCCTAATGGTATTATATGCTTAAAAGGCGGTGAGCTGCAATCGGAAATACAACCATATCGCAATATCGTCAGCCTGTACAATATAAGCGATTTTTTCGAAGAAGAGTATTTTGCTACAAAAAAAGCGGTGTATCTGCCTGTAAGACGATAAAACACAAATATTACATTGGAGCTGTCTATCCTAACCTAAAAGTAAAAAAACCCTTATTGGAGTTTTGGATAGCTTGATAATTCACGATATTTCATACAGCAAAAATTTTTATTTACACAAAAAAGTTAGTACCATTTTTCTGATAATAGAGAATTGGCACTAACTTTTTTAAAACAAGAATTTTAATTTAAGTATCCGAAAATATTTTATGTTGTTATATGGTAATATTATAAATTAATCATACACCCTAATGAAGCGGCATTTACTCTAGGACCTTTGCCTTTTTGGAAAACTCCAATAGGAGAATATTTTGCATAAAACCCAATATCGCCATATCCAATCTGTACTATAATATCAAGCGTAAGTGGATTGGTTTGCAATCCACGCGACTCTACAAAACTTACCTTCTTACCCGTAGTAGGGTCATCATATTTCACTCGATATGTTGCCATCACATTCCAACCTCCTACTACACCTGCTGTTACATAAAAATTTTGATTATTTCTGCCTAATACAGGTTGTAACTCAAGTAATAGTGGTATAGTAAGATGTAGAGTGCGAAGACGACTGTATCTGTATGTAATACCCGCAGGAGCATCATAAACTTTGGTTATAGCATCTTGCTGTAGCAGATGAGAGTTTCTCTCAAGATGAAAATTTCGCCAATTAAGCCCAAACCCCGATGTTATACCAAAAACATTACCTCCTATTGGCATAATTCCTTCCAAGATATTAAGCATTATCTCATTAGATTTGCCTTTATTCAAGGGAATATCTCCTGTTTGACCTATATTAAAATTATCATCTGCAAGGGTAAGAAATCCAAATCCAAATCCCTGCCAGTGAGGTATCATATAATTGCGCTTATAATACCTGTTTTTGGTACACTTTCTCTTTACAAAAGGTATATGAAATCCTATTTCCTGCCTAACATTGAATTGCTCATAAGATTTTTCATCAGTAAAAATGCCTTCATACACTTTTTTGTATTCATTCGAGTTTTCGTCCATTACACGGACAGTTATCTGCTCAATACTATCATTGATGTAAATTGTTTTTTGATTAAACCTCACGGTAGTATCTGTTGCTTCCTGTGCTGAAGCAATCAATATAGTTGAGCATATCAGTGCTCCTAAAAAAGTTTTTAATCGTTTCATACATTTAATATTTTTATAAATTTATACTATTTTTTCTTTAAAATAACCTTTAGAATATCGTCGCTTTCAGTCTCCGATTCGATATATACAAGAGTAACTTTTGACGGCAATTTGGTATATTCATTGAAAAGTATCACTCTTGATACTTTTCCATGCTTGGGCAGCTCCAAAAACACAGACTGTACTACTCCATTTACTGTTACCTCTTTTATCTTTTTTGCATTCTGTCTGTCCTTTTCTATACACTGTCTTATGAAATCAACAGCCTTAGCATTATCTTTGACAGTAATACTTTTAAACAGCGAAAACTCATAATCATCAAAGGATTCGCCTCTTAGTTCTACCATTATTACACCTCTTTGCTTACCATATTGAGTAAATACTTCTTGTATAGACAACTCATTTTGAGCACGGCTTAACATCGCCGTAAAGCAACAAAGGATAGTTGCTAATAATATTTTTCGCTTTATTTTCATATATAAAAATAGTTGGTTTGATAAAATTAAAATTCTATATCCGAAAACAGGCTGAGTTGCTCCTCTACCAAATTATTTTCAGACAACACATTATATAAAGAGTTGCTTGCAAGCGATTTGATTTGTTCAACATCTTTTATCTTTTTTCCATCAATATATGCAATGGTTTTGCCATACGGAGAGGCGTGTTTATAAATGGCTATCCCTCCTACCAACAATATGACGGCTGCCGCTACGCTACGATATAGTAGAGTAAGCGATATGTTTTTTTTCGCCGGTTGCCGATTGTTTCGGAGATAACCAAAAATAGCCCTTTCGACATCGTATTTGGCAGGTAATTTTTTATTGGTGAGAAATATTCTTAATTCGTTTTCCTCTGCACAAGATGTATTGCCCTCGTAATATTTTTCGATAAGCTCATCGGCTCTGTCGAATGTAATATTTTTATCTGTTTTTATCCTCATAATGCTGTTATTTTTAAATATTCTTCGCGTACCTTTTTGCGTGCTCGAGACAGATTCATACGCACTGCCTCAACAGCTGTACCTGTTATATTGGCTATCTCTTCTACTTCATAAAGTTGTATATCTTTCATTTTTATAATCATTTGCTGCAACTTCGGCAACCGCTCTATTATCCACATAAGTATCTCCTCCGTATTTTTGCTTTCGAGCAGATAGTAAGGATTGTCCGTATCCGCCCCGAAGTCTATTTCCGTACTAAGAGGTTGTTCTCTTTTTAGCACTTTTAGCTTATCCAAGCAGAGGTTTTTCATCGCGGTAACTGCCATTGCAGCAGGATTGGCATAACAACCAAGCGAGTCGGATATAAGCCAAAACTTTAGAAGAACTTCCTGCACGGCATCTTCGGCTTCTTCCCTATTACCAAGAATATTTCGGGCAATATCCAAAAGCCTAATACGAAGTGGTAAAATCTCTGTTTTGTATATCTCTTGACTCATTCTATATATAATGACGAAAAACTTACAAAAATATAACATCTATATCTTAATAAGTCCAACAAGAATAAATAAAAAGCTATATATAGCATTAATCATCAAATACTACTTTCCTGTCCATAATTTATATTAGGCATTGTATGTTGGATTCTTCGCGGTTTGTCTTTATTTAACACAAGAGATAGAAGGAGTTTGTCATTCCAATCTTTTTCTATTTTGTTTTAGCAAAAGTTCAAAGTTACAAAAACATTTCAATTGGAGCGATGATGTTTTTTAGGTGTTAGGTATTGGGTATTAGGTGTTGGGGGGTGGGTTGTAGGGGCGAACACAGGGTTCGCCCCCGATAATTATCGGGAAACACCCGAAAGGTGGCGGGAGACGCCCGAAAGATGGCGGGAAGTCCCCGAAAGGTGTCAGGAGTGTGCCGAAAGATGGCGGGAAGCATCCGAAAGACGACGGGGATGTGCCGAAAGGTGGCGGGAGACACCCGAAAAGTAGCTGGAAGCTCCCGAAAAGAGAAACTTTCTTGCCGAAAAAGTCATTTTTCAGTAGCAAAATCCCAAAAACACCCGCCGATGTTCCGCCAAAGGCGGAAGAAAGGAAAGCAGAAAAATGCCTTGATTAAAACCGAACTTAAACCATTCTTAAATATGTATTAAATACTGCGAACTTCTATCAAATCCTTTTTTATTATTAATTTGTACTCCATTAGCTTGTCTGTTATTTCCTGGGAAGCAAATAAACTATATCCCTGTTCAAAATCATATCCAAACTCTAAGTTGCTTCTATAAAAAGTATTCGGTTTCAACTTTTGTATTACATCTACATCAATGTATGGAGGAACACTACCATAAACACCCATATACAAACCACATTCCTCACATTTACTTTCAAATTCGACGGGACGTTTTGTTTCGTTAATTACAACTTGTTGGGAACATTCTATCAAATAAAAGCCTTTGCTTTTAGGTATAGGATAGAACACAAGCCCTTGCCAACCTGAAAGATTATACAAATCCTTAAATTCTTGCGACACCACATTAAAACCATCATAACTACCAGATAAATGGTATTTCTTTCTTTTTATCTTATATGTAGACAAATGTTTTTCTATAAGACTTCTTTTATTCAAAATCAGCTTACAAGCAGGGCAAGTAATGTACTTGTGTCTATCTACCTTGCTAACTTCCAATAGATAACTATCATTATCGTAAAATTGTAATTCAAAGTATTTCATCATTTACAACCTGTTTTTTGTAATTGTGGGGGTCTTTTGTAATTGTGGATGTTGTGAAAAGAAATCAGCCGAAGCCTCTGGATATTTATTTTTATTCTTCGTGTAAAATTCTGCCAAAGCGTCTAAACGTTCTTGTCGCGTAAAATCAGCCTTATAATCCTTCCCGAATTGCCTCGCTTGGGTCTCATAGAAACAATCTTTCCATTGATAACTTTTGTTTTTGTCTCTAAATAGGCGTTCATATCTCGATGTAAATCAATATGGTCTGCCGTTTTCATATTTGTTAAAGGTTGTTTCGGGTCGCCCCCCATAAATTTGGGGTCTGAATGGTGTCCGTGTGTACCACTTAATCCAAAAATATCCACCCAACTGTTTGTATCGTGAACATACGCATATACATTTAGCCCATCCGCAATAGAAATGGGGTCTTGGCTTATGTAATTGCCTGTACTTGGGTCGTAATACCTGTATCTATTATATGCTAATTCGGTTTCGGTATCAAGACATTGCCCTTGACAGTGAAAAAGACAACTACCTCAAAGAACGCGTATTGCGAAATTACAATTTTTTCTCTAAAAAAGTTGTTTTTAGTTCCAAAAACAGCAAAAGGCAAGGAAAATATCTCTATCCTTACGCTTTAAAATTTATGGCTGTTTATCTGATTGTTACAATTAGAACTCCCAATCCGGAGCATTATCCATTGCTATAATCAAAACTTCCGAATATGAAGTATTTCCGTATTACCTTACCTGCACATTTATCTTTCTAAAACAAACTTGAAATAATTAACAAAAGAATCAAATATCTTACAAAATGAAGATAGACTACCATCAGAATTAATATCTATACTATATATCTCACCATCTTCAATCCGATCATTTTCAGATGTTTTTAATACATAGTAATTTTCATCAACCATATATTCTATAACTATGTACTCATTAGGTAAATTATGTTTTTCTCTTGCTTCTATGGTATCATGTACAATACTTCCTGTCAAGGTCAAATTATCCCATTCTTTAAAAAGCCCTGAAACATACGTATCAGCAATTCCACATGACCCACAACCCAATAAAAATGCTTTATATTGGCCTGGAAATAAAATTCCTAATTTTTTTTCAGCATCATTTATTTGTTCTATACCAACACCTCCAAATATTTCTATATCCGGATTAATTTCTTGTTTTTCTAACGCATATTTCAAATAATCCATATCAATGACAGTTTATCTGTTTATTACCAAATAATTTCTACACTATTACCGTTTTCTTTTTTGATATAGTCGGCTACTTCCTCAAAAGTATATCTTCTTTTGTTTTTAANTTTATCTGTTTATTACCAAATAATTTCTACACTATTACCGTTTTCTTTTTTGATATAGTCGGCTACTTCCTCAAAAGTATATCTTCTTTTGTTTTTAACGGTTAAATCAACAAGCTGGAATTTTACATCCAATTGTTCATTATAACCTGTGGGAATGACAGGCTCTTTTGCCATATTAGTATCGAATAATTCATTGGATATTAAAGGGGTGTCTAATCCCAATTTTTTACGAACCTTGATTAGATTTATTAACTCCATTGGGATTAATCCGCTATCCAAAAACTCTTCATTCTCCCACTTCTCTCCGCGTTGTAACCCAATTCCATTCAAATGGTATTCGCACAATTCATCCCAATAGCTATTTTCTATTTTAGAAAAATCATCCCAATTGTCAATAATTTTTTTATAGATACCGTAGCCATTTCCATATCTTAGTATCAACTCTTTTGCGGGATTGTGCCCAATCCATTTTTCAATCAAAAAATGAACTAACTGCGTACTCGGATAAACACGTTGCGTTTTGAACTCTTTATTTGATAAATTACGCTCGTCGGTCAGATAGGATAAAGATATATCAATCAGCCTATCCACCAAATCCTTTCTTTCAACATAAAGAGCATATTCAAA
>JRAN01000007.1 GCA_000768855.1 Porphyromonadaceae bacterium COT-184 OH4590 | reverse complement strand
CTATTGTAGCTACTACCGGACTTTTTGGTGGTTTTTATACTTACGATAAGGTCTATTATAATGACAGTTTAGTAATAAGTTCTTATAAACAGGTAGTATATCCGTCTAATCCCAATTATACAGGCCAGAGAATAACGATAGTCAAATAATCTCGATTTTTTTACAAAAGGCTACTTGCTGTTTATATTGAGGGTAGCCTTTTGTTTATTATTATTGTACGATAAAAAATCAATATTACTTTGTAGTATTTTAATATACAAACAGATATATGATTCTATTGCTATGTGTTTGCCTCTAAACGAAACGACTCGCTTCGCATAGCGGTGATGATGCCACCTCTCTCCACTTATAATTCCGTTTCGGTTGTTGAAATGGTTACCGTTTATGCTTAAAGAGATAAAAAAGTTAAACAATGCATTGTGGTGTTAGCTGTAGGCGAATGAATCGAATATCGTTTAGATCACAAGTGTCCTTTGTGTGTCGAGCCCGAAGCGTGCCGAATTTATTTTTTACTGCATTATTTGGGCTCTGTCCTAGCTTAATCGCAAAAATACCTACTTTCTTTTCTTGTTAAGGAAAAGAAAGTAAGGCTGGGGTTTGGGACAGATAGCCGCAACTTAAGTGTCTGTAAATAACATTGGAGCTTTGGGTTGTTTGATAATTGATGATATATCGAACTGCAATATTTGCTTTACAAAAATGTTGATTCAAAAAATTACTCTTCCTCTTTTTTGTGCGGGAAAAGTTTGTCTATTCCTATGATTACGAAGTAAAACAGTGTCATAAACACAAATACTCCAATAATACCTATTGCCGATATTTCCAGTGCTTTATAAAAATCTATACTCATAATAGTTTAGTTTAGTGTGTTAATAAAATTATGCAAAAAGAGGTACCAGCAACAGTATCAATCCTCCTACAATTACCGACCCGATTTGTCCTCCGACGTTTGCACTTATTGCGGGCATAAGCAGATAGTTATGTTTGTCTTCTTTTAGCCCCATTCCGTGAATAACACGCGCCGACATAGGGAAAGCCGATATACCGCATGCCCCAATCATAGGATTTATCTGTTTGTCTTTTGCAATAAACTTGTTTATTAGTTTGGCAAAAAGCACTCCGCCTGCCGTATCAAACACAAAGGCTACTATTCCCAAACCAAGTATCATCAATGTACTCAACTGTACAAACTTTTCGCCTGTCATAGTGCTTGCAATAGTGATACCTAGCAGAATGGTAACAAGATTTGCCAACTCTTTTTGAGCTGTCTGCGAGAGGCTGTTTAGCACACCGCATTCGCGTATAAGATTACCAAACATAAGAAAACCTATCAGAGCCAGAGACGAAGGAGCTATAAGTCCTGCCAATATGGTAACGGTAATAGGGAATATTATCAATGTTGTACGCGAAACTTTTTTGTTTGCATCAAACTGCATTCGTATTTTACGCTCTTTTTCGGAGGTAAGAGCTTTTATTACCGGAGGCTGAATAATAGGCACAAGTGCCATATAAGAATATGCTGCCACCGAAATAGGTCCCAACAAATCGCGTGCAAGTTGGGTGGCTACTATTATTGAAGTAGGTCCGTCTGCAGCTCCTATGATACCGATAGAGGCAGCTTGTTTTATGTCAAAGCCGCAAACGGTAGCCAATATCATTGTCATAAAGATACCGAATTGGGCTGCCGCCCCAAACAATAGCAGTATAGGACGCTGAAACAGAGGCGAAAAGTCTATCATAGCTCCAATGGCTACAAAAATCAACAGAGGAAATATTTCTGTCGCTATACCGGCTTCAAAGAAAACGTTCAACGGTCCTTCTATGCCGTTTTGAGTTAATACCGCAGTAAAAGGTATATTTACCAATATTGCTCCGAATCCGATAGGTAGCAGTAGTGTCGGTTCATATTGTTTTTTTATAGCCAAAAAAATCAACGTCAAACCGATAACTATCATAATCAGATTTCTCCACGACATTCCTGCAATTGCAGGTAATAATTGTTCTAATTCCATTTTTTATTTGTTATATTTCGATTAGTAATAATGTTTCTCTAAAAAATTATATAACTCTTGTACCGTCCACAAAAGTCATTTCCACTTTACCCCATACCTCCCAATTCTCAAAAGGAGTGGCTTTGCCTTTAGACAGAAATTTTTCCGGATTTATAGTCCATTGCTTGTTTGGATCTATAATGGTAATGTCGGCAGGTTGTCCTGTTTCCAATCCGCCTGCAAGTCCGAAAACTTTACGAGGATTGATACTCAAAATCTCTATCAGTTGTTCCCAAGACAACTTTTGTTCTTTTACGAAGTAAGTGTGAATCAAAGCAAAAGCTGTTTCCAAGCCCACTATCCCAAAAGCACTTCGAGCAAGTCCTCTTGCCTTTTCTTCTGCCGAATGAGGAGCGTGGTCGGTGGCAATCATATCTATTGTGCCATCTAATAAGCCTTCTATAAGTGCTTTTCGGTCGTCTTTTGTACGTATAGGCGGATTCATTTTGTAACGTCCCTCATCTTGTAAATCTTCATCACAAAGCAGCAGATAGTGTGGGGCGGTCTCACAAGTAACTTTTACGCCTTCTGCCTTGGCTCTGCGAATTATATCGACACTCTCTTTGGTAGATATATGGCACACATGATAACGGCAGCCTGTCTCTTTTGCCAGTTGTACATCTCGCTCTATTTGAAGCCATTCGCTCTCGGAACATATACCTTTGTGGTTGTTGCGTCTGCAATATTCCCCATCGTGTATGTAACCTCCTTTTACAAGTTCTTCCACTTCGCAATGGGCTACTATTATACCATCAAATTTTGCAACTTCTTCCATAGCCTGTTTCATAAGTTCATCGCTTTGTACTCCCAGTCCATCGTCCGAAAAACCTATTTCGTTCCTTAGACTGTTAAAATCTACCAACTCGCCTCTGCCTTTTTGCCCTTTGGTAATGGTAGCAAGCGGTAGAACTTTGATTTTTGCCATATTTTTTATAATATCTTTTTGGATTTGGATATTTTCCAAGCAATCGGGAGCAGGGTTTAGATTTGGCATTGTGCAGACCGTTGTATATCCGCCTGCTGCCGCTGCCATACTTCCGCTCTCTATTGTCTCTTTGTAGCCAAATCCGGGCTCTCTGAAATGAACGTGTACATCTACAAATCCGGCAAGCAATATCTTGTCGGATATGTCTATAATTTCCTCGTTTTCTATAGGCA
Source organism: Porphyromonadaceae bacterium COT-184 OH4590 (assembly GCA_000768855.1). GTDB lineage: Bacteria > Bacteroidota > Bacteroidia > Bacteroidales > Paludibacteraceae > F0058. The sequence goes on along the minus strand of JRAN01000007.1, from coordinate 137,692 downwards.
TAAGGTCATTACCTATTTGAGATATTTTACCTTCTGTAACTCTCAAATTCGCTTTTACAAAGCCTTTTCCCGCGTTTAAAATACCGTTTTTAAATAACATTTTAGTATTTATTAAAAAATAATAGTGCAAATGTAGTAATTTTCTTATACATTAAATAATAATTTGTTGAATATTCTGTTTGATAAATTAAATATTCTTCTAATGTGTCGGATGAATAAAATTTGTATGTTAAACATTCTAAATACTGTAATCCCTCGCTTTAACGGGAATTGTAATGATTGAATAGTTGCAGACAACAGTGGATAAATGCTGTTTTGAGCAAAAAAATAAAAGGATGTCACACATAAAGTGCAACATCCCTCGCATGAAAACAATAATCTTTACTATTTGCTGTTGGCTTTGTTAGCCCATTAAATAAATATTATTATTCCTTTGATATAAATATCGGGAATAAGTTTAACCTAAGTTTAAGAAAAAAACGTTTTTTTGTATGATATACCCAATTCTTTGTGCTAATGTTTGGGAATATTAGATAGTTGTGGCATTGTATGTGTTTGCACAAAAAATATAAAAAGTGACTTTTTAGTTGATATTTTATTTTTTGTTGATTATTTAGAAAATATTTATTAATTTTGTTCGTGAATACTTTTTGTAATAAATAGCATTATAAATTATGATACAGCTTAGCTATATATTGAAACTATTTATCAAAAGTGAAGATAAGATAGATATTCGAAAGGTATTTAGCTACTCTTATATGTACTATTTTCAAATAAATAGTGCTATTATATTCTCAATTAAATTTCTTTATTTTAAATACCTTCCACGTTTCGGTATTGTCGTATGCTTCCACTCTATATAGCGGTGATAACTGTATAGAGAACTCGGAGTTATGCCTATATCCGTTTGGATAATAGTATAGGCAGGCAATGCTCAAAGTTAATGGAAGCATAACCTAACGTTAAAAGCCTATACACAAGGCTAATAAGGTATATGCCTTTTAAAAATTATACCATTAATTATATTTTTAAATGTACAATTATTATTATGAAAAAGTATTTTATTTTAAATTTGGTTTTATCGGTAATTCTAATTATCGGCTTTGTATCTTGTAAGGATAAAAATCCACCTAAACCGCCAATAGTAGAACCGAAAGACGCTACAAATGTAGACCTTGTGTATATGTATTATTTGAAAGATGGTGGTCTTGGTGCCGGCCATTATATCTATAAAATAGCATTTGCAACTAAGGATACACGTGATGCCTCTTCGGGAATAGCACACAAAGAGGGTACAGAATACCTCTTTGTGATAAACTCTAATAAACCAGATGATGATATTAAACCTACCTTGGGTGAATACACGGCAAGCGAAAACAAAGATAATTTTTCTCCTATGACATTTTATACAGAGTTTAGCTTTGTTAGAAAATTTGACGCAAAAGATGCTGCCTTAGATACATATAGAATAAAGGAAGGTAAATTTACCATTGAAGCCAATAAATTGGTATTTAAAGGTAAATATGAAAGTGGTGAGGAATTTGATGTTATTTTTGAGGGGAATTATACAGAGAAAATCGAAAATACAAGCCAAGACAATCCTTGGAAGTACGAACCCAAAACACCTGTCTCAAAGACAGAGGCTTTTACACAAGCTAATTTTACCGATCTCAAAGATTATCATGATAATGGCACAAAATACCTTTATATTTCGATGAGAAAGAAAAATAATGATCAAGTATTAGCCATTGGAGGGCTTGGCTTTGTGTTGAATAAAACAGCTAACGAATTGGCTCCCGGCTCTTATAATGTATCCGATAGTAAAACAGTAGGTACATTGTGGGCTTCAATAGGTTTTATTGATCAGGTTATGAAGGGATGTGTCTTGGCTTATCAACAGTATAGAACCGAAGTATATTATATAGCAAGCGGTAATGCGGTAGTAACAAAAGATGAAATCAAGTTTACAGGCAAATCTCATTTTGGCAGCACTATCAATATCAGTTATAAAGGAGATATACCATATTTCGGACCGGACCCATGGGCACTTGAGCCTAAGGAACAAACTACACATACGGAAGATTTTACTACCGGTACATTCTTAGATTATGGTGATTTTCGTAAAAACGGCACAAAAAGTTTATACTGTACTTTGAAGAAGTATAATGATCAGATTTGGGCTACATTCGAGTTTATTCTTGAACGAAACGCTAATAAATTACCACAAGGCACTTATAACGTATCGGATAATAAAGCGGTTGGAACTCTTATGAAGTCTGAGGGTAGAATTAATAATATTATTACTGGTACTGCTTTATGGTATTGGTCTCCGATAGCAATTTATTTTGTAGATAGCGGTGTGGCTGTTGTTACCGAAAAAGAGATTAAATTTACAGGAAAGTCTCATTTTGGCAGTACGATAAATGTAAATTATAAAGGGGATATTGTTATGACCAAACCCACAGGAATAATCGGACAACACTCTATTAATAGAAATTAAAAATATTTACAGTAACACACAATTTTGGAATAAAAAAATTGTGTGTTATTTTTATGAAAATACTTATATGTTTAATAAATTATAATAAATAAAATATTTAAAAAATGACCCCAAAAGTTTGTCTTGAGCTTAATTTTATTTGGTTTTAATAACAGCTATTGCTTTAGTTATCAACAACAAATTAATTAATTTATCAAAATCCTCCAATTTAGTCTTGCTTTTATTGAAATTTATATTAATTTTGTGTTTATATTACTGCTATTATTGCTGTGTGAAACAAGTTTGTTTAGTTAAAGATATTTGAAAAATGAAAAAGGTGTTTAATTTTATTTGGTTTTGCTTATTAGCAACGATAGTAGTGTTTGGGTTCAATGCCTGTAAGGAGCCGTCAAATAACGTAGTAGTAACGGGAGTGTATGTTGACCCGACGGAAAAAACGATTGCTGTAGGAGAAAGTTTTACAATTACAGCCAATGTAACTCCCGAAAATGCGAAAAATAAATCGGTTAAATGGGCTTCGTCAGCCTCCGATATAGTAAAAGTAGATGAAAACGGTAAAGTAGAGGCACTAAAAGTAGGTACAGCAGCTATCACAGCCACTACTGTAGAGGGCAGCAAAACCGCCTCTTGCAAAGTAACTGTTACCGAACAGACTGTAGATGCATCTAAGGTTGATGTATTTTATTTTTACTATCTGAGTAATGCCGATCTGCCCGAAGGGCATAATATGTATGCACTGTCTTTGGTTATTCCCGGCACTCGCGACGAAAGAGGTTTGGCAATAAAAAAAGGTGTAGAATATAGACTTGCATTGAGCTCGGGTACTCCCGATAATCAATTGAAACCTACAGTAGGCGAATACAACCTTAGTGCAGCCGATGACGATTTTTCCCAAATGACTGTCTGCAGACAAAGCAATCTCAGTATGGTAAGAATATTTGACGAACAAGACATTACGGTTGAGGTACGCAGTTTCAAAGAAGGTAAATTTATTGTAGAAGCCAATAAATTGACTTTTAAAGGTAAAGATTCTAAAGGTGAAGAATGCAATCTGGTTTTTGAAGGAGATTACAAAGTATCTGACATAAGCGAACCAAATCCATGGAAGTACGAACCAACCGTGGCTACCTCGAAAACGGAAAATTTTACACAGGCAATCTTTACCGACTACAAGAATGAGTACTTCGATAATGGCAATAGATATATCTATGTTAGTATGCGAAATGAAGAAAGACCTCAAGAGATTATCAGAGGAGGTTTGGGGTTCGTTTTGGACAAAAATGTAACCCAAATACCTGAAGGTGTTTACAATGTATCGGATAGCAAACAACCTAATACTCTATGGAAATCTATAGGGACTATTAAAGGTATTATTAAAGGCTGTGCCCTTATATACCAGAAAGCTTTACATGAAGTATATTATATAAGCAGCGGTACTGCTATTGTTACTGCAGGCGAAATCAAATTTACCGGCAAATCACATTTTGGTAGCGATATTACTATCAACTTTAAAGGTGATATGCCTGACATGTGGAAATATGAGCCAAGAACACCTACTACAAAAACAGAAAGTTTTACGGAAGGAGTATTCAGAAATTTCCAAGATTTCTTTAATAACAATACAAAAACAATATATGCTTATATGCATAAAAACGATCAGAAGATTCAATCCGTATTGGCGTTTATAATCAATAAATATGCCACAGAATTGCCAGCAGGTTCATATAATGTATCCGATGCCCATACAGAAGGTACTCTTTGGAAGTCTGAGGGATTGAATGACCAAAATATAATTACCGGATGTTTGTTGTATTATACTGAAGCACCGCAAGAGATATATTATATAGTTAGCGGAAATGCTGTTGTTGCCGAAGACGAGATTAAGTTCAACGGGCAATCACATTTCGGAAGTACAATAAACCTCAATTATAAGGGAGCAATGGTTATTGTCGAAAAATCTCAAAATGCTCCTGCCCAACTAGTTAAAAGAAAATAAATTATTTAATAAAAAACAAAAATGGTTAAAGTTTTATGAAAAAAACATTTTGTGTAAGCATGCTTACTTTTGTAGTAGTTATTTTTGGGCTCTTTTCTTGTGAAAAGCCATCCCAAAGTAATATTCCGGTAACAAGTGTATCGCTTGATATTAAAGAGAAGACAGTCAATGTTGGAGAAGAGTTTACCCTTACAGTTACGGTAACTCCCGATAATGCAAGCGACAAGTCTGTTAAATGGACTTCTTCCGATTCGGAAGTAGCCTCTGTAGATCAAATGGGTAAAGTAAAAGCCCTAAAAGATGGTACTACAACTATTACGGTAACCACTAATGATGGAGCCAAACAAGCTTCTTGTGTTGTAAAGGTAACCGAGACTTTTGCTACATCAGAAACCAAAGTAGATGTACTAAACTTTCAGTATTTAGGAAACCATAGTTTGGGAGAGGGTTATCATATGTACAGATTGGATTTGGTACCGAGCGGAACAGTGAAAATCGAACCCAACGGTAAATACAAATTCATTAAGAAAGGAGCTATATACTCTTTTTATTTCAGTTCGAATGCTCCTGCTAGTGATGATAATTTAAACCCAACATTCGGCAATTATACTATTAGTCAAGATTTTTCTAAAATGACATTCGATATGGAACAATCCTTCCTGTGGGAATATGATGATTATGGAGAGTTTGCAGACGAACGCCCAAAATTCAAATCAGGTAATTTAAATATCGGAGAAAACAAAATCACTTTCAAAGGTATAGATGAAAATGATACAAAATATAGTCTTGTTTTCGATGGCAATTATTCTATAAAGGACCTTAGACCCAATCCGTGGGAAGAAGAACCCCAATCGACAAGCACAATCGAAAAAAATTTCAATTCGGGTGTACTACTTTTAGGAAAAGTATATGAGCCTACAAATACAAGAGCAATATTGTTATTGACAGAGCCAGATCCCGAACATCAACTTGTAGCGTCTATTGTATTTATAACTTCTGGCGAGACCAACAAATTAATACCAGGGAACTATACTGTATCTGACAGCCAAGAAATAAATACTATTTTGAGATCGAAAGGAAGCAGACCAGGCAATAAAGGAACAAAAATATATGGTAATTCTTTGATAGGTACTGCCAGTGGTGATATATACAAAGCACCTATATATTTTATAGATAGCGGAAATGCAATTGTTACAGAAACAAATATAATATTTGAAGGGCTTTCTCATTTTGGCAGCAGATTAAAAATCACTTATACAGGAAATATGGAACCTATACAGCGATAGAATATTATAAAACAATTATGTAATATATAGATAAAAATACCTTTGAAATTTTTTAAGGGTATTTTTATTTTGTTCAAAACACATTTTGTCCCAAAAATTTTTACTAATTTTGTCTTTCGATATGAGAAAATTCACAAAGAAAATTGTTTTGGAAAATGGCACTGAATTTTACGGATATAGCTTTGGTGCCGACAGAGAGGCTATAAATGAAATAGTCTTTAATACCTCTATGGTTGGTTACCAAGAGTTGATTTCCGATTCTTCATATGCCGACCAAATGGTAGTAATGACCTATCCTTTGATAGGCAATTACGGCATTACGGACGAAGATTATGAAACCAAATTTCCCACTATAGGTGGGCTTATTGTACGAGAATACAACGACATTCCGTCTAATTTTCGCTACACCAAGACCTTATCCGAAGTGCTCGAAGAGCATAATATACCTGCTATATGCGGAGTAGATACTCGAAAGATTACACGAATTATTCGCTCGGAGGGGTCGCAAAAAGTAATTATAACCAATCCCGATACTCCTAAAGAGGTTGCTTTGGACAAATTACGTGCTTATAACTATCCTACCGATATGGTGGCTCGTGTAAGTTGCAAAAAAAGATGGTTCTCCCGTACAGCCAATCATAGGTACGATATTGTTGCTATCGACTGTGGTATAAAATACAATATCATTCGTCTTATGAATCAAAAAGATTGTAATGTTACCATTGTGCCATACAATACTCCGGTAGAAGAGATACTTGCGTTTAATCCCGATGGTATATTTTTATCCAATGGTCCAGGAGACCCTGCTTATGTTACACACGTAATAGATTTAATAAAAAAAATACGTGGCAAAATACCAATGTTTGGAATATGTCTTGGCTTACAAATGATAAGTCTGGCGTATGGAGCCAAGAGTTATAAGATGAAGTTTGGACATAGAGGTGGCAACCACCCCGTAAAAGATTTGAAGACAGGTAAAATTCACATAACAAGCCAAAATCACAGCTATGCAATCGATGCAAATTCTCTCAAAGGGACCGGATTGGAAATAACTCATATCAATCTTTTGGATAATACTACCGAAGGTATTGAGAGTAAAGAGGATAAGATTTTTGCTGTGCAATACCATCCCGAATCGGCACCGGGACCACAAGACAGCATCTATCTGTTTGATAGATTTATTGATATGATAAAAAATAAAAGCTACTAAATTTAGTAGCTTTTATTTTTATTATTTTCTCCTATCCATCTCTTCTTGTGAACGGACGCGGAAACGGTCTTTGTCGGGTTGTACAAATTCTTTGCGGTTGTACCATTCGGGATAACCGGGACGGGTAACTTTTTGAGGAATATGTTTGTCATTTTGTAAAAAATTACCCTTTTCATCAGTGCCTTTTGTAACACCATCAAGATATTTGACCATAAATCTTTCTCCCAATTTACGCCAATCATTGAGAACATCATCTGATTGTTTCATAGAGTATTTAGTAAGTAAAGCGGTAGCTGCCGCAGGGTTGCTTTTATACAGAGCGTTAGCCTCAGCGTCTGTTGTTGCTACCGATGTTTTGAAGTAGTTGTCCCACTTCTTTTGCAACTCTTGTAAGTCGGGCATAAGTTGAGAATAACGGTTATATACCATTGATGCCACCCAGTTGTTTACCCAAAACGCCGATTGCCACGAAAATTCGAACATATTGCCCATTTTCTCATCGAAACATTTCGGGATGGCACTTATGCCGCAATACATAGGAACATACATACCCATTGACGCATCATCTACACCAAACCAGAGGATACCTCCTATTGGGTCGGGTTGCCAGCTACGCATTTGAGCTACAAAAGTGAAACCTGTCTGTTGGGTGGCTATTGGACGTTCATGAAAATAATCTTTTCCATCTACTTTATAGACCAAAGGACTGCTGCGGAAAGGAGAACCAAAAGGTCCGGAGCCTGCACCAACAGTCATATCGAGCGGAGTACCTTCGTAATGATCTCTCATACACATTTTTACATCTTCTACACTTACAGGTTTTGCAGGTTTTATGTATAATGGCATTCTATCTTTGGTCTCACCATTTATATAGCTGATATATTTGTTCATATCAGGGTTCATCATACGAAAAAACGACCATACGCGAGCTTCGCAAAATCTCAATCCTTCGAAATCGAGAGGATTGTAGGTGTCGGAGAAGCTGAAATCTTCGTCTTTGCCATTGAAATAACCTTTGGAGCGAGCAAAACTAACCACATCTTTTGAGTACATACAGTTCTGTTTGTCTTTGAAAGGTATTTTGGTAATTCTTGCTTGGTTGGCATGTGCCGAAATGCAATCGTCAGGTATGCGAATAGCTGCCCACACTGCACCTTTGATGCCGGGACCTTTGCCTATCAACTCCAATATCCAGATTTCGTTGGGGTCGGCAATAGAGAAACTTTCGCCGGTAGAGTAATAACCGTATTTCTCCACCAAATCGGTCATCACTTTGATAGCCTCACGAGCGGTTTTGGCACGCTGTAGAGTAACATAGATAAGGCTTCCGTAATCCATTATACCTTCGTCGTTTTTTAGCTCTTTACGTCCTGTAAAAGTGGTTTCGCCTATGCTCAATTGGTGTTCGTTCATATTGCCGATAACCTGATAGGTATGAGGCACTTGGTCAATCTCACCGCGATATTCGCCAGTATCCCACTCGTAGATTTTTAGTTTTTCGCCTTTTTTGTAGTCGGCTCTCGGGAAGAAATACAGAGCTCCGTATAGCCAATACGAGTCGGCTGAGTAAGAAATCATAGTTGAACCATCGGTGGAGGCTTTTTTCCCAACCAAAAAGTTTGTACAGGCAAAAGAACTTGCCGATGTAGCCAAAAACAGGGCTACAAAAATAATTGATAACTTGTTTTTTGTCATGTTTATTTAATTTGTTATTTTAATAATCTTTCTATTTCTTTTTGTATTTCTTCTATAATTTCCTTGTTGGCTATTTCTTTTTTATCTCCAATCTTTTTAGAAAACAAATAAAAAACCTTCCCTCCAAATACTTCTGTAAATTTTTGATGAGTTTCTGCTTGCAAAGAATACTCCTTAAAAATTTCAGGCAATTGAATGCCTGTATTTATAAGCTTTATTTGCAATCCTATATATTTATCTTTAATTTGAATATAAAAATCAACATTAAATAATCTATCCCATTCATCAGGAGCAGGCTCTATTTTTACATCAAGTATTTTTTTGAGTTGTCCATAAATCGTATTAATTTCAGTCATATATCCGTCAAAAGTTCTATCAATGACTAATTGAAACATATAATTAATACAATCTTCCTCTGTTATTTCATCAACTTCTGCCTGAATAACTTCTGTGATTTTTGTATAAAGTTTTCTACCCAACTCCTCTATATGTTCTTTACTTCTTACATTCTTAAAATAATATTCCCTCCATTCCTCAATTGTTTTTGGAGAGCAATTTCGTATAGATTCAGAAGTAGCCCCTACATTTCTTTTGAAATTTAATTGGAAGCGATTCATTGCACTATTCAATATCCATTCTTTTGCCATATATTTTAAAATTACATATTTAAAAACTTATTTTTATACTTAAAATCAATACTTTCATCTACCAAAACTAATTTTTCTTTCAACAAATGTGCATTGATAAAGGTTTTATTTTGCAGATAAAGATATGCCATTAAATTATTTTCTGCATCGTGTTTTATTTCATCGTATTTTAAGAAAACTTTTTTTCCTTTTAATTTGTTAATGAGCCACTCCGTAGCTTTTCCATTGATTTCAGGATTTTGTTTAATACCAATCAAACGGATGATTAAATCATTATTGAGTTTGATAAGTTCAGGTGAAATCACTTCTTTTACTGAAAAATATTCCTCTCGCTTTCCTGTGCTTTCAGCATCTATTTTTGATCCATATTGTATTTTTTTGACATCTATTTTTTTATCCAATTTATGCGTATCGACAAATTGATACGGAAGTTTTTGTATTTCCTCTTCAAAATTGGTCTTGATTATTGGTTGTTTCACTATATCTATATTAATTTTTGATAAAATGTCATCAGTCCCAATTTTTTCCTCAATAATAGGAATAAAATTAGGATTTATTTCATAACCAATAGAGTTTCTTCCTAGATTGCGTGATGCAAGAGCTGTTGTACCGCTTCCCATAAAAGGGTCTAGAACGGTCTCCTCTGGGAAGGAAAACATTTTTATCAAACGGTGCGGCAATTCTTCGGGGAACATCGCCAAATGCTTATCTTGTTTTGCTCCTGCAAAATACCAATGTCCATTGAAATAAGTGTTCCACTCTTCGTTGGTCATTGTCGAATTTTCTTTTTGTTCTTTGGTGGGCTTTGGTGCATCCCCTTGCTTCTTGAATAATAAAATATACTCAAAATCCAATTTTACAATACCATTTCGCGGATGTGGGTAGCTTCCCATTATACTTGCTCCTCCTGAGGTATTCATCGTAGTAGCTTTTTGCCAAATAATTTGCCCCATAAAATCAAAGCCTATCATTTCGCAAAATTTAATAATTTCAGAATGAATGGGAATTATTTTATATCGTCCATAATAAGTAGAACGAGCAAATTGGTCACCTATATTCACACATAACCGACAACCTTTTTTCAACACACGAAAGCATTCTTTCCAAGTCAAATTTAAATGATTGATATAAGTTTCATAATCATCGTGAAAACCAATTTGGTTTTCTACTCCATAATCTTTGAGTTGCCAATAAGGAGGTGATGTTATTACCAAATGTACTGAATTATCTGCTAATTCAGCCATCCATCTACTATCTCCATTAATTATCTTGTGTTGAGTCACTTCAACAATTACTATTATTATTTGAGAATACAGACAAATCTATTTTTTCTACCCTTTTCACGTGTCGTCCACCCTCAAACTCTGTGGACAGAAACGTATCTACCATATCTAAAGCGAGATTTTGGTCGATGAAACGAGCAGGCACGGATATGATGTTTGCATCATTGTGCAGGCGAGCCAGTTGTGCTATTTCTGTAGTCCAACATAAGGCTCCGCGTATTTTTTGATGATGGTTGACGGTCATATTAACGCCATTACCCGAACCGCAGATAGCAATACCAAAATCGCAAGAACCGCTCTCAACGGCATTAGCCAATCTGTGGGCATAATCAGGATAATCAACGCTATCCTCAGAATCGGTGCCAAAATCGTACACCACGCAACCTTTGTTTTCCAGATATTTTTTTATGTTATTTTTAAGGTTATAACCGGCATGGTCGTTGGCTATGCCGATAGACATTAGATTAATGGGTTTCATTTATGCTTTATTTTTATATTTTCTAAAAATTAACAATCCTATCAACGCTAATAACACTACTACAACAGCAATAGAACCTATCAAACTGTATGTGCTACTCTTGGTAATAATCTCATCGTGGCACTTAAATTCTATTTTATGTTTACCCGCCGGTATCTGCAAACCTCTTAGAATATAGTTGGCACGTATTACAGGTACCTCCTGCCCGTTGATATATGCTTTCCACGTTTTGTAATAAACTTCGGAAAATAGAGCAAAAGTGTTGGTGTTGCTATTGCTTTGATATACAATATGTCCTGGATTTGCGTATTCGGTCAGTCGGATATAATTGGTAGTGTCTGAGGCGGCATTGGTAATGCTATTTACCACAATATCGGCAGCAAACTTATCTTTCCAACTCTTGTCTATTACAGCCGTAGTACGAGGATTGATATTGCCTATAGCCACTATCTCTTCGTCGGGCGAATCTACCCATTTTATCGAATCAACCAACCATGCATTGCCGAGTGCATAAGGGTTTAGTAGAGGTATTTCGCCATTTTGTCCCGGCATTATCAGATATTTGGCATTGAGCATATTAATTACAGGAAAGGTATTGGGCGATATATTCCCAAAATTACCTTGATTCGAGAATATATCGTTCATAAGGCGATTTGCCTCTTTGGGGTTGCCGAGATAGAAGTCGATAATATCCTGATAACGACGTAGCTTTGCAGGAGAATATCCGCCTAATGATTTATGGAAATATGATGTATTCGACTCGTTGAAAGTATTTGCAGCCATATTCAGCACGCGATAGTTAGGGTCTTTGTCCTGCAATATCATATTGGTGGCAGGTGAGGCTACAAATTCGGAAGATTTGTGTTTGGCAACAAATTTTTCTTCGTAAATATAGCGTTTGTCCACTCCCCAAAGGTCAATAAATATCAACACACCTACTATTGCCAAGAGATATTTTACATCAAAATTTTTCTTAATAAAAAACCAAATAGCAACCGCAGACAAGGCTATAAAGGCAAAGCTGCGCCAAGCATCGGATGAGAGCATAGCCTTACGGTCGGCTACCAAAGCAGTCTGCAACCAGTCGGGCATATTTTTGTCGGCATTGGAGGTAAAATCGAACATCGAACCGCCAAACAGTGCAAACAAAAGGCAGATACCGCCTGTAATACCTCCTGCAATATAGATGGCTTTGAGATACTCTTTGTAGTGTGTTTTGTGGTTGGTTATCAGCTCTCTAAGTGCTAATATTGCCAGCATAGCCATAGTCATATTGGCTATAACGAGTGCCATTTCGGGAGTTCTAAACTTATTGTAAAGGGGCAAGTTGTGAAATAGGAACTCGTTGATAACGTATAAATTACGCCCCCATGCCAAAATAAACGATAGTATGGTTGCTCCCAATATCCACCATTTTTCTTGTCGGCGAACTATTATAAGTCCAAGTACAAACAGAAAACAGACGATAGCTCCTGCATATACTGTGCCTGACGTAAAAGTTTTGTATTGGTTGTCAGCCCAATACATTGGCATTGATTGTGCGTATTGAGCGGCTTGCCCTGTGGGAAGAAGTGCTTTGTAGGTTTCGGTGTCTTTGCCTACTTTGTATGTAGAGCTTCCTCCTGCAAAGTTGGGAACAAGCAAAGTAAAAGTCTCCATTTTGCCGTAACTCCACTGATATGCATAATCAAGCTCAAGTCCCGAACTCTCTTTTTTGCCTTCTGCGTTTGTTTTTAATACAGCGCCACCTCGCATTGTCTCTTTGGAGTAATCCATAGTAGGCAGCAACGCCCCCAATGACGGTGAGATAGCCAATAGAGCTACCGCTATAAGTATGACTGTTGCTTTTGCAAATTGAGGCAGAGTTTTCTCTTTTATTGCATAAAGAAAATAAACAACAAACAAGATAATGATTACAAGTAGTAGATAATATGTGATTTGTTGGTGTGCCCAAGCGATATTAAGCCCTGTAAATAAGAGTGTTATAAGTCCACCCCAAATGTAATTGCCTTTATAACATAATATTATACCTCCTATAATAGGTGCCATGGTAGCCATTACAAGCCCTTTGGCTATATGTCCGGCATCTATTATAACTAGATTGTACGAACAAAATGCATAAGCTATAGCGCCTATTATGCTGAGCAAGTTGGAGCATCTCAATGAAATGAGCAATATATAAAATCCAAGCATATAGAGAAATAGAAGCCCCCAATTATTAGCATTATTCAACATCAAAACTCTGCCGATAGATTTGAAAACATTCGGAGACTCCGGCATATATGTATAGTTTGCAGGCATTCCCGAAAACATGGCATTCGACCAGTGAGCGTATTCGCCTGTATTTTCGTGGTAGTCGCGAGCATCTTTGCCCCAACCTATACCGCTTTTGACATCATATTGTACTAATGTTTTGTTTTCGAGTACTATGGGATAAAAAAAAGCAATCGAAAGAGCTATAAAAAGCAATACAGCCCCTGCATAACCTCCCCATTTTTTGATAAAATTCTTGTTCATAAACTAAATACTGCTTAGATTTTTTCAAAAAACAAAGTTAATATTTTATTCCGAAAAAAATCGGTTGCTCTAATAAGAAATAGTCAGTATACGTGAATAAGCGAAACTTTATAATCCGTTGTCGGAATTAAATTAGAGGTATATTCGAGTAAGCTTTATGACTATGTTAATAAAAAGCCTACACAAAACTTTGGTTTATTAGTCCAAAGTAAATTTTTGCCTGAGAGAGAATGACAAGTAAGATTTGGCTATTTTATCTAATCGTTACCTAAAAGAAAATAACGGTTAATCGAAGTCGAATGGAATTCTTTGCTCCAAAGCGTTTTGGTATTTGGCAGATACACCACTATTTTTTTGTATCGTTTTTTCAACTTTTTTTACTTTCTCTATTTTTTCGACTACTTTGTCGTAAAAGGGATATGCAGTCTGGTTGTTTGTATCTGTTGCAATAGGTTCATTATGTGAATATTCAATGGGCAGTTCCATCTCTTGTTGTTGCTTCTCGTACGAACGCATATAGTATATTATACCATACTCTTTGCATTTTTCAATTCTTTCGTTTTCGGGCAGATATGCAAAAGTAGCTTCTATTTTGTTCCAAAGCTCTTTTATCAGTATATCCGATTTTTCACGTTCTTGTGCAAGTTTGCTTTTGGTGTGTTGTATATAGTTCAACTTGGTTTTTTGATTGAAGTTCAAATCGGTAAACTTTTCGTAGTATACATTTATGCTTGCTATTGTTGGATTGGTTATTGGGGCTCCACCCTCGAAAATACGCTGTCTTTCGCCATCTATAAGACGCTGTCCCCAATCCAGTATGCTGTCTTCAGATATAAATTCGGGTAGGGCATCATCTGTAATTTTGTAATAGGCTCTGGTTTCGGGTTTTATATAACCGTTTTCTATTGCCAAGTTGTATGATTTTACAAAATCGGTTATATAAGATGTGAGATATTTGATTATTTCTCTGTACTTTTGGTTGTTTTCTTGCCACGTTTTTACTGCTTGTCGGTGTAAGTAGTGTACGTTTTTTAGCACAATCAATTGCCTATCGGCAGCATTTAGTAAATCCTGAGTTAGGGCAATGTCTTGAAAACCTGCGTGTTTTATACCCACTACAACCTCCAAGGCATTTATTCTTGCAACATCGGTATTTGGTAATCTTCTATATGGCATTGTAGCTAAAATTTGTAAATAACTATTTATCTCTTATTTTCAACTTATCTATCAATGTTTTAAGTTTGGTTTTGGATTCGTCGGCGACTGATATTTTTTGCAACAATTTGTCTGCTTCCAAGTAATAATTGTTTATTGCGACTTCACATATATTAGGAATATTCAACTCATTGTATATGCCTGTAACTGTCTCTATCTTTTGACTGTCTGTTTGTGTGGTCGATTCTATAGTTGATTTTAAGCGGTTTCTCTGCTGCTCGTTGGCATCTTTTAGAGCCGTGAGTAGAAGAAATGTCTTCTTGTGGCAAAGTATATCGTCGCCTATACGTTTGCCCAGAGTCTCGAATGTGCCATAAGTGTCGAGATAATCGTCTTTGAGCTGAAAAGCTATACCTATGGCAATGCCTAAATCGTATATCAGTTTTTGGTCTTCGTCGGAAGCTCCTGCAAGTATAGCTCCCATTTTGAGTGAACAGGCGAGTAGTACTGCCGTTTTGAGGCGTATCATCTCGAAATACTCTTGGATAGTTACATCTCGACGTGCTTCGAAATCCATATCGAGCTGTTGCCCCTCACATACTTCCAGAGCTGTTTGGGTAAAAAGAGGGAATACTTTTACCCAATATTTTTCGGGTATTTTTGCCAAAAACTCGTAAGATTTTATCATCATTGCGTCACCCGACAGTATGGCTGTATTTGCATTCCATTTTTTATGCACGGTAGGTCTATTTCTGCGAGTGGGCGAATTGTCCATAAGGTCGTCGTGCAGAAGAGTGAAGTTATGAAAAATTTCAATAGCTAAGGCTACGTTTTCTATCGTTTGGGGGTCTTTACCGAACATCTCACACGCTAATGCTACCAACTGAGGGCGAAGCCTTTTGCCACCACTCTCTAATGTATAACCGATTGGTTCATATAAATTTGTTGGCTCAATATGCCAATTTATATCTTGAATTATTTTTTCAATATTAATACTCATTTTTATACTATTATCTTAATAGTTTTAGGTCTCAAGACTAAAAACGCACAAAGTTACAATATTAATTTCGGATAGCAAATACTATACTTGTGATATATCATTTTTTTCTTGATAGAATAGGTTATCTCACATCTTCGATAATATCTCTCATAACATCTGCCATATCGAGATTTGCTGCTCTAATTTGTTGTGGAATAAAGCTCTGAGGGGTCATTCCCGGAGTTGTATTGACTTCTAACAAAACTATTTTGCCCGATTTGTCGATAATGTAATCGACTCTTATAATACCTCGTGCGTTTATTAAATCGTATATTTTAGATGTAGTTTGCTGTATCTCTTTGGTTAAAGCGTCTGATATACGAGCAGGGGTAATTTCGTCCGACTGATTTTTGTATTTTGCATCGAAGTCGAAAAACTCGTTTTTGCTCACTACCTCTGTTACAGGCAGTATTACAGCTTTTGTGCGAGTTTTGTACATACCGCAGGTAACTTCGGTGCCTTCTATAAAACTCTCAATAACTACTTCGTCTGCCTCGGTAAAAGCCTTATCTATAGCCTCTGTAAGCCGGTGTTGCTCTTTTACTTTGGTAATACCGAAACTACTGCCTCCTGCAGTAGGTTTTACAAACATAGGCAACTTTAAGTTTTCAATAATATCCTGTTCATTAAAAGGTTTGTTTCGCCTCAAAACCACAGAGTTTGCTACGTTTATATTGAAATTTTTTAGAAACTGATTGCAAAAATATTTGTTGAAAGTAAGAGCAGAAGCCAACACATCACAGCAAGAAAAAGGTATTCCTATCAAATTGAAGTAACCTTGAAGTATGCCGTTTTCGCCCGGTGTACCGTGTATTGTTATATATGCAAAGTCGAACTTGATTTTTTTATCATCTTTTATAAACGAAAAATCGTTTTTGTCTATCGTTGCCGTTTGGGTCTCTGATATCTGTACAATCCAGTTTTTGCCTGTAATGGTAACTATATATTTTTCGTAATCATCAGGAATAAAAGACATTATCCCTTTTGCGCTTTTTAATGATACTTCATATTCCGAAGAGTCTCCTCCGGATACTATTGCTACTTTTTTCATAAAATATTTTTATATCAAAAATTTTTTTGGAGACAAAGGTACAAAATAGTTTTGAGTTATAACAAGTAGTGCAAGGTAAATTCTGAACTTGCGAAATTTTTCGATTTTATCAGATACTATGCCGATAAACTTGGATAAGAAGAAACTTGTATTTTTTAATAATAGCAATGTACAGAGTATTTTGCCGGTTGATTATTGTGTTACGAAATAGTTTTAATGTTAATAAAAAGACTAAAATTTGTATTGAATTCTGCAAGTCAAAACATTATCTTTTTTATCTACATTGTAGCCTGCGAGGTTTTGTGTCTTTTCGTTGCGATTTATATCGAAATAGGCTTGTAATCTTATACTCTTGTTCACATCCCATAACATACCTATACCGAATGTATCTCTTAAAATATCGCTTTCATTGGTGTTGTTGAGCCCTATGTCGTTGATAGTGATATTTGTATTTGGATCGTACCAATCGTATTTAAATACTACCGATACGGGTAGCTTGCCAATGCTTTGTGAAACAATAATATATCCTCCGTTAAAATTGCGTATATAGGTATCGTAAGAGGGTAGAGTAGAGGCGTTGGGACTTTGTGTGGAGCCTTTTTTTGATGGTTGTACTCCCTGTATATACTCGCCTCTGATAAGGGTAGAGCCCAATATGTTTTTTATAAT
This sequence comes from Porphyromonadaceae bacterium COT-184 OH4590, assembly GCA_000768855.1. Taxonomy (GTDB): domain Bacteria; phylum Bacteroidota; class Bacteroidia; order Bacteroidales; family Paludibacteraceae; genus F0058. Next base: position 120,166 of record JRAN01000007.1, on the reverse strand, counting down.
CAATTGAGCATCAAATCCCAAATATTGGCGTTTTGCAAATTTGCCTATATTTTCGTCTTTGCTATTGACTACAAACGATTTGTCTTGCATTGTGTAAACATCTTTTGTGCCTTGATATACTCCTCCGTTATAGTACGATATCCCTCCGAGCAGTGATATTTTGCTCCATTTTTTTGCTGCCGACAGATGCCCTATAAAATCTTTATGGTTATCTGTTTCGGGTTTTATACCGTTACCGGCAAATAACCCTGCCTCTAGCTTAAATATACTTAGAGGTGATTTGTCGTCTGCTTTTAGAGTAAGCATAGCACCGAGGTCGCGTTCTTCGGGGAATAGCATTCTTATTATATTGGCTCTCTCGGGCGATTCACGCAGTGAAGATGAATAGCTTATTTCGTATCCAAATGGACGGTCGAATATACCCAATTTTATATTGCTTGCTCCCGTCCATGGAGACTTTATGCTAAAGAATGCCTCTTGTATTATTATTCCTCTATCTCCCACATTTATAGCGAATGTGCCCGAAACAATATTATTGCCATATATAGCTTTTATGAAACCTCTTCTTAGACCAATACGACTAAATGGTTTTTGAATGTTTTCGTTCGCAGTGCCTACTCTTAGGTTAGCTTCCGGCTCTCCCCATTGATACTCTGCTTGTGCATACCCCGAAACTTTCAAAAATGTCTTGGTGGTATTGGCTGTTTGCTCTTTGGGTTTAATATCCGTTTGTGTGGTTGTCAAAGAGTCGGTTTGGGCTATATCCCGTGCAAACGAACCGAACAATACCAGTGAAAAACTCAACAAAAAAATAATTCTTTTATTCATTTCAAAAAGTGTATTATTTAGTTAAACCAAAAGCAAATTTAATCATATTTGTTGATATAATTTGCATTTTATCATTTTTAGACGATAATCTGTTAGTAACAGATTGGTTATTAGGCCAAAAAACTTACATTAGCTAAACTTAGGTTGTGTGGTTAAGAAAAATGTTGGTGCTACCGCAGTAAATTATTTTTATTACCTTTGCACATGCCAAACATCTCTCTGCTAAAAATGAAATATCCTATCATATACCTAAAAGGGTTGCTACTACTGACAATATTTATTACAATAGTTCCGAACAATGTATTTTCACAATATGCTGAAATTGAATATTATACCGAATTGTGCGGATGTGTGGCAAAGTTTGATTCTACCCAATACACTCGAAAGCAATTGCAGAACACTATAGACTACTTGTGGTGGATGCCCAATATAGATACGGATGCCACAGGGTTAAAGGACGTAAAAAGTGCCGAAGAGCTTATAAATGATCTAAAAACAGAATGCATGCAAAAGATAGAGCGATTGCAAACACTCGATTTTGTAAATGATACATTTTGGCAAAAGCTAAAAAACGAGATAATCGAATACTATATAAGCACTTGTAAGCTAAAAGAATATACAATGTTGGCTTACGATAATCCGAAGATATTGTTAGAGTACGATTTGGTTGATAGTACCTGTATGTATTATAGAGATGCTTTGATAAAAGGTGGTGAGGCTATGCTCAAGGCTTGGGCTAAACTCAATGAAGTGCTTAAAAGTAACAATGGCTACCCAGACCAACTGCAAAGAGAGTTCGAAGCAAAATATAACTCCGACAATAGACTAACATACGCCAAAGAGGCGATTATGGTATTTGGGTGGTGGAATAATGCCAATCATCTCTTGCCTCATATCGACTTTTCTTACAACTATAGAGAAGAGTTTGAGAAACTTTTGAATAATGTAGAGTGTGAATGCGACGAGCCTTAATCGTCATTAAATTATTATTCATTTTAGAAAAACTAAAAAACAATCTCATTTAATAGACTTTATCAATATAGTCTTACAAAACAACAATTGTTTATATATGAATAAAAAATCGTAATTTTGCCGAAAATCAAAATTCGTTTTAGGTGCAAAAAATATTTTTATCAAACATTTTACCTCAAATATTTGTCGATAACCCGCCTCAGTCTGAGGTGTGGCGTAAGCAGGTTGCCTTCGAGCGAGGACGTTTCTACCTGATAGAGGCGGATTCGGGTAAGGGCAAATCGTCTCTTTTCGGCTATATATACGGCTATCGTCGCGATTTTGACAGCGATATTTTTTTCGATGGTAAAAATATAAAAAAGATAAACAGTTCCGAATGGGACGAATTGCGAAAAAACTCGTTGAGCATTCTTTTCCAAGACCTAAAAATATTCCCAGAACTGACCGCTTGGGAGAATATCCAACTGAAAAACAGTCTTACCGCACACCATACAGACAGCCGTATAGTTCAAATGCTATCTATGCTCGAGATAGAGGGCAAAGCGCATAAGCGATGCGAAAAACTTTCGTGGGGGCAACAGCAACGAGTGGCTATCGTCAGGGCATTGTGCCAGCCGTTTGACTTCCTCTTGTTGGACGAACCTATAAGCCATATCGACGACCGAATGGCAGACATTGTCGTCCGGCTTATTACCGAGGAGGTAAAGGCACAGGGTGCAGCTGTCATAGTATCGTCTATCGGTAAGGCTCTCAATCTGAAATACGATACAATTTTAAATTTATAATATTACAAATCAACAAACAAAAAAACGTTATGCAAATATCAAATAATAAATTAGTTACGGCAGAATATCAACTTTTTGTAAAAAATGCCGACGGCTCGCTTGAGCTAATGGAGCAAACCACTCCCGACAATCCTCTGAAATATTTTCACGGTGCAGGTATGATGTTACCCAAGTTTGAGGAGCACCTTGAGGGTAAAAAATTGGGCGAAAGCATCGAATTCTCTATCGACGCTAAGGACGCTTACGGCGAACGCAGCGAGGATAATATTATAGACCTGCCTCTGAACATCTTTACCAACGACGGCACACTAGACGAGGAGCGTTTCTTCCCCGGTGCTATCGTACCTTTGGTAGATACCAACGGCGAACGTATCAATGCAGAGATAGTTGAAATAGGTGCCGAAGATATAAAGGTTGACCTCAACCACCCGTTAGCAGGCGAAAATCTCTTTTTTAAGGTCAAAGTGCTTGATGCTCATACTCCTACCGATGAAGAAATAATGGCAATGAATTCAGCCGGAGGTGGCTGTAGCGGTTGCAGTAGTGGCAGCTGTGGCGATGGCGGTTGTGGTATCGGCAGCGACAATGATGAAGGTTGTGACTGTGGTGGAAATTGTACTTGTTAATAAAGAAGATACACAAACCTCGTAATACAAAATGAGCAATACCTTTGGTAATAAGCTAAAAATCACTACATTTGGTTCGTCGCATGGCGATGCTATTGGTGGTGTTATCGATGGTTTTCCGCAAGGTATTGAAGTTGATTTCGAGGAAATATGCAGAGAGTTGCAAAGGCGGAAAACAGGCAATTTCGCCTTCTCCTCTCAACGCAAAGAATCCGACGAAGTTACCTTTCTGTCGGGTATCGATGAGGGTATGACCAATGGTTTTCCCATCGCTTTTTTTATAAAAAACAACAACTACCGAAGTAGAGACTACACTGATATAAAAGATGTCTTTCGCCCCTCACATGCCGACTTTGCCTATTTCAAAAAATATGGCACCGACGACTTCACCGGAGGCTATCGGGCATCGGGACGTGAGACCACTTCGTGGGTTGTGGCAGGAAACCTTGCCAAACAGGCTTTGGCAAAGCACGGCATTGGATTTGTCAGCTATGTGTCGCAGATAGGGCAGGAGTGTGAGACGGCTCACTACACCGACCTTAACTTAAGTTTTACACCACACAACGCACTACCAACGCCAAACCCTCAAACAGCCGATCGTATGCTCAAAGCAATATCACAGGCTCAAGCTGACAACGACTCGTTGGGTGGAGTGGTAACTTGTATAGTTACCGGCGTTCCGTATGGTGTGGGCAATCCTGTTTTTGACAAACTATCGTCGCGTTTGGCAGCTGCTATGCTCTCGATACCCTCATCTAAGGGTTTTGATTATGGCAAAGGCTTCGATGCCTCTTCGATGAGAGGAAGCGAACACAACGACCTCTTTGTAAACGACCACGGCAAACTCCGCCCTGCTACCAACCGAAGTGGAGGCATTCAAGGCGGTATCTCAAATGGCGAAGATATATATTTCAGAGTGGCTTTTAAGCCTGTTTCGAGTATCGGTAAGCCTCAACAAACGGTTGATATACATGGTAATAATCGTACTATTGCAATTGGTGGTAGACACGATGTCTGCATAGTGCCTCGCGTGTTGCCTGTGGTAGAGTCGTTAGCTGCTTTGGTTATCTTAGATTTGATGCTGTAGATGCTTGATTTTCTGATAGAATACGGATATTACGGACTGTTTTTAGTTGCTTTTATGGCTGCCACTGTGCTGCCTTTCTCTTCCGAATTTGCCTTTGGTGGTTGTCTCGCAGCCGGACTCGACCCCGTTTGGTGCGTTGTATGGGCTACGGCTGGTAACTTCCTTGGCGGTATGACCTCTTACTATCTCGGTTATTTAGGCAAAATAGAGTGGGTTGAGAAGTATTTCAAAGTAAAACGAGAGAAGATAGAAAAAACTCAACACTGGCTCAACAACAAAGGAGCATATATGGCGTTTTTTAGCTTTATCCCATTTATCGGTGATATGATACCTCTGACACTCGGCTTTATGCGTGCCTCCATTACCAAAACTAGCATCAGCCTATTTCTCGGCAAAATTGTTCGCTTCACGGTAATGGCTTACTTGTGGAAGGCAGCTTTGCCTGCTGTAATGTAGGTTTAGTTGAATTTTGTATTAGAACCTATTGATACAAAAGGGAATGCTGCTATTTTGGCTTATTAATTTACTTGTAAAATGTTAATTGGCTTAAGGTTAAGATAGCGATGGCTATTTTTTCTGTTTTGTTTTAAAGCTCAGTATATGTATTGTTACTCCTACGGCTATTATGAGTAATACTACTTTTACCCATATAATCTTGATTAAAAATATAATTGAATATCCAATTGTTAGCCATATCAAACTAATAGCAATTATTTTCGTTTTTAGCGGAATAGAGCGGTCTTCCCTAAACTCTTTTATATAATTGCCTAAATATTTGTTGTTTAGAAGTTTTTGGTAAAGGACTTCGGAGCTTTTGGCAAACATCCATGCTGTAAGCAATAGAAAAGGGGTGGTTGGCAGTAGTGGCAAAAATATACCCAATATACCAAGCCCTAAAAATATGAATCCCAATACTATAAGTAAACGTTTGCGCATCGAATCGCTTTGTTAATTGGGTACAAAATTAATAAAAATAGTCAACAGTAAAAACATAATATCCTAAACATTATTTGTTGAATGTAATATATGTGGCTATAAATAGTTTCTTAATTTAAAAAAATAGGGCATTTCGATGCGGAAAGCCCTATTTGTGAAAAATGAAAAGAAATTTATTCTTTAGTTATTTGCCATAAGTTCTTTCATGGCATCACCTATGATTTTTATTCCCTTGTCGATTTGCTCTTCCGGAGTATTACAATACGAAACCCTTATGTAACCGTTCTTTTCGGCGTGCGGGTGGAATACCGAACCAAGTACGAATACAGCCCCTTTTTCGACCACCTTTCTAAACAATACCTCCTCGTCAACGCCTTGTGGCACCTTTATCCAGAAGTAGAATCCGCCTATCGGGGTAACATAGCTTGCCTCCTGTGGGAAATACTTTTTGATAGCCTCCAGTGTATAGTTGCGACGAGTGTTGTATATTTTGCGTATCTGCTCAATGTACCGCTCCATTTTGCCTGTTTTCATAAAGTTTTCGGCAAATACTTGAGATATGGTTGGTGAGCATGCATCGATGCTTTGTTTGCAAATCTGCATTTTTTCGTAAACGATTTCGGGTACCAATGCCCAAGCCACGCGAAGTCCGGGTCCGAATATTTTCGAGAAAGAGCCTGTATATAGTATCTGTTGGTCCATCTCGGTATCGACCCAAGTCTTCATCGGACGCGATGCCTCGTAACTCTCTTTGTCGTAGTAGAGTTCGCCATAAGCATCGTCTTCGATGATAGGTATTCCTGTGCCTCTCATCACTTCTATAAGTTCTTCGCGGCGTTTGCGAGAATATACCATACCCGCAGGATTGTGGAAGTTGGGCGTGATGTAGAGTAATTTAGGTTTAGGGTTTTGGTTAATTTTTACCTTTAACTGTTCGATGTTGATACCGTCTGCATCGAGGTCGCAATATTCGATATTTGCCTGATATGACAAAAATGATGTAATACCACCGATAAACACAGGGTTTTCGGTGATGACAGTGTCGCCCGGATTCACAAACAGTTTTGCGATGATGTTAAGCCCTTGCAAGCTGCCTGTGGTGATAATCAACTTGTTGGTATCAACCGGGAAATTTCTTTTACGAAGAAACTCTGTAAGTTCTTTTACCAATCCGGGATTTCCGGGAGTTGGTCCGTATTGCATTGCCTCTTCCCATTGTTTGCGAGAAAACGAATTTGACATTTCCACCATATCCTCGACAGGAAAGAGTTCGTTGCCAGGCATACCGCCCGCAAATGAGATAATGTCGCTTCTCGAGGCAAGGCTCATCAAATCTCTGATTGCAGAGGTACGAAACGACTGTACACAGTCCGAAAATTTATACTCCATACAAATTTAATTTTATATTATTTGGGTTATTTATTAATCCTCTTTTTTGAATTTTACAAAATTACAACTTTTTATTTATAATAAAGTATCTTTAATTGCCAATTCCTATATTTTTTTCTCCTTACTGTGTTTACGATTGCTGTGTTTTTGAAATATACGGTTGGGTTACATTAAACAAAAAATAGTAACTTTGTAAAATAGCAAACACCTATTTTTATTTATCCGATGATTGACAAACGCTCTATTATACTGATATTTATAGCTGTTATTTTTTTGTTGTCTTGCAAAAAACAGCATGTTAGAGACTTTACGCCTAATACAAATTTCGAGGCTCTTTGGAATATACTCGACCAAAAATATTGCTTTTTCGAGGAGAAGAATATCGACTGGCAGGGCGTTCGTAATATTTACGAGGCAAAGTTATCAGGAATACAGTCGCATGTAGAGATGTTCGACCTCTTTGCTCAAATGCTAGATACCTTGCAAGACGGACACGTCAATCTCTATTCGCAGTTTGACGTTTCGCGTTGTCGCGGGTGGTTCGAAAACTATCCTGCCAATTTCGACGACCGTATTATATACTCGCCTCGCTATCTGGGCAGCGACTATCGTGTCGGTGGAGGCTTTCAGTATCGCACCATAGCCGGAGGCAAGGTGGGGTATATCCGCTATGCGAGTTTTTTGTCGGCTGTATCGGTGTCATCTCTCTATTATATTGGTGAGATATTCAAAGAGTGCAGCGGTATAGTGATCGATATCAGAAACAATGGCGGAGGTTCGTTGGGATATAGTGAGGAGTTTGCTTCTATATTTATGAAAGAACCCACTTTGACCGGCTATATCCGTCATAAGAGAGGCAAAGGGCATACCGACTTCTCCGAGATGCGACCTATCTACACTCCCAAAAACGCCTATATCGACTGGAGCGATAAGCGGGTTGTGTTGCTTGTCAATCGTCGCTGTTATAGTGCTACAAACGACTTTGTGTGTAGGGTAAAACCTCTGCCCAACGTAACGGTAATGGGCGGTATAACGGGAGGTGGCGGTGGCATACCATCATCGAACGAGCTACCCAACGGCTGGTTGGTGCGTTTCTCGTCGGTACAGATATTGGACAAAAATCGTCAACATATAGAGTTCGGCATTGAGCCGGAGATAGAGATAACCCTCGACAGTACCGATCTCAAAAACGGCTATGATACCCTTATAGAACAAGCGATAACGCTGCTTGGCGTATAAAACTTATTAATGGTTTTATATATACTTCGAATCAGTCGTTCATAGAGGCTAAAAACTCTTCGTTGTTTTCTGTCCGCTCCATACGTTGCAGTAGAAATTCCATTGCTTCTATAGAGTTCATATCCGCAAGATAACGTCTCAGTATCCACATTCTGTTAAGCACTTGTGGGTTTAGGAGCAGGTCGTCTCTACGGGTACTAGAGGCATTAATATCAACTGCAGGAAATATACGTTTGTTCGACAACCGTCTATCGAGCTGCAACTCCATATTGCCTGTTCCCTTGAACTCTTCGAATATAACATCGTCCATTTTTGAGCCTGTTTCTGTGAGAGCTGTTGCTATAATAGTAAGCGAACCTCCATTTTCGATATTACGTGCTGCTCCAAAAAAACGTTTTGGTTTGTGAAGAGCATTTGCATCTACTCCTCCTGTAAGTATTTTGCCCGAAGCTGGTTGTGCCGTATTGTATGCACGAGCCAAACGAGTGATAGAATCAAGCAAAATCACTACATCATGACCACATTCGACAAGTCTTTTAGCTTTTTCGTGTACCATATTGGCCACTTTTACGTGTCTTTCGGCGGGTTCGTCGAATGTAGATGAGATAACTTCTGCGTTTACACTTCTTTCCATATCGGTAACCTCTTCCGGACGCTCATCTATCAGAAGTATTATCATATAAACTTCAGGATGATTTTTAAGAATTGCATTGGCAATCTCTTTTAGAAGTACGGTTTTACCTGTTTTGGGTTGAGCCACTATTAACCCTCTCTGCCCTTTGCCGATAGGCGAAAATAGGTCAACTACACGTATAGATAGCGAATCGCCTTTGCCTGTTGTAAGGCGAAACTTTTCGTCGGGGAAAAGCGGAGTAAGATGTTCGAATGGTACTCTATCACGTATAGCCTCCGGTGCAAGTCCGTTGATAGTGTTTACTTTGATAAGAGGAAAATATTTCTCGTCTTCATAGGGAGGACGAATAGGTCCTTCTATTATATCTCCTGTTTTCAATCCCAGCAATTTTATTTGCGAAGCCGATATATAAATATCGTCCGGAGATGAAAAATAGTTGTAATCTGATGAACGTAAGAAGCCATATCCTTCATTAAGAACTTCCAATGTACCCGACCCATTGATTATATCGTCGAATTTGTAGGTGTCGTTTGTTGGTAATGCTTGAGGGTCATTTTCTATTGTAATATTATGATTTTCTTTGCTATTGTGTTTTTTTGCAGATTCGTTGATTGATTTTTGAGGCTTTTCGTTTTTTTCGGCAGATTCGCTCTCTATGTTTTGTGTAAAATTTGTATCTGCGTTTACATCTGCATCTAATTCTATTATAGATTCGGTTTTATCTTGTTTTGTAGTATTGTCTGTATTGGTCGGCTTATCCAACTTATGTGGATTTGGGGTGTTGTTGTCTGTTTTTAAAGGTAGGTCGGCTGTTGCCTTTGACGATTTATTTTTATTGATCTTTTTGACTATAATTTGTTCTTTGTTGTCAGATATTGAGGTATTAGTATCAATCTCTTGCGGTTGTGTGGTGGTGATCTCTTCTGTTGTTGTGCTTGTTTTTTTTATTCTTGTACGTTTAGGCTTATTCTTAATCTCTTGTGGTTGTAATGCTTTATCTACTGCTTGTTGGTCTAAAATAGCATATACGAGAGCATCAAAATCTAGATTTGTAGATTTTTTTATATTCATCTCTTTAGCAATCTCCTGTAATTCGGACAATTGCTTAGCCTTTAACTGTAAAATATTATACATTGGAGGTTCAAATTTTTTTTGTTGTTAATACGAATGTATCTATTTTTTATAAATATTTTTCTCTTTATTTTTATAATAATATAATTATCAAAACATACCGAAAAAAAATATACTTTGGGAGTGTAGCTCGCGAATCTAACAAACCAAACTATACAGATAATGTTGATAAAATTTTTGATTTTTTGAAGTAGAATTATAATATAATCACTCGTTGTACTCTATTCTACTATTTTGAGGTTGCAAAGGTATAATATTTTTTTGAAATAAAAAAACAATGATTTAATCTTTTTTAGTTTCAAAAAAAACATATCAATATTACACCAAAATGTTTTATTATAGAATCAATTTGGCTATATTATAGGCTATAATCTTTTCTGCCTTAATCTCTTTTAAATAATGTTTTATGTCCCAAAGCTGTTTTTCGTCTATCATCGCTTGAATTATAACCTTTTTCTGGTCGAAGGTAGTAAGTACGAGCATATTCTCATCTATTTTACGAATTTCGGCTATAATTTTATTTTTGTTTTTCATATCACATAATACCTCCATTTTTATCTGATGTCTGGCATTTTGTACCGATTCAAGTCTATTTACTAATTCATCTACGAAAACATGTCTTTGTTCGAGCGAAATTTTTGGGCTTATAATAAGTACTAAAGATGTCTCTAATATGGTTTCCACAGGTTGGTATTGCTTAGAATCTACATTGTAAAGCAATTCAATAAAACAGTCGGCAATACCCATATCAACAGCACATTGAGGGTTGTCATCGGTAATAATATTTATTCCTCTTACACGTTTTTCTTTGAAAAAACTTCGAGCAATATCCGGTACATTGGTAGCAATTCTTTTATTTGAAAAAGATAACACATCTCTGTATTTCATATTGGTGGGAATAAAAATATTGAGATTGGTTTTGGTATTTTCAAATTGGTATATTTTTTCAAAACCTTTGTTTGTCTCAACAAGAAAATGTTCGCTAACAATAGCCAAATCTTGTGTGCCATTTAGTATCGAATGAAAGATATGGTTTTTAGATAAATATCTGATTTCGGCAGGGAACTGTCTAGAAAACATCATCTGTTTTGACATATCATGAAAATCAATATCTATGCCACTGTTAATAAGTTGATATTCAAGGTTTTTTAGTGTATGTATCTCTTTGGATATTGCTATTTTTAACATACTTTTGACTTATTAATTGTAATAAACTTATTGTGGTTTTACATTGGCTTTTAGAGCATCTGAAATCATTTTTTTCATCTCCATAACTTGACGTTGAGTAGCGTTCTGTTTCTCCGGTTTGAATAAATTGGTGTATTGAAGATTTAACAGTTTTAGCTTGGATAGCTTCAATCCCTTAGATTCTGTCGATTTTAGGTCAACACCGATCCTTATAGGTGATATAGTTTCAGCCTTAAACATATAGTTTTTCCCCAAATTGTATTTGCCTTGCAAAACAACCTGATAATTGTCCATTGCCATTAAAAATGGGAATAGCTCTACCTCATCTCTAAATATAGTAAGCTCTGTCGAGAGCGAATCTACAACATTTTTCGTTCTTTTTTTGAACATCAACATTTTAGATATTTTATTGAATGTTTCATTATCTATCAAAACCAGATCTTTACCTTCAAAAGCAGAGGCACCGCGTATAGTAGAGTATTTTATTCCATAGTTCGATTTTAGATATGTTTCAGCTGCCAGGTGAAATTCGCCTTTGCCCGAAAAATATTTTAACATAGGTACTATAGTATCTATTTGAGGTATCATCTTGATTAGTTTATCTATTTCTATATCAAGAAGATGAAAGTCTAACCCTACAAATAAATGATTTTTACGCTCCGAGCGATAAATAGATGTGAGTTGCATTTTGGCAGCTTCAGAAGTAAACCCCATCTGTTCGAGAACAAGTACTCCGTCTCTAATCATAAGTTTGCCACCCAAGTCATAAATATCAGTGGTTGATATTTTCCCGTGTGATACTTTTGTCATTAATGTCAGATCTACATTCCAAGGTACCATAAAAGGCTCTTTGTCACCATCTTTGGGCTTCTCTTCCAATATCTCTTTCTGTTTCGAATCTTTTGCCCCAAAACCACTTGCCAAATCCATAATTTCGTTTATGTTAATCATATCGGAGGTTATCTCCAAATTTGCCTTTAACATGCCTGTGTTTTTTAGATAATCGGTTATATTGGTCACTACTCCTGTGATATTGAAATCCGAATTTTTCAGTACAAAACGACTCTTATTTATAGTTAGATTATTGGGCGTAAGTTTAAAATCAATTACAGGTATCTTTGTATTATATTTGAGCTCTTTTGTACTTAGATCTATCTGATTTACCTGTAAATTAAAGTTAGGCAAAAATTTAAACAAAGCATCCTCTTCATTGGCTTGATATGTTATGTCACCACCTAAATTAATCTTTGATGTGGCAATATTAATATCTTTGCCATACTTAACACCAAGGCTTGATAAGGCAAGATTTATCATAAATGTGTTTAAATCTTTATTATGCTTTGAAGGTATCATGTAAAAATCGCCATTAGGTTTTGCAATTGTTGCTTTTATTGTATCCATAACAATGTCAATGTTATCAATGTTATACGAACATCTTACTGTCATAGGCTGCTTAGAGTCGGTTACATCTGATAGACCTATATTTATTTTGGGATTTTTTAAGTTTGCTTTAATAGCACCGATTTGCTGAAAATCCAAAATTTCTGAGTTGTCAATATCTATACCTATAAGTTCTGTAAACTTCCGATTTGTTTGTGAAGAGGGTATTGCTATACCAATATTTGCCTTAGGCATATCTATAGTTATTGAGTCTTTATACACAAAATTGAGATTCTGTGTATTCATATTGCCTTTCAACTTAATTTTTTTCATATTTACATTAGATATATCGTCTAATGTAAAAACTCCATTTAGACTGGTCTTAGCTATTCCTTTTAACAATATGGAATCGGGCAAAAAAGGTTTGATGTCATCAAAATCTATATTTCCGTTGATATTTACTACACATGTCTGTTTACCTGTTAAATCTGTTATATTTCCATTTATTATGGCAGTAGATTTTCCCGCTTTCAGTCGAATTTTATTTAATTTCAAATCAGATATTGTCGAACTGCCTATATTTGCCTGTATTTGTCCGTTTATATCACGTATAGCTAAAGGTAAACCTTTTTGTGAATATTTTGTGTTTTCAATATTTATATTAGCTAATATTTCGGGTATAGTATCGCCTTGTAGTTTGCCTTTTATCACGCCTTCCACATCTATTTTGCCTTCTACTTTCATATTTGCAAAAATTCCTTTCATATTGTCAGGCAAAAGAGATATAATATCACCTATTTGTAATAGTTCGGTTTTAAATTTCAAATCCATATCCATAAAATCTTTCAACCTCTTTATCCAGCCGTTGAGTGTGATTTTATTTTTGGCGAAATCGATAAAACTACCCTCTTTGAGATTAACCATAAGAGATTTCAAATCAGCCGTAAGAGGCATATTGAGTGTTATGTCTCGGTTTTCTACAAGCTTGATTTTGTTCATAGACACATTTAGTGAACTAATCACTGATTTTATTTCACCTGCAACATTATCATTGTTTTTATTACCTTCAATATTGAGTATCAGAGTTTTCATAGAAACATCTAAATTAGACGAATCTGTCATATTAAGCCAGATGTTGTCTGTTTTAATCTTTAAATCGGCATTGCCGTTAAGCTGGTTGAGCATTGCCTCCAACGAAAGATTCAGGTTGTTTATCCGTGAGTTTATACCGCTTTGTTTGTCTATATACGATACCTCTAAATTTTCTAATCCGATACGTTTAATATCAATGAAATCAAATGGCATCTTAAAAGCGGTAGTATCTTTTTGAGTGCTGTCGGTGGGGAAAATATCGAAGTTGGTCATCCCCGTACTATCGGTATAGAGATTGACTATGCCTTTTTGTAGCTCAACTTCGTTTATTATCAGCTCTTTGTCGAATAGAAACCTTATCGGATTTACTGCTCCCATCAGATTGTTTACATATAGCAAAGTGTCTGATTGTGACCCACTTACAGGTTTTTTTAGCAAGATATTATTTACCTTAATCTCAAAGTTTGGGAATGTCGAAAAAAATGTTAGCTCAACCTCTTCTAATTGTGTTTCGCACTTAATATTTTTTTGCAACACATCGCGTACTATCGGAGTAAGTTTTTTAGGGGTAAATACAAACCAAACTGCTATGGCTATTGCTATAAGTAGTATTACCAGAATCGAACCGAGCGATATTAGTGTTATTTTTAAAGGTTTTTTCATAAATTGCATTATTTATCTTTATTCTACCACAGTATATATATCTTTTAGATTCCTTCCATATCCGTTATAGTCAAGACCATAGCCTACTATAAAGTCGTTGGGGATTTCCATAGCTACGTAGTCGAGTCTTATGTTATACTTTAGAGCATTGGGTTTGAAGAGTAGGGTAGCTATCAAAATTTTACCAGCACCTCTATTTTGTAACATTTCCAATACTTTAGACATTGTTTTACCTGAATCTACTAGATCTTCGACCACTACTACGGTTCTACCCTTTAGGTTCTCTTTTAGACCTATCAGTTCGAGCATTTCGTCCGAAGACGAAGTGCCGTGATACGAGGCTATTTTTACAAAAGATATTTCGCAAGGGAAATATATACGTTTCATCAAATCCGATGCAAACATAAACGAACCGTTAAGAATAGAGATAAACAGAGGGTTTTCGTCTCTCAAATCGCTATTCATCTTATCGGCAATCTTATCAATAGAGGCTATTATGGTACTTTCCAATATCGACTTGATGAAATTTCTATCTAATATTTTTACTGTATTCATACATTAAGTTATCAAAAACAAAATTACTTTTCTAAAAACCAAAAGTACAAAAAAAATTAATTAGATTGAAGAATATTGACAATAAAGTTCATTAAAATTGCTTTCATACTATAATATTATCTAATACTTTCGCTCCTATAAAAGTTTTTTATAATTTTGCAAGATGAAAAAGACAAAATTAACACTTTTAGGCTCACAAACAAATTATAGCCAAAACTATGCACCTGAGGTGCTCGAAACATTTGAAAATCAGCATCAAGACAATGATTATTGGGTGCATTTCGATTGTCCCGAATTTACAAGTTTATGTCCTATTACCGGACAACCTGATTTTGCTACAATATATGTCGATTATATTCCTGATATTAAGATGGTTGAAAGTAAAAGCCTAAAGCTATACCTGTTTAGTTTTAGAGGACATGGCGCTTTTCACGAAGATTGCGTAAATATCATAATGAAAGATTTGATAAAACTAATGCAACCTAAGTATATTGAGGTTACAGGCGTATTTACCCCTCGTGGAGGCATCAGTATTTATCCTTACTGCAATTATGGTAAGCCCGATACAAAGTACGAATTTCTTGCCGAGCAACGTCTTTTTTCACATAAAGCTTAATAATAGTTTTTGTTATTAATTTTGAAACTTAAAGTTTATGAATCTCGAAGATTTACGTGAGTTTTGTCTCTCTTTCACTGGGGCAGAGGAGGGATTACCTTTCGATGATAATACACTTGTTTTCTTTGTCAAAAAGAAAATGTTTTGTTTAGTAAACATTTTTGATTGTCAATACATTACTCTCAAATGCGCCCCCGATAAAGCTATTGAATTAAGAGAACTTTATCAGGAGGTTACTCCCGGATACTACATGAACAAAAAGCATTGGAATTCTGTTAGAATTGATAGTATGTTGTCCGACCAACTGATTAAAGAGTGGATAACGGACTCCTACAATCTTGTAATAGAACGGCTTCCTAAAAAATTGCGACAAGAATTATCTCTCGAAAACCCAAACTAAAACTAAAACTCTCAAAGTAACCACTATATTATGAACTTGGCTACTTCGAGAGTTTTTAAATATTTGTAAACTGTTGTATTACAGTCTCAAATACTCTTTCAATACTGCCACATACTCTTCAAAGGCTTTTAGTCCTTTGGCTGTCAACGTTATTTGGGTATTTGGATAGTTCGCCTTAAATGATTTTTTTACAGTAATATAATCAGCCTGTTCCAACTTTTGTATCTGTACACTTATATTGCCCGAAGTGGCTTTGGTTATCTCTTTTATACGAGCGAAATCGGCTTTTTCTTCCGATACGAGCAATGATATTATTGCTAATCGTAGTTGCGAATGAAGTATTGGGTCTAAATCGTTAAACATTGTTTCGTTTTTTGTGGTTGAGATAAAGCCGGATACCGGGAACGGCAAACAACAATATAGATATGGCAGCCATAAACATAGGTTGATATATGCCTCTAAAAAACACGCTACTATAAGCCAACACCAACGATATGATTGATGTTATAACCCATAGCATACTTTTTAGTCTCATTGCCAAACCCAATGAGGCAATACAGAAAGGCAAAGATATTGACAGTGTTATGTAATGAGTATTATTAATTACAAACATAGAAACAAAGGCTAATAGACCGGTTACCAACCATACAAAATCCGACCAATCTTCTGTGCGGTTGGGATTTTTACTTTTTTTGATACCTTCTCTCATTTTCCAAAAGAATGTAAAAAGAAATCCCGGCACCATAGTAAATAGCCATACATATCCCGACTTGTAAGGATAGAATTTCATTTGTAGCATTATAAATTGGCATATCCCTGCCAAAGCTACCAAAATACCCCAGAATATTAAAAATACTCCGTTTTCTTCATAACGCTTTTTTCTTTCGTTGATTACAGCTTCGATAATAGCCAAGCTGTCTTTTGGTGCTAATTTATTTTCCATAACTTTAAAAAATTAATTTATTAAACAAAGTGCAATAATAAAAAATTTAATATAAAAGCATAAGTGTCATATTTTCAAAAAAATGGCTTGCTACAACCTCCAAAGCAATTTCAAGTATTAGCAGTAGCATTCAACATTATTGCAAAATAAAAAAGAGTATCTCTAAGAAATACCCTCTTTTATTTTTATATACCTGTAAGTAATTAATTCTTAACTACTTTCTCCGATTTTCCATTAGCACGAACCATATAAACACCTTTGGGCAGATGAGATATGTTTATTTGACCGGTATTGGTTGCTTTTGATACCATATTGCCATGTATATCGAATATCTCGATTATTCTCACCTCTTTCGATAAATACAATATGTCGGATACAGGACTTGGATATACTGTTATCGAAGCGACTTCATCATCCACAACAGAAATGTCGCTTGTAATGCTGTATATATGAGGGTTAAACTGATTCCACTGTATAGCTTTTTGGTACTGAACAATGCTACCACTCGGCACATACAATTTACACGCATTTGACACATTGCCCATAGGAATGTTGTAGAAAGCGTAGTACTCTAAAGTTAATGCCGCTGTATCGGCTATGTTCGAAATAAAAGTTGTAAGTGATGTGCAATCGGCAAAAGCTCTGCTACCGATAAATGTAACATCACTCGGTACACTAATAGATTTTAATGCTGTGCAGCCATCGAAAGAATATGCTCCTATCGAAGTGGTGCCTTGGGGTATTTCAATCTTATTTAAAGCAACACAACCATTGAAAGTCCCTTTTTCGATAGATGTAACCGATGTTGGAATACTATATGTTTCGCCACTTTTAGCGACGGGGTAACGGTAAATTTTGCTACCGTTTTTAGAGAATAATACACCGTTTTCCGATTTGTATTCGGTATTTGCTTCGTCTACGTTGATTGCTGTTAATGAACGGCATCCTATAAACGACAATTCACCTATAAATTTAACAGAAGCAGGTATTTCTATTACAGTAAAGGCAGCACAACCGAAAAATGCCTCTTTGCCAATAGTGTTGATAGTGCTTGGTAGTGTTATGTTTGCCAATTTCGAACAATCTACAAATGCTCCTTCGCCTATTTTTGTTACTGTGGAGGGTATCATTACTGATGTCAACTCTGAACAGTTAGCAAAAGCCGTATTACCTATTCCTTTAACTGCATGTTTATTGCCGTTTAATACTACCATATCAGGAATATTGACTGCCCCTGTAACATTAGGATTGTTGGCTACCTCCACCTCATAAGGCGATTGAGATGTAACTCTGAATTTAAGACCGCTTTGAGTGTCGGTAAATACATCTCCTACACTGCCTATCTCCACTATTTTTGGGGCAAACTCCGACCACTGTTCGGCTGCCTCATAAGCAGCACGACTACCGCTTGGAACGGTCAAAACGCAAGTGTTGTTACCATCTCCTTTAGGTACACCGTTAAACACCAACATTCCTAATGTAATTGCAGTAGGGTCGGGGTTTAATGAAGTTATATAAAGCAGTTTGTTGCAACCAAAAAAAGCATATCTTCCAATGTTGGTAACAGCTCTCGAAATGGTAATTGACAACAACTCCGAACACTGTGCAAAAGCACTATAACCAATAGTTGTAACCGAGTTTGGCACTTCTATAGAAGTTAGTTTTTTACAAGCATCAAAAGCATTGTTGCCGATACTCAGCAAAGTGTTTGGCATTGTTATGGAAGTCAAATTTTTACACGAGCCGAAAGCGGTATTGCCAATAGCCGTAATACCTTCGGCAATAGTTACGGAGGTCAAACCCTCGCAAGCGTTAAAAGCCTTATTGCCAACCTTTACTACATTGTAAACTTGCCCATTGTCATTGGTTACTGTTGCAGGAATATCGGCTACTCCCGAAAAAGATGTGTTTTTGGTAACTTCTACCTCGAAAACACTGGTTTCCTCTTTTGTTACCTTAAATTTTAAGCCGTTTGCATTGGTGATAATATCACCTACGGCTGCATAAGTTGTTGCTATATAAGCAAATAAACATAAAATAATTGTAAACGATTTTCTCATTTTTTTTAAAATTTTGTTTGATTAATAAATTATTTAATACTATATTAAAATTGCTCTAAAATTCGCTTGAGAAGTGAAATTTGATATTTTTAAATTCTTCTTGTGCCATTTGGAGCAGATAACCGCTTTCGGCAAGGAATATGTCACGGTCGTGAATATCCTTTGCCATATACTGAAACTTACGGCGTTTGAATGTCTCGAGCTCCTTGGGGTCGTCGCACTCTATCCAACAAGCCTTGTAGAGCGACAGAGGTTCCCATCGACATTGAGCTCCGTACTCGTGCAAAAGTCGATACTCTATCACTTCAAATTGAAGTTGTCCCACTGTACCTATTATTTTTCTGCCGTTGTTTTGGTGAGTAAATAGCTGTGCCACGCCTTCGCCCATAAGTTGCTCTATCCCTTTGTTGAGTTGTTTGCTTTTCATCGGGTCGGAGTTTTCGATATACTTAAAGAGTTCGGGCGAGAACGATGGCAGTCCCTTGAAATGTAAGTTTTCGCCACTTGTAATAGTATCGCCTATCTTGAAATTGCCCGAATCGGGAAGCCCTACTATATCACCTGCAAAAGCCTCATCAACAGTTTCTTTCTTCTGTGCCATAAAGGCTGTTGGTGATGAGAATTTGAGTTGCTTGCCCAATCTCACATGTAGGTATGGAGCGTTGCGTTCAAAACGTCCAGAACAGATTTTTACAAAAGCAATACTTGATCTGTGATTGGGGTCCATATTGGCGTGAATTTTGAAGACAAAGCCACTAAAACGCTCATCAGTAGGCTCTATAGTGCGTTCGATAGCGATGGTAGGTAGTGGCGAAGGGGCTATTTTTACAAAACAGTCGAGCAACTCTTTGATACCAAAGTTATTAAGAGCTGATCCAAAGAATACCGGAGCTACTTTGGCATCAAGATATTTCTGTTTATCGAATTCATCGTACACACCGTCAATCAGCTCGAGATCTTGCCTTAGCTGTACTGCTTGTTCACCGATATGTTCTTCGAGTGCAGGCGAATTTATGTCGTCGAAAGCGATGGCTTCGCCAATAATCTGTTTATTAGGCTTATATAGATTCAGGTTTTTTTCGTAAATATTGTAAACACCCTTGAAAGTCTGACCTATACCTATTGGAAAACTCAACGGACAGACGCCTATTTGTAGCTCACGTTCGAGTTCGTCGAGTAGATCGAAAGGATTTTTACCTTCTCTATCCATTTTGTTTGCAAAAATCATTATTGGTGTCTTACGCATACGACAAACCTGCATCAATCGGCGTGTCTGCAGCTCTACCCCTTTAGCACAGTCAACTACAATTATAACACTGTCCACAGCTGTGAGTGTGCGGAATGTGTCTTCTGCAAAATCTTGGTGTCCGGGTGTGTCGAGTATATTTATCTTATAACCATTATAATCGAAACCCATTACTGAAGTTGCCACCGATATGCCACGTTGTTTCTCAATCTCCATCCAGTCGGAGGTGGCGGTCTTTTTTATCTTGTTCGACTTTACTGCTCCTGCCACATGTATTGCTCCGCCAAAAAGTAACATCTTTTCGGTAAGTGTGGTTTTCCCCGCATCGGGGTGTGATATTATTGCAAATGTGCGTCTTTTGTGTATCTCTCCTTCGTACATTCTTGTTTTTACTTTTTCTCTTTTAATAATAAAATATAAATGAGTGCAAAGATAATACTTTTTAATTGAGGAATTGAGAAATTAATGTGTAGTGTGTAGTGGTAGACCTGTGTGTTTGCCCCCGTAACCTCACCCCCTCCCCCTCTCCAAAAGGGGAGGGGAGAGTCTATCTTTGGGGTGAAGCCCCAGCATATTAATCATTATCTCTTTACTATTTTATGTGTGGCGACGCCTTTGGTGGTGGCTACCCGCACCATATACACCCCTGCGGGGAGCCCCGACAGGTCGATTTCGGTAGTGGCGGTGGCGGAAGCAACCTCTGTGCCATATATATTATATATATGTATGCTTCGTACTGCCTCTTCGCTCTCGATATGCAGCATGTCTTCTACCGGATTGGGGTAGAGCGTGAGGGCAGCGGCGGTAGCTTCTGCCAGCGAAGTAGACGAGCAGTCGTAGCTGCCGGTAGTGGTGGGGATGTCTGTATTACTCTGATAGTACTGCACTTTCCAGTTTTTGGAGGTAGCATTGCCTTTGGTGGTAGCCAGCACTGTAGCGTGATTGGCGGATGACGCATTATATACAGGCTGTATTCTTCCTGCTTCTTTTCCGCTGCGGTCGGGCAGAGCACAGTAGATGGCATCCAAAGTGGCGGTAGAGAAGTTGTTGCCATAGCAATACAATCCAGTCAACGCCGTATTGTGGCTTACATCGAGAGTAGTAAGCTGATTTTCCACGCAACTCAATATAGTCAAAGCCTTATTATTAGTTACATCAAGTGAGGTCAGCTTATTGCCTTTGCAATTCAATATAGTCAAAGCCGTATTGTGGCTTACATCAATGGAAGTAAGCCGATTGCCGTCGCAATACAATCCGGTCAAAGCTGTATTGTGGCTTACATCAATGGAAGTAAACCGATTGCCGTAGCAGTACAATATAGTCAAAGCCGTATTGTGGCTTACATCAATGGAAGTAACGTTTTCACCGTTACCACCGCAATGAAATCCTTTAATATCACCGTATACGGTCATGGTAGTGCTGTCGGAGAGAAATTTTTTTTCGGCTGTCCATTTTCCGGTGCCTACGGTGATGTTGTAGGTCTTACTGCCGCTTACGATACGCACGGGCGTATTATTAGAGTCAGCCTCTAAGTAGAGCTTTATCTCCTTCCATCTCTTGACGGTAAGGGTGATATAGCGGTTTATGTTTACCGTCTGTGCCTGCACGGCGGCGGCTGTGGTCATCATTGCCACTATCAGGGCGAGGGTTGTCAGTGTTTTTGATAAAATACTTTTCATTGGTTTAATATTGTTGTTTATTAATTTATGATTGAATTACGAAGTTTCACTTCACCCCCTCCCCCCTCTCCATAAGGAGAGGGGGGAGGGGGTGAGGGCTGCAAATCCGATTAAATCGGGTTTTGGATGCTTTTAAAAAAAACACACGTCTTTTTTTAGAAAAACACACGTCTTTTTTAGAAAAACACACGTCTTTTTCTTAGCCTACAAATTAGAGCTTTTCATACTTCAAGTCATTCAACATTTTTTTGAGTTCAGCACTTGGGGTGAATAGTACTTTAGCTCCTGTAATAGAAGATGAATTTACATCCTTCTCTTGCATCTCTCCCTTACTGCTGATATTTATCCTCATACTGCCCAGCTCTCCGAGCCTTACCGCCTGCCCTTCTTCCAATGCAGATTTCATCACATCTACCAAAGCGTACAACACCGCTCTGATATCCGCACCACTAACGGTACTAACCTTCTCAATATCGCGAGTAAGCCCCGCAAGGGTCTTCTCACCTGTAATATTGGCAGAAGCATAAAATTTCTTCTCACCACCACCCGATACACCGGGCTTTCCTTTTTCAATAACCTTAAATTTTATTGCCATGATAATTAATATTTAGTTAATAAAATAGTAATACAATTAGATACAACAAAAAATGTCCCTCTCAACAAGATTATTAAGAGAGCCGAAAACAAAACTTGTGGTTATAATATTTTTTAGCAGAGAGGAGGCAATCACGCTAAAAACCATCCATCTAAAGTTGCTTTCGTGCGTTGTATGGAGTTTTGTGTCCTTTAAAAGATTGTTTTTGGACAGACCGTGTCTCATAGAGCCTCTAATCGTGTGTTTGTTTTTGGGGTTTATTGTATTGTGTCTCTTGAATTTGACTGAGCAAAGTTAATACATTTTTTTTATGTGCAAACTTTTTTTGCATATTTAAAAAATTGATTTAGGAACTAAGAGGGCGAATTTATTCACCCTAATTTAGGAATTTATGTAGTAGGAGCAGACCATTGTGTTTGCCCTTTGTACCTCACCCCTGACCTCTCTACGATTGAAAAGGGGAAGGGGTTGAGGTGGCGAAGGGGCACGCCCAAAAGACATTATAAATTAAATTGTAATTATATAGCTATTACAATAGGAGTTTTAAATTTTCTCTACCCAAATCCTTACTGTATAGTCTTCAAAATCAAGTTCTTCATGCTCTGTAAGAGTATCTACAATTGCAAGACTGTTTGCCAATACTTGGCTTGAAATATATGAGCCAAACTCGGTAATAGTGTCGTTGGTATGTTCGTTTGCCTCTATCTTGATAGTTATTTTGTCGGTTATTTCGTAATTTTTTGCTTTACGGATATTCTGAATACGGTTTACCAATTCGCGAGCCGTTCCTTCGCGTACAAGTTCGGGTGTAACGGTGATGTCGAGAGCTACAGTTAGTTTGCCTTCATTAACCATAAGCCAACCGGGCATATCTTCGGTGGTTATCTCCACATCGTTAGCTTCGAGTTCAACAGTTTCGCCTGTGGGCAAAGTAAATGTATGTTTGCCTTCTTGCTCGATTGTGTCTATCTCTTTGTTTGTGAATGCGGTAAATGCAGAGGCAATCTCTTTCATCAACTTGCCATAACGTTTGCCCAATGTTTTGAAGTTGGGCTTTATCTTTTTAACGATATTTGCCATCTGTACATCGGGCGAAAGTACCTCTAACTCTTTGATATTTACCTCCGCTTTGATGAGTTCGGCAACATAGCTTACCTGCTCGAAAGTAGCTGCGTCGTTGGTGGGTACAACGGCTTTGAGCAACGGCTGACGCACCTTTATATCCGCTTTACGGCGAAGTGCTAATATCATAGACGAAATCTGCTGTGCATACTGCATACAGGCTTCGAGGTTGGAGTCGATAAGGGTTTGGTCTGCTTTGGGAAAATGTTGCAGATGTACAGAATTGCCTTTGTCGTTGGTGAGATCGAGCCACAAACGCTCGGCGTAGAACGGAGCTATTGGAGCCATTAGCTTTGATACTACCAAAAGACATTGATACAGAGTTTGATAGGCTGCTATCTTGTCGTTGTCATAAGCACCTCCCCAAAAACGTTTGCGATTGAGGCGTACATACCAGTTCGATAGATTGTCGTTTACAAAGTCTTGAATAGCACGTCCTGCACGGGTCGGTTCGTAATTTTCGTAATGCTCGGTAACCTCTTTTATCAAAGAGTTGAGCAGTGATATAATCCAACGGTCGATTTCGGGACGCTCTGCAATAGCTATCTCCTTTTCGGCAGGAGTAAACCCATCAACATTGGCATATAGAGCAAAAAATGAGTAAGTATTGTATAGGGTACCGAAAAATTTACGACGCACCTCTTCCACACCTTCTATATCAAATTTAAGATTGTCCCAAGGAGATGAGTTTGTCATCATATACCAACGCAGAGGGTCGGAGCCATAGGTCTCTATCGTAGAGAATGGATCAATCGCATTGCCCAATCTTTTTGACATTTTGTTGCCATTTTTGTCCAAAACCAAACCATTGGAAATCACGTTTTTGAACGATACATCATCGCTTATCATTGTACTTATAGCGTGTAGCGTAAAAAACCAACCACGTGTTTGGTCAACCCCCTCAGATATAAAATCGGCAGGAAATACTTTTTTGAATTTCGGTTTGCTGTTCATTATATATCAGTATATTATAAAATATTTCTAAAATGGATTCAAGAATAAACAATAATTATCCTCGAAAAAATCGGGCAAAGTTAGCTATAATTTTTTGTTTATGCAATTGACAAAAAAATAAAATCGACTATATTTTACCCCAAAAGTAAGATATAGTCGATTAAAGAATATAGTTATTATCAACCATTAATTAATTCTTTTGTGTCGATAGCTATAGCTAATTCTTCGTTTGTTGGGATAACGGCTACTTTTACCTTTGATGTTGGAAACGAAAGTTCTACTTCGCGTCCCATAGAACGTTCGTTGAGGTCGTTGTTGAAATCCACACCCAAAAATGCAAGGCTGTCGCAGATATATTTACGCAATATAGCCTGATTTTCTCCGACACCACCGGTAAATACTATGGCATCAACTCCTCCAAGAACAGCAATGTATCCACTTATATATTTGAGGATGTAGTATTTGTACATATCCAAAGCCAATTTTGCACGTACATTGCACTTTTCGATAGCAGCTTCGATATCACGCATATCCGACGACACGCCCGAAATACCGAGTAATCCACTTTTTTTGTTGATAATTTCGTTGATTTGTTGGGTCGAAAGATTCTCTTTCTCCATAAGGTAAGTAAGAATACCGAGGTCGATATTACCGCTTCGCGAACCCATCATCAAGCCTTCGACAGGAGTCATACCCATTGAGGTGTCGATAGATTTGCCGTTTTTGATAGCGGTAATAGAGCCACCATTACCGATATGTGCTGTGATAATTCGTGAATTTTCAAGACGTAAACCCAAAAACTCGCAAGCACGCTTTGCCACATATCGATGTGATGTGCCATGGAAACCATAACGACGGATGCCGTATTTTTCGTAATAGTCGTACGAAAGAGCGTACATATAGGCGTATTGTGGCATAGTTTGGTGGAATGATGTATCGAAAACCGCCACTTGAGGTACATTTGGCAATATCTTTTGGATAGCGTAGATACCCTTTAGGTTTGCCGGATTGTGCAACGGTGCCAAATCAACACAATATTCGATATTGTTTATCACTTCTTGGTTGATTACAACCGACGATTTGAACTTATCGCCACCGTGTACAACGCGATGACCTACGGCATCTATCTCGTTCAACGATTTGATAGCTCCATACTCGGTATTGGTCAATGCTTTGAGTATGAGTTCAATACCCGATGTGTGCTCTTGTATCTCCTGTTCGATAATCTTTTTGCTACCATCTTTTAGGGAAAATTTTAAAAACGAATCGGGTAAGCCTATTTTTTCGATACCACCCGATGCCAACTCTTGTTGATCGTCCATATTGTAAAGCTTGTACTTTATCGACGAACTTCCGCAGTTTAAAACTAGTACTCTCATTACTTATACTTTTTATTCGTTTGAAAATTAAATTATTATCTTGTTTTGCAATTTTTTGTAAAATTACTACTATTTTCTTGATAAAAAAAACATTCCTGTAAAATATTAATCTTACAGGAATATTTTTGTTTTTTGTTACAATGTTTTGTAAATCATTGTATTTCTATCTCTATACGTCTATTCTCGGCTCGTCCTTCTTCGGTTTCATTAGAGGCAATAGGTTGAGTTTTGCCTCGTCCTTCGGATTTGAGCCTTTCGGGCGATATTCCTCTGTCTATCAATGCTTTTTTAACTGACAAAGCACGCTCTTCAGAAAGTTTCATATTATATACATCGGAGCCTTGTGAGTCGGTATGTCCTACGATAATTATATTTATATTACGATTTTCTTTTAAGAAAAGTGCTTGTTTATCAAGTTCTTTGTTCGATTCGGCAGTAAGCGTTGTATCATCTGTATTAAAATAGATGTTTTTTAATACAAAGGTTTCGCCTTTTTTCACAGGTTTAAGATAAACCATAAGAGTATCTCCCACATTATAAACTTGTTGCTTGTGTTTATAATAGTTCGGAGCCATGACAAATACTTTGTAGTGTCCCTCTCTTCGAAGTTTGGTATCAAAAGTACCTTGTCCTTTTAAGTTTTTGATATACAGAGCTTTGTTTAATGTATCTGTAATAATTAATTGAGCCTCTTTTACTTCTTTCTTAGTCTCTACATCAATAAGTTTGCCTGATATCACTCGTGGAGCTGGAGGTAATACCGGGGCCGGAGGATATGACCGGCGTTTGGGCTTTGTTACATCAAAGAAAACCGAACCTTTTATCCCAACTATAAAGGGATTTACCCTTTTGACTTTGCCATTGTCGAAAGCACTATTGGTGGTCAAAAGATTGTGATTCTCAAAAGTAACCTCTTTGCCCATATTGGCTAACGAAAAGTGTGTCGGTACTGACGATAATTGACCTCCGCTGTTTTCATTTTTGTTAATGTTGGTAAGACCATAGTCAACAAACAAGGCTGCTCTCATTCTTGGAGTCTCTCTGACAAACTGTTGTCGTCTGCCCATTTTGCTTCCTTTCTCTCTTCTGTTTTTTGCTTTCTTTTTTACCTTCTCTGTTTTGTCCAACCATTGATTTAACTCCAAACCAAATTCTGCAGATGCCATAACATTTATGTTATCTAAATTAGAAGTGTTTGTGTTACCTTTTATTGTTCGGTTGTCGTAATTTGCAATCAATACGGGAGTAGAGGTTTCTATTTTGTCGTAAACTTCCATATTAACTTTGCCTTTTGACGAATTGAACCCAAACACAGGTAACCCTACTTTTGTTCCAGCCAGAAAATAATAGTTGTATTTACCGCCGAGTCGCATTCCTGCCATAATAGGCACATTGATTATCCCTGCTCTTTGGCTGTCATTGTATTTGCGATAACCGTATCTTACCATTACGGTATTGATAGGAGTGCCGTCTGCTCTATTACTATTGATTGCATTTACTACGGTTTCGCCCGTTAGATTGTCAATTTTTGTAACAGAATTGATAAAAGCAAATTCTATACCTGTGTTAAACATAAACTTATTTGCCCTCAACTGATAACCTCCTCCGATACCGGCACCTATACCTCCGCATACATCCGTCTGAGGAATATTATGAAACATAGCCGAATAACCGGTGTATAACCAGCCTCCTAAATAGTGTCTTACTTTTGCTGGTCTGGTATATACAACCTCTCTGTTTGGTTTCTCTTGTGCTGAAATATTAGATAATCCGAGAATAAAAATACTAAACAGCACCAAAATTTTTCTTTGAAATAGATATGTGCTTCTCATTATTAATTATTTATCTTATTCAACTTTATCCGTTATTTAATCAATCCTCTATCTCTAAGCATTGGAGTTATCGATGGCTCTTGCCCGCGAAACTTTTTGTAGAGTACCATAAGGTCGTCCGAGGAACCACGCTCTAAGATATTTTCCTTAAACGATTTAGCTGTAGCTTCGTCGTATATGCCGTGTTCTTTGAAAAGTTCAAAAGCGTCTTTATCCAACATCTCTGCCCACAGATATGCGTAGTAGCCTGCCGAGTAGCCCGAATTAAATATGTGATTGAAATATGTGGAGCGGTAGCGAGGTATAATCTCGTCTATTAAGCCCATATTTTTTACAGCCTGTTGTTCAAAAGCAAGTACATCAATGCCTTCAACAGACTTGATTGTGTGCCAATTCATATCCAAAATGGCTGCAGCTACAAGTTCGGCAGTCATAAAGCCTTGATTGAACATAGCTGTATTGTTGATTTTTTGCACTAAAGAATCGGGGATAATCTCACCTGTTTTGTAGTGTTTGGCATAGGTTTTTAGCACTTCGGGCTGAAAAGCCCAGTTTTCGGTTATCTGCGAAGGCATTTCCACAAAGTCGCGTGGAGTATTGGTGCCATTTATCATACGATAGTTGCACTTCGAGAGCAATCCATGAAGACCGTGTCCAAACTCGTGGAACAGAGTCTCTACCTCATCGGTTGTAAGCAACGATGGTTTCGACGATGTAGGCTTGGTAAAGTTACCGACGTTTACTACGATAGGTCGAATATCTTTGCCATTGATTACCTCTTGTTCGCGGAAGTTGTTCATCCACGCACCGCCACGCTTGCTTTGACGTGGATAGTAGTCGGTATAGAATATTCCCACAAGTGAACCGTCAGCCTGATTGGTTACCTTAAATGCCTCAACATCTTCGTGATATATAGAGGCATCTTTTAACGGCTCAAAATTGATTTCGTAAAGACGCGAAGCCAATTCAAATACACCTTGACGAACATTCTCCATCTGGAAATATTGATTTATTTCATCTTCATTCAAAGCATACTTGTCTTTTCTCAGCTTCTCTGCATAATACGACCAATCCCAAGGTTGTAGCTTGAAGCCACCTTTTTCGCTGTCTATTATTTTCTGTAGCTCCTTAGCCTCATCTTTGGCTTTTTTTATAGCTGCAGGCATTATAGAGTTGAGGAGTTTGTTTACATTATCCGGCGTTTTTGCCAATGAGTTTTCGAGGAAAAAATCGGCAGGAGTATTGTAGCCCAGTATATTAGCTTTTTCGATACGCAATTTCATTATATCAAGAATAATCTGTTTGTTGTCGTACTCATTGCCGTTGTTGCCACGCATAGAATATGCTCTAAACATCTTTTCGCGTAGCTCGCGTTTGTCGGCATACTGCATAAACGGCACGTAGCTCGGATTTTTGAGAGTAAACACCCATTTGCCCTCTTTGCCTGTGGCTTTTGCCTCGTCGGCAGCGGCTTCGATAGCACTTTCGGGTAGACCTGCAAGGTCTTCTTTGTTGTCGATTACAAGGCTAAAAGCGTTGGTTTCGGCAAGAAGGTTGTTGCCAAATTTCTGTTGAAGCAATCCAAGATCTTTGTTCACTTGGCGAAGACGCTCCTGTTTGTCAGCCGGCAGCGCAATACCATTGCGGGTAAACTGTTTGTAGATTTTGTCCAACACCATTTTTTGCTCGGTTGTGAGGTTTTCTTTCTCCTGATTTTTATAGACGGTCTCTACGCGTTTGAAGAAATCGGGATTCATAAATGTGTTGTCTTTGTGCTCTGATAGCATTGGCAGAGCAAACTCTACTATAGCCTTGAGCGAATCGTTTGAGTCTGACGAGTTTAGGTTGAATATAACATTCATCACTTTGTCGAGCAATTGTCCCGAATGGTCATACGCTTCGATAGTGTTGGCAAATGTAGGCTCCTCTTGGTTGTCGATGATAGCTTTTATTTCTGCCTCGTGTTGTTTTATGCCTTCGATAATAGCCGGACGGTAGTCGGCATCGGTTATTTTAGCGAACGGCGGTAAGCCAAATTCGCCTCCCCACTCCTCAAAGAATGGGTTGTGTTGGTCGGTTTGTTTTTTTTTGCAAGCGGTCATAATAGTTGCCATAGCAATTAATAAATAAAAAACTTTTTTCATTGAAACTTGATTTTTAAATTATGTTAAATAATAAAATTTTAGCCTTTGATAGCTAAAATTATCGCAAAGATACTATTTTTTATGAAATTGACAATCAAAAACTTTTATTAATAATCAATGTTCGATATGATTAATGCTTTATTATTACTTGTTTATAGGAAATGTCTATTTATTTTATAAATAGATGTGCTTTTATGGCTTTAGCACGGCTACCTCCCACTATTTCGGCAAGCTCTTCGAGTGTAGCTGTGCGTATTTTGTCGATGCTTTTAAAATGTTGTAAAAGTACGGTTTTGCTTTTTTCTCCAATGTTAGGTATATTGTCGAGTTCCGATATTATCTGCTTTTTGCTACGTTTTTGGCGATGAAATGTTATGGCAAAGCGATGAACCTCGTCTTGCATCTTGGTAAAGAACTTAAAGAGGTTGTCCTGCGGCTTTAGACCTATTATTTGATTGTTGTAAATTAATTCATTGGTGCGATGTTTGTCGTTTTTGGCAAGTCCTGCCACAGGTATCTGTAATCCAAGCGATTGGAGTGTTGAGACCACCGACGATATATGCCCCTTGCCGCCGTCGGTAACGATGAGGTCGGGTAGTTTAGTATTTTCCTCTATCATACGGCTGTAGCGGCGATGTACAACCTCCTGCATAGAGGCGTAGTCGTCAGTGCTATCGGCTGTCTTTATTATATATTTGCGGTATTGCTCTTTGAGAGGTTTTAGATTTTCGAACACCACGCAAGCAGCTACTGCCTCCTGTCCTGATATGTGTGAGTTATCGAACATTTCGATAGTGTGTGGCAACTTTTCGAGATGCAGAGCCTCGCGTATTTCGTTCATCAATGCATAGTTGCGTTGGTTGGTGTTGAGTTTTTCGGCTTGCGTGTATTTATCTTTTTTGTATTGCATCACGTTGCGGATAGATAGGTTGAGCAGCTCCTTTTTGTAGTCGCGTTGTGGAACAACAAACTCCACTCCGTCAATCGTAAATTCGGGTACAAAAGGCACTATTACGAGTTTCGATGTAGAACCGTACTTTTGTCGAAGCTCAATTATACCACTCGAAAATACTTCGCTTTCGTCCTCTTCGATATTCTTTTTATACTCAATGGTATTACTCTGAATTATAGAGCCATTTACTATATGTAACATATTGATATATACGGCAGTGGAGTCGGAGTCGCACGAAAACACATCAAGATTGGCATCGCTCTGTGTCGTGATAACCGTTTTTTGGCGAAAAAGTTTTATGGCATCGTACTTCTCTTTTAGCCTTTGGGCTTCCTCGAAACGCAGTTCTTCAGATAAAACTTTGATATTATCGAGCAGATAGCGCTCTACTATGTGTGAGTTACCTTTGGCAATGGTTCGCACATCATTTATCATTGTGGCATACTCCTCTTTCGACTGCAAGCCACAGCATACACCTTTGCAGTTTTTGATGTGATATTCGAGGCATACTTTGTAGCGACCTTTGGCGATACTCTCCGATGTCAAAGGCAGACGGCACGAGCGGATAGGGTAGATAGCCTTTATTAATTCCAAAAGTGCATTCAGAGTGCCGGCTACACTATAAGGACCGTAAAGTTCGCTGTTTTCAAACGCCTTACGAGTTTTGAATACTCTTGGAAACTCCTCTTTGGTAATACACAGATATGGATATGTGGTGCCATATTTCAACATTAGGTTATAGCGTGGCAAAAAACGCTTTATGAGGTTGCTTTCAAGCAATAGTGCGTCGTTTTCAGTTTTTACTACAATGTATTTAATATCAGTTATTTGACGAACAAGTATTGCTGTTTTGGGTGAATCGGGTATTTTGATAAAATATGACGAAACACGCTTTTTCAGATTTTTTGCCTTACCGATATATATGATTACTCCCTTAGAGTTAAAAAATTGATAAACACCTGGCAAGTGGGGTAGAGCGTCGATTTTTGTCTGTAATGTTTGGTCCATTATATCGGATATTGTAAAAAAAATTATAACAAAGTTAGATAAAGTTTTTCTAATATAAAAAAAAATAGTACCTTTGTACTCCGAAAAAATAGATGGCGGGATAGCTCAGTTGGTTAGAGCGTCGGATTCATAACCCGGAGGTCACGAGTTCAAATCTCGTTCCCGCTACAAAAAAGAGGCTTTAAATGCCTCTTTTTATTTTATTGTAATTCTATTTTCTGTGTATTTTGATTAAATAAGAAATTATTATTCCTATCATAAATCCAAATATTATGTATATAAATAATATTTGGATTCGAGGTACACTTGTGATATTCATGTACTGTGAGGTGAAATTTATTACATCTTTTTTGTTTATCAAGTAAGATACAAGGTAATTTCTTTCTTTGATAAGTGAGTGCATATCTTTATAATAAAGGTTCTTACGAGAAGATTCCAATATTATTCCCTGATTCGGGTTTGTTTTAAGCACTTTTTTGCCTCCACCGAAATAATCGTATTCGGAAAATCTGTCTAAACGATCCAATTCTCTATTGCAAAAATCAATTCTATTGTTTATCAACGATTTCGATATGGAGTCGACTTTTAGCAGGTTTTCTCTATTATTAAAGTATTTTACAAGTCCGTCCATATATGGTTTGTAATCGGTAGTACCATTAAGAATAATGCGAACCGCAAGCATATCTTGCATTATAGGATTTGCAGTATCTATTTTTGCGTGATTGATGTTTTTTAAC
The DNA here is from genome assembly GCA_000768855.1 of Porphyromonadaceae bacterium COT-184 OH4590. GTDB lineage: Bacteria > Bacteroidota > Bacteroidia > Bacteroidales > Paludibacteraceae > F0058. Next base: position 87,994 of record JRAN01000007.1, on the reverse strand, counting down.
GATACAAAATCGGGTATAGAGTCGCTTTTAAAGTCAACTATTGAGAATATTTTGAACTCCAAAAGTTTTGATAACTGTTGTTGATTGATATTAAACTCTTTTTTAAAAGTAGAAGCTTCGTTGCTTTTCAGAGAGTTTAATACTTGAAATTCGTTTTCAATTAATATCTGATTTTCGGGGACAAATGTAATTATTCCTTCTATGTTGTATTTAGTTTTATCCGGAGTTGTCATCCAATATCCAAGTATTGAAAATATAATTATAGACGGTATTACTATCCAGAAATATTTTATAGATAGACATAGTACATTTTTTAAAAAAATGAAAGTTTTGATAGAAAGGTGTTTAACTTTTCTCCAAAACATAATTAACAGGTCAAATAGATTGATTTCCTTATTTCCCGACATAACTTGAATTGTGTATTTTACAAAAAATTATTTTTGCAAAAGTACGAATTTTTTATTTGAAAGCTGTAAAAAAAAATAAAAATGTAATTTTGTAAAAAAAATCAATTTTATGGATAAGTTAATTTTTGCCACTAATAATAAACACAAGCTTCAAGAGGTTAGCAATATGCTTTCGGGTTTTTGTGGAGTAGTAGGACTTAGCGAACTTAATTTTTTTGAGGATATACCCGAAACTGCCGATACCCTTCGAGATAATGCCATTATGAAAGCTAAGTTTATTTATAACCGTTTTGGTATCAATTGCTTTGCTGATGATACAGGGCTTGAGGTCGAAGCTTTGGGAGGTGCACCCGGAGTATTATCTGCTCGTTATGCGGGCGAACCTACCAATTCGGAAAAAAATATTGATAAACTACTTTTCAACTTAAAAAACTCCGATAACCGTAGGGCTTGTTTTAGGACAGTTATTGCACTTGTGCTTGACGAACAACAAATACATTTGTTTGAAGGTATGGTAAACGGTACAATCATTGAGGAGCGAATAGGTTTTTATGGATTTGGATACGATTCCGTTTTTGTGCCCGATGGCTACAATAAAACTTTTGCTCAAATGTCTGAGGCAGACAAAAACCTCATTAGCCACAGAGGACAAGCGGTAGAGAAACTTGTGAACTTTCTAAAAAATATTACCAATAAATGATAGAGTTTATTCAAAGTTTATCCTCTCCATATTTGATTGTATTTTTGCTCGGATTGGTTTTTGTTTTAGACCCCTGTACGTTATTATCTAATATTGCCGCAATAGGTTATATTTCAAAGGATTATACAAGCAGAGGTCAAGTAGTAAAAAACTATATCTTTTTCGTCATAGGGAGGTTTGTTACTCTTGGTTTATTTGGATTTGTATTGGTTGTTTTGTTTAAAGAGAGTGTTTTATTGCTTAAGTTGCAAAATTTATTGTCTGCTTATAATGAGTTGATTATGGCTGTCTTTTTTGTAATAATAGGACTACTATTGATTTTTGCAGATAGATTGTCGTTTCTTAAAATCAATTTTTCTACCGAAAAAATAGAAAGACATAATATAAACACCACGTTACAGTCGTTTCTATTAGGCTCTGTCATCTCTTTGATACTTTGCCCAACCAATATTGTGCTGTTTTTTGCGATACTGGTACCACTTTCGGTTGGTTCTGTCATGGGATTGTTTTTGCCTTTTATTTTTTCGCTGTCATCGACATTACCTATTGTAATGGTTGTGATTATTATGATAGTAAGCCTTAATAGTATTGACAAATTTTATAAACTTACCGATAAAATAAGTAAATATATAGTTAAAATTTCGGGAGGTATATTTTTGATGGTTGGGTTGTATATGTTGGTTGGGCATTTATTTTTTCATTATCATCATTAATTTTATATATTGTAATTAAACCTTTTATTAACCTATTATTCTAAAAAAATAAAGTTTAGTATAAATATAAAAATCAGTAAAAATATGAAAAACCGTGTTATATTGTTAGTATTGACAGTTGTGTTTTCTTTGACAACATTTGCTCAACACGCTGTAACAGTTGAGGCGAAAAATGATGAAATCAGTGATAACCTTGATTTGAAAGCCTTAGGTATTATTTTTGGCAAGGCTAGAAATCTTGAGGAATTTGAACAAATGATTAATGATTGGAGAAATCCAATATCCAACTTAGACCTCAATTACGACGGAGAAGTAGATTATTTGCGTGTATTGGAATCGAGAGAAAAGAAAACTCATATCATAATAGTACAAGCAGTATTGGCAGAAGATATTTACCAAGACGTAGCTACCATTATTGCTACCAAACAAAGAAATAAACCTGTAATACAGATAGTCGGCGATCCATACATATACGGAGTAAATTATATTGTAGAGCCTGTGTATATTTATACTCCTGTTATTTACAATTGGTTCTGGGGACCTACCTATGTGCGTTGGTATTCGCCATATTATTGGGGATATTATCCTTCGTATTACAGAAGTTATTACTGTGTGTCATATAATGATTACCACTATTATATGAGAGGGTATTATAGAGAATATCATTATGTTAGTTACAGATATGCAGATCGTCCCAGATATGATTACAGAGAATCAAGAACTTACAATAATATGTCTCGAAGAGATTATAATACTCGCTATCCTGATAGAAGTTTTTCAAGCCGCAACTCTTCTCGGTCGGAGATAGTAAACCGTAGAGATATAGATAATATTCGCAGGGCAGATGATGCCGCCGATCGTAGCGACAGCAGACAATCGTCTTCATATAGAAGTAGCGATAGAGACCTAAGAACTAATGATAGAAACACAAATGTTAGAACTCGTGAAAGTAACACTACCGACAGAATAATTTCTACCGATAGGCGTACTAGTACTATCGTTAACGATAGAATCTCGGAAGGACGCGATAATAACAGCAATTCATCTGATAGAAGGATAACAATAGAGGATAATACACGTAACGGCTCTAATCGTAATAGTTCTAACAGAGACCGTGTGGTAAGCAATGATAGGACTCGCGATAATTCGAGCAACAACTCTTCTATAAAAAGAGATACTCCGTCGAGTAATTCTTCGAGATCAAGTAGTGTGAGAGATAACAATAGCTCACGTAACAGTTCTAATGAAAATATAGGAAGTGCTAGCACATCAAGAGGCAGTTCTAGAGAAAGCTCTTCAAGTAATGATAGAGATAGAAGAAGATAATAAAGAGTTTATTTTATATACAGTTAATTGTGTGATTACAATATTAAGAGAGCCTTTTATGTTTAAAGGCTCTCTTTTTGATATTATTGTTTTCTTAAATTCTACAATCTTTCCTGTTTTTGGCTTTTAAGAGCAATCGAAAAACAAATGTAATAGTGGTAATAGTGGAATTAGGTATATGATTTCAAAACCATAGAAGTCTATATTCTTAAATTTTGCTTTTCTCTGCTCCCCCAAAGGGCTTTCGCCATTTCTTTTATAACCTTACCAAATCTATTGCCTTGTCTATCCCTGCGGGATTTTTACCGCCTGCCTGAGCAAAGAACGGCTGTCCTCCGCCACCGCCTTGTATCTCTTTGGCAGCCTCACGCACAAGTTTTGTGGCATTGTGCCCCTGTGCTACTAAGTCGTCGGTAAGTAACACAGTAAGCGACGGCTTTTCGTCATATACCGAGCCTATTACCACAAACAGTTTTTCGGTTACGGTATTACGTAGTTGGAATACAATATTTTTAATCATATCCGCAGGCAGTATTGTACGCAGACGTATCTCCTTTATGCCGTCAATCTCTTTTGCTTCGGACAATAGTTTTTCGGATAGCTCTGCTACTTTTTCTTGGCGAAAAGATTCGATGTCTCTTTGTAACTCTTTGTTCTCTTTTACGGCATTTTGGATAGCTTTTATGAGGTCGGGTGTGTTGTTGAAAAACTCTTTTGCTGTGCTTATCATATCCTCTTGCAGGTTTATTAAATGTTCGACAGCTCTGCCTGTGATAGCCTCTATACGGCGTATGCCGGCTGCTATCGAACTTTCGGCAACTACACGTACCATTCCAATATCGCCTGTTCGGGTAACGTGCGTACCTCCGCACAACTCAACCGAAGAGCCGAATTTGATTACACGTACCATCTCGCCGTATTTTTCACCAAAAAGAGCCATAGCTCCCATATTACGAGCTTCGGCTATCGGTATCTGACGTATCTCTTCAAGCTGATAGTTGGCTCTGATACGTCGGTTGGCTATTTGCTCCACTCGGCGTATCTCTTCTTTTGTCATCTTTTGGAAGTGAGAGAAGTCGAACCTCAAACTTTCGGGACCCACAAACGACCCTTTTTGCTCCACGTGCGAACCCAATACCTCACGAAGTGCTTCGTGCAGTATATGTGTTGCAGAGTGGTTGCGAGCGGTGTCGAGGCGTTTTTCTACATCTATTTCGGCCATGAATGTCTGATTTAGATTTTGCGGAAGTTTGGCAGTAAGGTGTACATTGAGGTTGTTTTCGGTCTTGGTGTCGAATATATCTATTACACTATTATCTGCTGTACCGACGAGTTTGCCGCTATCGCCTACCTGTCCGCCCATTTCGGCATAGAAAGGAGTGTTTGTAAGCACGAGTTGGTAAAACTCACGATTTTTTTGTTTTACCTTGCGGTAACGAACTATCTTGGTATCTGTACTATAATGGTCGTATCCGACAAATTGGCTCTCTGCCTCGTTGAAAAGCATAACCCAATCGTCGGTCTCAACAGCAGCAGCGTTGCGGGCTCGTTCTTTTTGTTTTTGCATCTCCGCATCAAAACCCACAGTATCAACACTCATTCCGTTCTCTCTGAGTATCAGCTCTGTAAGGTCTAATGGAAATCCATAAGTATCGTATAGGGTAAAAGCCACCTCGCCGTTTAGAGTGCTGCCTTTGGCTGTAGGCATATTCTTTTCGAGCAGTTTTATGCCTGTCTCCAAAGTCCTTAGGAACGACTCCTCCTCCTCTTTTATTACCTTTTCTATCAAATCTTTTTGAACCACTATTTCGGGGAAGCTATCGCCCATTACATCGCACAAAATCCCAACCAGCTTATAGATAAAGGCTTCGCGTTGGTCTAAGAATGTGTAGCCGTAACGCACGGCACGGCGAAGAATGCGGCGTATAACGTATCCTGCTTTTGCGTTCGAGGGTAGCTGTCCGTCGGCAATCGAAAAGGCAATGGTGCGGATGTGGTCGGCTACCACGCGACACGCGATGTCCGATTTGGTATCTTTTCCGTAAGCTACACCTGTTATCTCTGTTATTCTGCCGATGATAGGCATAAAAATATCTGTGTCGTAGTTTGAGGTTTTGCCTTGAATAGCCATACAGAGACGCTCGAAGCCCATACCTGTGTCAATTACTTTGTTTGGCAAAGACTCCAAAGAGCCATCAGCCTTGCGGTTATACTGCATAAATACGAGATTCCATATCTCTATCACTTGCGGATGACTCTGATTTACAAGGCTCAATCCGTCTATCTTTTCGCGTTCGGTTTGTGGACGAATATCTATGTGTATCTCCGAACAAGGTCCGCATGGTCCTACATCGCCCATTTCCCAGAAATTATCCTTTTTGTTGCCGTTGATAATACGGTCTTTGGATAGGAACTGTTCCCATATTGTGGCAGCTTCGTTGTCGCGTTCGAGATTTTCCTCTTTAAAGCCTTCAAATACAGTTACATAAAGACGGTCTTTGTCGAGTTTTATCACCTCGGTCAAAAACTCCCATGCCCACTCGATAGCTTCGCGTTTGAAGTAGTCGCCAAATGACCAATTGCCCAACATTTCAAACATAGTATGGTGGTAAGTGTCGTGTCCCACTTCGTCGAGGTCGTTGTGTTTACCACTCACTCGCAAGCACTTTTGAGTGTCGGCTATACGCGAATATTTGATGGGGTCGTTACCCAAAATCACGTTTTTGAACTGATTCATACCTGCATTTGTAAACATCAACGTAGGGTCGTCTTTGATTACCATTGGTGCTGAGGGTACTATCTTGTGTTGCTTGGTTTCGAAAAAATCGAGAAATGCTTTTCTTGTCTCTTTTGAGGTCATATTCAATATTTTATATAAAAATAGAACTATTGTTTTTATTAATAATAATGATAATAAAATTTCTTACCGTATATATCGTTATATCCGATAATACGGAAAATTTTTTGCAAAAATACAAAAAAAATAGTATTTTTGCAGTGGTAATATTATACACCTAAAAATGTTATGCTGGGTAATTTTGCAAAAGAACTTTGGAGTTTTGGGCAGTACATAATGTAAGTAACTAATATCCTCAAAAGATAATGAGAAAACTTTTTGCTATTGAGGATTAAATTGCTAAAAAACCGAAATTTCTTGCCAAGTTCCTGGCTTGTGTTCAGTTGTATAAGAGAACTTTTTTAAAAGGTAAATTTGTTGTTTACTATAATATTAACTAATAAAATAATACAATAGAGATTCAATTTTTCAGAAGTAGTTCGCAAGAACCTCTATAAATAATTATAATGGCAAAAAAGACAAAATATCATTTTAATAAAGAGACCCTATCTTTCGAAGAAATAGAGATTACATTCTTGAAGGTACTTAAATATATTGGTATTTATGCTATTACAGGTATAGCAACAGGCGTAATAGCTTTTTTTATTATATCGTATTTCTTTTCGTCTCCAATGGAAAAATCTTTAAGAAAAGAGAATGAAGAGATGAAAAATAGATATAAATTTATAGAGAAGCAAATTCGTGAAATGAACGAAGTAATAAGCGACTTGAGGCTTAGAGACAATAATCTTTATAGAGTTATTTTTCAGACAGATCCGTTGGAAATAAACGAAGATAATAACATTCGGTATTACGAAAATCTTTCGGATATGAGTAATACTAAGTTGATGAACTATATTACCCTCAAAACTAATGATTTGGCTAAGTCTGTTTATCTTCAATCAAAGTCGTACGACGAAATAGTTATGCTTGCTAAACAAAACGAAGACAGGCTCCAAAATTTGCCTGCCATACAACCTGTTATGAATAAAGACCTTAGACGATTGGCTTCAGGCTTTGGTTATCGAATAGACCCCATTTATCATGTCAAAAGATTTCACGCAGGTATGGATTTTGCCGCACCTACAGGTACCGATATTTATGCTACCGGTAATGGGAAGGTCTCTTTTGCCGGCTGGAAACAAGGCTTTGGTTTATGTGTTATAATTAATCATGGGTTTAATTACGAAACGCTCTATGCTCATCAGAGCAAATTGTTGGTGCAGCAAGGACAGAGTGTAAAAAGAGGTGAAGTTATAGGACTTGTTGGGAATACGGGTAAGTCAACAGCGCCTCATCTGCATTACGAAGTACATTTTAAAGGGCAACCTCAAGACCCTAGAAATTACTATATCTTAGACCTTACTCCGGAGCAGTACGACGAGATGATACGTCTTTCCGAAAGTTCGGGTAATATACTGGATTGATTATATCATATTGATATAATCTACTCTTGTCGGACAACAATGATATTGCTTGTCATTGTCAAAAGATAAATAAAGAGAAACGATAACACCACCGTCTCTCTTTATATTGATTTATTGGCATATACGCTTTTTAATAGACTATCAGATTTTGGCTATATACGACTGTACCGTTGATAAGGAGTTTAACAATGTATGTGCCTGACGAAAAGCCCGAAAGCGCTATCTGCTTTTCGGTAGAGTTGATGTCTAACGGATAGGATACTGACAGGGTATTTTGAAGGTTAGATATGTGAAGTGCTGCCGATTTTGCATTGTCCGACAGTTGGTAAACAACCTTAAGTTCGTTGTGTGCCGGGTTTGGCGATAGCGAAACTATTCTGCCTGCAAGAGCTACCACTTCTACCTCACTGTATGATTTATATCCGTTGTCTAACCTCTCAACTTCAAGAATGTAAGTATCTGTCGATGTAGGAGTAGTCTTTATGTCAGTGCCTGTTCCGATTACATTACCCGAACGGTTGTACCAGGTGTATTTGGCTTCGTCGCCAATATTACTTGCCGTTAATGTAACTTCCTCATTACCGAATACTTGTCGCTTGCTTGCCTCTGCCTGTGCTTTGAAATAAATCGAAGAATCCCGTATGGCAGTAAAATGTACCATTTCGGATTTTTTCCCTTGCTCACTGTAATTCAGCCCGAAATCGAAACTGTTTATTAAAGGCAATCTGTCCGAAAAAAACTTCACTTCAACCCCTGCAAAGTAATCTCCATTATTGTTAGTCAAAGGTTGGAACTCCAACTTGGCATCCGGAGACAAAACACGTATCCTATTGCGGTCGATAACCTTTATCTTGGGGTTGCCGGCAGTAATAAGGTTTGACATCAGGTCGTTGCTCAAAAGTATGTTTACCTCTGCAAAGTCGTTTATTCTCTCTCTTATTTTATCGGTAGGTTGGTTCAATGATAGGCTGAAAGGTCTATTTGCGGGTGGTAATATTCTAATAATCTGGTTGAACATATCGCTCCAAAGTGTCCTTCTTTGCCAATAACCGATTGCAGCACTATTATAGCGTCTCGCAATATCTTCCGCTCCGAATAAAAGAAGTACGGTATCTGCGGTAGAATTTATTATATTGTTCCCTTTTTCGTCTGCTACGGCTAATATATCAAAACCCCAATTAGGTTTATCCACAGAAGGTAAAGACTTTTTAAATATATCAGCTATAATTTTAAACTTTTTTTCGGGCAGTTCCCAGTTGAACAGCCCTGCTGCAACTTTTTGCTCATTGTACGCAAGTTTCCCTATCGGCAGTCCCTTGGTGGGTGTAAGCCTTTCGTAATAAGACAGTGCTAACCTCGGTAAAGTACTTATCAGATAGTTACTCGAAAACAGATGAAGACGTTCCTTACCCTTGCCTTCGGTGGTTTTGCCACCTATGTTTTTATATTTACGGAGATATAACAATTCTTCTTGTTATACCAACTAAGGCTTCCGATAGGCTGCTGTGTGTCTATGTCAAGTAACTTAATATCGGGATTGTGTTTTAGATACTTATAAAAAATATAATCAGGACCATACGACGGTTCTTCTCCATCATCTCCCACATAATCACGTATAAGTAGGTCGGCGGGAGTGTCGTGAACAGTTCCTTTACCATCAAGTACAGTTGCACCTGTATTTAGCGGATCCAACCACGGTTGCAATTTACGTCTTTTGTCCGTAGCTCCGTTACCTGTCCAAGATACACTGAATTTGCCGTACCAATCAGGTTTGTCTGTGGCATAACAATTTGCATATCCTCCATGTAATTGTCCAATTACTTTATGATTACTATTCATAAGAGGCGAACCCGATGAACCTCCTTCGGTAGTACCTTTTGACCATATTAATCGCCAATGAGTACCATCAGGGATTATGTTATTGCTTAAGTATATTGTTGATTGAGGAATAATTGCATACTGAGAGAGTTTTTTCACATCACCCTTCGGGTGGTGAATACCTGTACCTCCGTTACCCGAATTACCACTTCTATCCCAACCAAGATAGTAAAGTTTTATATTACTGTTATTTTTGGGATCTTCCTGTAAGGATATTAAAGCAAAATCAGACACAGAATTATTGGCTACAACATTTGCTCCTACCGTTGAGTGAATAGGAGGTTCTTCTGTTGGATTACTACACGAAGGGGCTTCATAATTCCAATAAAAAGACCAATGATTAAGAGAAGGATTGTTTATAGCATCGGCTCCACTTAGACAGTGATTGGCAGTTAAAAATAGGGGCCGACTATCATTTGCTGTAGTGTTGATAAGAGAACCTGTGCAATAACGAATACCATTTACTAATATTAAAGCAATAGCATTCTTCTCCTTTTGCCAACTTTGACCTTCTGGACAATTAACATTGATATTACAACTACCAGAAGAACCCAAACTTTTTATACCATCTGGTAGTTTTATATAACGATAACCTTGTACAACATAAGCAACCGAGATTATTCCTTGATTTTTAACATTGTAAGGTTCGTAATACTCCAATACTATTTTATCTCCGTACACCAATCCTGTAGCAAATCCCTGTATATTATCCTTTGTCCCTTTATTATTGGCAGACGTAAATGCACCTAATGTGTGCTTTTTATTATAACTATAAACAAAGAACTTAGCACCATCAGGCAACCAGAATTTATCATACAAAAGATTTATTGATAGAGCATTAGGACAACTAATAGATAATCTCCACAATCTGCTTCCGTCGGATAGATTGATCCATTTTCCCGAATTATTAAGATTGTAATTAACTGCGTGAGGATAACCGAATCTTGGAGGAACTCCGTTGCTATCATCCTCTTTGTCTTCCCTATTTATCTTAACCATATCTAACGAAGGCATAATTTGGTTGGGAATATTACGCTCAGATGCTTTTGCCAAAGTATTACCCAAACTAATAGGTTTTTCATTTGTACTTATTTGACTATAAGACTCTTGATATATTAGACACAATAATCCGGACAATACTATAAAAATATATTTTTTCATAACTTTATCTCCTTTTAAATTCTAAGTAGTTTTTATTATCATTATAATATAACTTTAAAATATCATTATCAATTATATACTTATCAATTGTAATTAAACTTNTTTATCTCCTTTTAAATTCTAAGTAGTTTTTATTATCATTATAATATAACTTTAAAATATCATTATCAATTATATACTTATCAATTGTAATTAAACTTTTTACATATAATACACCATCCCCAATTTCATTTATTTTTGTTCCTCCCAGACTTGTTATTAATATAGAAGAAGTTTTGGTATCAATAGTATACTTACCAATTAAATCGTTTGTAGAAGATGTTGTAGTCAAAGAATCACCTTTTTCCAAAAACCTCAACACATAACACTTTTCACTATCTGGGTCAGGTGTCTTCTTCGCATTATTTGCAGCATCTACAAAGTGTACTAATTTCCATTCNTTTTCCAAAAACCTCAACACATAACACTTTTCACTATCTGGGTCAGGTGTCTTCTTCGCATTATTTGCAGCATCTACAAAGTGTACTAATTTCCATTCAGTATTTTTCAACGGATTTTTGTTCTCTTTTTTCTCACACCCGCTCCAAACCATAACTGCTGTTATGAGCAACATCAAGGCGGGTAATATCCTAAAAATTATCTTTTTCATAATTTATATAAATTATTAAATTGATTTGTATTAATTATTTATTTCTGCTCTTTTGGTGAAGTAGGGGAGCTAACCCTCTTTTTGTGTATGGCTATCCGAGGAGGTGCTTCCATTAGCTTTGAATATTGCCTGCCATACACATTTGTCAATAATGACAAAGGGGCATACTTCCAAGCTCTCTTATACGGCTACTACCGCCATATAGAGCGGAAGCATAAGACAATGCCGAAGCGTGGAAGGTATTTGAGGTAAAGATATTTGAATATAATATTACTATATATCTGGAAAAGGTATATACAAAGGTTGGTAAATGACTTTCGTACATATACCATATCTTCAAAGCCCGTTTTTATATAACTGCTCAGAAGAATTTCCAAAATATAATCGAGCAGTATCATAAGGTTATCTATTGGAATGATAATACTTTGACAACAAAGTTAATAAATGTTTTTTATTTTTGCAAAAAAAATAAAAAGAAAATCACCAGTATATGATAAATGTTTGTGATTTTTTGATAATAATATGCTATAACATAAGCCTCTTTGCTTAAAAAATATAGTAAATAAGACCGTATTATAGAGCCTTGTAAAAATAAAATTTATACTATCAATATTTTTGTTTTGTAGGACAATGATAACTGACACACATAAAAAAAACAGCCTCACTAAAGAGGCTATTGATAATATTTTAGATAGTATAATTGGGTGCTTCCACCGTTATATCCACATCGTGTGGATGACTCTCTTTGAGACCTGCTGCCGTAATCTGTACAAACACACTATTTTGTTTTAGGTCTTCGATAGTCGCCGCTCCGCAATAACCCATACCAGATAGCAAACCGCCGCATAGTTGGTAAATGGAATCACTCAAGTTACCTTTGTAGGCTACGCGTCCTTCTATGCCTTCGGGAACAAGTTTTTTGGTCTGTGTATCTTTGCTTTGGAAGTATCTGTCGGCGCTTCCCCGCTTCATTGCCGCAAGGCTGCCCATACCTACATATACCTTAAACTTTCTACCCTGAAACAGTACCTCCTCGCCCGGACTTTCGGTACAGCCTGCCAAAAGAGAACCAAGCATTACCACGTCGGCTCCTGCGGCAATGGCTTTCACTATATCGCCACTAAATTTGATACCGCCGTCGGCTATGAGGCTTATGTTGTTAGCTTTACAATATTCGGCAACCTCTTGAATAGCGGTTATTTGAGGTACACCCACGCCTGCCACTATGCGAGTGGTGCAGATACTTCCCGGTCCTATGCCCACTTTAACGGCATTGGCTCCGGCTTCGGCTAGTTCTTTAGCTGCCGAGGCGGTAACTATATTGCCTGCTATAAGGTCTAAATCGGGGTATTTGGCTCGTATCTTTCTAACGGTTTCAATAACGTTGCGGCTGTGTCCGTGAGCCGAATCGACAGTAATGACATCGACTCCGGCACTTACCAGAGCATCGACGCGTTGCATCGTGTCGGCACCCACTCCTACGGCAGCACCGCAACGAAGCCTTCCTTGTTGGTCTTTGCAGGCATTCGGATGATTGCCGATATTATCAATATCCTTGCTTGTGATAAGCCCTACAAGTCGGTAATTTTCATCGACAATAGGTAGTTTTTCAATACGATTTTTCCATAAAATAATCTTTGCCTCCTCTAACGAAGTACCCATTTGTGCGGTAATAAGGTTGGTTTTGGTCATTACCTCTTCTACTTTTGTATTGTCTTTGGGCAGATATTTCACATCGCGGCGCGTAATCATACCTACCAAATGGTTTTGGTCATCAACTACAGGCAGACCGCTGATATTATAACGCTTGCATACTTTTTCAACATTCTCTAAAGTTTCCTCTTTTGTTACTGTTATAGGGTTGAGTATCATGCCGTTTTCATACCGTTTTACCTTATCTACCTCCGATGCTTGGCTCTCTATATTCATATTTTTATGAATAAAACCCAAACCACCCTCACGTGCCATAGCTATTGCCATTGCCGACTCGGTAACGGTGTCCATAGCAGCACTTACAATAGGCACATTGAGTTTTATATTTTTGGTCAAATAGGTCGAAATATTCACTTCGTTCGGCAAAATCTCCGAATATTGAGGTACAAGCAGTACATCGTCAAAAGTCAATCCCTTTTTCATATTACTATCCTTTTTTATTGTTCTTTTTTCTATTGAATAAATTATAAATTGATACCGCTTCGACGTAGTATAAAATCGACATTTTTAAGGTAATAGTCGAGCGTAAAGCAGGCATCCAGTTCATTTTTGCTCAAAAGCGATGCTATTTTTTTGTTGTCCGACAGTAGCGTTTGATAATCAAGCTGTTTACCCCAAGCCTCCATTGCTATCGGCTGAACCGTATCGTAAGCCTCCTCACGTGATAGACCTTTATCTATCAAGGAATTCATCACTCGTTGTGCAAAGATTATCTTTTTGGTCTTATATATATTTTCGAGCATCTGTTCGGGGAATACTACAAGATTTTCTAATATACCTTTGAGGCGCACCAACATATAGTCGAGTAGCATTGTGGCATCGGGCAATATTATACGTTCGGTGGCGGAGTGCGAAATATCGCGTTCGTGCCATAGGGCAACATTTTCATAGAATGTAGCCATATATCCTCTCATTACCCTCGCACAGCCACATATATTTTCCGAACTGATAGGATTGCGTTTATGAGGCATTGCCGATGAACCTTTTTGCCCCTTGCCAAAGCTTTCTTCAACTTCGTGTACTTCGGTGCGTTGCAGGCTTCGTATCTCCATAGCTATCTGCTCCAATGATGCGGCTATAACAGCCAAAGTAGCCATATAATAGGCGTGTCGGTCGCGTTGAATCACTTGTGTTGATACTTCAGCGTGCGATATGCCGAGCTTGGAACAGACATACTCCTCTACCGACGGAGGAATGTTGGCAAAATTTCCTACCGCACCGCTCATCTTACCACATTCTATCTCTTTGCGCACCGAGCGGAAACGTTCCAAATTACGCTTCATCTCAGCAAACCATAAGGCAAATTTGAGCCCAAAACTTGTTATATCGGCGTGAATGCCATGGGTACGCCCTATACATGGAGTATCTTTATATTTTATTGCTTGTTGCTCCAATACTTCAACGAACTGTTCAATATCATCAAGTAAAATGTCATTGGCTTGTTTAATAAGATATCCATTGGCTGTATCGACAACATCGGTAGATGTTAATCCGTAGTGAATCCACTTACGTTCTTCGCCTAAACTTTCGGATACGGCACGGGTAAAAGCTACTATATCGTGTTTGGTCTGTTGTTCTATCTCATAAATACGTGGTATAGAAAATGTTGCATTTTTCCATAACTTCTCAATATCTTCCTTAGGTACTATACCAAGCTGTTGCCAAGCCTCAGCAGCATAAAGTTCGACTTTTAGGTAAGCATTGAATTTGTTATCTTCAGTCCATACAGACCTCATTTGAGGTCGGGAATATCGTTCTATCATATAACCTATTTATTAAAGCTAAAATATTTAATTTTAAAACACAAAGAGCAACCTGCAATGCAGGTTACTCCCAAACAAAAACTATGAAAACAATTTTTAACAATTAACATTTCAATTATAATAAGCAACAATGAAATAAAATATAAAGTTAATTGCATGCAAAAATACTACATTTTTTTGAAACAATAACAAAAAAAAAAGTTAATTTTGCAGAAAGTATTGTTTTATTGTCTTTTTTTTAAAATAAACATATGGATAACAAGGAATTAATATCGCTGTTGAGCAAGAAAACGAAGACTACACAAGAGAAATCGAAAGAGTTTCTTAATTCATTTATTGAAGAGATTACAAACTACATGGCAAATGGTGCCAATGTTGAGTTTCTGGATTTAGGTATTTTTGAGAATATTGTTCGGGAACAAAAGATAATAACAAATCCCAAGACACAGAAAAAAGTGCTGTATCCTCCTAAAAATGTGGTAGATTTGAAGGTTGCCAAACCGATAAAAGAATATTTAAAAACGATTGAAAAATGAAGACAACAGTAACAAAATCTGACTTGATAGCCAAATTAGCAAAGCGACTTGATATTTCCGAAGAGCAGGTAGTTAATTTTATAGACAAACTAAACGAATTGATACTGAAAAGTCTTGAGTCGGACAAAAAGATAATTATCAATGGGTTGGGGATATTTAAGTTGGTTTGGGGCAGCTATCATAAGAATGCAAAACTGCAAGCAGGAGCACCAAGAGAGTTTTATAAATTGAAATTTGAGGCCGAAGATGGTCTTAAAGAGTTGGTTAATAAAGAGTTTGCTCACTTACAGGCCATAGAGTTGTCCGAGGAGCTATCGTCTAATATGCCGTTAGATGCTCTCTCGAAACAAGCAGTAGAGATAAAAGATGTATTGTCGGAGATACAGGATGTAAAAGGAGCAGTGGAGTATAGCAATGCAGCCACGACCGAATTTTATGAGCCTCAAAAAGACAATTTTTCTATTACGGCAACTGAAGTTGAGCAAAAAACGGAGGATGCTCCAATACCCGAAACTACCGAAACAACGGAAACAGCCCAAACCTATTATCAAAGCCCTACCTCTGTTACTTCTGATTATGGTATTAGTAATAGTAGTTATAGTGCTGATAATAAGGATTATAGTGGATTGTCTTATGGAAGTGGTTCGGGCAATTATGATACATATAAACCTAAGGAGGAGTTTACAGAGTCGAATCAATCGGTAAATACAAGTATAAAATCCGATTATGAGGATAATAAGAGGGGGTTTGGAGGATATTCGGACTCGAACGAAAATAATGATTTTGACAAAAATTACTATTCTCCCGACAATGTGGTAATTCGTAAGAAAAAGACTTGGATTTGGCTATTGCTTGGGTGCTTGGTAATAGTGGCTGTTGCTTGTGGCTATTTATTTATGAAACCGCAGGTATGTAAGTTTGTCAATAGTTTTTTCTCGAAAAAAGAGACTCCGACCGAACTACCTGCAGTAGATGAAGTAGATAGTCTAATTGCTAATGATACAGTAATATACGAAGATGTCGCAATATCGGAAATAGACACAATGTTTTTCGAAAATCGTAAATATACGGAGTTTATAGATACTGTTACTATAAGTTCGGGTGTTACTATGGCACAGCTTGCTGACCAATACTGGGGTAGCCGACTTTTTTGGGTATATATTTTCGAAGCTAACAAAGATAATATTGCCAATGCCAACCGTATATCGGTGGGAACAAAGTTAAGAATACCTAAATTAGACAACCGTTTGACTGATAAGAATGATACACGTCTTATGGATAAGGTAAAAGAGCTGGAGATAGCATTAGGTAAAAAGTGATGATTCGAACAATATTTTTTAAAGAGGCTGCCTTTTATGTGAAAGGTAGCCTCTTTTGTTGATTGTCAAATGCTTTCAAATACATTTTTAATTATTTTTGTAGCTTCATACATTTGAGGTTCTGTGATTACGAGAGGTGGTGTAAATCTGATTATATCTTCGTGAGTAGGTTTTGCCAAAAGTCCTTGTTCTTTTAATAGCATACAAACATCCCATGCTTTGATATTACCTTGCGGTTCAGTTACTACTGCATTCAAAAGACCTTTACCACGCACCTTCTTTATCATTTTGTGTTTTATTTTTGATATCTCCGTACGGAATATTTCTCCCATTTTATCGGCATTTTCAGATAGTTTTTCGTCTCTTACTACTTCCAAAGCAGCTATACCAACAGCACAAGCTAAAGGATTGCCCCCATAGGTAGAACCATGTTCGCCAGGTTTTATGGTAAGCATAATTTCGTCATTGGCCAAAACAGCCGATACTGGTGTTACACCACCAGAAAGAGCCTTACCCAGTATCAAAATATCGGGTTTTACGTTTTCCCAATCACAGGCGAGTAGTCTGCCAGAGCGACCTATTCCGCTCTGTATCTCATCAGCAATAAAAAGAACATTGTGTTTTTTACAAATATCGTAACACGCTTTGAGGTAGCCTTCATCAGGAACCACTACTCCTGCTTCACCCTGTATCGGTTCGAGTAAAAATCCTACTATATTCTCATCGCTTATTACTTTCTCCAGAGCAGATATATTATTGTATGGTATTTTTATAAATCCTTCTGTAAAAGGTCCAAATCCTCGATAACTACTTGGGTCTGTACTCATTGATACAATAGTGATAGTGCGTCCATGAAAATTATCTTCACATACTACTATTTTCGCTTGGTTTTCATTAATCTTTTTCATTTCGTATCCCCAACGACGAGCGAGCTTCAGGGCAGTTTCTACCGCTTCGGCTCCTGTATTCATAGGTAATAATTTGTCATAATCGAAAAACTTGGTGGCTTTTTCCATAAATTCTCCTAACAAGTCGCAATAAAAAGCACGAGATGTAAGAGTAAGTATGTCTGCCTGTCTTTTTAATGCCTCTATAATTTTGGGGTGGCAGTGTCCCTGACTCAATGCCGAATATCCCGACAAGAAGTCGAAGTATCTTTTGCCCTCTACATCCCACAAATAAACGCCTTCGCCTTTGCTTAATACTACCGGCAACGGATGATAATTGTGAGCTCCATATTTGTGCTCTCTGCTTATAAAATCCTGTGTTGTCATATTATTTATATTTAATTAAAATAAAATTGAGACAAAGATATAAATTTAAAGTCGAAAAAAAAAATCTAACCCATTAAAAATTAGGTTAGATTTTTGCGTGAAAATAAAATTTTATTAGAATGTATATCCGATACCAAGACCAAGAATTGTCTTGAACTGAATATGTTGAACAACTTTTCCTGTTCCGTCTCCATTATCAAATTTAATAGCATCATAATATTTGAGCGATGTACCAAGCGATATGTTAACAGAACTCAATAGCTGATAAGATAGTGCTAAATCCCAATCTACATCAACATTGCCAAACTTGTTTGAATATGGCGTGAAAAAAGTCAATCCGGAAACAACTTTGAATTGTTGATATTGATAATTCAATCCACCTTTCAACATAGCACCGAATTCAGTTTTAGTAGTCTTTAGTGGGTCAACACCGTAGATTGCTCTTAGATTTTTGTCTAATGCAGCAGTTACACGACCGGCAGCTGGTGAAAAATAGACAGAATAAATATCGTTTGGTTTCCAGTCTATACCCACAGATAGGTCGATATAGCCCGGAGACAACCAATTTGATATATATTTCTGAGTAGAATCGTTAGGGTAGTCATAACCTTTTGTGTATTGAGAGCGGAATGAACCTAGTAAAGTGGCATAAAAGTTGTTGCCAATATCATAACCTGCCTTTGATGTAAAGTTGATTTTATCATTTGACTTACGCCAAGCATAAGTAGCTTTATCTATGTAGGTATAACCCAACTCTGTTTCAAAGAATGTCTCCCAAGCAAATTTATCTTTTTGATATACCAAACGTAGATTAGCATTTCCCAAAAATAAAGCTGAATTATTTCCACCGGCAGCCCAGTTACTCAACATGGTAAATGCAGAGTTTAGACCCACTCCACCACTAAATTTCCAATTCAAAGAATCGGTTTTCAATTTCTTTAAATCTGAAGAAGTACTTGTAGAATTACCTACAACATTAGTTACTGTACTTCTTGTTTGGTCTTCCTGTGCGGCAACATTGCTCGAAAACCCTAAAAACACTATTGCCAAAGCAAATAAACTTATTTTTTTCATATTAATTATTATTTATTTTTAAGTATATCACGAATTTCTGTTAATAAAACTTCCTCTTTTGTTGGTTCTGCCGGAGGAGTAGCAGCAGGTTTCTCTTCTTTGGTTTTTTTCAAGTTGTTAATCATTTTGATAAAAAAGAATATACACAAAGCAATTATCAGAAAATCAACCGTAACCTGAATGAATGAGCCATAGTTGATAGAAACTTCTGGTACGGCAACACCTGCAGCATCTACTGTTGCAGATTTAAGCACATACTTCAATCCGTCAAAATTGATTCCTCCCAAAAGCATACCAATAGGAGGCATTATAATATCATTAACCAAAGATGAAACTATTTTCCCGAAAGCTCCACCAATAATTATACCCACAGCCATATCAATAACATTGCCTTTGACTGCAAAATCTTTAAATTCTTGTAAGATTTTCATAAAAATTCATTTTTAATTGTTTATACTACTGATTGTTAGTTTATTAATTTGTTATTATAAAGTACAAAATTATAATTTTTTTTTATAATTTTGCAAAAATAATAGATGAATTTAATATCGCCAATTAACAATTAACTTATTTTAATAATAGTTTGTTAAAATTTAATTAAATACGAATATCATAATGTCTAAAATAATATCGCTTACGGGAGATTTGGGTAGTGGAAAAAGCACTGTATCTGCAATTTTATGCAAAACATTAGATTATCAATACATATATACAGGGCAAATACAGCGTAAAATAGCAGAACGTTACTCTATGACTACAAACGAGTTGAATGTTTATGCCGAAACTCACCCCGAAATTGATAGAGAGATTGATGATACATTCAAATCACTTGTGGATTCAAAAGATTTAATCGTGGACTCTCGACTGGCATGGTTTTTTATACCGGACTCTTTTAAAGTCTTTTTGAAGACTAATATTGTTGTATCTGCACAACGGATATCCGGAGATAAGGAACGATTAAATGAAAATTATTGTTCGATTCAGGAGGCAGCATTAAAAATTATTGAGCGAAAAAAGAGCGAAATAAAGAGATATAAATTGTATTATAATGTTGATTGTCTTGATTTTACTAATTATAATTTGATAATAGATACAACAGAGATCTCTCCGGATGAGGTATGCCAAATAATTTTGGCAGAATATAGAGAGTTTTGCCGACAGGGTAGTGTTTATAAGTCTAAGGCATTGGTATCTCCCAAAAATTTGTATCCTACCAAAGAACACGATAGTAGTAATGTGGTAGAGGTAATTAATTGCGATTCGTTTGATTATATTCTGTGTGGGCATTCGATTGTAGCCGATGGTATAAAAGAAAAACATAGGTTGTTGTCTGTGGTATATAAAAACAACCCACAACAGCAGATGAATCCTGACAAGGGGTTGTTGAAGAAATGGCAATCGACAAATAATTTTACTTATCTGATAGAGCCTTGATACATCTGTTTGTAAATTGTATAATCGAACAATAATTAAATCTTAACTGCATAATATAGAATCGATAAGGTCGCCTGTGGCTATCTCCGTCCCTTTGATGTGTGTGATCAACTTTTTGCCTTTGTTAGTAAGTACGAAGTACATTTGTCGTTTGTCGTGCGTGCCGAGCCTACGGCTGATAAGCTCTTTGTTTTCGGTACTGCGTATCACTTTCGAGGTATTGGAGGTGGTAAGTCCCAATAGTGAAGCTATCTCGCCCGACGAAAGTTGCTGTCGCTCCAAAAGACTACACAAGAGCATCCCCTCATTGAGGCAGATACCGTGATGTTTTTGGAAATTAGCCTCGTAGTTCATTATAGCACGGTATATGTCGCGTATTTTACATAATTTATCCATAATATATTGATAGATAATTATATAAATAGATTAACGTTCGATTTATCGGTACGCTCCATATATGTAGCCACGCCACCGACTGTAACCTCGTCGATTAACTCCTCGCGTTTAACGCCCATTACGTCCATCGACATTTGGCAAGCGATAAACTCCACACCTTGTTCCAATGACTGAGTACGCAGCGATTCGAGCGAGTCGATACCTTTTTTACCCATTATGTAACGCATCATTCGTCTGCCCATACCTCCCATATTCATTTTAGAGAGCTTGAGTTTGAGCGACGAACTTGGCATCATCATCGAAAACATTCGCCCGAAAATATCCTTTTCTACACTTGGCTTTTCTACCTTTTTTAGAGCATTCAATCCCCAGAATGTGAAAAATATCGAAACCTTTTGCCCAGTGGCTGCAGCTCCGTTTGCAAGAACAAAGGTAGCAATGGCTTTGTCGAGATCGTCGCTGAAAAGGATAAATGTTTTGTCTTTGCTATCGGTCGATGTCAGTACGGTACTTGCCTTCGGTGCTGCTTTTTGCACAACAATGGTATAACGGCCACTGTCTTCTGTGTTCGAAATCAGTTTGTTACCTGTGGTATTGCACCACGCTTCGGCATCGCGAGAAAACCCCGCGTCGGTAGCTATTACCACTACAACATCGCCCTCGTCAACCGTGTCGATAGCCTGTTTTATTTTCAATATCGGTCCCGGACATTGCAATCCGCAAGCATCGACATGTAAGGTCTTCATTGGGGTTTGGCTTTGCGTGTCGATATTCGATTCTGTTTTGGGTGTACTGCTTGTCGACGTTTCTGTGATAGGAGCTACTGCTGTTGAGTATGTTTTGTAACCGCCCGACAGGTTCGATACGTTGGTATAGCCATTGCCTTTTAGAATATTCATTGCCAAATAGCCGCGTAAGCCGATGGCACAGAATATATAAACGGGCTTGTCTTTCGGGATAAGGTGTAGATTTTCACGTAACGAGTCGAGAGGAATGTTAACCGCACCTTTGATAGAGCCAAAGGCGAATTCTTCTTCGGTACGTACGTCGAGTAGCATCACTCGGCTTGGATCGGCATCTTTTACCTGTCGCCATGTAACAACGGGCATCACGCCATCAACCACATTGCTTGCCGTATAGCCTGCAATAGCTATAGGGTCTTTTGCCGACGAGAAGGGCGGAGCATAGGCGTGTTCCACACGTGTGAGGTCATAGACAGTACCGCCATTTTTTATAAGCAAGGCTATTTGGTCGATGCGTTTGTCAACTCCATTATAACCAACGCTTTGGGCACCGAGTATCTTGCCGCTTGTGGGGTCGAATACCAGTTTGATACTCAACGGCAAAGCTCCCGGATAGTAGCCTGCGTGTGAGCCCGAATGAGTATTTGATACGGCATAAGGTATCTTCATCTGTTTGAGACGCTTGGCAGAAAGTCCTGTAGTGGCAACAGTCATATCGAACACTTTGGCGATAGCTGTGCCGATAGCTCCTTCGTATTTAATTCTATTGCCAAATACCATATTGTCGGCTACTATTCGTCCTTGACGATTGGCAGGATTAGCCAGATAGTTGAGCCACGGTTTGCCTGTGATAGGGTGTGGATACTCGATGGCATCGCCTACGGCATAGACATCTTTTGCCGATGTTTCGAGATATTCGTTCACCGTAATACCGCCTGTTTGCCCTATAGCAATGTTGGCAGTCTTTGCCAGAGCCGTATCGGGACGAACGCCTATGGATAGTATGACTGCTTCTGTCTCTATTGTTCTGCCGTTGGTTAGGTATATCTCTATTTTGTCTTCTTTACGTTCGAAACTCTCAACGCTTTGTTCGAGCAAGAGCCTTATCCCTTTTTGTAGCAGATGTTGGTGAACATGTGCTGCCATAGAGTAGTCGAGTGGTGTCATCACCTGATTGCTCATCTCAATAATAGATATTTCTGCTCCGAGTCGGTGCAGGTTTTCTGCCATCTCCAGACCTATGAATCCTGCTCCTACGATAACAACATTTTTTACCTTGTGTTGAGTAATGAAATGCTTTATTTTGTCGGTATCATCGACATTGCGGAGTGTGAATATACCCTCCGAGTCAATCCCTTTTAGAGGTGGACGTACGGGCGATGCTCCGGGCGATAGCAACAGCTTGTCGTATTTTTCGTCATAAACGCTACCGTCGGCACGACGTATGGTTACGCTTTTTGTCTTGGTATCGATAGAGACAACCTCGTTTTCGACCCTTACATCGATATTGAAACGAGTGCCGAACGATGTGGGTGTTTGCAGAAATAGTCTGTCGCGTTCTGCTATTGTACCTCCGATGTAGTAGGGTAATCCGCAATTGGCGTATGATATGTATTTGCCCTTTTCGACAAGTATGATTTGGGCTTTTTCGTCAATTCGACGTATTCGGGCTGCTGCGGTGGCTCCACCGGCTACGCCTCCAACTATTAAATATTTCATATATAATTATTTATTGTGTTTTAAATGATATTAAAAAAACTCAATTGCAAAGATATAAAAAATATTTCATATAGAAATATTTTCCAAAAGAAAATATTTGTAGGTTGATGTATTTTTTATTTGGGTGTGGTCTTTGCTTGTTTACTCCGCCTTTCAATCTCATCTATATAAGCCTTTGTTAGTGAACCCTAAATATTAAAATTATTCTATAACTTTGCAATACAATAAAAAAACATTTTACACACTTTTGTGTGATACTACAACAAAATATGAGTAATAAAACAAAAATTCATATTTACCAAATGGGGAGAATGGATTGAAAATACAAGTTTTTTAAAAACTTATATTCCGCTATGCTATACTATTTTCAATACAATTTTCCGAATGTTTTTGCAAGAAAGAAGTATATTATTGTAGCCATACTTATAGGAAACGCTTTGTTAATATTATCTTTATACTTAAATTATCCATTAAAAAGGCATCTTAAAAAAGATGCCTTTTTGTTCTATTTTTTTTCCAAACCGAATGTAAATCCTTGTTTTACCTTTTCTATAAGTTCCGGTACAATGTCTTGATACATACCACACAGCCCAAAGTCGGCATAACGGAAGATGCTTGCTTTGGGGTTTTGGTCGATGGCAATGATTTTGCCCGACTCTTTGATACCTGCGATGTGCTGTATAGCTCCGCTGATACCGATTGCCACATATACCTTAGGACGGACAGTTTTGCCAGTTTGCCCTATTTGACGAGCATATTCGGCATAACCCTCATCTACCACCACGCGGCTACAAGCCCATTCGGCTTTTAGTCCCTGTGCTTTGAGAGCCTCGGCAAGCTCTTTTACGAGTTTTAGTTCGTCGCCTACAGTACCGCGACCACCTGCTACTATTATGTCAGCCTCAAAAAGTGATGCCAAACCGCCTTCGCCTCTGACAGTCTCAAGTATCTGAGTGCTGTATGTTCCTTGGCTTAGCTCCGTAGTGAATTCGGATATCTCGCCCGAACGCCCTTCGATACGTTGTGGAACGGCAAATGTGCCTGCGCGTGCGGTAGATATTTGCGGATAGACAAAACCGAGAATCGTCGCCAACTTACTTTCGCCATAAGTAGGACGGCGAGAGTGGAGTATGGGGCGAACAATTCGTTTGTTTTTCTTGTCGATATAATCGCCTATTTCGAGCCCCGTACAGTCGGCTGTAACGCCTGAGCCGGTTTTCATACCGATACGTGGAGCGAGCTCGCGTCCGGCTGTGGTGGCAGCAAACAGAGCTATCTCCGGTTTCTGCTTTTGTATTATTTGTGTAATGATTTCGGCAAAAGGAAGTATCAGATACTCTTCGAGTTTGTCGTTTTCGACTACTAAGACGTGGTCGGAGCCGTGCTCGAATAGCGTTTGAGCCAGTGGACGAACATTTTTACCGATAAGCACGGTAGTGATTTTGGTATCTCCGCCGAGCTGTTCGGCTAAATGACGTGCGGGGGTGAGCAACTCTATCGACGGACGAGCTATTTTTCCGCCTACTACTTCTGCCCAAGTGAGAATACCTTTGTTGTCGCCACGCAAATCGACTATCTCAAATCCTGCGGTATCAACCTCTTTTTTCTCTTTTGCTTCTTTTTTTACTAATGTGTTACCGCCTTTTTTGATATTCTCGATTAGCGAATCGACGAGTTGGTCTTGGTTATTACCAGATGCCATTACCACAGGCGGACGGTCGGACTCTATATTTTCGATACCAGCCACAATAGTTGGTGAGCCGTTGATACCTATCAACTTCTGAGCCTCTTCGGACATACCGATGTCATCTACCGATTTGATTGCTACTTTGGAGTGGTTAGCTTTTATAGCTCCAAGCAGCGATGGCTTGCGAGGTTTGATACCTGTGGGAGTGAACGAAATAACGCAAGGCATTTGAAGTTTCAACATCTGATAACCACCCTCTATAATACGGCGTGCTGTGATAGTGCCGTCATCGTTTGCCTCGATACGCTCTACAAATGTGGCTTGTGGTATGCCGAGTGCTTCGGCTACTTGTGAGGGAACATGTGCCGTATCGCCATCGGAGGTCTGTCTGCCGGCAACTATAACAAATGGTTCTTTTGAGTCTTTAGAAAAACCCATTTGACGGAGCATTGTCGATAGCGAAAGCCCTGTGGCGTAGGTGTCGGAGCCACCGAGCTTACGGTCGCTCAAAAGATATGCTTCATCGTAACCCATTGAAATAGCTGTTTTTAGAGCATTCTCGAATGATGCAGGTCCCATAGAGCAAGCTATCATACGCGCATCGGGATATTTTTTCTTCAGCTGAAGACCTGCTTCAAGTCCAAATTGACAGTCGATATTGATGATAGATTTGGCTTTGGTTCTATCCATCAGTCCGTCATCACCCATACGCATCTCTGATGGCAACGGTACCTGTTTTATTAATGATATGATTGTTAATGCCATATAAATTATCTGATTTTATCTTTTTTGATGATTAATAAAAATTGGATTACATATATTTATAATCTGGTCCGTTGCCTCCATTTGGTACATTCCACGTGATGGCTCCATTTGGTTCTTTGATGTCACATGTTTTGCAGTGAACACAGTTTTCAGCGTGAATACGCATCTCCTGATGACCTGTATTTTTGTCCGTATGAAGTTCATAAACTTCGGCAGGACAGTAATATTGAGCCGGTGCACCATACTTTAGGATATTTTCTTTTGAATAATATTCTATATCGGCTGTTATTTGTAGATGAACGATTTGATCCTCATCGTGGTGTGTGCCAGAATAGAATACATCGTCGGCTTTGTTGAAGTTATATGGCTTGTCGATTGGATAACGCTCGGACTTGTCTTTGAAAAGCGGTTTCTTAGTCTCATTTATTGGTTTGGTATAACTGTGGTCGTCATGTGTGGAGAGTTTGCCGACAAAACCTGCTCCACCTGTAAGTATTTGAGTGCCAAAGTTAAATATTCCAGCTAAGGTTCCTTTTGAAAAACCTTGACGGAAGTTACGACACTTGTACATCTCTTTGTAAATAGGTGATTGTTTTATATACTGTTCGTAGTTTTTGAGCACCTCTTCGGTAAAATTGTTCGCCACAAAAGCATCGCAAGCAGTCTTAGCAGCCGACATACCCGAATATACTGCAAGATGAATACCTTTAAGAGCAGGCATAACGAGGAAACCTGCAGAGTCGCCCACTATCATTGCGTTGTTGGTGTAATATTTTATCAACGAATAATAACCGCCTTCGGGCAGTGTCTTGGCTCCGTATTCGAGCAGTCTGCCATTTTTTACGAATTTTTCCACAAATGGGTGTGTCTTCCAAATCTGAAACGCACGGAAAACGTCGTAGGTAGGGTCGACAAAGTCGAGCCCAAGTACGAGACCGAGAGCCACCTTGTTGTCTTTGAGACCATAGATGAAACCGCCACCAAACACATTATCGTTCATTGCAGGGAAGCCCATAGTGTGATACACCTCACCCGGCTTGATAGTGCCTTCGGGTACGCTGAACAATTCTTTTATACCAAGTGAATAAATCTGTGGGTTTTTTCCCTGAGCAAGGTTTTTCTTGGCAACAAGTTTTTTGGTAAGGCTACCGCGTGTGCCTTCGGCGAAGATAGTCAATGCCGCTTCTATACGAGTGCCTTCTACAAAGTTTTCGAGTTTATTGCCGTGGTGGTCGATACCTGTGTCGATACATTTGGCACCTGCTACATCGCCCTTTTCGTTGTAGATAATATCGCTAATGGCAAAGCCGGGGTATATCTCTACACCTTTTTCAGTGGCTTTGGCAGCGAGAAAACGACATATTTCGGCAAGTGAGGCACAATAGTTGCCGTCGTTGTTCATATACGGCGGATGAAACGGCATCTTAATACTGCCTCCTTTCTCTTGCAGCAGATACATATCGTCGCTCGATACGCGACTGTCGAAAGGTATTTCATCGAAATTGACGTCGGGCAGCAACTCCCTAAACGCTTGGGGCTTGATTACCGCTCCCGACAAAATATGCGACCCTACCGACTGCCCCTTGTCCACAACGAGTATCTGCTTTTCGATACCTTTGGCTTTGAGCAAATCGGCAAGATGAATAGCTGTAGCCAACCCCGAAGGACCGGCGCCAATGATTAAAACATCTGTTTTGACGGTGTTGTTCATTTATTAATTCAAGATTTAATTTTTATTTACTTATTTTTTCGATTTGGTTTAGTTGTAATTGACCCAAAAGCAAACAAAATTAATAATAATTTTTATTGCTTGGAACATATTAACGTCTTTTAGCCCAAATTGACATACAAAGGTACAAAAAAAATGGAATTATTGTCTGAAAAATATAGTAAATCAGTAAAATAATGGATGTTAATATTCAGCAAAAAAGCACTACCTTTGTGTCTCTTATATTTAGAGATTACAATGTATTGTTTTTTGATGGTTTTTGTAAATTAATAAAATTTTCAAAAACCATCAAAAAACAGTAGTTGAATATTTGCCTAAAACAGGGGAATAGTATAATTTTTTAGTCTAAAAAACGAAATTTATTAACAACTTTATTTTGAGATGAATATAAAGATAGGAATAAAAAACGAACGTACTTTCAGTGTAACATCCGAAATGTTGGCAAGCCATGTGGGTAGTGGTTCTATAGATGTTTTCTCGACACCAACAATGATAGCTGAGATAGAGCGAACTGCCGCACAGAGTGTTGCCTCTCTGCTCGATGAGGGTAAAACTACCGTAGGCACATACATAAGTGTTAACCACACCGATGCCACGCCCGAAGGTATGAGTATTACCGTTCGTACCGAGCTTAAGGCTATCAGCGACAACGGACGTTTCCTTACATTCGAGGCGGAGGTATTCGACCAATGTGGTGCTATAGGTAACAGTACTCATACGCGTGCTATCGTCGATAGCGAACGGTTTATGACGAAGGTCAAAAGGAAGCGGTGATTTGTTTTTTAGAGCCAATTGACAGAGTGGTGGGAGAATGTAGGAATTTAATTCCTTAATTCATACATTAAAAAAGGGCATCTTTTCAGAATACTCCTTAATTTCTTTTTACGTCGTAAAAAGAAATTAGCTATGTCATTTGCTTTTTTACTTACAAAACCTACACTCAGCATAGTTTGAAACTAAGTTTTGACACTGTTATATACGACCTCCACAAATATACATTCACGAATAACAGGAATACCGGTGTCACTGCTCCAATACTACATTTTCCAACCCTTATCTATTGCGTTCTGTTTGTTGATTGCCATTACTACCGCATGATTGGGAGAAGTAGAGTTGAAAACAGTAGATATTCTTGCATAATTGGCAGGTTGCTTTGCATACAAGGCACAGTATATATCGTCTATTGCCAGATTGTTTAAGTTGTTGCCATAGCAGACTAACTTTTTCAACGCCGTGTTTTGGTTTATATCCAAAGAGGTAATCAAGTTGTTGTGGCAAAGTAATGTTTTCAATACCGTGTTTTGAGAAACATCTAATCCGGTTACTTTGTTATGATTACACTCAAAAGCCGTTATGTCTAAATAGACTTTCATTGTAGGTAGCAATGAGAGCGCGATTGGGGTATCGGTGTTTGAGTGTTACTTTACAGCTTTAAAGCTCATATCAAGGCTTTTGACAGAGTGGGTTAGTGCTCCCACTGATATGTAATCTACACCTGTAAGGGCATAGCTGCGAATAGTCTCTTTTGTGATACCGCCTGATGACTCTGTTTCGAAACGTCCGTTTATAAGTTCTACCGCACGGCGAGTGTCGACGACGGTGAAGTTGTCGAGCATTATACGCTGTACACCGCCTTTGGTAATTACTTGGTCGAGTTCGTCGAGGTTACGAACTTCTATCTCTATCTTCAAATTCAAACCACGCTCACTAAGATATGCATTTGCTTGCTCAATAGCTTGTGGTATGCCACCTGCAAAGTCGATGTGGTTGTCTTTGAGCATTATCATATCATATAGCCCAAAGCGGTGGTTGCAACCACCACCGATAAGTACTGCTTTTTTTTCGAGATCTCGTAGTCCGGGAGTAGTTTTGCGAGTATCGAGTATACGTGCTTTTGTGCCTTCGATGAGTTGTATATATTCGCGAGTACGAGTAGCTATACCGCTCATTCTCTGCATTATATTGAGCATGAGACGTTCTGTTTGTAGCAATGAATGTATTTTGCCCTCTACCTCAAATACTATATTACCAGGTTTTACTTCACTACCATCACTGATAAATTGGGTCATTTTCAGCGTACTGTCAAAAGCAGAAAAGACCTTGCGGGCAACCTCAACACCAGCTATCACTCCCGTATCTTTTATTATCAGACGCGATTTGCCCATTGCATCTTTGGGAATACAGCTAAGCGTAGAGTGGTCGCCAGTGCCTATATCTTCTAAAAACCAATTTTTTATATTATTTTCGAGCATAAGATACTTGCTATTGTTTTGGGGAAATATTGCTTACAAAGGTTTGATAATTCATAATTTTTCTATGCTTAAATTATTGTTGCTTAGATGATATATAAAACAACCTTTGTTTATAAATCCGCTGTTTTGTTTTGTGAAATTGAATGTGGATTGCTGTAAAGATATATCCGAACTGAAATTGAGCCGCCTGTCAGCTGTTAGAGCTGTACAGAAATATAATGTCAAATCGTAGCCCAATAAATCGTAATTTGGTATATGTGTTTGGTTTCTGGCAGTAAAATAATCATTATACGAAGATAAATATTTGCTTGTAGGAGCAACATTGAACAACGAATATGTGAGAAAATTCTTGCCTTTCAGTATATTATCTTCTTTTGCAAAGTTAAAGATATCTGTATCGGTGATGAAGGTGAAATCTTTTAAATCAGAATTTAGAGAGTTGGTAAATGCCTTAAACTCCTGTGTGTCGCAGGCAGAGAGTATAATCAAACTTTTGGGATTTCGGTTTAGGTATGCTATCTGGTCGCTTGTGATAGATGAGGCATTGAGTTTTACATACTTAACTCCATTTGCCTTTGCAACTTTTTCGAATCTTTCAGGTAATTGATAAGATTTTTTTTCTTTGCTATCGAAGTTTATGAAAAATATATTGTTGCTTTTATAATCCTCTAATATATCGTTTATTACAACTATGTCCAAATCACTTGAAGAGGGATTGAATTGATATTGTAAATCAAATTTATCTGCACTTTTTATTTGTGAAGTAAATGGAACTACTTGAATAACATTGTTTTTCCGCGCATAACTTGCCACCAAAGATACTTGATCGGGATATGCGGGTCCTATTATCATATCAATATCTTGGGGTATCTTATTTTTTAGAATATCTTGAACTTTAGATGTACCTAGCTGAGTATCAAATGTATATATGTCTAAGGATATACCTCTCTCTTTTACTTTTTCCATTGCAATGAGTGAACCTCTATAAAACTCTATAAAACGGTCTATATTTGTTGTATTGGTATTGTTTTCGGCAGAGAAAGGCAATAGATACACCACTTTATAGGTTTTGTTTATCTCACCATTAAAAAGGTTTTCTTCATTTGTTTTATCATATTGCTCTTTGGCTTTGACATATAGCACAATAGTATCACCTGTTTTTAGTCCGTTTTGCAGTTGTGGATTGTTTTTTAGAAGCTCTTCGTGCGCTATATTATACTGTTTGCTTATACCATATACAGTCTCTTTAGGTTTGACAATATGTATTAGGTCACCATTCGAATTTTTCGGTATATTCTCTTCTATTATAGGTATTTGCAAAATATCTCCTTTTTTAATTCCATTTTGTACATAAGGATTGGCTTCTATGATTTCGTTTATAGATACACCAAACTGTTTGCTTATGCTATATAGTGTCTCTTTCTTTTTCTTTACCTCGTATGTAACAAACTTTTTCTTTGTTTGGGGTGGCTGTTGCTCTTTTTTAGCGGTTTTAAGTTCCGTTTGCCTTTCATTTATTTTTTGTATAGCATTCTCTTGTGTTTTTGATTTGCTCGTATCCGATACCGGTATCTTTATAACCTGTCCTACTTTGATAATATTTTTTTCTATATCAGGGTTTAATCGGAGTATCTCACTTTGCTCCACTCCATACATTTTGCTGATAGAGAATAGAGTCTCTTTGGCTACTACTTGATGTTCTATAATCTTTGTTGTGTTGTTTTGTATGTCTGTATTTTTTTTACTAACAGGGATATATAAAGTTTGTCCTGCTTTTAGTCCTTCGTTTACTCCAGGGTTGGCTTTATAGATGTCTGACTGTAAAACATTGAATTTTTTACTTATACGATAGAGACCTTCACTTGGCTCTACTGTATAAACATAATAGTCTGTGCCATCTATGTTTTTAATGGGATAATTTTGTGCAACGGCACATACGCTTAATAATAAGCATATTATAAAATGAAAATGTCGTTTCATACGTTTTTCTTTTTTTTAATATATAAAAATACAACTTTCGAAATTACTTATTGTTTGTCGAATAAAAAAATAAATTCATAATTTTCTATTTATAGAGAACTTGTTTTATTGTTTAGACTAATATTTTCTACGAAAGTTTTAATGTTAATGCTTTCATCGTTTTGGCTGGTGATTCGTTTTGATAAAGAACCTCATAAACAGCATCGGCGATAGGTATATTTACCTGAAATGCCTCATTAATCTCTTTTATACATTTTGCTGCATAATATCCTTCGGCTATCATTTCCATCTCCATTTGAGCTGTTTTTACCGAATAACCCTTGCCAACCATTGTGCCGAAAGTACGATTACGACTGAAACGTGAGTATGAGGTTACAAGCAGGTCGCCAAGATATACACTCTCTTGAAGGTCGCGATGCTGAGGTACTGCCGCATTACAAAAACGTTTTGTCTCTTGTATGGCGTTGGATATTAGCACTGCCTGAAAGTTGTCGCCATACTTGAGTCCATGGCAGATTCCAACAGCGATAGCATAGATATTTTTCATTACCGACGAAAGTTCTATTCCGTTGACATCTTCGCTGACATAGGTTTGTGTGTAGGTATTAGTCATAAAAGAGGCAATGGACTTTGCCAACTCGCGGTTTTTGCAGCCGATAGTAAGGTATGACATACGTTCGAGAGCAACCTCTTCTGCATGACAAGGACCTGATATAACGGCAATCTTGTCCATTGGTATGTTGTAGTATATGTTGAAATACTCCGATAATATCATATTTTCATCCGGTACTATACCCTTTACCGACGAGATAATGATTTTGTTTTCTAAACTTACCTTTATTTTCTTTAGTTGTGCCTTTAGATATGGCGAAGGTATTGCTATAAATATCATATCGGCATATTCAACAACAGTATTTATATTCGATGAAAATTTAATTTTGTTTACATCGAAATATACTCCGGTCAAATAATTGGGATTTCTGCCAATTGACTTGAATTTTTCTATCTTTTCGTTGTCTCTAATATACCAACCTATCTCTTCAATATTAGTAAGCAACATTTTTGCTATGGCAGTTGCCCAACTCCCACCACCTAATATGGCTACTTTCATCTTTTCAAATCTTTTTTACGATTTTAAATAAAAATACTTTTCGAACAGCAAATTTACAATATATATTTTGAACACTCAAAGTTTTTTTTATAATTATTGAATATTTAAATAGAAGCTATATAATAAAATATTTTATTATTAGTAAGTTATGGGTAAGTATGCCGTAAAATTGATTTTGTATATTGGATTATCCGGGGTCTTCGCTGCGATACTCTAATACTGTTATCAGTTTGTCTTTATTGTAGTGTAGTTTCAACAGGTCGGATTCCCCGGCTCCGAGTATATATATATTATGGCTGGGCATATTGCTGTATCTTACAGCTTCAAATCTATCCCAATGCTCTATCTGTTTATTTAATTCAAATTTAAACTCGAAAGTTTTTGGTTCTCTTTTCTCTTCGCCAATCACATCTAATAACCAACCATCACCATCATTTTTTAATTTGATTATTATAACACTGTCAATCTGTGTATTTCTTAAATTCATAACTCGTCCGTCTGTAGAACCTTCTACCCTGTTGTCCGTATGATAAACCAATGTCCAAGAGTCGCTAAAAAAGACGCTTAAAGGCTTGCCTTCTTTTAGATATTTGGCAAATTCATCTGCAATTTGGATTAGAGGTATCTCTGTTTTGCCTAAGTACTTTGCTATTTTGTTTCTGTCGAAATCAACAGCATTTAGTATTATAGGCGATTTGTCTTTATGAAAAACTATCATATTGCCTCCTATATCACTTCTTTTCAGCTTTTGTATATTGCCTTTGCTGTTTACCAGTTTTATATATTTTTTATCACAATATATGATTTTGATTTCCAACTCTTGTAATACCTGCTGAGCCTCGTAGTTGTAGTACAACATATCCGCGATGATTTCATTGTATGTATCGTCGCCATGCCTTTTTAGCATCTCATATTGCTCCAGACTGTCGGGAAGGAGGAAGATTACACAGTTGTCCGCTATTACCAATTCGCTATTAGTGTCTTGTGTGTCGGCTTGTTCTGTTGTGTTGTTTTTAGAAGGGCGATTGCCACAATTGACACAAAATATAACAGACAGTATAATAAGAAAATATTTTTTCATAAAAATGATAAATTGGATTTTTCCTAATTTTGTTTTGAATACAAAATTACATTTTCTTTACAAAAAAGTAGTAACTTTGTTACATTATAAAAAAATACATGTTTGTATTATTTGTACATAGTAATAAAATTAGAATTGTAATAATTTAATATAGTGACTAATAATATGAGTATTATCAAAAATATTTTTAGTAAAAAAGATAAACTGATAAAAAACTATGCCGATTTTTGGTTGTGGTTTGAGGATAATGAAAAAGTATTTCACAGTGTAGTGAAAAATAGAGGAGACGTAGAAAAGGAATTTTTTGATAAATTGTCACCAAAACTTGCCGAAATCAAAAATGGTTACTTCTATTTGACAGGTATGTGTGATGATAATACGGTTGAATTGATTTTCTCTGCTGATGGATACACCGAAAATGTGGTATTTGTAGAAGAGTTGGTTGCAAGTGCCCCAAATATTGCAGGTTGGAAGTTTACAGCACTCAAGCCTCCTATGCCGAATATAGAAAATATTACTATTGAAATGGGTGGGTTCAAATTTGATGCGAAAAATATGTTTTTCTACTCCAATGAAATTGAGGAGTGCCCCGACGAGATAGATATTTGCATTATTCATAATGATATGACAAATGATAATAAAGACACTATTGCTAATGGTGTTTTTGTATTTTTAGACAACTATTTGGGCGAACTCGACTTTTTGAACAATATAGACAATTGGAATGTAATATCTAAGGAAAATGCCGAAAAAGAGCTTATTCCCATAACAAAGCTACAGGCTTTCTTGACTTGGCGACAAAAGGAGTTTGTCGAAAAATATGAAGATGTTCGATATAATACCGACCAAGACAGTTACTCAGTATTTGAGTCAACATTAGATAATGGTAACAATGTTATAGCATTAATAAATACTAAGCTTATACACTGGGACGGACATGCTTCACATCCTTGGATTGCTATTATGACCATTAGATATGATGGTACAGACAACAATGGTATGCCATATCGAGAAGATTATCAGATTATGGATGGCATAGAGGATGAGATGATGTCTTATTTGATTGATAAAGACGGATATTTAAAAATTGGCAGGGAGACAGGCGACAATGCAAGAGAGATATTTTTTGTGTGTAAAGATTTTAGAAAACCCTCAAAAGTATTTTATGAAATAGTGTGTAAATATGGTAGTCGTTTTGAGATAAAATTTGATATTTATAAAGATAAATATTGGCGTACTTTCAATCGTTTCTGTTTATAGACAAAATTATAGATGTAAATGATATAAATCAATAGGTTAAAAAAAAGTCGATTTTGGTCAGTATATTCACCGAAATTTATATAAACTTAGTAGAATAGGAGGAAACAATTTTTCTAATTACTAAAAATAAATCTTTCTCTATATCTGTATAAATCTTAAAAAAATAACTTTTAATTTCTAATTCAAAATTCAAAATTAAATGAAACTTCGTTTATCGCTCATCTTCACTCTGAGTATCTGCATATCTTTACAAACATTTTCGCAAAATAAACCAACGCAAAAGTGGTTAGACCAAAAATATTCTATGTTCATACACTTTGGGCTATACTCTGTCTATGGTGGAGTTTACGATGGTAAACCTGTTACAAGAGGCTATAGTGAGCAGATACAGTCGTTTGCAGGTATTTTTAGTGATTGGTATGAAGCTACTTCCAGGCAATTTGACCCAATGGCATGGAATGCCGATTCGGTGGTAGCTCTGGCAAAAGCGTCAGGCATGCGGTCGATTGTCTTTACTTCCAAGCACCATGATGGTTTTTGTATGTATCATTCGCAATATACTAAATTCAACATTGTCGATGCTACACCATATGGTCGCGATATAATGAAGGAGCTCGCCGATGCTTGCCATCGTGGTGGTATTGACTTTGCCGTCTATTATTCGTTGATTGATTGGCATTTCCCACAGTCTGCTCCTATTTCTAGCCATAATGCCGACGAAATCACACCCGAACACTTCGAGTTTAATCTCAAACAGATTGAGGAGATAATGACCAGATATGGTTTTATATCAGAGATTTGGTTTGATATGGGGTCGCTTACACCTGAGCAGAGCCAAAGTCTCTATAACCTTGTCGATAGCCTTCAACCGAAATGTATGATTAGTGGGCGTTTGGGCAACAATTATGTAGATTTTAGTGTAATGGCTGACAATGAATATCCTGACTATCAGATAGCAACACCTTGGCAGACAGCCGCTTCGATGTTTAATGAAACTTGGGGGTATCGTTCATGGCAAGAACGTGGTCAGGTAGCTGATAAGGTAAAAGAGAAACTCGAAAGTTTGGTGAAAGTAGTTGCTTATGGAGGTAACTATCTGCTCAATATTGGACCTCGTGGCGATGGTTCTATTGTGGAGTTCGAACGTAATGTGCTTCTCGATATGGGTAAATGGTTAAATACCAATGCTGAAGCCATTTATGCCACCAAAGCAAATCCTCTGCCGACAAGTGATAAAAACTTCTATATCACTACTAAAGGTAATAATCTATATATTTTTTTAATGAAAAAAATAGATGAAGTTGCTCTTAGCAATATCAAAGGTAGGATACAACGTGTGGAATTACTTGGAAATAATAGAACTATAGGTTTTAAACAGAATGTTAAAGAGAGTGAGATAGTAATACAACTTCCGAAATGTATTTTCGAAAATAGCCTTATACCTGTTCTAAAGGTATCATTTAAAGGTGGATATAGAGTTGTACCTACATATACTATTCCTGAAAAACAAAATCTAACAACGTTTAATGCTACTCCAATATTTGGACATGCATCGCTCGATTACTATTCCGGATATAAGAGCCTTACAGCGTATAGTTGGCACTGCTTGCCCAATTCAAAAGTTATTGTTCCGACGATATTTTTTACACAAAACAATATTGGGAAAGCTCTTAGTCTCGAAGTAGAAGGTAAAATATACAACTTCAAACTTATCCCAACCGACAGTATGGTACTAATACCCAAAGGTTCGGTAAGATTTGGCGAACTTTATACCAAAGCCGGCATAGGTGTTTTTGGCACTCTTGATGAAGAGAATGGCGGAATTATTGACCTAACATCCGAAAATTCCAAGGCTTGGCGTAAGGTTGAGCATTTTCATTATGGACAAATACTTCAAATGGAGCTACAACCACGTCGCAGTATGATTTTGCTTCAAGAGATAATTGCTGATAGAGCATGCAGTGTGGCAGTAAAAATAGGTGGTGGTAATGGTGTTTATATCCTGCTCAATGGCAAATATATAACAGCTCATTGCCTGCCCTCACGACCTGATTATCAAGAAGAGTTAGTGGTGTTACATCTCAAAAAAGGAGTCAACCAGTTGATAATAAAGAACTACAACCGTTTTGCCCCTATGCTGCAATACAGCCTGCAACTGCTCGACAAGTATAAACTATATCAAATGTCTCTACCCTCAATATCGTTACACAAAGGTATTTACAGTGTTAAACTTAGAGCCACAAACCCAAATTCAAAGGTTGAGCCATTGATGATGAATAATGTGGAGTTAATCTTTGATTGATAGCATGTTGTTCTACCTTGTTAAATTTTGTATATCTGATGAAATTCTATTATAATTAAAAATAAAAGAACCTAAATCTAAAAATATTCTTTTATGACTGACAAGATTCATTATTCGATTATTGTCATATCAACTGTTGTTTGATACAAAAGGTTGTGTGGTTAAAGTGGGTATAGCAAAAAAATGTTGAGATTAACTTAGACTATTGCAACGATAATAAACCATAATTGAATAGATGGAAAACTTATTGAAAACAAACAACAACGCCTGTAAATCTAACTATTAAAGAGGTGACTGGTGACTATTGGTAAAGTTATAATATCGATTTTAGCAAAATAATCTAAGTGGTAATAAAATTAATAATAAAACAAAACGATAAACCCAAGAGAAAACAAAAAAGAGATAAAAATGCTAAATTGGTTTATAATGATACTATGTCAGTTTTGATTAGCTAATGTAAATGCAAAGATATTATCTTTTTTTATTCGGGTAATTCTCGGAAAAAAGTTGAGTTACCTCAATAGATACCCATTTTCGTTGAGTATTATTCTTTTGTTTTTCTTAACAATTAGGTTTATCTCTGGAGTATCGCTTGTGCCGACCAAATTTCTGTATATTATATATTTGTATTTGCCCTCAATAAATGTGAATATATGATTACCTCCACTTCCTTGTATATCTATCTCTCCATTATACAAAATTAAATCAGGCTTTTCGGATTCTCTTTTACCTTTTTTCCACGAAGCATATCTGTAAGTATTGTTGTGAAGTCTGTCTATTCGCAAAATATAATTTTTTGTCTCTATTTTATGTATAGGCAAATAAAAAGATTTTAACGACAGATACAAGTTTGCTTTATCCTTTTCAATAATGCTTTTTAACTGTTGTTTTTCGAAATCGCTTTGATAGTTTAGGGCAATTATATTGCCATCTTCGTCTATCCAAAGAATACCATTATTGAGCATTATTCCCCTGTAACCTACAATTTCCCATTGTTCGATTTTGGATTGTGATATGATGTTAATTATTTCTTTGTCAAATACTTGATCGAATCTTTTTCTGAATTCCTCTCTATTGGTTATAGGCGGTATGGGGTATTGCCTTTGCAAGGGGTATGTTACAATATTTGATATTTTATCAATATCTCGATTGGCGAACAAAGAAATCAGTGTTTGTATATCTGCTACTTTTGCACTATCAAGACTTTGTGCAAAAGTAGGGTAGAATATCATGATTTTAATAACAAATATAATAATAAGCTTATGTTTCATATTGTTTCGTGTGTTGAGCTAACATCCTACGCTTAGATGCATTCCTATTGGTGTTATAAGTTGTTGGTTTGTAGCAGGTTTAGAAAGATATACAGTCAAACGCTCCCCATTATAATGATTTGAGGTGTCAATTAATAAATCCAAAATATTATCTCCGTCAATATCTCCTGCAAAAATAATATTAATCATTTTTCCTTCAAAAAAAGGCATTGATACCAAAAGTGTTTTATACGCTTTGTTATCTATTGTTGTTATTAAATATAGTTTGTAGTTTAATATATTGCCCTCTTTATTTAGACCTGTTGCGTATATGTAATATTTTCGACCACAATATTCAAATTTAATGGTATCTTGGGGATATATTTCATTCTTTTGCAATAATATATTTTCAATATTTCTGTCGGTCAAAAATGGTAATTGTTCAATTAATATCAGGCAGGTATCTGTATGTTCTGTTGTTACTTCCCAGCCTGTGGCTTCATCGTCTTGGTCCAGTATAGGGTCATAAACATTTGTTATATTGATAAGTGTCTGTTTGAGATAATACTTATCTCTACTTGAAAATAACCCAAACCATTGTGTTTGATTATCATCCGGATTTACCTCATCATTATGAAATGTGCCTGTAGTTAAAACTTTAGCTATACAATTGTTGTCTGTAGGATAAACAGTTGTATCTAAGATTATACTATCTATTTCGATACCGCTCTCGGATTTTTGCAATAAGGAGTCTGATGTATTAGTGTTGTTTTGGGTTGATTTACAGGCTGTTATTCTTAATACAATGAATACTCCAATCAATATTATACTTTTTTTATTCATTTTTTGTTATTAATAATCGGTTTCTTCTACTCCTACTACCAATCCGTTGGCAATAAAATTGTTGCCATTGCTTAGTTTTGAAATAGTATAAGTTTCCTCTTTAGATTTGATTAACTCTATTGAAACGAGCTCTTCGACTGTATTTAGTGAAACAAATTGGTCACCTTTTTCGATTTTGTCAATATTATCAAAACCTTTGTATTGTCTTGATTTATTGGGAGCAAGCGATGCCCAACCCTTATCCGTCAAAAAAGGGTGGTCGTGAGTGCTTGTTATCTCTAAACCACTTTTGAACTTGTATTTAACTAATTGATAGTGAATTGCTTTGTTGATGCTCTCTACTTTAGTCGTTTTCACTTCTTTGGTTTTGACATCTATAGACATCACTTTATCACCTGTTTTGAGCTCCTCTATACTTTTTTTGCTGTTGTCTGCCATCAATACCTTTGTGCCTTTCGCCAAACAATGTACATCTATACCATCAAAATATATCTCTGTAATGACAGTATCATCGTATTTATCGCCTTTATAAACTTCGGCAATCTCAAACTTCAATTGCCATTCGTTTTTTTCCCCGATTGTATCTACATCAAATATCTGTTCGGATATTTCGTCTTTGAGATTGAGAACTGAATAGAGTTTATCGTTTATGTACATATTGAGCGTTTTTACTCGCGAATTGTTTTTGTAAGCCGTAGGACTCTTTATGTATCCGTTTGCTACAATCACGGTGGTAATTCTTGGCGAGTTTTCGGAAAAATAATAGGTCAAATATTCGCCAACTCCGTATCCGGCCACACCCTCAACCCACGCTGTTTTGTAGTTGAAATCGTGTGTGTTATCGGCGATATAACTATTTGTGTTTTGGCTTTTTAGGTGGCTCGATGCTGTTACTTTTTGGGGACCTCCGCCACAATACCAACTGCAACCTCCTCCGATAGCTTCCCATATATCTTCTTTTGTATCGTATTTTTCGAGCAATTTATTTTCCAAAACGGTAAGAGAAATCATATCTTTTTTCCCTAATGATATTTGTTCCAATAGAACTTTGTACTGCTTGAACTCCTGCTGTCGTTTGTCAGAAAAATCTAGCAGATTTATAGTAGAAGGGCTTAGGTTCTTTATGTCTTGTCCGTATATAGTTATTGCTTGTAGTACTGTTGTTAGTATTATAATTGCTCTTTTCATTTTTATGGTAATGAAATTTTAGTTGAAACTTATCTGTTTTTATTTTATGCCACAAAGTTATTAAATAATTGTAACATCGGGTCAAAATATTGTGCCTGTTTTTATAAAAATCATTTGAACTTGGCTACTTTACACTAACACATAACATTTTATTGTTGAAAAAGTATTATCTTTGCAGAGTGATAAACAAAAATAACAAACTACAAGATTAATAAATGAACAAAGACGACAAACAACTTATAGATACAATTGTAAAAGGTATGCAAGAGCAGAAAGCAAAAAATATAGCCATAGTTGATATGACTAAACTTGAGGCTCCTTGCCCCTATTTTGTAATATGCGAAGGAACATCTTCGCGTCAAGTCGAATCTATAGCAGATACAATGCGTGATTATGTACGCGACAACTTAAAACAGAAGCCATTTGCTTATGATGGATACGACAATGCAGAATGGATTGCTATCGACTATGGGTCGGTCATAGTTCATGTATTTCAGCACGATGTCCGAATGTTCTACGATATAGAGCACCTTTGGGACGATGCCAATATCAAATATATCCCTA
Source organism: Porphyromonadaceae bacterium COT-184 OH4590 (assembly GCA_000768855.1). Taxonomy (GTDB): domain Bacteria; phylum Bacteroidota; class Bacteroidia; order Bacteroidales; family Paludibacteraceae; genus F0058. The sequence continues at coordinate 46,914 of JRAN01000007.1, read as the reverse complement.
ATTTGGATTAAAATATATTATATTACTATTTTATAGGCGAATACGTGTGAATGTATTCGCTTTCTTTTTTGATTATGGTAGTGATAGCATAACAGAAAGAGGCAATTTTTTTTGTAGAGTTGCCTCTTTTATCGGACAGTAGTGTAAAATAATACGGAATTAGTCGCGGGCAGTGATATAAAAATGGCAAAAATACTTTTTGTGTACTTTTGCCATCAACATTTTGTATATTATTAATAATCAAAACTTCACTTGACGCATATCGCCTGTCTCCATAAATGCTTTGTGCATTTCGAAACAGTTGTTCATATTCAGTGGTGTGTGTCCTGACGGTACTTTGGCGAGGTATTCACGCAACAATGGGCGATAGTCGGGGTGTACGCAATTGTTGATAATCTCTTCTGCACGCTGACGTGGCGATTTGCCTCTGAGGTCGGCTATGCCTTGTTCGGTAATAAGTATTTTTACCGAGTGTTCGCTGTGGTCAACATGCGATACCAAAGGTACGATAGCACTTATCTTACCACCTTTTGCCACTGAAGGGCAAGTGTATATTGATATATAGGCATTTCTTGTGAAATCGCCCGAGCCGCCGATACCATTCATCATCTTTGTGCCAAGCACATGAGTAGAGTTGATATTACCCAAAATATCGGCTTCCAGAGCAGTATTGATAGTGATAAGACCAAGACGACGAACCAGTTCGGGATTGTTCGACAGTTCTTGAGGGCGGAGTACCACATGTTTTTTAAACATCTCCACATTATGGTTTATATCGTCCATCACATCTGCCGAAACGGTAAGTGAGCAACCGCTGACAAACTTCACTTTGCCTTTGCGGATAAGTCCTATTACGGCATCTTGTATCACTTCGGTGTACATCTCGAAAGGCGGTATATGCTCACTGCTGCCCAAAGAGCCGAGTACGGCATTGGCAATATTGCCCACACCCGACTGAATGGGAAGAAATTCCTTCGGTATTCTACCTGCCTTTATCTCGTTTTCGAGGAAAAGGGCAACGTTGTTGCCTATTGTTGCGGTAACCTCATCTACTTCGGCAAATGGTGCTATTGCATTTGGAGTAGCGGTCTTTACCACACCTACTACTTTTGATGGGTTAATTTTTACCACAGGCGAACCTATGTGGTCGCTCACATGGCGGATTGGTATAGGTTCTCTTGCCGGAGGGTCGAGAGGCTCGTAAATATCGTGTATGCCGCGTAGAGTTGCAGGCATAGCCTCGTTAAGTTCAATTATGATATGGTCGGCTAAGCGACAGATAGTAGGCGAAATACCTACGCCTGCGGTAAGTACCACCTCGCCGTCGTCGGTGATGTCGCACGCTTCGATAACTGCAAACTTCGGTTTTGGCAAAAAGCCGTATCTAAGCTCTTGGGCAAGATGCGACAAATGCATATCGAAGTAGGCTACTTCGCCGTTGTTAATGGCGTTACGCATATCGCTGTGCGATTGGTATGGCGTTCTGAATATTACCGCTTTGCTTCTTGCCAATGAGCCGTCGAGCATATTTCCTGTCGAAGCACCTGTATATACACCTATTTTAAACTCCTCGCCTCTCTGATGGAACTCTTCGGCTCTCTTTGCGATAGCATCAGGTACAGCACTTGGCGAACCGGCAGGAGTAAAACCACTAAAACCTACAATATCTCCATTGTTTATTAGAGCAGCTGCTTGGTCTGCCGTCAAAATCTTGTAATTCATATCTAATCAATTATTTATTACTTATTAAAAATAACGTGCAAAGGTAATAAAATTTACTCTATACAAACACATAAAACTGTAAAAAATATCGATAGGGCATATTTTGTATAGAGCTTTTATTATTTTGTCAAAAAAAAATAATATATTACCTTTGCCGATTGTTAATTTCTATGATATTTATAATATAAAATAATAATTCACACAAAATATGGAGTTTCTTATCAAAGCGTTACAACTTATATTGGCTCTTTCGGTATTGGTTGTTGTTCACGAATTCGGGCATTTCGGTTTCGCTCGACTATTCAAAGTAAGAGTGCATAAATTCTACCTTTTTTTTAACCCTAAATTTTCTATTTTTAGAGCAAAAAAAATCAATGGCAAATGGCAGATGAAGTTTTTTGCTTCTAATTCGTCCGAACACGTAATACAGGCAGTGGACGAAAATGGAGTACCAAAAACCGATAAAAAAGGCAAACCTGTAATGATTCCCGACGATGTATCGAAACTTGACGAAAACGATTGGCGTCGCTACCCAGAAACTACGGAGTGGGGTATAGGTTGGGTGCCTTTTGGGGGCTATTGTGCTATAGCCGGTATGGTGGACGAAACCACCAAAGAGTCTGAATTGTCAAGTGAGCCGCAAAGCTGGGAGTATCGATCTCGTAAACCATGGCAACGTTTTTTTATGATTGTAGGTGGTGTCCTTTTTAACTTTATTTTTGCAATACTTATATTTGCTATGTTGTTGTTCAAAAATGGCGAAGAAACATTGCCTGTAAAGAATGCATATCTTGGCTATAAATATTGTGAGGTAGCTCTAAATAATGGATTTAGAAATGGAGATATAATACAAACTATTGACAATGAGGATGTAAATAGCACCAAAGCGGTTGTTGAAAAATTGATAATAGAAGGCAAACAGAATGTTACTGTCAAAAGAGATGGCGAAATACTATCTATAGCATTGCCTGCAAATTTTGGGGAACAGATAATAGAGGCAAAGGAGAAACAGTTTATGATACCTATTATTCCTTTTGTTATCGACAGTATTATACCAAATTCGGTTGCTCAAAAAAGCCATTTACAAAAAGGAGACAGTATTGTAGGAGTTGACAATAAGCAACTTTCTGATATTACGGATATTATGGCAGAAATAGCAAATAGTGCCAATAAAAAGATTGTTATTGAGTTTTATCGTAAAGGACAAGTTTTAAAAGATAGTATTACACCCGACGAAAATGGTAAAATAGGAGTTATATTAAGAGAACCTAAATATATTTTCAAAACCGAAAAGATACATTACAGTTTTTTTGCCTCCTTTCCCGCCGGTATTCGTATGGGTTGGGAGACGCTTGTCTCTTATGTCAAACAGTTTAGATTGGTTTTTACCAAAGCCGGAGCCAAATCAATAGGAGGTTTTGCCTCTATAGGAAATCTTTTCCCCTCTACCTGGGATTGGACAATATTTTGGAGTATGACAGCCTTACTTTCTGTTATTTTGGCATTTATGAATATTCTTCCTATTCCTGTGCTTGATGGTGGATATATATTGTTTATAATATATGAAATGATAACAGGTAAAAAACCGAGTGATAAATTTATGGAAATATCCCTAAATATAGGAATGTTTCTTGTGTTGGCTTTATTAGTTTTTGCAAATGGTAATGATATTATAAAGTGGATACAAAATACATTCTTAAGCAGTAATTAACGGTATATTATACTATACTTGCCGATAAAAAAGTTATAGAGACAAATGTTTTGTATTCTGTAACTTTTTTCTTTTATGAAATGATATTAATTTTGTATTTTAAAAAAATGATAAATTACGATGTCATTCCTTTCAACCACACAGATACAACAGCGAATTTTACTTGATTTTCCTAAAGATTACAGCCAAATATTAGCCGAAATCAAAGAGATAATGCCCGATGTTACAGAGGAGCAGGTAGCTTTTTGGGAACGAACCAAAGCATTGGAATATGTTACTATCAACGGAGAAAAACGCTATTTTCGTCGTGCAGCTCGTAATGTTTTTCGTATTGATCCTGAGGCAAAAGCCTTTTATATTGCTAAATATGGTGACGAAAAAGCAGGTAGAACGAGTTTTTTATCCGACTATCTATCCGGAATAATACATAAAAGAGATGAGTGTGAATTTGAGTTTTGCTTTACACTTACCGTAAAACCCGATGTTGTACCCGATGGAGAGACTATACGATGTTGGTTGCCCCAACCTATTGAGTGCAAATATCAGAGTTTTACGCCTCTAATCCGTGATACGGAGATAAAAGCACCATCGGTTCACTCTTCTTTATATATCGAAAAAAAGGCTGTAAAGGCTATCCCTACGAGATTCGAAACATCATTTCGTTTCAAATCAAAAAGTTTTTTTTATTCCACAGATACCTCTACTCAAGAGAGTTTTAACCACGAAGACCTTGCTGAGCAAGTGCCACATATAGTTTTTACCGAACGAATAAAACAGCTATCGTTGCAAATTGTTGGTAAAGAGGCTGATAAACAGTGTATTGCACGGAAAATATTTAGTTGGATTTCGGATAATATTGTTTGGGCTGTAGCACGCGAATACTCTACTATTGCCAATATTCCCGAATATGTTATTGAACACCGATATGGCGATTGCGGTCAGGTAACCTTACTCTTTATGACACTATGCCGTTATAATGGTATTCCGGCGCGTTGGTTGAGTGGTTTTATGCTACATCCTAAATATGAAAATCTACACGACTGGTGTGAAATATTCATCGACTCATTGGGGTGGGTGCCTGTAGATGTATCGTTTGGCATACAGCGATATAGCAACGATGAGGCGATAAAGTTTTTCTATTTTATGGGAATCGATGCCTTTCGTTTGGTTGTAAACAGAGGTATCGCAGGCGAATTTTCTCCTGCAAAGCTATACCCTCGAAGCGAAACCATAGATTTTCAGAGAGGTGAGGTCGAATGGCGCGGCGGCAATATATATTTCGACCATTTTGATTACGATTTTAATGTTTCTGTTATCAATGGTTGAAAGCATATCGGTCAAAATTATTAAATCCTACTCTTAACCACTTCATACACAACTATGCCTGCAGCGACAGAAACATTGAGTGATTGGATTTGCCCTTTCATTGGTATCTGTACGTGGCTGTGGCATAGCCTTAGCACTTCGGGCGAGATACCTGTATCTTCGGCTCCGAGTATAAGGGCTGTTGGGAGTGTGTAATTTTCGTCGGTGTAGAGTTTTTTCGACTTTTCACTTAGAGCCACTACATTCAGACCGCTATCTTTGAGAAACTCAATGGCTTTGGGGAAATCTTCTGCCCTGCAAATAGGTATGTGATAGAGTGCCCCTGCCGAAGTCTTGATAGCATCGGCAGTGGCAGATGCTGACCTATAGGCGGGAATAACGATGGCATCGACACCAGCACACTCACATGTGCGAGCGATAGCCCCAAAGTTACGCACATCGGTAATGCCGTCAAGGGCAACTATAAACGGCACTTTGCCTTGCTCATAAAGCATTGGTAAAATGTTGTTTATATTCTGATACGACAACTCCGACAGAAACGCCACCGCTCCTTGGTGATTCTTCTCGGTAAAGGCATTGAGTTTCTCTTGTGGCACTTTCTGGCAAGGGATATTGTGGGTTTTTATCTTCGCAAAGAGTCTCTTTACAAGTTCGCCTCCAAAATCGCGTTTTAGGTATATCTTTTCTATCTCTTTGCCTGCATCTATCGCCTCTATAATAGAGTGCAAACCAAAAATCATTTTATTCTCTTTTACTCTTTTTTGCATAATTTTTTGCCATTTCTATTTTTTGTTGAATAATAGCCGAAATCTCTTTTAGAAACTTGTTATCGTCGGCTGTCCCTGATACTATAGTAAAATCTTGGGTTTTGTACTCAGGATAGTCGAGCCCGAAACCGATACGCGAATCACCAAAAAACTCACTGCTTGCTTCCTTTTGCAAACGCCTGTTGAGAAGCTCCATTACAGCAATATATTCATTTAGGTATTTGGTGATTTTTGTGTCATCAAATATGCCATATTTGTTTAATATATAATATTTTACATACTCTCTGTAATTCTCTTTTATTTTGCAGAAAATTTCTATTCCAAAGTCTGTTTCCGATAGCAGTTGTGGATTGTCTAGTAGGTTTTCTATTACCTGTTTGGGAGCGATGAGTCCTGCCAAATCAACCCATTCAGAGTAATCAGCTCTGTTTTCTGTAGTGTTAATTATGTCGTTTTCAACAATATAGTTGCCAATAAAAACAGTAAGAGCATCTTGATAATATCCAATTGCTTTGCGAAGTGAATGGATGTGTATTTTGGTATTTTTATAGTCATAAAAACCTGTTTCTGAAGGTTTTGTCTCTTGCAATTGTTTTAGTATTACAATGGCATTTTCTATCTTGTTAATTAATAGTGGATTTAGCAAATCGTAAGTAACGGTATCAAGTTGATTGTCGCCTTTTCGTCTATCGCGATGTTGCCACTTTTGTATATCACGTAAAGTACCTGTTCTAAATAGATTAACACCAGGGATAAGTATCGATGTACCATCTTCTTCGATGAGATACGAAAATGGAAATTCGTTTGTATCAGGGTGGTTTTTGTGTGACCCCAAAATCATCGTATAAGCTCCTATGTGCGTGGGTGACAGTAGATAAGAGTTGCTGCCGAACTTACAGCCTCGCTCTGCAACAGTCTGATGAACAGCCCCGAGCTTGTATGCGTGGTTGCTCATATTAGTACCACTGCCTATATTGGCAAATGACAGACCGCAGGCTATCATAAGGCTCGACCTGTGGTGCGACACCGTATAAGGGGCTGCAAATACCGATACCGACTCACCATTGGCAAATTCGCTATTGGTAAACATAAGTGTGTCGGTAGCCGAAAAGCCTTTAGTCACCAAGCATCCCTCGCCCACGAAGCAACGTTCTAAAATTGCCCCTTCGTCTATTTTGGCATCACTGCTGCAAATAAACTCTCTGGCTATCACTGCATTGCCCACAAAAACCCTTTTGCCAATGGTAGCATTGTTTATATGTTCGACTCCATCTAATCTGGCATTGTCTGCAATATTGGTGTTAATGATTGTATTGCAGTCAGTTATGGTTACGTTTTTACCAATAGTGCATTTGTTGTGTTTGCCGAGCAACTTGGTATATTGTTTTATTTGAGCCAAAGCTGAGTCAATAAATTCTTTACGGTGTCTATAATAGACGAGTATATGAGCCAATTGAGCCGAAAGACGGTCAAAGATAGGTATTGCCCTTCCGCCATTTTCGTTGACGGAAGCTACCATTACGCCATTGCCGAAGGTTGTTCCGGCAGTATGTGATATTGCCGATACATTAGCAATAAAGCAGCCGTCGGATATGTTACAATTGGCAATAATGCGATTGATATCACTTATATATACGTTGTCGCCGATGGAGCAGTTGTGCAATTTGGCGTTGTATATGCCGGAGTGTAGGGGTTGTCCGTTATCCTGCTCATAAGTCGTCTCAAACACGCCAAGCTCAATTTTGCCTGTAAAACTCACATTCTTGATATTCGATGGTGAAAAACTGTCTGCAACCTCTATGTTTGCCCAATTATCGGCACTACATTGTTGTGTTTCAAGGTATTCTATTTCATTGAGGGTTAGTTTTCGGTATTTTTTCATATAACGAGTTATTGTATTATACAAAAGATGTACAAAATTTGGAATTGCTAACTAAGTATATATAGACTTCCGTTGCGATGATGCATTAGCAAAAGTATGGATAATTTTAGCATCTCCATCTTTTTTGAATAGCANAACTGTAAATGTTTCGGCTTTTGACTGAATATGCTTTTCTTTCGGAATAATACTTTCATATGGCTTCCAGTAATCACTTGCTATACTATCCATCTGATGGTGTTTTATCGTTTTCCACAATTCTTTTGCTGTTTCGTTGCTTCTGTCACCAATAAAGAAGTTGATGAATCTTTTCCCATATCGATCAACAGCAATCCATATCCAGCAGAAGTTTTTNAATTCTTTTGCTGTTTCGTTGCTTCTGTCACCAATAAAGAAGTTGATGAATCTTTTCCCATATCGATCAACAGCAATCCATATCCAGCAGAAGTTTTTTTTGATCCAATATAAGAATGCATTTCATCCAATTCAACCATCTCTATATCTTGATTCTGCGAGCTAAGCTCTTGAACTTTGTGACCAAAATCCCGTATCCAATTAAGGACGGAAACATTGCTGACACCTAAAATACGACCGATCGATCGAAANTTATGCCAGATCTGACACTTTCTTCACATAAACACTTGGGGCAATTCATATTTTTTTTGCACAAAGATACATATATATATTTAATTAGCAATACCTAATTCTGATATTATTAGCACTTTGTGCGGTCGAATTAGGTACATTGATTTCTATATATGCAGATAGTGAATTTCAAGTAGCGCAATTTATTCCTGTAATGATCATACCTCAACTATTTTTTACAGGTATTATTCCATTAGATTTAATACCTTATAACTTAGGTAAACTTAGTTATATTATGCCTATTTATTATGCAGCTACACCTCTAAAAGGAATAATGGTAAAAGGAGATGGTTTCATAGATATTTTCCCATGGTTAGTTGCTCTGATTGTTTTGATAACTATTGTATTCTTTATCAATTCATTAAGCCTTAAAAAATATAGAAGATTATAGAAACTAAATTATAATAACAAAAAAATTATACTGCTATGAGTGAAAAACGCAAATTAAAATCTTGGCAAAGTTGGGCTATCTTTTTAGTGACTATGATAGTTGTATTTTGTCTTGGACTTTTGGCAGCATCTATTACAGAACGCAGAGCGGAGGTCAGAAGTATTTTTGCAAACAAAAAAGACAAAATAGAACCTTTGGAGGCTCGCAACGAAATGTACAGAGGCAACTACCCTCGTGAGTACGAGACATGGACACAGACGGCAGACACAAGTTTTCGGAGTCAATTTAATGGTAACCAGGCTATTGATGTGTTAGAGCAACGTCCCAATATGGTACTGTTGTGGGCAGGATATGCTTTCTCACGTGAATACACCACGCCACGAGGACACATGCATGCTATCAAAGATGTTACCAATACATTGCGTACCGGTAATCCCGGTATTAATGGCGAAAATGATATGCAGCCTGCGACCTGTTGGGTTTGTAAAAGTCCTGATGTTCCACGAATGATGCAAGCGATGGGAGTAGATAATTTCTATAAAACCAAATGGAGTGAAATGGGTAGCGAGATAGTCAATCCCATTGGCTGTGCCGACTGCCACGATCCTGTAACTATGGACCTTCACATATCGCGTCCTGCTCTGATAGAGGCTTTTGCTCGACGTGGAATGGACATAACCAAAGCTACACATCAAGAGATGCGTTCATTAGTATGTGCTCAATGCCATGTAGAGTATTATTTTAAAGGAGAGGGCAAATATCTAACATTCCCTTGGGATAAGGGATTTGCGATGGAAGATGCAGAGCGCTATTATGATGAAGTTGACTATTATGACTATATACATGCTTTGAGCCGTACCCCTATTTTGAAAGCACAGCACCCCGATTTTGAAATTGCCCAAATGGGTATTCATGCTCAGAGAGGCGTGTCGTGTGCCGATTGCCACATGCCTTATGTGAGTGAAGGTGGAGTGAAGTTTAGCGACCACCACATTACAAGTCCGTTGGCAAAGATAGACCGCACCTGCCAGACTTGTCATCGTGAGAGCGAGGAGGTACTTAGACAAAATGTTTATGAGCGACAAGCTAAGGCTAACGAGATAAGGAATAAGCTCGAAACCGAGTTGGCAAAAGCACATATAGAGGCTCAGTTTGCTTGGAATAGAGGGGCTAAAGAAGAAGAGATGAAACCTGTATTGAAGTTTATACGTCAGTCGCAATGGCGTTGGGATTATGGGGTTGCTTCTCATGGAGCTTCGTTTCACGCTCCGCAAGAGATAACCCGAATATTGGGCGACGGTCTTGAGCGTGCTATGCAGGCTCGTCTGGAGATAGCTCGGATATTGGCAAAACACGGCTACACCGACAAAGTGCCTATGCCAGACGTATCGACCAAAGAGAAGGCTCAACGATATATTGGCTTAGACCCCAAAGTATTGGAACACAAAAAAGAGCAGTTTAAGAATACTGTAGTACCCAAATGGATAGAAGAGGCAAAAGCAAAAGGAAAACTTATTGTATTGCAAAAATAAAGCATATTTTTTTTGTTGATTAAATTGTTTGTTTTCAGCACATTAAAAAATATTCAAAAATATTTGGACATATAAAAAATATTTATTATATTTGTCGCGTAAAAACTTATTAAAATATTTTATTTGTTGTGAAAAAAATATTTGAAAAAGCAATTTTGATTGCAGGGGTGTTTGGCATAATGAATTTAAGTGCACAAACAGTAGTAGGTAACATTACATCTGTTACAAAGAAAGATTTGTTAAATGGAGTGATGGTAAAAAAATCAACCATAAAGGTTGATGAAGGAAAGGCGTATCGCATTTTCGAGTTAAATGTTGAGCAATCTGGTAATTATTTTTTATCAGCATGGTTAATGGGAACACAGACATCAAAAGGTGATTGTGTTTCCTATGAGGTATTGGTTAATGACAAAAAACTGTCGGCTAAGTTCACTCCTTCACGAAGTGGTTGGCAGGATGTGTATTTAAGAACTGCTCTTCAAAAAAGCAGTGTGGCGGTTCCTCTTGTTAAAGGGTATAATAAAGTTGTTTTAGTAGCAATTCTTCCCGAAGTACCTGATGTTGAATTTCTCAAGGTAGCTTCTACAGAATCTGTTACGAGATTAGATGTAAGCGAATACTCTGCATACATTAGTAGTATTAGGCAAGAAATGTATCAAAATGCTACTTCAAAAGCAGTTGAGAGGTACTTTATAGACAATGACACTACCGCTTTTGAAAGCACTCCAGCAATGTTACCCGGCTCTCATACATTTAATAATCCAGAAGGGAATTACAATCATAGAGTAAATGTCCCGTTTGGTTATACCACGTATAAAACATACCATTTTAATGCGGGGCAACAAGTATTTGTAGCTACAAGTGCTACAAATAACTATAGGCATGTTTTAGAGATGTTTAATAAGGAAAATCCTTTTGATTATTCTTGGGTGAATTTGTCCAATCTTAATAATTTGGCTTCTTTAAATATTACAATTCCTGTAACAGGAGTATACTATGTAAGGGTTCGAGCTTACATTCAGAACTCTAATGGGGTGGTAAATCTCAATGTAAATGGACAGTACTATTTTAGAGATTGTCCTGTATCGGGGAATGGATTTGCCTATAGACATTCTCCGACAGAGGTATTGAATTATTTCACTTGTAATAGTATTGGCGACCCTCATATATGGATTGAAAGGCAAAATGGACTTCCAGGTACAATAGTTGACCAAAATGATGATTATAGAAATGGTGGTGGGGAATACAATTGGAATTTGAACTCAAGAATCAAAAAAAATATTGGAACTCCTATAGCAGCTGTTCTTGTATCTTCTCATAGTTCTTTCACTCCTATAGGGAAATGCGATATTTATATGGGCTGTCGCAATAGTGATATAATGAGTTATTTTCCGTATTTGAATAATGATGATGCTATTCAGTCTGCACCATATGATAGACGATACAACTGCACTTCTTGGGCAGGGGGTATTACTTGGGGCTGGTTTTGGGGAAGTTTAGATACTGATCCTAATCTTAACTATGGAAATCCAAGTATCTGGAGGACATGGGATAATTATTTTGGAAACACTCCTTTCCCAAGATACATAGGAGCAACAAACTATACAACAATAGGGGCAAATGCTAATAATGCGGTAGTAGCTATGTGGGCTTTAAATGGCAGTATTACACACGGCTCTGTAAGAGGATATGCCAATAGACATCCTCACGGATATGATTGGGAAAGTAAACCTGGGCGTTTAATGAGGACATTTCATCCTCGTGATGCACTAAGAGGTAGTGCTTATGGTACGATTGCCAGATACTATCGTAATGAAAACGGTGTTGTGTATGAAGCGACATCCAGCCCTTCGTCGACAATTAATACTTTGGAATCTGGACAACAAGTATATACATTCCAGCAATCTTTAGACGCGGGATTAACGGTTGTAGAAGAAGTAGTATTGAGTCCTGAAGAAAAGAATATAATTTCTTTAAGGAGCAAATCTTCTCAGATTAATAACTTATTCAGGAATTGGGTGACTTAAATAAATAAACCTAATTACCAACATATAAGTAATCCTTACGTGTTTATCGAAAATAGTGAAGGTAAAATCCTATACAATTATGCTAAGAGCAATTTAGTAGAGTCAGTTCAACTATTTGCCGACATAATATTTAACGAATCGGAAACTATAGATTATTTTGTAAAAAACATATCATATTTTATGTTTTGTCATATAGCCAAAGACAGATACGGAAATATATTAGAACAAATAAAAAATAATTGGATACTGAATAATTACGATTCGAATGGTAGTTATATAGCTCCATTACCTGAAACATTTACCAAGAAGTATATTAAAGAGATATTACAATTACAGGGAATGGGATCATCCCAGCAAAATGCTGTCAGACAAGGACAACAAGAAGAGGATAATTTTGAGATTGTAAACGTACATCCCAATCCTATAACAGATCACTCTAATATCAATATAAGTTTATCTGGTAAATCTACTGTATCTATCAATATAATCAAAGGTAATAGTGGAACAATCAGCCAAATATTGCCTTCTGCAATATTGAATAAAGGAAATCATCATTTTGCTATAAAAGCTAATGACTTGCCATTGGGAGTTAGTGTGTGCGTGGTTACTATTAATGGTAAGAGTTATTCTCGTAAAATATTAAAACAGTAAAATTGCACTATTTTTTCTAACTTTTAATTTTTTTTATAATATGAAAACGTATAATTTTTTGTTAATGTTAGCCGTATGTGCTACATTGTGCGTTGCTTGCGACAAGAATGGTGAGCAATTGGAGGTTAAAATGAAATTTGATGTCAAAGCCAAAAGCCCGTCAAATTCCGCACAGGTATCGACTGTGATATTCACCGGTGATGAAATAGTGTCATACAACGGTACAACAGGCGAGATTGTGTTTGCAAACACTCCGCAAGGGGAAGTTTACGAAGTTTTGAATAACTACAACAATGGAGTATTGGAGTTTTATCTAAACGGAGGGTTGCTATTCGAGCTAAAAAATCGTGTAGGCGAACACCAAAGCGATGTTTACAATGCACCCATATTGCGATATGGTACTGAAAATGTCGATAACGGTGGTAGTAGTAATGACGGCGGTGACAACAACGACAATGACACTACTGCACAAAGAGTGTCAGAGAGCCACCGTAGTCCGGCAAATGCAGAGTTGAAGTGGTTTATCGAAGACGGTTATCCGAACGGAAAGACGATAAACAGCACCAATAGAGGCTCATCAGGCTGGGAAGCAGAACGTAACACTAATTCACAAGCAATAGCAGAAGGGTTCAATCAATTTATTGATGCTCTAAAAGCCGAAGGAAAGTATATCGAATAGTAAAATAGAGAGTATAGAGAGGTATGTGTCTCAATATAATGGAGATACATACCTTTTTTTGAGGATTATCAAATAAATATGGAGATCTGGTAGAGATGATTTTGAAAATCAGGTGTTTGTCCTCGAATCATCTATGCTATTTACCAATTCTGTATTTTCATATATTAAAATAACAGATTAAGCTGTGTGGGGTAAAAAGTGGGGTTGGTTTGAGTCTGTAGCCATTGTTGCGGGGCTTGGTATGGTAGGTGTAGTTCTACAGTTGAGTGTAGGGGCTATACCTCACAATGCTTTCGTGTCGCCTGTCAATATCGTTGGCGGGAGTGTTTTGGTGGCAATAATAATACTGTGTTTTACAATTCTTTATAAATACAATAAGAAAACACCGTTAGCTTTTTTTGCCGGAGGAAAGGCTACTTTGTCGTCTATGGCAGCTTTACTTTTGGTACTTGTATTAATGGGTTTTACCAAGCAAATACCCGTATCTATGGGCATAGAGCTTACTCACCCAATACACAGGATAGGATTGAGCCATATACTTTCGACTTGGTACTTTTTGATATTGTATCTATACTTGTTGTTTGTATTGGGTTTTGTGATAATAAACAGAGTGATACGTATCAAAGCCAATCTTCGTGATATAGCATTTGTAATGAACCATATAGGGCTGTTTATTACACTCTTCTTTGGAATGCTTGCCTCTGCCGACCTGCAAAGGTATCGGATGCATACCGACACCGAGAGCGACTATCCCGAATGGCGTGGTATCGATAATATAACAGGACAGGTGGTAGATTTACCAATAGCCATCGACTTGTTGTCATTCGACATAGATGAGTATCCGCCTAAACTGATGATAATAGACAATAATTCCGGTAAGCCTTTGCCATTGCAAAGAGCAGAATCGCTTTCGTTGGAGGCAGTCCCAACCGAAGGTATGATTGACGGTTGGCAGATAAAAGTAAAGGAGTATTTGCCCTATTCGGCAGCGGTAGCAACGCCCGACTCGCTGGTTTTTAGAGAGTTTCGTTCGTTAGGTGCAGTGCAGTCGGCTAAGGTCGATGTACGGCTCAATGAAGATAGCGTACTAAGCGGTTGGGTAGCGACAGGTAGCCATATTTTCCCATACCGCAGCCTAAAACTTACCGATAGCGTATCGCTCGTAATGGCAGACCCCGAACCAAAGCAGTATAGCAGCCGAGTGGTGCTATATGCCCAAAACGGCGATACCGATAGTGCCACTATCAAAGTAAATCAGCCGTTGCGGTACAAAAGTTGGTATATCTATCAACTCAACTATAACCGCGAACAGGGTCGTTGGAGCACAATGTCAGAGTTTGAGTTGGTAAAAGACAATTGGCTTTGGGGAGTTTATATCGGTTTTGCTATGCTTTTTGTAGGAGCGGCTATGCTGTTTATGAGTCCGCTACCCAAGCCCGATAACGAAAAAGAACTCAAAAACGAATAGATTATGATAGACCTTTTGCCTCTACTCGATTGGACTGATTTTGTGTATTTTGCCACACCAACTTTTTTATTGTTGGTCGTTTCTGTTGTATCGGCATTGATGTCGAAAAGGAGTTTAGCCATCGTAGCCGGAGCCTTGGCGGTGGTGGTGTTTGCTTTTTTTATAGGCGGTATGTGGCATTCACTGCAGCGCCCGCCGTTACGCACAATGGGCGAGACACGGCTTTGGTACTCGTTTTTTGTTATTATAGCCGGACTTATTGTTTTTGTCCGTTGGCGATACAAGTGGATATTGTCGTTTTCAGGTTTGCTCTCGACCGTGTTTATGATAATCAACATAGCGAAGCCCGAAATCCACAGCAAAACGATGATGCCTGCTCTGGAGAGTCCTTTTTTTGTACCGCATGTAATATCTTATATCTTCGCTTATTCTATGCTTGCGGCAGCCCTGATAATGGGTATATATATTATTTATAATAGACGGAAAAACAGTAGTATAGAGATTGATAAAATGATTCATATCGCAGATAATCTGGTTTATACCGGTATGTCGTTTTTGATGATAGGACTGCTTTTGGGTGCAGTATGGGCAAAGATAGCTTGGGGCACCTATTGGGGTTGGGACCCCAAAGAGACGTGGGCGGCTATCACAATGCTAAGTTACCTACTTTATATACATCACAGAGTATATTGTCCAAAGCGATTTGAGGTCAGTTTTTTGTTACTGATAATAAGCTTTCTCTTCCTTCAGATTTGCTGGTATGGAGTAAATTATCTGCCTTCGGCACAAAACTCAAGTATTCATATGTACGGTATGTAATAATCTGGTTTTTTTACGATATTATACAGTGAATATAAAGCGGAGCGATTCCTATAAAAATTTCAATAAAAAGTTGTAACTTTACACTCCGAAAAAAATATATTAATTCAATAATGAAAAAAAGACTTACAATCGCTTTGGTAGCCCACGATGCACGCAAAGTAGATATGGTAGAGTGGGCAGTTTTTAATGCTGCTATGCTGTCACAACATAAGTTGGTTTGTACCGGTACTACAGGCGGACTTATTCAAGATGCTTTTGAACGAGAAGGCATAGTTGGAGCCGATATTACTCGTAAAAATTCGGGTCCTATGGGTGGAGATGCCGAAATAGCGGCTTTGGTAGTTAACAAACAGATTGATTTTTGTGTGTTTCTTATAGACGACCTTAGCGCCAATCCTCACGAGGCTGATATACAGATGTTGCTACGTCAATGCAGAATACACAATATCCCCATTGCATGCAATCGTTATAGTGCCGACCTTATGATTACAAGCACTCTATGGGACGATACAGACTATACCCCGATACCTCCTAAATATGTTCCTTTCAAAAGAGACTAATGAATATAAAGTTAAATAATTGTATGAAGAAGTTAATTTTGTTGATTGTTTTTGTTGCTATTAACATCTCTATTTTTTCGCAAGACAGAGAGCCTCCAATAGTTTTCGAAACACTATTTGGAGCGGAACGTGTCAATATGTCTTTGAATATCAATAAAAGTATTGCAGGTAGGTTTCGCTATAATAATATTTCGTCTGCAGCAGTACCGTACATTTACCAAAAAAGTATTGTTGAGTTGGTTTCTGTCAATTCGTTGTTGTTTCAGATACAGCGTCATATAGGAGTATCTGCGGGTATACAATACCATTTTAGAAAAGGGTTTATACCTACTTTTGGATTTCATTTGTCGTATGCATCTCCTACATGGCTTTTGGTGCTTACTCCTTATTGCAATCTGATGCCATGGGCTAATATAGAAACAGTCGGAGTAATTGAGTTTAAACCGTTGATTATAGGTAGTTTTAGATTGTTTACTCGTCTGCAAGGCTTATATGGATACGATTTTAGCAGACAAGAACGTGAGCGTGCTATGTGTTACTTCCGCCTCGGATTGACATATCAAAAATACACTATGGGTTTCGGTGGTAATTTAGACTTCTATCGACCCTCTATGAACAATATATATAATTATGGAGTGTTTGTTAGGTTAGATATATAATATCAATCTATATTTTGATAAAAAAGCCTTGATAATGTGTGTTGTCGGGCTTTTTTTGTGTTGTAATAATTGATATGAACCAATTCAAAATTATTTATTACCTTTGCAGTCGATTTTCGTGGTGATAACTTTTGAGGGTTAAAAAAAGTTAGAGAGGGAATTGGGTGAAAATCCCAAACAGTACCCGCTGCTGTAAGTTTTATAAAAAATACTGTTGTGCAAGCTACAAGTACCACTGAACCAATAGGTTTGGGAAGGTCATAGTACAACAAAAAACGAGTCAGAAAACCTGCCATAAAATTATAATAGATATAAGCTTTCGGGATTAAGAGCTAAAAGATTGTGCTATAATTGCTTTTATAAAAAATACCGATAGTATGTATGTATTGTCTACCTCGTTATTAATAATTGTTTATAGGTGATAATAAATGGCACTCAAAAGCCTTGTATATAATCGTTTATAAACATTGAGGAGAGGCGAAATGTTTTTGTTTATTAAATAATTAATTATAATAAGTAATTTATCAAAAAGTAAAATGAAAAGATTTAGTTACATTTTAATTCTCTGTTTGTTGCCTCTGTTATCGTGGGCACAGACAGTAGTACAGATGCCTCCCGTCAACGGAAAGCACGACAAGGTAACGGTAAGTACCCCCGTAACATTCTATGATGCGGGTGGTGCAACAGGTGATATTCCTAAGAATAACACTACTGCTGTGACCTTTACACCACAACCGGGGCATAAAATCCAAATTGTGTTTGAGAATATAGCTTTGGGTGCAGGTATAATCAAAATATTCGATGGAGATAGGGCTCTCAACAGCTATTGGGACGAATATGATCAGGAAGATATATATACTATACCTTCGGGACATAAAGTTGCTTTTACGGGGAATCGAACTAATGAAACGATAGTCTCCGAAAGCCCTAATGGTAAACTTACTGTATGCTTTACGAATGCTAATGCCATAGCTGCGGGCTGGAAAGCCACTGTTAGCAGCATTGAAGGTACACCTTTAGCCTCCGATGAGGTGCGCATAGGAGTGTCGACATCGCCTTTTACTGTAGCTAATACACCACTAAACTTCTATGATGATGGTGGAATTAATGGTAATATTTCGAGCGACTTCGAGGGGAGTATTACATTTGTACCTGCCGATGCAGGTAAGAAGGTGCAAATATCGTTTAATAAGTTAGACCTCTTCAATACATCGACAATAGGTCGTAACGATATACTTAAAATTTATAACGGTACCACTGCTAATGAAGCAAATCTATTAGCCACATTATTAAAAGATGCTACACCTGTATTGATAAAATCGACTTCTGCCGATGGAGCTCTCACAGTTACCCTAAAAAGTACAGCAGGTATTACCAAATCGGGTTTTGAGGCGGTAGTAACGCAGTTTACTCCCGTACAAATGGCATTTAACACCATAGAGCTTTCTCAATACACCTCCGGTACAGTGTGTGCTGCCGATAAGGGACAAACGATTTTGTCTGTAAATGTAAAAACTACAGACGACCTCAATCCTTTGACGACTAACAAGTTTGTTTTTTCTTCAAATAATACATTTGCAAATATAAAAAAAGCAACATTATATTATACTGGCAAAAGCAACAACTTTGCTGCCTCTAAGAAGGTGGGTGAGGTAGATGTTAATGCCGATGTGTTTGAGATACTAACTTCGCAAGCACTTATTGAGGGCGACAACTATTTTTGGCTTACATATGACCTCAAAGAAAATGCCGTCAATGGCGAGGCAATCGATGCAGGATGTACAGCCGTTACTGTTGCCGATTTACAACGCAATGTAGCTAAACCGCACCCGGAGGGCAACCGTATTATCAAAAACGAGTATATCTCTACTATCGGTAAATTTACAAAAAAAATATATGGAGAATGGAGTTTTACTCACACTACACAAAACCAGTACAGTACCAGATACAAAGCCGAACAAGGCGACCAAATCGTTACATTTTTGCCTGATGCTACGGGTAAGGTGGTTCAGATAGATTTCTCCGAATTCGACCTCTTTATATCCAATACTTATTATGGATTAAAAGCCAAATTTGTTATATACAATGGTACTTCTGCTACAGGTACACCTATATGGATTGCCGATGCTAACAATAAGAATAAGGGACCCGAACACATAATTCGCTCTACTTCTGCCGATGGTGCTTTGACAGTATTATTCAATGCCAATACTAATAATAGTCAGCAAACAGGTAATGGCTGGAAAGCGGCAGTAAGTAGCTATCAGCCTGTACAGATGAGTGTAAGCAGCCTAAACGCTTTCCAAACCAACAGCGACATACTATCGTCGGGTATGGAGAACGAGGAAATTATCGGTATCGAAATAATAACACAAGGCAACTTGTCGCCATTGCCGCTCAACGAAATGGTGATAGACCTCAAAGGTTCGCACGACAAAGTGAAGAAAGTATCACTATTTTCCACCGGCAGTCAAAAGAGTTTTGCTACAACTGCATTGGTAGCATCAGTGGATAATCCTGCAAACGGCAATGTTACGCTTATGCCTACAAATGCAATAACTCTTGCAGAGGGTAACAACTATTTTTATATCGCATATTCGATGAAAGATGAGGTTGCCGAAGGTCAAACTGTCGACGCTGCCCTTGTTAATATTAAGGCAGGAGGCGAAGTAAAGACTCCGACAACAGGCGACCCCGATGGCGAGCGTATTACCAAAAATATCTACCTGTTCAAAGGCGATGACGTTGTTACTGTCGGTACACCACTTATATTCTATGACAATGGTGGTGCGACAGATCCATATACTGCCACTGCTCGAGGCAGTGTTACATTCAAACCAGCCAATCAGGGCGAAATCATCAAGTTTGTATTCAAATCGTTTGCAACTGCTTATGGACACGCTTTTACGATATACAACGGCAATACAACCAACGACAAACTTGCTGAACTAAAAGGTAACCTTACAGGCAAATTGCCCGAACCTCTTATATCGACAGCAGAAGACGGTTCTCTTACAGTAAAGTTTTCGCCTACAAGCACAACATTGAAAAATACGGGTTGGGAGATAGAGGTAAGTTCGATTGTACCGCAACCTTTGTCGATAAGTGGTATAAAGGCTACTCACGCTACAGCAGGCAAACTGCTCAAAGGAGCACAAAACGAACAGATGCTTAAAATCGAAGTTACGGTAGAGGGCGAAAAATCGACTCTCGATATTAGCAAATTTATAATATCGACAGCGGGCACAACAGCTATATCCGATATTGCAAATGTTGCGATATACTTTACCGACACATTAAGCTCATTTTCCGCCAATAATAAGTATGCTTCGTCTGTATCTGGAAGCACTATCAAGTTACAAGGTGCAACAACGATAGCCAAAAGTGGTGTGTATAAATTCTGGCTCGCTTACGACATTGCCTCTAATGCGAAGGCAGGCAATACCGTAACGGCAAAGCTCGATTCTGTCGTTGCCAACAACACTATTGTAACACCGGCAACAAGCGAGCTTGTTTCGCGTAACATCAAAGCAGGCTTTAGTGGCACATACACTATTGGAGCGAGCAACCACGCCCACTATCCGACATTTGCCAAAGCTATAGAGGCTATGAAAGGTGGTATCGATGGAAAGGTGGTGTTTGAAGTTGAAGACGGTATCTACAAAGAACTCGTGGTAATACCTCATATCAATGGTGCTTCGGAGATAAATTCCATTGTTTTCAAGTCAAAAAATAATGACAACACTAAAGTTGTTATAGAGGTAAATAGTGCCAACGAAAAAGCGGGTATTGTTACCGTTGACGGTGCCGACTATCTTACTCTCGAAGGAATTACAGTCAAAACCAATAATACCAAACAGCACAATGCTTGTGTATTGGTGCGTAATATAAGTAACCATTTTACTGTCAAAAATTGTTATATTGAGGCACCTCGCTCGTCCGAATATTCTAGCGGTAATATCGCTTTGGTACGTGTTGAAGGAGGAAACAAAGCTTACCAAAACAGCGACTATTTTACATTAGAAAATAGCACTCTAAGCGGTGGATACAGCGGAGTATATGTATATGGTACAAGCTCTATATATTTGCCCAAGCAGAAAGGAGCACGCATAGCGGGCAACACATTCACCAACCAAGGTAATATGGCTATTTATCTTACCAAAGAGTATGACGGCTTAGTAGAAAACAACCGCATTACGGCAAGTGGCAACACTAGTTCTACATACAAAGGCATTGATGCCGTGATGATTGGAAACACTATTATCCGTGGCAACAGAATCTATGCAGGCAGTACTACAAGCGGAGCCGTCAATGGTCTTTATTTGCGTCGTCGTGATGCAAACGAAACATTGGCAGGGCGTAACCGCGTTTATAATAATGAGGTGATAATCGATAACGCCAAAGGCGCTGCACTCTACGGTATATTCTTTGCCGACGGTATTGCCAATATCGACATCGTGTATAATTCGGTAAATGTGGTTAAAAGTACTGCTGTTCAAAACTCGGCACCGATATTTATTGATGGTACGGCAGTTAAACCCAACGAAAGCGTTGCGGTGAAGAACAACTTGTTACAAAACAATGCCAAAGGGTATGTTTATCGTGTAAATACCGCTGCAGCTTTTGTAGGAGTAAACTTTGCCAACAACGCTCTTTACACTGATGGAACTAAGTTTGCCTATGGTGGAACGGATATCGTTACATTTGAGGATTGGAAAACTAAATCCGGCGAGACTAACTCTGTGGTTGAGAAGGCTCAGTTTTTTGATGCCATTTCGCTTGATTTGACTGCCGAAGGCAACTTGCGTAACGCTACACCTTTGAACTATGTAACTGATGATATTAACGCTACTGTACGCGATGTCTCTAAGCCGACAATAGGTGCTTATGAGTTTGCATCTGCCACGTCAATGCCACAGTTTGTCGTCGATTATCCGACTATTGTAGATATCACCAATAATAGTGCTGTGGTAAAGGTAAAAGTTACCGAAAAAGGAACTTTATTCTATATGGTAAAACCAGCTGAAGAGCAGTCGCCTACAGCAACCGAAGTTGTAGATAATGCAAATATTAAAATCGCTAAAAATTTAGAAACCCAAATCAACCTAACATCGCTTGTAAAACAGACTAAATATAAGGTTTACTTTGTGTTACAGAGTTTTGGTGGACAGCAGAGTGGAGTAGTAGAAGGTGCGGTATTTACTACTGCCATCACTCCGACGGAAGTATCTACATTTGAAACAGTAGCAGTTACTTCAGGCAATTTTACGGACGGTACGGCAGACTTCTCGGGATTTGTGGTTGAAACCATTACCGACGGACAGGGAGCCAACAACAAAAAGGCAGCCAAAATGTCGGGCAATAAAGCTACAGTTACTATCAATAATAGTGATAAAGGGCTTATACTTAAAGGTTTTTATTTTAAGTCCGATGTGTCTGTTACTATGATTGCATATAAGGGTACCGAAAATATAGGTACTGCCTTGTTGCAGGCTACTGCAGGTAAGTGGGTGTTTATCAATCTCAAATCATTTAATGAAATAACAGGTATATCGCTTGAGGGTACAGGCAATATTATGATTGATAATTTTAGTGGCGAACCGCAGCCTATTACTTTTGTGCTCGAAAACAAAACAGCCAATGAGGGAGAGAGCGTTACCTTTACGTCCGATATATACGGAGGTGTATTGCCTTATAAGTATGCGTGGACAAATTCACGTAGAGATACATTGTCGAAAGAAGCGACACTTATGTTAAACGCTGAAAAGACGGGTTACATATATCTGACTGTTACAGATGGTTGGGGCAATAAATTTACTTCAAGAGAGTTACTTACCGTACTTGGCACAGGCAAGGTGGCTACATTCGATGACCTCTATTTGGCTCCCGAAAGCTATTGGATGGGCGATACTGTGGCAGGCTATAAGAATACATTCTATAGTGGTTCATACTCTTTCTCCAATATTTTAATACCGGAATATAGTTCTTGGGGAGCTTTTGGATACTCAAACCATACCTCTACGATATTCAATATGAGTAATTTTATAGTAGATCAATTCAATTCTGTTGTTGGCAAAGGAGTAAACAATTCCGACAATTATGCGGTAGTTTACCCGAGTGGTTATATGGGCAAAACAGTGTTGTCCATTACTCAAAAAGCTCAAGGAGACAGTGTTAGTGGATTTTATATAACCAATACCGCTTGGGTAAAACACGTCTCCGAAAACGGAACAGGATTTGATAGTACAGGTCAGAACGATGCCAATAAGCCGTTTACTACCGGCGACTGGCTAAAACTTACCGCCAAGGGCGATAACGGCAAAATGGTAGAGTTTTATCTTGCCGATTATCGCGATGCTGCCAATACAGCCAACCATTATATTTTGGATTCGTGGCAATGGGTGGATCTTAGAAGTCTTGGTGTGGTAAAAACTATTGAGTTTTCTATGGATGGTACACGTAAGAATAATTTTGGTACTACTATTCCAACATATTTCTGTATGGACGATTTTGGAGGAGTTAGAAATATTGTGGTAGCAGATACCGTAAAACTAAATCCAAAAGGAGACATTAATATCAGTCTTAATACTATCTTCGAGGCTACCAACAATGGGGCGGCGGATATTGTCTATACTATTACCGACTCGTTGAATAATATGTTGGCTACAACCAACATAAACGCAAATACTCTTAGAGTAGTTGCAAAACAGCAGGAGGGCAAAGGTTCGATAATAGTTCAGCAAATGGTTAAGGGAAAAACTCTATTTGTAAAAATACCTTTTGTGTTCGACAATACGGTAACTTCTCTGCCTGTTGTACAGCAGACCGAATATATAACCATATATCCTAACCCTGCTACAGAAGTATTTAGTATTAATACAAGCGGAAAGGTAGAAATATTTACAAATAGCGGACATAAAGTGTATAGTAATTCGGATTATATAGCTAATACTAATATTAATGTTAGTGCTTATACTAATGGATTCTATTTTGTAATAATCAATGGAAAGAGCTTTAAGCTGATAGTTAGATAAATTTCTGTATTCATAGTTCAATAAAGGGGCAAAGGCATTCAATCAAAGTGAGTGCCTTTGCTTTTTGTTTTACTCTTTATTGTTGTGATTATATTTTTAACATAAAATTAGTCTTATGCAAATCTGTAATTGATTGTAAAAGATGTTGTTAGTTGGTGTTTTTGGGGAAACTTCTAACACTGTGATTTAGGAAAATATAGTTGCTATAAGCTACTAATCAGATAGTTATAATCACATTTATTTGTTGCATAATTTGGGATTAATAAGAGTTGTCAAAAGGAGATACTCCAAAGGCGTGTGTGGAGTTAAAAGCCTCTTCTATATGCTCTATATCAAAGCCTTTTTGTGTTTTGGTAATAGCTACTATCTCAAATCTTATTCCTTTTTCAGAGAGATTTTTTTGCTTTAGATACTCATCTGTTGCATTTACCAGATTTTGCATCTTTTTTTTGGTAACAAAACTTTCGGGAAAGCCAAAATAGTTTGTTGAACGTGTTTTTACCTCTATTATCGACAAAAAATCATATTTTTGGGCTATAATATCTATTTCCCAACGACCGTATTTCCAATTGATTTCCAATATGTTATATCCTTTATCTATAAGGAATTGCACTGCAATATTTTCTCCGTGTTTGCCTAATTCGTTGTGAGCAGCCATATTAATCTCTCTTTTTTATACATACAAAGGTAACAAAAATAAGTAATTGGCTCAATTATTATTTTGTTGGTAAAAAAAAATATATTACCTTTGCACTTCAAAAAATTATTATCCATCTAACATAGATGCTGGATTGTCGGTTTTTTAACGAGATTCTGAGTGAATTAGCCCACAAGATGAGTCTTAGCCCGCTGATAATAACAGTATTTATAATGTAGAATTTTTAAAAAAATAATTTAAAGTGAATACACTAAGTTATAAAACGGTATCAATCAACAAAGCAACCGCTCAAAAAGAGTGGGTTTTAGTAGATGCTAACGATTTGGTTCTCGGACGTATGGCGTCTCAAGTCGCTAAATTGCTCAGAGGCAAATACAAACCAAGTTTTACTCCTCATGTGGATTGTGGAGATAATGTGATAATTATCAATGCCGATAAGGTTCGTCTTACAGGTAAAAAATGGACAGACAGGGTTTATTTGCGTTATACACTCTATCCCGGAGGACAACGCCAAAGCACTCCTGCCGAAATGATGGCTAAGTCGCCCGAAAAATTAATCAAAAAGGTTGTAAAAGGTATGTTGCCAAAAAATATTTTGGCTTCTCACGTAATAAATAATCTATATGTATATGCAGGAAGTGAACATCCACACGCTGCTCAAACTCCAAAATTAATTGATTTAAAAAAAATTAAATAGTTGAAAGTATGCAAACAGTAAATGCAATAGGAAGAAGAAAAGCAGCAATTGCTCGTGTAATTGTAAAAACAGGTTCAGGAAAAATTACTATCAACAAACGTGAGTTTGAAAATTATTTTCCTTCAACTATTTTGCAATATGTTGTGCGTCAGCCTCTTAATAAGATAGAATCTGCCGATACATTTGATATTCAGGTAAATCTTTGCGGTGGTGGATATAAAGGACAAGCAGAAGCACTACGTTTGGCAATAGCTCGTGCTTTGGTAAAAATAGACGAAGCTAACAAACCTATCCTTAAGGCAGAAGGTTTTCTTACTCGCGATGCACGTATCGTTGAGCGTAAAAAACCGGGACGTCCGAAAGCACGCAAACGCTTCCAATTCTCGAAACGTTAATTGGGAAATCAAAAATTTACGATATTATCCAACAAAAAGAGAGGTTGTTTTAGAAAGACAACCTCTCTTTTTTGTGGGTGTTGGAGGATTTGCACCTCCTTCTTTCCTTTCCGAATCGTAATTCAGCAGCGTTGTTTCGCTATGGATAACCTCTATCTATTACTTGTCATTATTTTTTACTTAAAACAAGTAGAAAATAATGACTTGGTCTAAACACCCATACTTTCTGCAAAGATAATACATTTTCTTTATAACAAGAAATATTTTGTTGTTTTTTTGCCAATAACAAATTTTATATCACTATTTACTGTTTTGATGTGTAACATTAAAATATTTTTGAATATTTATGACAATAAGGTTTAGTTCCTTTATTCTCATAATACTGCTGGTGATAATTTTCTGCCTTCCAAAACTTGGAAGCAGGTTTTAACATAGTGGCTACCTTATAACCTTTTTTCGTAAGAATATCAATATATTTTTGTGCAATATCCCTTTCATGTGGAGTGGAGTAAAAGATACAAGATAAATATTGATTGCCGATATCCGGGCCCTGTCCATTGGTTTGAGTAAAGTCGTGTGTCTCAAAAAATAATCTGACCATATCTTCGTATGAAGTAACAGTAGAATCAAATATCACTTCGGTCGTTTCGAGATGTCCTGTATTTTGTTCGCATACTTCTTCATACGAAGGGTATTCGAGATGTCCTCCCATAAATCCCACCGAGGTATGCTTTACCCCTTTTGCTTTCATAAAAAAATACTCCGTACCCCAGAAACAACCTGAGGCAAAATAAACCGAAACCAGATTTTTATCTTTTTTAGGAACGAATTTCATCGAAATGGAGTTTACACAGTGCCGAGTTTGCTTCTCAGTAAAACCTTCGTTTAGAAAAACGTGCCCAAGATGCCCTTTGCAGTTGCTGCAAACAATTTCGGTTCTTACTCCATCTTTATCCGTTATACGTGTAACTGCTCCCTCTATTTCGTCGTCGAATGAGGGCCATCCGCAACGCGAATCAAACTTATCTTCCGACCGATACAAAGGGGCATCGCACCTCTTACATATATATGTGCCCTCTTGTTTGTTTTTCAAATATTCTCCCGTAAAAGGGGCTTCAGTTCCTTTATGTATTATTACTTTTTCTTCCTGAGCGGTTAGTGTATTGTATTTCATATTTATATTGTTTTTTTTAGTTTTAACATTATTCTGCGGTACAACCACATTTGGAAATAAAATTATTATAACAATCGCCAATAACATGATTTTATTTGGATTCATTTTGTTTTTTATGTGTTTTTAGATTAATAAATTGCCAGATAATAAATATCATAAGGCAACCTAATAGTATGATAATAGCCAACTGTACCCATAAATTGTATGTCTTGAGTATTATGGCAATAAAAAAGTACAATAATGTAACGGATAGCAGTATAGCAGTAACTTGCTTGTGCGAAAAGTTGAGACTAAGCAATAGGTGGTGTATATGGTTGCGGTCTGCCTCTAATACCGATTTCCGATTTTTTAGTCGAGTGATAGCTACTCTGAATACATCGAAAATAGGTATAAAGATTATTGTCAATACCGAAACCGGAGCATTTGGAAAATACAGTACGGTATTGGATATAGGGTTTTTGTTTGTCTCTAAAAAGATGAAAACTATAGAAGTGATTATATAGCCCAATATCAATGCTCCGGAGTCGCCCATAAATATTTTTCGTTTGCTTCTGCCAAATACATTGAAAAGAAAAAACACGAATAAAGCACCAACAATAGCAAAACACACAAATGAATAATAAGACATATTCATAAAATAAAACCATATACCGAAAAACAGACAATAGAGAATACCCAAGCCGGAGGCTAAGCCATCTACTCCATCTATTAGGTTCAAAGCATTGACTATTAGCATATAGCATAAGTAAGAAAAAATGTAGCTTATCAACGGGTGCAGTTCGTATACACCTAATACTCCATAAAAAGAGGTAACGCGTATATCGGCAAAATAGATGAGAAAAAAGGCGCAAAGACTCTCGCCTACAATCTTCCAATAGGCAGACAATACGAGCCTGTCGTCGATAAATCCTATTATAAAAATTATACAAATCCCAATAAAAAAAGCAGGATTCATTTGACCCATTATTAGCATTGGTATAAAAACTGTAAGCAAGGAGGTAAAAATATTTACCCCACCGATATTCGGTACACTACCCTCGTGAGAAGTCCGTTTGTTGGGACGAACTACCATATTGTATTTCTTTGCATATTTTAATACTGACGGCATTAACGAGAAGCCAATCAGAAATGTAAGTATGGCTATCAGATACGGATATGTATGTATTATGTCTAACATTGTTACTGATTATTGAAAATTTTTACTCCTATTAGTTTGTCGTATTTGGCTCCAAATGGGGTGTGATATACCAAAACAGTATATTCGTTTGGGGTTTGCCAATAGCTACCTTCAAAAGGAAGCATAGTGGCAATACAGGTGTTTTGACCACTGCAGTTTTTGGGAACAAAAGCATACAAAAAACTATATCCCCCTTGCTTTAATAAAACGGTTTTATGATATATATTCAAATCCCTGTCCAATTCCATTTTTGAGTTTTTATTTAGCTTATTATCGAACATATCTCCGAGAATATATATGTTGTAGTTGTAAAATTCCAAGTTGTTGGGCAAGATAAAATGTACTTGCATATAATCGGCATCATAATTGTTGTTGTAATAATTTTTGCGGTTGATAATATAACGACCATTGGCATTGCCGTAGTTAGAAGGCAGATATGTTTTGTTGCGAGGATATGCCGGAGTGGAGAATACGTTTGAATAGTTCGATTTAACCTCGATTCGTTCGATTTCGCCACTATATCGGTATTCGTCGGCAAAATCAATGAAACGGTACTCGTTACCTCCTTCAAATACAAGATTTTTATTGTTGCTGTAGGTCTGTTTGTTGGAGGTGGTAAAGGTGGGTTTTATATCCTTTACGGCATTGTCTGTGCGTCTATTTTGCAATACGCAGAGGCTCAAATCCGTAAAAGGATTTTGTATGGGGTAGTTCGAATTGTCTATCTCTATCTCTACTTGTTGATAGTTGGTATTGAATCCTTTGTCCGTTTTGGCTGTGGTCTTGGTATTTATTCCAATATTAGGCTCTACCACATAAAAACAGGCGATTGCATAAGGAGAAGACCAATCACTGTCTTCGGAAATAATCACGGCATAGTTGCCCGAAACCTTAAAATAGTCGTTGTCTTGTGGTAGCTCGAATTGGTAGTTGGTGTAGTTTGTCAATGTGTTTTGCGACAAATTGACCTCCTCTATCTGATTGCTTGTAAATCCACTGAAAAACTCCATATCACTTAGAGACGACTGCTTCCAGTTTTTGTCGCAATGAATAATCTTATAAAAGAATGTCTTTTTCGAAAACTCCAATTCATCGAAACTCACAATTAGCTTTTTATCGGCATAAAGCTCCAACACCGGAAAACCTATGTCATTTTCCTCCGGATATATTTGTAATGTTTTGATTTTGGGGTTCAAAATCTTTGTTTCATATATTTGTGCTTCAAAATGAGTACAATACATTGTTAATAATATTAATGTTAAGATTGATTTTCTTACCATAGTTCTAAAAATATTACTTTATAACTTTACCATCTTCTATAGCAAAGAGGCAGAAGTCTTTATTATTATTCTCTATTATTTTGTCGATATGTTCGCGAGCGGTGTCGGTAATAAAAATCTGACCGAAGTTGTCATCCGAAATCTCTTTTATAATTCGCTCAACTCTTTCGGAATCGAGTTTGTCAAATATATCGTCGAGCAATAGAATAGGAGTTTTGCCCGAAATATTTTTAAGGAAAATAAATTGGGCGAGTTTCATTGCTACAAGATAGCTTTTGTTTTGACCTTGCGAACCTGTGCGTTTCAAAGCAAATCCGTTTAGTAGCATATCTAAATCGTCTTTGTGGATACCTGCTGTGGTGTAACCAAGGTATTTGTCTTTTTCTCTTGAAGATAAAAGTTTGTCTTTTAGTCTGTTTGTTTGCAGAGACGATATATATGAGAGTTCTACTGTTTCATTATTGTTGGCTATTCGTCTGTAAAACTCCTTAAAGACAGGTATGAATTTGGTTATAAACTCATTGCGTGCCTCAAAAATAGGTTCTGCTGTGGCACATAGCTGTTCGTCTAATACTTCGAGCATTGTTTCATCTTGATTGTTTGGGTGTTTGAGCAGAGCATTTCGCGATTGTAATGCTGTATTATAGGTTATCAGACTGTTGAGATACTCTTTGTCGTACTGCGATATGATGATATCCATAAACCTGCGTCGCTCGTCGCTTCCTTCGATTATAAGCGATGTGTCGGCAGGCGAAACCAATACAAGCGGTATTTTGCCTATATGGTCGGCAATTCGTTCATACTCTTTTTTGTCGTAGAGAAATTGCTTTTTTCTTCTCTGTTTTACGGCACACGATATAGTGTGAGTACCGTCGATAAAATTGTATTCACCTTGGATTATAAAAAAATCACAATTGTGCCTTATTAATTGGCTGTCGATATTGTTTAGATGGCTTTTGCAGAAACTTAAATAATAAATAGCATCGAGCAAGTTGGTTTTGCCCATTCCGTTTTTACCCCAAAACAGGTTTATTTTGGGAGAAAAAAACAATTCACAATCCTCTATATTGCGATAGTTTAAGATATCTATTTTTTTTAGTTGCACTTTTGTCTGTTTTTTGCAAAGGTATCAAATTTATGTGAATTATATCAAAAATGTCGGTTTATTTATCAAAATAAACCGACATTTTTGATGCGATTATATTTTACAAAACAACAATTACTCTTTGAGAGTCCATTTAATACCATCATAGTCTGTAAACCATACCAGCCCCTTGCCTGTTACAAGTATACCCATAGCTTTTTCAGGTTGGTCGTGTTTAGGAAGTATGATAGTATCGGTAAAATAACTCATAAATTCATTTGGGTTTTTAGGCCATGTTGTCCATTTGGATGTATCTATTTCAAACATCTTATGTATTCCTCCTCCACAACGTTCGTTATTATCTCCTTTATCTCTATATAAATAATCTATATAAAATAAAGAAAAATGCGTCCTATTGGAAAAAGAGATTATATGATATTCCAAATACTCCTTAATTGAATTTTCATTGGAAGATTTAAATTTAATAGCAACATCAAGTTTTTCATTTGGAGCACATTTGTTAAAACTATTACATTCTCCAAATGTATTACTATATTCATAATATGAACTTATACATTTAAATGTCTTGCTATTACCGTTTTCAGAGATGTATGTAACGAACTTACCTTCTTCCATCGGGAAATAGCTCCTGATTCGCTCATGAGGCATGGGATCCCAGCCCCACGGAAGTCCTGTCTGTGGATTAATAGAGATTTTTTTGCAGCAACCTGCAAATAGTAGAATACATAGCATCAAAAACAAATTAGTTTTCATATTATTGGTTCTTTTTTAAATTATTCAACAAAGTAACACAGTGTAAATGACCATAACTGTACAAAAACACTACTCTTTGAGAGTCCATTTAATACCATCATGGTCTGTAAACCATACCAGCCCCTTGCCTGCTACAAGTATGCCCATAATCTTTTGAGGATTGTTGCGACTTGGTATCTCTATTGTGTCTTTCAGATAGTTGATAAACTCATTGGGGTTTTTTGCCCAACCTTTAGAATTGTCTTGTTCAAATTCTTTTTCTAATGTATTATTGTTGTAACCAATTTTTAAGTTAATTCTGTTTACTCCTGTATTTATGGAGTATTTTAGTTTTTCGCCAGTTTTACTATTAAAACTACTGCCTATATGAAAAAGTTCGTATTGCGAGCACTTACTGCAAGCTGAGTAACACTCTCCCAAATTATTAAAGTAATCAAAGTCAAAACCAACACATTTATATTGCCTGCTTATTCCGTTTTCAGAAACGTATGTAACTGTTTCCGATGTAGCTACAGGAAAGTACTTTTTAATCTTTTCGATAGGCATAGGTTGCCAGCCTAATGGCAGACCTGTATTATTGTCTACCAATACCTTTTTTACACACCCCAAAACAAGTACTATAAACCCCAAGGTCAAAAATATTTTCTTTTTCATATCTTTTATCTTTTAACGATTAATAATTATTTTTTCGGTATATATCCGATTGTTATACCGTATTGTTAATATATAGACCCCGTTGTGTAAATCGGATACATTTATATTATGGATGTCTGTATCAAAATATTTTATATCTCTACCCATTATATCCTTTATTAGTATAGACTGAATTTTTGTGCCGGATGTTGCAGATATTGTGATAATATCTTTGGCAATAGTAGGAGAAACTTCTATAAATGCTTCATCCGATTCTTTGTAGACATATTGGGGTTCTTGCAGACTTGTAGTATCCATATATGGCTTAGGGGCATAGCTTCCGACATTACCGTCTTTTAGAGCAACTCCATATATCCTTAGTGACGGGTCGCCTATAAGATTGTACTTCTCTACTTGACGACGACGGGTACGAGTTTTAACCCCCGAATAATAGCTACCCATACCCCAAGCGGTAAGGTCTGCAATATGGTAGTTGGCTTTTGTTCTTAATTTTTTAAATATTTGGATAAAAGATGCTCTATCAGGGTTAATGTATGAATTTACAGTGGAACCGAAAAACGTTACTCCACCCTCCATAGAAATAGAAGTAAATCCTCTTCCCATATTATCTATTTCTGAATAATCATTAGTAAGGCAAGCCATTGCAAAAACAAATGGTTGGTATTTAAAGTGGCTGTTTCTTATAGTAGTATCGGTAAAGTCGTAATAGGTCAAGTTGTATGGCTTACCTATGATATTATAATTTCCGTGCCCACTATATATAAGCATAAATGGTGTTTTATCATCAATTACAGTATTAAGTTCATTTATCATATCTTCTGGTTTTGCATTACGTCCATCATATGTTACTGTTGGCAACCAAACCTTATTTATTTGTTTGTTTATACGTTCTATGTCGCCCCAAAAATATTTTTCATTTCCCGAAAACATTATTACTTCTCTATTGGTATTGTTCGTATAATATAAGGCATTCTCTGTTTTTATAGTCTTTTTAGTGATATTCTTTACCTCTTCTTCATTACTTACATTCCATCTGCCTACATATATGTCGGGGTTGAGGTTTCGCCGCCTCTCTTCCGCAATGGTAGGAAACTCCACACAAGAATAATATAAATCTGTGGGAGGGTCGTCTGTGCTTTGGGGTGTGCCTGCCGAGTAGGTTATCTCATTAGGGTTACCAACTATAAGTATAAACCTAGGTCTGTATTCATTCCATTTATATAACGCTCTGATGATATCTCTAAGTCTCCATGCATCATTAGCATATTCCGTTATGTCATAAAAATGCACATTATAACCGATAGATTTTTTATAAGCTATAAACTCTTTTAATGATTCAAAATATTTAGGAAGGGTCAATATGGCATAATTGCCTTTATCTGCCTCTTTTCTTTCCCAGTATAATCCTCTAAAAGAATCGTAATAATCCATTATTCCCTGATAATGTTTTCCTTCCAAATATTGCCGTATCATTTCTTTCAGAGACATATTTATACGAGGGTTACCCGAAGAAGTTCTTGTTTTTTCCATTCTTATAGTAAATGTAGCCCGCACCAAAATTTCGTTTATTGGATTGTATATGGTTTGATTCATAGGATATATACAAAAAGATATGCCTTTGGAACCTACAAACCCATACGGCTCACTGATATTATACCATTTACAATACATTTGTTTTGATAGATCGGGATTTAATATAATATTTGTGTTGGTGTTAAGAGTAGAATTAGAAGAGTAAAATTCTCCTAATTCTAATGAGTAAATATTTTCCGAAGGAGATATATGCATACTTGGCATATATGGTTTATGTAAATTTACTTGTCTTGTTCTTACATTGCTGACTTCTACCTGTGTTTTATTTACCCAATCAGGAATGATTAGTTCCAATTGTCTATACTGAAATTCGGGATATCCGACACTATCAAGCCTATTGTAATTGTCATCGTCAATTTCAAGAGTAGAAAAAACATAATCCCCTTTCAAATTTGTTTTTAAAAAATTTTGTATAGTCGGATTTATGGTGCCTGTTAAATTGGATTTGGATACAGCCACTTCCGCTATTCTATACTTAGGAAGTTCGTAGTCTATTACATATTTATAGTCGTATATGGATAGAGTAATGTCCTTGCCTATTTTGAATTTAATTGGTAAATTTGGCGATGGTGGTACCTTTGCGTATCCAACCTGTGAAAATAATAAAATCAAAAGCAATGTAACCAATTTACTTGCAAATTTGATTAATCTTAAGTTCCCGCTAAATTTATTGAAATATTTATTAGGTAAACCTCTTACAGATGTCTGTTCTTTATGAACAATAATAAGTTCAAAAAATATAATATTCATAGTGTTTAAAAATTAATTTATTAACTCCTGCAAAATTATAGAAAATTTTATTAAAAAACAACACAAATCAAAAAACTTTATAAAACACTAACAATTTAGGTTACCAAATTTTTGAGAGTCTAAAAATGGTATAAAATTTGTACCTTTGCCGAAATTTTTTTAGAAAGCAATAGTGTCTATCAACGATTTCCGCAAAATATATGCCAACAATCCTGTGTTGAAAGAGTTATGTTCGTGGGCGGTCGGATCTACGTCTCAACATATTGCTCTACATGGGCTTACGGCTTCGGCTCAGGCGGTGGCTATTGCCGAGATGTTTGTGCAATGCAATGGCGACATTTTGGTTGTTGCCGATGATGCCGACAGTGCGGGCTACATATATTTTGACCTCGTGCAACTTCTTGGCAATGAGCAGTTAGCTTATTTTCCCGCACTCTACAAACATATTCACAAAAGCGGTGCTACCATTGCCGAAAACGAAATATTACGCACCGATAGCTTAAACAAGATATCGAATGTCAAGCCTTGTATTACAGTTTCTTACCCCGATGCTTTGTCGGAAAAGGTGGTAGCTAAGGAGAATTTTTCGACAGCCAAAATAGAACTGCGTCAAGGCGAAGATTACGATATGAACCTGCTTGTTAGCCGTTTGCAAGAAGCTGGCTTTCGGGAGGTCGATTTCGTCTATGAAGTGGGGCAATACTCGCAACGAGGCAGTATCGTCGACGTATTCTCTTACTCCAACGAATTGCCATACCGTATCGACTTCTTCGGCGACAATATTGAGTCGATACGCACCTTCGATATAGAGCGTCAGCTATCGATCGAAAAAGTTTCGGAGCTAACCATTATTTCGGCGACCGACAACAGCGAAAGCCAAAAAGTATCGCTGTTCGAATTTATGAATAGCGATAGTATGATTGTAGTCAACGATATAGACTATTTTATAAAACGTATTGACCTTGTTTATTCACAGGCACTTATAAAGGCAAACGAACATCGTCAGACAAGCGACCTGTACTCATGGATAGTTGACGAGGAGAGTTTGGGTGAGCAATTGCAAAGTTTCAGAACTGTGGAACTGCTTAGAAACCACTATAAAGCTGATGTAATACAGTTTGCTACCATTCATCAGCCCAATTTTGATAAAAATTTCGACCTAATATCCCAAAATATAACTCAATACATTGCCGACGGATACCGAATATTTATTGCATCGGACAGCAAAAAGCAGATCGACCGTATTGCATCTATTTTCAACGACCGAGGCGACAGTATAGCTTTTGAGGCGGTGGAGCGTACTCTGCACGAGGGTTTTATCGACCACGACCTAAAACTTTGCTTCTTTACCGACCATCAGATTTTTAACCGATTTCATAAATTTTCGCTCAAATCCGACACTGCCCGACGAGGCAAAGCCGCAATGCTCATCAAAGAGCTAAATCAACTAAAACAGGGCGATTATGTTGTTCATCATGACCACGGAGTGGGGCAGTTTGCGGGGCTGCTCAAAACTGAAATCAATGGCAAACCGCAAGAGGTAATAAAGCTCATATACAAGGGAGGCGACATAATTTTTGTAAACATATCGTCGCTACACAAGATAGCCAAATACAGAGGTAAAGAGGGTATCGACCCTGCATTGTCGAAGCTTGGCACCGGAGCATGGGAACGCCTCAAAGAGCGTACCAAGAGCAAAGTAAAAGATATAGCTCGCGACCTTATAAAACTGTATGCCAAACGCCTCGAACAGAAGGGTTTTGAGTATTCACCCGACAGCTACTTGCAAACAGAACTCGAAGCTTCGTTTCTATATGAAGATACGCCCGACCAGAGCAAGGCTACCGCCGATATAAAGGAGGATATGCAAAGTCCCAAACCAATGGACAGGCTTGTCTGTGGCGACGTGGGTTTCGGCAAAACGGAAGTAGCTATACGTGCTGCATTCAAGGCTGTTACAGATGGCAAACAGGTGGCGGTACTTGTGCCTACTACCATTCTGGCTTTTCAGCATTATAAAACATTTTCCGAAAGGCTAAAAAATTACCCCGTTACAATTGAGTATATCAGCCGTGCCAAGAGTCCTAAGCAGACAAAAGAGATAATAGCACGCACCAAAGAGGGTAAAATAGATATTCTTATCGGCACTCACAAGATAGCGAGCAAAGATGTTGTTTTCAAAGACTTAGGGTTGCTTATCATCGACGAGGAGCAGAA
Source organism: Porphyromonadaceae bacterium COT-184 OH4590 (assembly GCA_000768855.1). Classification (GTDB taxonomy): domain Bacteria; phylum Bacteroidota; class Bacteroidia; order Bacteroidales; family Paludibacteraceae; genus F0058. The sequence goes on along the minus strand of JRAN01000007.1, from coordinate 10,588 downwards.
ATTTGGTGTAGCTATTAAAGAAAAACTCAAAGAGCTGAAAGCAAATGTTGATACCCTAACGCTAACTGCAACACCTATACCGCGTACATTGCAGTTTTCGCTTATGGGAGCACGCGACTTGTCGATTATCAACACACCACCACCCAATCGATACCCTGTTATTACCGAACTAATAGGCTTTGACGATGATATATTGCGAGAGGCAATAGAGTTTGAGATGAATCGCAATGGGCAGATATTTTTTGTTAATAACAAGATACAGAATATTTATCTTTTGCAGACAAAACTGCAAAAGATAGTACCGGACGCTCGAATAGCCGTTGCACATGGGCAGATGCCTACAGCACAGTTGGAGAATATCATTATCGATTTTATCAACTATGAATACGATATATTGATGGCTACGACCGTTATAGAGAGCGGTATAGATATGCCAAATGTGAACACTATTTTTGTAAACAACGCCAACCATTTCGGGTTGAGCGACCTGCATCAACTCAGAGGTAGAGTCGGACGAAGCAATCGCAAAGCCTACTGCTACCTTATAACACCCGACTTCAAAGATATATCCGACGATGCACGTCGCCGACTGCAAGCCATATCAACCTTTTCGGATTTGGGGAGTGGATTCAATATAGCTATGCAAGACCTCGATATACGCGGAGCAGGCAATATGCTTGGTGCAGAGCAGAGCGGTTTTATTGCCGAACTTGGCTACGAGACCTATCAGAAAATACTCAACGAAGCCGTTCAGGAGCTGCACCAAGAGGAGTTTGCAGATATAATCGACGAGCAACATCGCCGAAATCCGACGCATTTTGTTGATGACTGTACGTTTGAGAGCGACTTAGACCTGTTGTTTCCCAACAGCTATGTGTCGAGTACTTCGGAGAGAATAGCCCTCTATCGTGAACTTGATACTTCCACCGACCAAACATCGTTGGATGCTTTCAAAGTTCGCCTGATAGACCGTTTCGGAGCTATTCCGCAAGAGGCTGACGATCTAATTAGGGTATTGCCTTTACGTTGGCAGGCTATAGCCTTAGGTATAGAGAGGCTCACCATAAGGAGAGGTAAAATGACACTATACCCCGTATCCAAAACCGATTCTGAATATTATCAGACAGAGACATTCGCCAAAATAATCCGTTATGTCAGTGCCTATCCTCGCAACTGCAAGATAGGCGAAAACTACGGCAAACGCTTTGTATCGGTCGAACCTGTCAATAGCATCGACACGGCTCTCAATGTTCTTAATAGAATTGCGGAGCAAGGAAACTCTTAGATTTAGAAGCAATACTTTTCAACCCCCTAAACCAGATTATGCATTATAAATGATGTGTAACTGTTTAATTGTTTAAACGACAATCCAATTTGCATTGGTGTATTGTATTGATTGCCTACAGGCGTACCAAGAATTCCATATGTCGTTTACATACTCTTAGGTTGTAGCAGATATCCCCGATGAAAGATTGATGCACCCACATTTTTTCTATATTGGAATCCGGGTTAAACAATTATTGGTTATAAATTCTACATTAAAAAAAGGGTCTTCCTTTCGGAGTCCCTATTGTAATTGTACATTTTTAAATTAATAAGTTGATAAAAGCTAATCAAAATCGTTTTTTTATCCTTGCGAAATTCCGTACGTCTGCAACGAAATTTCTTGACGTCGGAAAATAAATTTCTCGACTTACGGAAATAAATTTCTTGACTTACGGAAATAAGTTTCTTGACTTACGGAAATAAGTTTCTTGACTTACGGAAATAAATTTCTTGACGTCAGGAAATATTACTCCGCACGTCCTCCGTTTTCGTTGTCGAGAATAGTAAGTCAACTATCTGTATTATAGTATGTTGTAGCTGTAGGCAAAAAAGTTTTATTTTATTTAATAAAGTTAGTAAATATAAATAGACAAAAGTAGGTAAAATACCACTACAAACATCTGCAGTAAAGATATTGGCAGCAGTCTGGTATGAGATAAATATGTTTTCTGCCTTTGTGTTAATAATTTTATTTACTTCGTCTTTTGAAACTTTTACTGGTACAAAGATAGTACTTTTTTCGTTCAAGATAACTTAATGATGAATATAAAAATTAAAATTTCCTCCCTTTAGAAGAGGAAATTGTTTTTTTCACCAACAAGATATTACACTACTCAACAATTCCTACATTAATGTGCTTCGAGCCAGTTGTCGCCTATGCCTATATCAGCAATTAGTGGTAGGCTTAGTGTGGCGGCAGACTCCATTTCGGTTTTTACTATTTGGCTGAAAATATCAAGTTCGTCATTTGGGACGTTGAAGACCAATTCGTCGTGCACTTGCAGTATCATTTGGCTTCGCATTTTGCGGTTCTCCATTTGGGTGTCGATACGTTGCATAGCTATTTTTATGATGTCGGCAGCTGAGCCTTGTATAGGGGCGTTGATGGCTATTCGCTCGGCAAAACCACGCACATTGGCGTTTTGCGAATTGATGTCGGGCAGATTGAGTTTTCGCCCGAATAGCGTCGTTACATAACCGTTGTTGCGAGCTTTTTCTACGGAGCGCTCCATATATTTTTTTACATCGGGGAACGACTCAAAATATCCGTCGATAAGAGCCACCGCATCTTTACGCGGTATATTTAGACGTTCCGACAGCCCAAAAGCAGATATGCCGTATATGATACCGAAGTTGGCTGTTTTGGCTTTGCGACGCATATCGGAGGTTACTTCTACGATAGGCACTCTGAAGATACGTGCAGCTGTGGCAGAGTGTATATCTTGCCCTGAGGCAAAGGCTTCGAGCATATTACGGTCGCCGCTGAGATGTGCCATTATGCGAAGCTCCACCTGCGAATAGTCGGCAGAGAGTAACTTGCATTGGGATTCGGCAATGAATGCTTTGCGTATCTCACGCCCTTGCTCGTCGCGTATGGGTATGTTTTGCAGATTGGGGTTCGAAGAGCTCAAACGCCCCGTTGCCACCACAGTCTGGTTGAACGATGTGTGTATCTTGTTTGTCTTAGGATTAATAAGTTTTGGCAGAGACTCGACGTATGTGCTAAGCAGTTTTTTCAGTCCGCGATGTTCGAGTATAAGCCCTATTACGGGGTGTTTGTCTTTGAGTTTTTGCAATGTCTCCTCGTCGGTTTGGTACTGTCCTGTCTTGGTCTTCTTGGGTTTGTCTACTATACGAAGTCGTTCGAAAAGGAGTTCGCCTATCTGTTTGGGCGACGATATATTCAATCCGTTACCCGAATAGAGGTATATCTCTTTCTCTATGTTGGCTATAATCGCACTAAGGGTTTGGGCATAGCTTGCAAGTGCAAAATCGTCGATTAATACGCCGTTTAGCTCCATTTTGGCAAGGATAGCGACCAGAGGCATTTCTATATCGTAAAATAGGTGTTCGAGCGAACTCTCTTTGATTTTTTGCTCCAAAATATTTTTTAATCTCAAAGTAATATCCGCATCCTCGCAGGCATAATCTTTGAGCCTCTCCACATCGAGCGAACGAAGGTCTTCCACAGCTTTTTTGTTTAGAGTTTTGCCGAATAATTCTTCGAAATGAATGGTACGATATGAGAGCAATGTTTCCGCCATATAGTCCATATTGTGTCGCAATTCGGGCTGCAACAGGTAGTGTGCTACCATTGTATCGAACATCTTACCTTTTAGACTGATTTCATAGTTGCGAAGAACAAGCATATCGTATTTCATATTTTGCCCTATCTTCTCTATATTTTCATTCTCAAACAACGGTTTGAAGAGTTTCAGCATATCAAGAGCCTGTTCACGCTTTTGGGTAACAGGTACATAGTAGGCTTTGAAAGGTTCGATAGCAAACGACAGCCCGACCAACTCCGCCTCAAAGGTGTTGAGCGAAGTGGTCTCGGTGTCGAAACAGAATGCCGATGATGCTTTGAGTGTGTCGATAAGAGTTGCGATTTTTTCATCGCTATCGACCAATATGTATTGGTGTGGTGTGTTGTTGATAGTGTTTAGGTCTGTCGGCGGTTCGGTAAGGTTCTCTGTGTCAGATTCAAATAGGGTGGTTGCAACTGACTGTGGTGTGTCTGTATCGAAAAGCGAACCCTGCTGTGTCTGTGGTTTGGGCGACTGCTTCGGTGTGTTGCCACCAAGCTGAAGTCGTGTCAGGAGTGTGCGAAATTCGAGTTCGGTAAAAATCTCTTTTATCTTGTCAAAGGCGGGAGTTGCCCGTTTTACCATATCGACAGTAAAATCCACAGGCACATCTGTTTTTATTGTCGCTAGAAATTTGGAAAATAGTATTTTGTCTCTATTCTCGTCTACCTTTGTTTTGAGAGCCCCTTTTAACTGCGATGTGTTTTGAAGCAAATTTTCGATAGAACCAAAATCGCTTATCAGTTTTGCAGCAGTCTTTTCGCCCACTCCGGGACAGCCCGGAATATTGTCGGATGCATCGCCCATTAATCCCAATAAGTCAATCATCTGCATCGGATATTGCAATGAATATTTTGTTTTTACCTCCTCTATGCCAAGTATGTCGAACCCCGATGTTCCGTAACGCGGTTTGTATTGAAAAATATGTTCGTCAACAAGTTGTGCATAGTCTTTGTCGGGTGTCATCATATATACGTCGAAAGTCTCTTGTTGCAGACGTTTGGCAAGCGTGCCTATAACGTCGTCGGCTTCGTAGCCCTCTACCTCGAATATCCCGATACCATAAGCCTCTATTATATTTTTAATAATTGGAATAGCCTCTTTTATATCTTCGGGTGTTTTTTGCCGTTGAGCTTTGTATTCTTCAAAAGCCTCATGCCTAAAAGTTTTGCCTTTGGGGTCGAAAGCCACAGCTATATATTCTGGGTTTTCGCGACGAAGCAACTCCTCAAGAATATTGACAAAACCAAATATCGCCGAAGTATTGAATCCCTTGGAGTTGATACGTGGATTTTTTAGAAATGCGTAATATGACCTGTAAATAATGGCGTATGCATCGAGCAAAAATACCTTTGGGCGGTTTGTACCGTTTTCGTTCATTGTGAGTATTGTTTTATTGGTTTGTAAAAACTTTTTTTATCTCTCTTGCCAACTGTTGCTTTACCTCTTCTATATTGAGCGAGCAACCCAGCTCTTTTTGCATCGAACTTACACCGCGATTGGTAAAGCCGCAAGGGTTGATACGGGCAAAATAACTCAAATCGCTATTTACGTTAAGGGCAAATCCGTGCATTGTTACAAATCGACTGCTTCTAACACCGATAGCACATATCTTGCGAGCCTTTGCCTCTGTTGACGTATCTATCCATACGCCTGTGCCTTCGGGGTAGTGTTCGCCCTTGATTCCATAGATATCCAAGAGCGAAATGATGGCGTTTTCGAGTTTAAAGATATACTCCTTGAGTCCGATATTGAGGCTTTCGAGGTCGAAAATAGGGTAGCCTACTATCTGCCCAAAGCCATGATATGTGATGTCGCCACCGCGATTGGTGCGGTATATAGGTACTGTGCCGTCGTCGATGAGCATATTGCCGTCGTTACCGCTTTTGCCTATGGTATATACGTGCGGATGTTCGCAAAAGATAAGTCGGTTTTCGGTAGGCAGATTGTGCCGTTTGTTGTCAATTTGTTGAGTGAATATCAGCTCTTGTTTTTCCCAAGCCTCTTTGTAATCGATTGTTCCCCAGTCGGTATAAATTATATTGCTCATTTCTGTTGAGTACTGTCTTTTTTGTTTTTAAAAATAATAGTCTCAGATATCCAAAAGTCCTTCGGGCAGTGTGGTGTAGATGATTCGTTGGTTAGTGTCGATTTCGGTTATAAACTCCTCATGTGCGGGCACAAGTGTGTTGCCTACCACAAAAAGCGTGTTGATAGTAGAGTCGTCGATGTCGGTAATCTCGCCTATATTGCCGTGGTGCTTATCTACAATGGCAAACCCGACAAGGAACGAAAGACCGTATTCGGGTATTTCGTCGTTTCGGTCGAAATCCACATCGGTAAATATCTCTTTGCCACACAGTCGGCGGGCAGCGGCTTCGTCGTCGATATGCTCAAAGGTTACAAACGCCGAAAACTTGGCTTTACCCCTAAAATTCTCGATAAAAAAAGGCACCATAATACCTTCGTCGTCGATGATGAGGTATTTTGGCAGGTTGTCGTCGTCGATTACCAGCGAAAACTCACACAATATTTCGCCCGAAATACCGTGTGGCTTTATTGTTTTGCCTATTGAGGTTAAGTCTTGCTTCGATATCATTTTTTTTGTGCAAAGATAGGAAATAGTTTTGAGTTACGACTGTCGTTTTTTGAGTTGGGCTACAGAAGGCTATTGGTTTTGTGCTGCCTACCTACTCTTTCCGCAACCACCCCAAAATACGTTTATTGTCTATATAATATTGTCCTCCATTGATTTTCATGTCAAACTTTACTCTCGATTTGCCAAATGCTCCGGGGTTTTGTTGTATGATTTCAATCTCATTGTCGGTTACATTTGATATTATGGCTACGTGTCCGTATCTGTTGGATAAAATAGCTCCGAAAATCAGTAAATCATCTATTTGGGGTTTTGTAGCACTTGGGTTTGTATATTGAATAAGGTTTCGTCTTGAGTTTATCTGTCCATCTTTTACAGTGTGGTCGAAAAAATCTTTGGCGTGTCCATAACTGTCGGGCATCTTGTGGTTTAGGTATTCGTAATAATATCGTTTTACAAACTCCACACATTGATATTGTAATCCAATATTGTAGTTGTCGGTAGTAATATTTCGCCCCGATACATTATCGACTCCTCCGTTATAATATACAATTACGCCGTTGAGACTGTCTATGGGTTGTCCTATGTAAAAATTGTTGTTGAGGTTAAATTTTCTAAACACCAGAATACCTATACTTATAACGATGGCTATCGTGATTATTATATATGTGAAATATCTGATTTTCATGTAGATAATATACTTTTTTGCTGCAAAATGTTTTTGTGTTCAATTTACAAAAATACGTTTTTTTTGTCAATTTATCCATTAAGTATTTTGAAATTATATCGTTCAAAAAGTTTTTTGTAATTTTGCCGAATACTAAAAATAAAATCATTAAACAAAAGAATTATATAGAATAAATCTATGGCAAAAGAATTTAATTACGAAGCGATGTTTCAGACCGCTAAGGGAAAAGAGGAGTACTATCTATTGACCAAAGAAGGTGTCTCGGTTACTCAATTTGAGGGCAAGGAGATACTAAAAGTGTCGCCTGAAGCACTTACTGAGGTGGCTCGTGTGGCTATGCACGACTGTTCCTTTTTTCTTCGTCCCGAACACCAGAGGCAAGTTGCCAAGATATTGGACGACCCCGAAGCCTCCGAAAACGACAAGTTTGTGGCTCTCACAATGCTCCAAAACGCCGAAGTATCGGCGAAGGGACTGCTCCCATTCTGTCAAGACACAGGAACGGCAACTATTGTCGCCAAAAAGGGACAACGTGTTTGGACTGATTTCTCCGATGAAGAGGCTCTCTCAAAAGGTGTCTATCTGACCTATACCAACGAAAACCTGCGTTACTCTCAAAACGCTGCTCTTACAATGTACGACGAGATAAACACAGGTACCAACCTGCCTGCACAAATCGACATTCAAGCCACTGAGGGCGACGAATACAAGTTCCTTTTCATAGCCAAAGGAGGCGGTTCGTCGAACAAAACCTATCTTTTTCAAGAGACAAAGGCGTTGCTCAACCCTGCCACGCTGGAGAAGTTTTTGGCAGAAAAACTCCGTACACTCGGCACAGCCGCCTGTCCGCCATATCACGTGGCGTTTGTAATTGGTGGTTCGTCGGCAGATATTTGTATCAAAACGGCTAAGTTGGCAGCTGCTAAGTATTACGACAATCTTCCCGAAACGGGCAGCGAAGGTGGACGTGCTTTCAGAGACCACGAATTGGAGCAGAAGGTATTGCAATCGGCTTGGGAAAGTGGCTATGGAGCACAGTTTGGTGGTAAATATTTCGCTCACGATGTGCGTATTGTGAGACTTCCTCGTCATGGTGCTTCGTGCTTCGTTGGAATGGCTGTTTCGTGCAGTGCCGACAGAAATATTCTTGCTAAAATAAACAAAGATGGAGTTTGGATTGAAAAGATGGAAGATAATCCCGGAGCTTTGATACCCGAAAAATATCGCCGCAAAGGCGAAGGCGAAGTGGTCAAAATCGACCTCAACCAACCGATGAGTGAGATACTCAAAATATTGAGCCGATACCCTGTGTCTACGCGACTTTCACTCAATGGCACTATTGTGGTGGGACGCGATATTGCCCACGCCAAGCTTAAAGAGATGTTAGACGCAGGCAAAGAGTTGCCCCAATACATAAAAGACCACCCGATTTACTATGCCGGTCCAGCCAAAACACCCAAAGGAATGCCTTCAGGTTCGTTTGGTCCTACCACAGCAGGTAGAATGGACAGCTATGTTGACCTATTCCAAAGTAAAGGTGGCAGTATGGTGATGATAGCCAAAGGCAATCGTAGCGCTCAGGTAACGGAGGCTTGTCAGAAGTATGGCGGTTTCTACCTCGGTTCTATAGGTGGTCCGGCTGCTATTTTGGCACAGAACAACATTAAAAACGTTGAGTGCCTCGAATTTCCAGAACTTGGTATGGAGGCTATCTGGAAAATTGAGGTTGAAGATTTTCCTGCATTTATCCTTGTGGATGACAAAGGCAATGACTTCTTCAAACAACTTAAACCCTCTTGTGTAAAGGCATAAGCTTTTGATATTTAGTAAAATCATAAAAAACGTAGTGGTGTCGTTGCTCCATTACGTTTTTTGTCTTTGGAGATTGATATTGTATGCGATTGCAATTTTTGCCTTGATAATGATAAAAAACAATGGTATTTTGCACTATTTTTTGTAATTTTGCCAATCAACTTTTATTGTATTACAGAAAAATATAAATCAAAAATTAATATAGATATGTTAAATTTAGAACCTAAAATGTTGTGGCAGAGTTTTTATGAAATCTGCCAAGTACCTCGCCCTTCTAAAAAAGAGGAACAAATAATTGCATTCCTGCTCGATTGGGGCAAAAAGCACGGAATAGAGACAGTAAAAGACCACGCAGGCAACATTTTGATGAAAAAACCCGCCTCAAAGGGTTATGAAAAACGTCCTACAGTGGTATTGCAAGCTCATATGGATATGGTGTGCGAAAAAAACAGCGATACTGTCCACGATTTCCTCAAAGACCCCATACATCCTTATATAGATGGTGAATGGCTCAAAGCCAAAGGAACAACCCTCGGAGCCGACAATGGTATTGGTATGGCAGCTATGATGGCAGTGCTTTTGGATAACGAGTTGAAGCACCCTGCTCTCGAATGTCTCTTTACCGTTGATGAAGAGACAGGGCTTACAGGTGCTTTCGAGTTGAAAGCAGGGTTTCTTAGTGGGAAAAAACTCCTTAATCTTGACTCCGAAGACGACGGAGAGATATTTATCGGTTGTGCAGGAGGTATTGATACTGTGGTAAATATGCCTTATAAAACTGTGTCAGCTCCAGTTGACCTCTATTACTGCAAAATATCCGTAAAAGGTCTTAGCGGAGGACACTCCGGCGACGATATAGACAAAGGCAGAGCTAACGCCAATAAACTGTTGAACAGATTCTTGTGGAATGTAAATAGGAAAACAACCCTATATGTAGCCGAAATAAATGGCGGTAATCTGCGTAACGCTATTCCTCGTGAGGCTTATGCTGTGGTAGGTGTGGATAAAAACTTTAAGGAAGAGCTTGCCGTTATGCTAAATCAATACATTTCTGATGTAACAAGTGAATACGCTGCTACAGAGCATAATATCAAACTTACTATTGATACTGAAGCTAATCCTGAAACTGTAATGGAGGGCGATATTGTGAACAGACTTCTTAACTCTGTATATGCTTGTCCTAATGGTATTATCAGAATGAGTGATGATATGCCCGGATTGGTTGAAACATCTACTAATCTGGCTTCTATAAAAATGAAAGATGGCAAAAATATAGAAATAGTAACATCGCAACGCAGTAGTGTATCTTCTGCCAAAAAAGACATTGCATCGATGGTAGAGAGTGTATTTGTGCTTGCTGGTGCCGATGTAAAACATTCGGATGGATATCCGGGTTGGAAGCCAAATCCAAATTCCGAATTGGCTCAAAAACTTTCTGCTTCATACAAAAAGCTTTTCAACAAGGAGGCGAAGATAAGAGCTATCCACGCAGGTTTGGAGTGTGGTCTTTTCAGCGAAAAATATCCTGATATGGATATGGTATCTTTTGGTCCTACAATGCGTGGTGTACACTCACCCGACGAACGCCTGCATATCAAAGATACAGAGAAATTCTACATGCTACTTATTGATGTTTTGGAAAGTATGTAATTGTTCTTTGTAAACATTTTATGATTAAGAGGTTATTGTGTTTTGCGATAACCTCTTTTCGTATATGCAAAAATTGTGTTTTGCTACTTTTTCGCTTTTTATGGCTTATAAATAGTTGTCCCTTAAAAACCATCGATCATCTGATATTCAGTAAATTAATCTGCAAAACCCTTTGGTAAATCTGCAAGTTTTCTTACCTTTGTAACAGGA
>JRAN01000069.1 GCA_000768855.1 Porphyromonadaceae bacterium COT-184 OH4590 | reverse complement strand
TGTAGTGATTATTGGAAAAGTTATAATGAGCTTATTCCTTGTGAAAAACACTACCAATCAAAATCTCAAACATTTACCGTTGAAGGGTATAACAGTTTAATTAGTCATCATTTAGCAAGGTTTAAACGAAAAACAAAATGCTATTCCAAATCTCAAAAAATGATAGAATATTCATTGAAATTACTATTTTTAAAACAAAACGACATGTTATGTATAGTTGTTTAACAATACCAAAAAATTTTCTACCGAAGACAACTTTATAAAATATAATCAAACTTGTTACGCAAATAGCTATTCAATGTCGATTTTATCTTCAGGAAACTGCACTGTATGTGAGATGTTATACGATAATCCCGATTTCGTATTAGGAAATGTCTTAAATATGTCAATAGAAGAAATATGGAATTCTCCCAAAGCTCTAAAATTGTATTCAAAGAAAAAAGAATTCATTGAGGATAAGAATACACCGTGTTACTCTTGTGGTGTTTATGACACCTGTAAAAACAAGTTAGCTAAAAAAGTATGTTATGTTGATATTGCTAAAGTATATGGTGTAGGCAAATATGAATATCCAGACCCAAGATGTCCCCGTTCTATAAAAACTAATGTGATTTTATAAAAAATGATGTTTTATGAAAAAGTTACTAATATTGTTGTTTTGTATGCTATTCCCTGTATTGTTGATTGCACAGAGGGGGAGGGTTATAACACCCGACAAAAAACCGATAGCAGAGGTAGTTGTTATGCTGAGCAAGGCAGATTCTACTTTTGTAAAATCGGTTGCAACCGACACTGACGGCAGGTTTGACCTAATGTCTGATGTGCGTCCATATTTACTCAGTTTCGACCACTCTGAGTATGCTCCTAAGAGTATGCGTGCCGAAGTCAATGACCTTGGCGATATTGTACTCGACGATAGAGCCTACAATTTACGTGAATTGGTAGTAAGCCCCAAAGATATGGAACAATTTGCGACCCACAAGAGCTACCACCTCTCCGAAGAGCAGATGGGCAGGTATCCCGACTTTCTACATGCACTGAGCGAGATACCTATGCTATTGGTAGGTATAGACAATAAGTTGTCGTATATGGGTATGGGTTCCGTAAAGATTCTGTTGAATGGGGTGAGCTCTACCGAGTCTGAAATAGCGGCACTGAATCCCCGCGATATAGCCGAGATAAAAGTCTATGATACGCCTCCCGCCCGTTTTGCAGATATAGGCTTGACTTGCATTATCGATGTCATTACCAAAAAGAATATAACCGGCGGTTCTGTCGGTATCAACCTGCGTGACGCTTTCATACCCGTATACGGCGAAAATACCGTGGGTGTCAGCTACAATCACGGTAAATCGCGGTGGAGCTTCAACTATAACAATACTATTCGCCGAATAAAAAAATATAGACTATCGCAAAGACTTGCCTATAAGTTCGAGGGTAAAGAGTACATTAAAGAGAAAGAAGGTATAGACTCACCTTTCGATAGAGACGAAAATTCGTTTCGTCTGGGTTATATGAATAGCCGTCATAAGAGTTATCAGTTCAATGTAACGGGTTATGCGGCAATCAGCAGACAAAGCGACAACCATTTTCAGAATGTCCTATATTTCAACGGAGAGACATTTTTATCGCAAACCAAGAGCAACAACTCTCAAAAAAACTATTACCTTGACATATACTATAATAGGGAATTTGACGAACATAATGAGGCATTGGTAAGTATAACAGGCACATACTATGACAGCCACCTGCTGTCGGCATATTCGGAGATAGAACATAATACAAGTAGGGAGTATTTCAGAAATTACTCCTATATAACGAGCCGAAAACCATCGTTAATAGCCGAAACGCAATACTCACATTCAATGAAAATCGGTACCATATCTTTGGGAGTCAAAGATTACTTGCAGTATAACTTGCAGAATATCACCACAGACGGCTCGGCAGGTAGAGAAAGTTATACCTTATCGAACCGAATGAATGTGTTTGGCGATTTCGACGGGCACCTAAACAAGAAGCTATATTATAAAGCGAGTCTGGGTATAGAGCATTCTTATTTTGTGGTAGAGGGTACAAAAACTTTTTCCTCCTTTTACCTGTATCCGCGTATCAGTCTGCGATACTTATTTGCCCAAAATCTGCAATTGTTCGCTTTTTATAGGCTTAATACCGCATCGCCGACTGTCTCTATGTTAAGCCAGACACCGATATGGATAGACAATAAATACATATATCAGGGCAACCCCGACCTTAAACCCTACCAGACTCATTACCTTTTGTTTGGGACATACTACTATCTGCCTCAATTCACCTTTGCTATGAATCTGATATATTATAATTCGCCGAACGATATTTTGCCCTATTTTGTAAAAGGTGATAACACTATTGTGCAGACTTATGCCAATATGAAAAAATCTGAGAGATATGAGGCTGTTGCGGAGATTTTGTGGTATCCTTTCAAATCTAAGATACTGTCGTTTACTCTGACGGGAATGCTATATAAGTACAATGTGGTAGGATATGATTACAATTGGACGCAAAACAGTGCCCGTTTTTTCTTCGAAACACATATCAATTGGAAAAAGTTTGGCATAGATTTGTTCTACCAGACAACCTCCAAAATGATATCTGGCCAACTCCTGAGAAAGATGCCGCGGGCAGCTTACGCAGAGTTGCATTACCGCCCACTGAAAGGTATGACCACCGGTATCGGCTGGCGGTATCCATTCTTCTATGCCTACGAAGAGGGTAAGGAAACTCACCCATCAGCTTTGGTGCAAAGCTTTACAACAATACAAACAAGAGATTATAGCAATATGATATATATTCGTTTTGTTTATAATTTCAGTTTCGGCAGAAACGTACAGGCTCCGCAAAAGAAAATAGACAATAAAGACACAGACTCCGGTATATTGTTGGAACAAAAATGATTACCTTTGTAGAACCATTTGTTGAATGGGGTTATTGAAATTGATAAATATTAAATGCCTATGCGATACCTATTTCTGTGTTTTACGATGATTTTGCTTGCCGTTGCTGCCAACGGTTATTCGCAAGTAGAGATGAGAGGAACGATAACCTCGACCCACAACGATACGGTTGTTCCCGTAGAATTTGCCGATATTGCCCTATATCACCTTACAGATACGACAAAAGCGGTAACAGGCACCGTGAGCGACTTTAACGGCAGATACCTGATAGAGAATGTACCCGCAGGCAGTTATAAACTTGTAATAAAATGTCTCGGTTACAGTACTATGTATGAGGAGATAAGTGTCGAACCACAGGAAGAAGGCAAGCCTTTGGTAGCCGATTACTCGCTTGCCTACGACAGCCAACAGCTAACGGAAGTTACCGTAAGAGGCAGTTTGCGGCATCAGTATATCGACAAGGCTGTCTATACCTTTACTGCAAAAGATGTAAAAGCAGCCCGCTACTCTAAGGACTTGTTGAAGACATTACCCGAACTCACAATCGACGCACAGAGTAAGAACCTGACAACCTTAAGTGGTAAGTCGCTTATGATATTGATAAACGGAGTAGCTGCTACCGACAACGAACTGAAAATGCTGCCTCCCGACAAGGTACTGCGTGTAGAGTATTACGACTTCCCACCTGCCAGATATGCCGGGGCGGGAGCGGTGGCAAATATAATTACCCGTGAACCGCAAAACGGTTACGGCGGTGGGGTGGATCTGGCTCACGCCTTTACGACGGGGTTCGGCGAAGATAATCTGTACTTCAATTACAACAGCGGACGCAGTCAGTTTGCCATCGATTATCATCTCAGCTACCGAAGTTATAAAAAACGCGAAAGCGAAACACTATATAGCTACGAGTTGAACAACGAAAGCCGCCATAGCCAATATCTGCTCCGAGATACATTTGGGTATACGGTCAATACTGTAGGGTTACGTTATACCAACCGGTTGACGGATAATTATATCTTTCAGGCGACGCTGCGTCCCGATTTTACTACATATTTTGCACATGGAGTATCGAATATAAACAATGTCTTTGGTAACGATACGTCTGTATATACGGGTAGAGAGTCGAAGACTTTTTTGACGCTAAGCCCCGTACTCGACTTATATTTTTGGAAATCGTTGCCGCATAATAGTGATATAGCCTTCAATCTGGTAGGAACTATGTTTTGGACAAATCAAAAAGAAAGCAAATATGAATACCGACAACCTTCGGGTATGCAGACACTCAGTGATGAGATGACTCTTGACAACAGGAAACAATCGCTTATAGGCGAGGTGGCATATACCCGAAGACTTAGCTTCGCATCGTGGAATTCGGGATATAAAATAGATATCAGTTGGCTGAGGTCGGATATCAAAAACCTATTTGGCAAATACGATTACAATTCCAATTCTTCGACACAATACCTATACAGTGAGTTGTCGGGAAGTAAAAACAAATTACTCTACCGCCTCAGTTTGGGAGCTAAGTATATTATCAATCAGAGTTATTCGAACAAATACAACAGACTGGTATTTGCTCCGATGGCAATGGTGGGATATAATATAAATGACGGCAATACGTTCCGACTGATGTTCAGACGCAATACAAGGTTGCCGTCGGTATCGGAGTTGAGCAACAATGCCCGTGTAGTTACTCCCGACATTATATACAAAGGTAATCCGCTGCTTACAAACGCAACGGTAAACACATCGTCGCTCAGCTATACACACAACAATCCGATACTGACATTGAACTTAGAGCTGTCGTACCAATATGTAGACAAAGCCATAAACAAGTATTTCGCAAAAGACCCAAGTAGCCCGTATATTGCTCTTACCAACGAAAACGCAAACTATTCGCAGGAGTATGGCGGAAAGCTGTCGTTGTCTCTCAAACCGTTCGGTTCGAACATTCTTAAGTTGCAGTCGTATACTCAATTGATGTACCAAAATATCAATAGCGGTATCGTAGGTAATCTGTCTAATTGGTATTTTCCGATAAACTTAGCCGTCGTATCATATATAGGTAAATGTATATTGGCATACCAATATCGTTTCACTTCGATGAGTATAAACGGAACTTTTCTCGACAGAGACGAAAATCAGTCACACGTTACGATATATTATCAACTCAACGATAACTTGCAGTTCACCGCCAATATGCTGTGGACTTTTATGCCTTCGCAATATTTTAGAGAGACACTGCCGAGCAGTTTGGTCTATCAACGAGCCACCACAAAGATTTGGGACAACCGGTCGATGATACAGATAGGTGTGTCGTGGAACTTCCATAAAGGTAAGGATTACGATGTCCGTCGTAAGCTGCAAAACAAAGATTACGACAGCGGGAGATTCTGAATATGGCCGAACAACATTTGTCTTTTACAAAAATAAAACTTAACTTTGTAGGCGTATAATTAAAATCAATAATTAATAAAAAACATTTTAGAATTATGGCAAACACTGTAAAAAATCTCAACAGTAGACATCTGAGCGAGGAGTCTGCGAAGAAAGCAATGGAAAGCATCAAGGCGTTGGAAAAAGATTTTGCCGATATAGTGGTAAATATATCTGGCGACGAACGCCGCCGATATGGCAGTATTAGCGAACAAAACAAACTGCTTGTAAACAAGGTGTACGATTTTATCAAAGACAGCCCCGAACTCGGAAGCCCCGATGTAGACTGGGGTGAGTTCGAGAAAGACTATAGCAGCCGTGTGGCATTGGAGAGTATCATTATTAGCTTGCAGAAGATAATCGACGGGTTGAACAACGCCAAAACCCTCTTCGATTTCGACAACTATCAGGCAGCTCTCGACGACTACGCTTACACCGTATACAAGGCTCGTACCGCTACGCCGGGGTTCGAAAACAAAAGAAAGGAGATAAAGCAGTTTTTCACTCGCACACGCAAAAAAACAGAAGATAAACCGACTTGATCGGAAACAAAAAATTTAAATCTTTTTTTCATATTGAGAGGGTTATATAGTTTCATAGAAAAAATTTATTTAATCATGTTATTAATTTATCAGAGACTATATAACCTTTTTTGTTGCAATAATGTTTTTTATATATCCGTTTATGTTATTTATCGAATCGATACAATGTTTTATATATCTGTTTGGGGATATTTAATGAACCGACGGTATATTTTATCCATCGGTTGAGGTAGATTAATGTTACTATGAAGTCTTTTAATGTTAATATGAAGTCTTTTAATGTTACATTTATGTGATTTAATATTCCGTTGCGGCATCGTAAGCTAAACATTTCGATAAACAACCCCAAAACTTTGATAAACAACTCCAAGTTTTCTATAAAAGACATCAACAGTACACTAAGGTAACCCCAAGTATTCGATAAACAATCCTAAGGCTTCAATAAAATACTCCGTCGGAACATTAAACGACTTCATCGGGTAGGTAAATAACCCCATCGTTTACGTCCCAAACCCAAACGGATATATGTAGAATACATAATATATAAAACTATAAATGAAACTGTTAGGTAAAACAACATTCCCCTTTGTACGGCAGCCCGATTCGATGGATTGCGGTCCTGCCTGTCTCAATCGTATTACCGACACAAAGTGTATTATCGTGGTTAGTCGGTAAATAATATCTTTATATTGCTCTATAAAAAAATACGAACTATCACCTTGGGCAATTGCCAAAAGTAATAGTGATCGGTTGTTATATATTGTGGCTTTATGATATCAGGCAAATTCAATACAAATCCTTCGGGAACAAGGGCAATTTACTTCATTTATCAAACTTAGTGATTCTTCCAACGACTTAACTGTCTTGTCATATTCCTTATTATCGTAATGATTTCTGTAAACTCTTTCCAACCTACTGAATTCGGAATAAAATTTATCAAAGGCAGACGTATTGGTCTGCCTATAAACAATCAACGAGATAAAGATGCTTATAAATAATACGGATACTTTTTTATATGATAAAAAAACTATCTCATCAACAATTGTTAAAATACAAGTATCCAAAGAGCCATAAGTACTATATTGGCAAGGGCTATGGGCATAAGTATCTTCCATTCGAGTCGGAGCAACTGGTCTATTCTAAGACGTGGGAACGACCAACGCACCCAAAGAGCGATGAATACGCAGAAGAATGTTTTTGCAAAGAACCATAGCACGGGCGGGATATAGTCCATAACCATATTGAACCCGTCTAAACCGGGTATATGAAGAGGCTGCCAAGCTCCAAGAAACATTGTGGTGGCAATGGCTGCTATGATAAACATATTGAGATACTCCGCCAGATAGAAAAATCCGAATGTGATACCCGAATACTCGGTATGGTAACCTGCCGTCAACTCCGACTCTGCCTCCGGAAGGTCGAAAGGGCCACGGTTCGTTTCGGCGTGTCCGGCTATCAAATATATCACAAAGGCGATAAATGCAGGTATACCACCTTTGAAGATAAACCACATATTAGCCTGTTGTTCGACTATCTGAGACAACTGCATCGTACCCGAAAGCATCACAATGGTCATCAACGATAAGGCACACGAGAGTTCGTAGCTTATAAGCTGAGCCCCCGAACGCATAGCTCCAATCATAGTATATTTGCTGTTCGATGCCCAACCGGCAAGCACTATACCCACCACTCCGAGAGCAGATACAGCCAAAAGGTAAAATACGCCAACATTGAAGTCGATAGCGTGCAATCCCTTATCAAAAGGCAAAGCTCCGAATGTAAGAAGCGATGCAATGATTACTAAGAAACTTGCCAAACGGAAAAGTCTGTTGTCGGCTCTGTTTAGGGTTATTATCTCTTTGAGCAAAATCTTAAACATATCGGCAATAGGTTGCAACACCCCCCAAGCCCCTACTCTATTGGGTCCGAGACGACACTGAAAATAGGCACAAATCTTACGTTCGGCCAAAATCAGTATCAATGCCAAAACAGCGTAAGCCGAAAGAATTAAAATTCCTATCAATACAAACTCTATTGTCAAAGCCAACCACTCAGGCAAATTCGACATCAGAAAAGTATCAATCCATTTGGTTACTACTTCAAAATGAAACATATATTTTTTATCTTATTTTTAAGTTTATCTTTTGTTATTAATGTTATCCAATTTAGGAATTAAAGGGGGGGTGCTTTCAAAGGCTGTAATATTTTCTATCAACTGTCTAATATTAATTTTGCCAAACAGTTACTTAACAATCAATATAAAAAACAATGATAACAGTCCAATTTCTACACACCTACATTTCTGAATTACTAAATTTTAACTAAGTTATCTGTCTATACACGGAATTACATAGTCCAACGAGCCTCCGAGCATTATTAGGTCGGATATTTTGGTGCCGGGTGTAATGTGTTTCAATACATTAACCAATACCATCGACGGACTGCGGAACTTCACTCTGTACGGGAACTTGTCACCACGCGAGTTGATATAAACCGAAAAATCGCCGCGGGCATTCTCCACCCTCTGTATATAGTCGCCTTCGGGCAGTTTGATGACTGCCTTTGTTTTGGCACAATAGTCGCCTTCAGGTATATTGTCAATCAGCTGCTCTATTATCTTGAGCGACTCCTCTATCTCATCCAGACGGATATGATAACGATCGAAAGTCATACCATCGGTACGAAGAAGTTCGGTAAAGTTTACCTTGTCGTAGGCAGCATAAGGTGCGTGCTTACGAAGGTCGCAACTCCAGCCTGAGGAGCGTCCCACAGGACCGGTAGCTCCAATAGAGATAGCCTGCTCACGGCTCAAGTATCCCACACCATCCATTCTGCCACGTGCTATTGGGTTGCCTGTGAATAGAATGTGATGCTCTTTGAGCATCTTACGCATATATGGAATAAACTCTTTTACTTTCTTCTGAAATTCGGGATGAATATCAGCCATAAGACCACCTATAACGGCGTAGTTAGCCATAAGTCTGCCTCCGCAGGTCTGCTCAAATATATCCATAATCTTCTCTCTGTCGCGCATACCGTACACAAAGGCTGTGATGGCACCCATATCGAGAGCCATAGCTCCCCAACCAAGAAGGTGTGAGGCAATACGTGTGAGTTCGTCGATAATGGTGCGAACATATTGTGCTCTCTGAGGCACTTCGAGTTCGAGCCCTTTCTCCACAGCCATACATACGGCATGGCGGTTGATAGAACCTGATAAATAGTCGAGTCTGTCGGCAAGGTGCAATATCTGCGGATAGGTATATGCCTCACACATCTTTTCGATACCGCGGTGGATATATCCAAAGTTAGGGTCAACCTTTTTTACGGTCTCGCCATCGAGCGAAATTCTAAGGTGCAATACCCCATGAGTAGCAGGGTGTTGAGGACCGAAATTGACTACATACTCATCTTTGTCAAAAACCGATTTCTTTGGTTTGCCCAAATCTTCGAGGTCTAAGACAGGAAGATTTTCCATATCGTCGAGATTTTCGTTATCTTTCGGCACAGGGTTAATAATAGGGCTGTTGTCGTAATCTTTACGCAGCGGATAACCTCTCCAATCCTGACGTAAGAATATGCGACGCATATCTTCATTGCCCAAGAAACGGATGCCGAAGAAATCGTGTACCTCACGTTCGTAGAATGGAGCTGATTCCCACAAGTCTATAACAGTATCGAAAGCAGGTTTTTCGCGGTCGGTAGTGGTCGATTTCAACAACACTATTATAGTAAGGTCGTCGGAGGGCGAAAGGTTGTAGGTTACACCAAACGAATCGGTATAATCCATACCTATTATATCGCGAAGAAAATCGAAATCCAAAATATCGTTGTTTCTCAATATCTCTGCTGACCTACGAAGATTCTCTTTGGACACATAGATAGTATATATATTCTCTTTATTCGATATTTCGGCGCTGGGTATCTGCGAAAAAATTTGTTCCAATTTATTATTCATTTCGCTCCTCAATTTTTAGTTATTAGCTTTATTTACAATTATTTTTGGCTCTTTTGGCAAAGAGAAAAACTCCTGAACCTTTATCTTACGGCTCAACTGCATCATACCATAAATAATGGCATTTGGAGACGGAGGGCATCCGGGTACATACACATCAACCGGAATAATTTCGTCGAGTCCCATAACGGTGTGGTACGATTTTTTGAACGGACCTCCCGAAATGGCACAGCTACCTACAGCGATAACATACTTGGGTTCAGCCATTTGCTCATAAAGACGCTTTACCACAGGAGCCATCTTGTGTACAATAGTACCAAAACAGAATACCACGTCAGCCTGACGGGGCGAGTTACGCGTAACCTCCCAACCAAAGCGTGCAAAGTCGAAACGAGCAGCGCCAAGGCTCATAAACTCAATACCGCAGCACGAGGTGGCAAAGGTCAGGGGCCAAACGGAGTTGCTTCGTCCCCAGTTGATAATGTCGTCGAGTTTGCCGATAGCTACATTTACACCACCCTTACGAAGCTCCTCTACATACTTTTCGAGATACTCATTGTCTCTAAAATCGGCAGTAGTGAAATTTTTTACCTTAATATCTTTTACTTCCATTCGAGTGCCCCCTTTTTCCACGCATAGATTAAACCAAGAAGAAGAACAAAGATAAAGAAGGAAGCCAAAATAAGCCCATCCAAACCTATTGAACTATAAATAGTAGCCCAAGGGAAGAGCAACACAGCTTCGACATCAAATATCAAAAAGAGAATAGCGATGAGGTAATACCCCACTCTAAACTGTCCCCACGACGGACCGCGAGTCTCAATACCACACTCATAAGGTTCGCCTTTGAGAGCATTGTACGACTTGGGCGACAGCCACATAGCCAAAGCCATAGCTGCTACAACCATAAATACAGCCGTAACCAATACTACTAAAAATAACGCTGAGTTAGTCATAAATAAAAATTATTTATTTGTCTTTTTAGAATTTTTTAGCAATTAATTCATTGTCTAATAATGTTTTACATAACACCAATACCCTTTAATAGCCTGCATTAAAAAGTTTGCAAAGATAATTAATTTTTATCTGCTTGACAAAATTTTAACACGCACTTTTTTACATATTTTTTATAAAATTCTAAAAAACAAATATTTAAATCTTGTTTTTGATACTTGGATTACCTATCAACCTTATCTTTTTTGATTTTTACATAAAATATTGTTTGTCTATTCAGAAAAATGTATTACTTTTGCACTTCAATTTTTGGCAAGAATTATTCTTTAAAGAAACATATTGATATATTTGTAATAAATAATAATAAGATAAAACATTTTCTAACTTAATTAATTTTTAAAACGCTAAATAATGATAGTAGTACCAATTAAAGAGGGCGAAAACATCGAACGAGCCTTAAAAAAGTTCAAACGTAAATATGAAAGAACAGGAGTGGTTAAAGAACTTCGTCGCCGTCAGGCATTCGACAAGCCTTCGGTAATAAAGCGTAAAGCTAAGATGCACGCTATTTATGTTCAGCAGCTCCAAACAAAAGAAGAGTAAACGCCTTTTTTATGTTAGAAGAGTATTCGAGATACTTACAGTATGAGAAAAATTTTTCGACTCATACTGTTTCGTCATATAAAAGAGATATTGGTCAGTTTGCCAAATACTACTTTGCTATAACCAATAACCAAGAATTAAAAAATGCCGAAACAGACGACATAAAGCTCTGGATAGCAAAATTGATAGACGAAAACGAAATAGCACCTCGCTCTATTCGACGAAAGTTAGCTGCTTTGAATTCCTTTTATATGTACTTACTCGAAAAAGGCGTTATAAACAAGAATCCTGTAGATATACCTGCTCCGAAAATTACGGTTAACCTCCCTGTATTTTTTACAGAAAAAGAGATTGACCGATTGAGAGATACAAAAAAACATTTAGCAAAAAATAGATTTGAAGAAAAGAGAGATGATTTGATAATAGAGTTGTTATACCAGACAGGAATTAGACGAAAAGAGCTTATTAATCTAAAAGTCACGGATATAGACTTTAGCCGAAAAACAATAAAGGTATTAGGTAAACGCAACAAAGAACGGTTGATACCTTTTGGGGAGTCTCTCGAAAAGCAGTTGAAATCATACATTAAAACTAAAATAGAGACAATAAAGTCAGACAACAACTTTCTTTTTGTATTAAGAACAGGCAAACAAATATACGATAGGGCTGTATACAATATAGTAACCAAAAAGTTAAGTGCTATCAGCACAAATGCAAAACACTCTCCGCATACTCTACGTCACACTTTTGCCACTACTCTTCTAAATAACGGGGCAGACTTAAATGCCGTAAAAGAGTTGCTCGGACACTCTTCACTTGCATCGACACAGGTATATACTCACACCACTTTCAAAGAGCTACAAGAGATATACAACCAGACACACCCAAGAGCAAACTAACCTGCAAGCAAAAATCCGATAATTGGCAACTTGAAAAAGACTTTATGAGTTTTATTATCAAAAAACATATAAGTTTGAATTTCAACAATTCGGCTGAAATTGCCGATATGTACAGAGGTTTAAATGTAGATTATCCTAAGTTTTTCAAAATGGATAATCTATCAAAAATGGCTTTTGTAGCATCGGAGCTACTGCTCAAAGATACTGACAATAGATTTGTGCTTAGAGACGATGTCGCAGTAATATTTTTCAACTCATCTTCGTCGCTTGAAGTAGATACCGAATATCAAAACACTATCAAAAGCAGCGACAACTATTTCCCTTCTCCATCGCTTTTTGTATATACTCTACCCAATATTTGTGCAGGAGAGATAGCTATACGCAATAAGTTTTGTGGAGAAACCTCTTTTTATGTCCTTGAGAAATTTGACTTAAAGCGGATATTTAAAATTACAAACAATACCCTTATAGACAACAATTTAGCATTTGCATTAGTTGGGTGGGTCGAAAATTATAGAGATACATTTGAGGTAAAAATGGCAATTGTGTCGAAACAAAATAACTAAAAAAAACATAATGATATACATAGCAAAAACATTTCAAGGTCTCGAAGATGTATTATACGACGAGCTAAAAAAAATAGGAGCCGAAAACATAAAAAAAGAGAGACGAGCCGTATCGTTTGAGGGCGATTTAGCCCTTATGTACAGAGCCAATATATGGTTAAGAACGGCATCTCGGATACTGCAAACAATAGCAACATTTGAGGCTAACGATGCCGATACAATATACAACGAAGTAAAAAAGATAGATTGGCACCAATATATATCTGTTAATCAAACTTTTGTTATCAATTCAACAGTATATTCCGAAACATTCAGAAACTCACAGTTTGTCTCATACCGTACCAAAGATGCCATAGCAGATTACTTCAACGAAAAGTACGGCAAACGTCCTTCGGTGAGAGTTACCAACCCCGACATATACATTAACATCCATATTTCGAACAATATATGTACCGTATCGCTCGATTCGTCGGGCGAAAGTCTGCACAAGCGCGGCTACCGTACCGTACAGACCAAAGCACCTATCAATGAGGCATTAGCTGCCGGTATGATAATGCTATCGGGGTGGAATGGCAAAAGTAACTTTGTGGATTTTATGTGTGGATCAGGCACATTGCTTATAGAGGCTGCTCTAATAGCTCTAAATATACCCCCAGGTATATATCGAAAAAAGTTTGCTTTCGAAAACTGGAACAACTTCGACCGTGAGTTGTTTGAAGAGATATTCAACGACGAAAGTCAAGAGCGAGAGTTCGACCACAAAATATATGGATACGACCTTTCCTCAAAGGCTATTGAGATAGCTCAAAGCAACATAAAGTCGGCAGGTATGAGCAAATATATCGAGCTGAAAGCGGCAAATATAGCCGATTTTGAGTCTCCACAAGGAGAGAAATGCACTATAATATCCAACCCACCATACGGAGAGCGACTATTAGACAATAATATAATAAAGCTATACAATACCTTGGGACAAATACTAAAACACCGTTGTCAAGGGATTGATACTTGGATAATATCTTCGAATATCGACCTGCTCAAAGCTATAGGACTAAAACCCTCTAAAAGAATAGAGCTACTAAATGGAAGTTTGGAGTGCGAATTTTGGAAATTTGAAATTTTTTCGGGCAAACGCAACGATTTTTTAGCCTCTAAATCAACTAAAAACAAATAATTTTTACAAAAAAATCTTTTGGGTTGCAACATTTTAGAATTTATGTCGTCTTATATGTGTACAGTTACGTTTAAGTTCTAAAATTATCCAGCAATATGCACAAAAGTAAATTTTTTATTACAATATTTATATTACTGATAAGCAGTAATATAATATCTCAAGAAGTTGTTGAAAAAAAACATCCTTGGTTTATAGGAGTAGAAGCCGGCATTTACATTAGAAATCAGAATATCCCAAAGATTGACAAAATACGCTCATCTGGAACAGAATATCAGCCTTACTACGACTATTACTCGAAAGATTATCTATACCACAATAGTACCAAAGCCATATATTATTTTGGCATTAAGCCGGAATATCAAATTAGTGATAGATTTAATATTGCATCGGGCATACGATTTAGCTTTTTCGAAGATATTATTAAATCCGACAGAAGTTTCTTTTTGTGGGAAGCGCCGGGCAATACCAACAACATCAATTATTTAAGAGTTGCCAATATCAGGCAAACAGTCTATAACGTGGGTATTCCGTTGGAGATTCGCTTTTATCCAAAAAAACATGATAATACTGTACGTCAATATTTTGTGCTTGGGGCAATGTTCAATTTGGCAGCATTTACCGATACCGATGTAAATTTCGCAAACTCGGCAATGGCAAAATACGAACAAGATATAAAAAACCAGCTAAACAAACCCAACAACTTCTCAACCTATTATTATTTGGGTATTGGTTTGAAGATAGGCAAAATGAACAATCCTTTCGGTAATATAGAGTTTCATTTTCCTATGTTGTCGGCAAGAGGTAATAGAGTATCTTCATTTGCCGAATTAGACGAACATATAATGGGATTCAATACATCGCTTAAAATACCTATTAATATTCAAAAGTAAGTATCATTATTTTTTTTAACAAACTAAAATAACACTTATAAATAATATGAAAGCCAAATATTTATTTATTGTTTTGTCTGTATTATCAATATTCGTCGGCTGTTCTAAAAAATTTAATAGCATACCCAACCTAACAGACGATTTAATTTTTATTCGAGACGAATACTATCCTATGTTACCCGCATACACCGAATTGGGCTACAATACATTTGGAGCTATGTATGAAAAGCAATATTTCGTAGTTACCAAAAATATTATCCCTTTTAAAATGCAATATGAAAAAGGAAATATGTTGATGACTCTAAGCGGAATAGTAAAGTCGGAAGAATCTGGTTACTACAACTACTCAGAGTCAAAGATGGCAATATCTTTTATATTTCCTTTTGACGAATGTAAATCGTACGAAGAGTTATTAAAACTGCATAACACAAAGATAAATTTAACCTCTGCCGACTGCCAAGTAAGGCAACAAATAGACACATACAGCCCAAAATTGCTTAATGTAGTAGAGGGAGAATTATTCTTTAGGCGAGCACAAAACCTCAATATAGACGACCAAAAAGTGGCAGCAGTACTTTCGGGGACATTTTGGATAAAACATAGAGTTGGAAATCAATATTTTGTAATAAAAAACGGCAGATTCGACCTGTCTATAAACGAGAATTATTTCACGTACATATCTAAATAATTTGAATTAAAAACTACTCTCAAACAAAACTTTTAAAATCACAATTTTATTCGATGTTATTATGGCAAAATATTATTAATTTTGCCATAATTTTTTTTAAAATACAACTTTGAAAAAAACATTAACATATAACATAATAAGATATTGTATCAGTATTATCTGTCTTTTGTTTTTGACTTACAAGATATTATCAACAGACGATATCAAATTGGCTTTTACCCAACTATATCTAATACCGGTTGAGCGATATATATTATTGATATTAGCAGTAGTGTTGTTGCCTGTCAATATATTTTGGGAAAGTATCAAATGGCAAACAGCATTGAGTAATATTATAGGTATCACATTAAAAGAGTCTATCAAATCGGTACTTTGGGGTTATACTGGTGCTTTTATCACGCCAAACTCGATTGGTGAATATCCTACTCGCTCGCTTAATCTACCCGAAGGCTATCGTACAAAAGCCGTTACAATGGGCTTTGTTGGCAGCTTAACACAGACACTGGTCATTACTCTATGTGGTATTGTGGGACTCTTATTTTGGATAAAAGAGCATACTCTGAATACACATACAACAATTGCCCTTTACTGTGCCATTATTATAGTTTCGACAATAGGTATATTGTTTCTGATAAATATAAAAACAGCGGCTATTTGTCTTCAAAAGAGTCGGTTAAACTTTATCGGCAAAATAGCCCAAAGTCTTAATTATACTACCCATTCGCAAACATTAAAGCTATTTATAATATCATTTTTAAAGTATGTTACATTCAGTACCCAATTTATGTTAGTATTAATATTTTTGGGAATAGATATACCATTAAACAGAGCAGCCGTTGATATGTCTGTTTTCTATCTTTTTCTTACTTATACTCCTCTGATAAATGTTTTTGAGGTAGCTGTTAGAAGTTCGATAGCTATTTTCATATTTGGACGTTACACCGACAATCCTTTGTATATAGTGATTGGGAGTACTATTTTTTGGTTACTCAACTTCTGTATACCCTCTTTGGCCGGATTATTATTTGTAAAGAAAAAAGTGTAGAAAAATAGATATAATATATATGTACTTTTGTAAAAAAGTTTTTTTATATCATAAAAAGTACAAAAGCAGATATTTTTTAACTTCCTATAATAGCAACATTACAATGATTTGAGAGATTAAGTTATTATTAAATGCAAAAAAATTTTGCCATATAAATAAAATGTTATAAATTAGCACCTGAAAATAAAAGTAAATAATCTTAATAAGATACAATATGAGTAAAGTAATAAGTTTTAATGAGTTACGCAGACTTAAAGATAGTCTGCCCAACGGAGCAATGCAAGAGATAGCAAACAGACTTTCTCTTGAAGTGGAAACGGTTCGCAACTACTTCGGCGGACAAAACTTTAAAGACGGAGGTGCCATTGGCGTACATCTCGAAGCAGGTCCAGACGGTGGATTAGTAACATTGGACGATACAACAATATACGATATTGCTGTCGGAATGTTAGATAATAAAAAATAAGCGTGGAATCATTCAAAAGTTGCGGTTGCAGATTGATTTTTGTAACCGCAACTTTTTTGAGAAGACAATCAAAACTTACAAAAAACATCATTAACAATCAGTATAATGGAGCAAAACAGGGAACTCGTACAAGTATACGTAAAAAGTATTTACACCTCACAAAACAATAATAATTACCGCGTTATAGAACTTAGCGAAACCAACGGCAAACGGGTAATGAAGGTGGTGTTGGGTATGTTTGAAGCCGATTTTATAGCTGCGGCTCTGAACAACAAGTTTTTCAAACGCCCAATGCCATACAACGTTATGAACGACATTTTCAAATTATACAATATAGAGCTTCGCGAAATAATCATTTTCGGAGCAAAAGACAATGTTATATTCTCGAAAATAATACTATTCCAAGATGGCAATAGACAGGAAATAACTACCAGAATATCAGATGCTTTGGCTCTTGCAATAGAGGTAGGAGCACCTATTTTTGTAGAAAAATATATAGTGGAGCAGTTTTTCCAGAACCTTATGTCAAACCCCAACGAAATGTTGGTAAACAAAATGCCTATACAAGATATGTCGATGGCAGAACTTGAGGAGGAACTCAAAACAGCTGTTGATGAGGAGAATTACGAGGAGGCTGCCTCCATACGCGACGAGATAAACCGCCGCAACAACAAGGAGGAGCAAGATTCAAACAAACCAGATGATAACACACTCAATACCAATGAGTAAACACAAATATTTAATTAAGCAAAATTATCATTAGTATGAAAATAAGACTAATAATAATGAATTTCCTCCAATTTGCCGTTTGGGGAGCATACTTAACCTCAATGGGGGCATATTTAGGAGGATTCGAGACAATGCGTAGCAATATCGGTACATTTTACGCTATGCAAGGTTTGGTATCGCTCTTTATGCCTGCAATAATGGGCATAGTTGCCGACAGGTGGGTAGAGGCTCAGCGACTGCTAGGTATATGCCATGGTCTGGCGGCGGCATTTATGTTTGCAGCAGGTTATTATGCATTGCAGAGTGGTTCAGAGGTGGCTTTTGCTCCTCTCTTTACGCTCTATTCATTGAGTGTGGCTTTTTATATGCCTACTATCGCTCTGTCGAACTCAGTGGCGTACACCTCGCTCAACAAGGCTAACTTAGATATTGTCAGAACATTTCCACCGATAAGGATATTCGGAACAATAGGTTTTATCTGCTCAATGCTGTTTGTCAATTTTGCAAAACTAAATGGCGAGGCGTTTCAAAATACTGCTATTCAGTTTATTGTGTCAGCTATATTGGGCCTAATATTGGCAATTTATTCATTTACCTTGCCACAATGTGAGACAAACAACAATCAAAGCAAAAAATCGCTTGTCGAAGCCCTTGGGCTTAAAGCATTTGTACTGTTCAAAGATAAGAAAATGGCTATATTCTTTATCTTCTCGATGTTGCTCGGTGCTATGTTGCAGATTACCAACGGATATGCAAACGATTTTATCAAAGGATTTAGAGAAATTCCCGAATTTGCCGACACTTTCGGGGCAAACAACGCCAATGCCCTTATATCGCTTTCACAGATGAGCGAAACGCTTTGTATATTGCTCATTCCTTTCTTCTTACGTCGTTTCGGAATAAAGAAAGTGATGTTAATGTCGATGTTTGCTTGGGTGCTGCGCTTTGGGCTGTTCGGTATAGGCGACCCCGGCGCAGGCGTGTGGGCATTTGTGCTGTCTATGATAGTTTACGGTATAGCATTCGACTTTTTCAATATTTCCGGATCGCTATTTGTCGAAAAAGAGACAGACAGGTCGATACGGGCTAGTTCGCAAGGGTTGTTTATGATGATGACCAACGGATTTGGGGCTACCATTGGTATGCTTGCCGCACAAGTGGTTGTAAATAAATTTGTTTACTCTCAAACCGACGCTTTGGCAAAGGTTGACGGCTGGCAAACATCGTGGTTTGTCTTTGCAGGATTTGCATTAGTGGTGGCTATATCTTTTGCATTGATATTCAAGCACAAGCATGATCCAAATTCTATGCAAGATATAAAGCATTAGTTTTATTACAATAAAAATAACAGCACTCAAATGTCTGAAAATAAGCAAGAAAAAATACTTCGCACAGAGCATCTATACAAAACATACGGCAAACGCACGGTTGTAAACGATGTTTCTATTGAGGTGCATCAGGGCGAGATAGTGGGCTTACTCGGTCCCAATGGAGCGGGCAAAACTACAACTTTCTATATGACCACGGGACTTGTTACCCCAAATTCGGGAAAAATATTTCTCAACGACCTCAATATAACGGACTATCCTGTCTATAAACGAGCCCGTGCAGGTATCGGATACTTGGCACAGGAGGCATCGGTATTCCGCAAACTGTCGGTGGAGGATAATATCAAAGGAGTTTTGGAGATGACCAATTTCTCGAAACAGAAACAGAAAGAGAAACTAGAAAGCCTTATAGCAGAGTTTCATCTCGACCACGTACGAACCAACATAGGCGACCGCCTATCGGGAGGTGAACGTCGGCGTACCGAGATAGCTCGTTGCCTTGCCATAGAGCCCGATTTTATTATGCTCGACGAACCTTTTGCAGGTGTTGACCCGATAGCAGTACAGGATATTCAGGATATAGTGTGGAATCTAAAAAATAAGAACATAGGCATACTCATTACCGACCACAACGTCGATGAAACTTTGGCTATTACCGATAGAGCCTATCTGCTGTTTGAGGGAAAAATATTGTTTCAAGGCACACCCGAACAGTTAGCCGAAAACGAAACGGTCCGCACAAACTACCTCGGTAGAGACTTTGAACTGAAGCGGAAGACAAGAATTTAGTTCTGGAAGTTAGGCAAAACAAGAGAACCAAAAACATTAAACAAAAGCAGGGCTGTCTTCTTTTGGAGATTTAGTCCTGTTGCTTAATTTTGCTTTTTTGGCACAGCTTAATTAAGCAATGCTTAAAAGGAATAATTTTGTTGGATAGCAGTAGAATGAAATCAAATAATTGCCTAAACATTAACAGTCAATAATATTACAAAAATCATTTTTATTGATTGCTAATTAGTAACTTTTGTCAAAAAAATATGTCAAAATGTCGTATTTGCAACAACAAAAAAGCGTGGCACTTTATTTGCAAGACAGATATTACATAACTTTGAAGTTTAGATGAATTTACAATTTTATTGGTCGATTCATCATAACAAAATACTAAAAAAGGAAATAATTTTATATGACAAATCATTCTGAACAGTTAAAAACCTTATTACAATACAGTTGGGAGGAGGCAGAACGCCTGAAACACAAACATATATCTCCCGAACATTTTATGCTTTCGATGTTTAGAATCGAAAACTGCAATGCTATGAAGATATTGAAAAAAATGAACTTCGATATTACCAAAGCCAAGCAAAATATAGAGGATAATCTAACTAATTTTCCCGAAAAGTATATTTCGTCTATACTATTACAAGAAAGTACAGAAAATATACTACGAATAGCTACACTCGAAGCTCGTAATCAACAACAAAAAGCAGTAGATACCGAACATCTGTTACTTGCTATCTTGAAAGACGGTAACTCTTTGGCATACAACAGCTTAAAAGAACAAAACATCGACTACAATGCTGTTAAGGAGCATATTATAGAGAAAGAGAGTTCGCCCACAAAATCTAAGTTTGATTTTGAAGAAGACGAGGACGACGACGACAAACCTCAAAACAATAGCCCTAAAATAAGAAAGAAAACTGACAAAAAGTCAAACTCTGACACTCCTGCTCTCGACAATTTTGGCAAAGACCTTACACGATATGCAGCAGAGGACAAACTCGACCCCATAGTAGGCAGAGAAGTAGAAGTAGAGCGTTTAGTGCAAATACTTTCGCGTAGAAAGAAAAACAATCCTGTATTAATAGGAGAACCGGGAGTAGGTAAAACTGCCATTGTAGAAGGATTGGCTATCAGGATACATCAACGCAAAGTATCACGGATATTGTTTGACAAGCGTGTTATAGCATTGGATATGGCTTCTATAGTAGCCGGTACCAAATACAGAGGACAGTTCGAAGAGCGTATTCAATCTATTATGAACGAGATAGAACGTAACCCCAATATTATACTATTTATAGATGAGATACATACTATTGTAGGGGCAGGTAGTGCTTCGGGGTCTCTGGATGCGGCAAACATACTCAAACCTGCACTATCGCGTGGTGAACTCCAATGTATAGGAGCTACCACACTAAAAGAGTATCGCGAAAGCATCGAAAAAGACGGTGCTTTGGAACGCAGATTCCAAAAAATTATAGTGGAGCCTACCTCCGAAGAGGAGACTATAACTATTCTGAAAAACATAAAAAATCGTTATGAAGACCATCATCAGGTTATTTATGACGACGATGCAATAGAGGCATGTGTAAAACTTACAGGACGATATATATCCGACAGATGTTTCCCAGATAAGGCAATAGATGCTCTCGACGAGGTTGGTTCGAGAATAAGAATAAAAAATATGAAAGCACCACAGAATGTCGAAAATCTTGAAAAAGAGGTGCTTGCTCTCGAAAGTCAAAAAAATGATGCTGCCAGATTACAAAACTTTGAAGAAGCGGCAAATATAAGAGACAAAATAGTAGAGTTATCCAAAGAGATTGACCGACTGCAACGCGAATTTCAAAAAGAGGAGGACAAAAATCGCATACATATAACTATCGACGACGTATCGGAGACTATATCAATGATGAGTGGTGTGCCTATCAAACGACTTGAAGAGTCTGACAACGAAAGACTTATACGTATGGGCGACGAGCTTGCAGGCAAAGTAATAGGACAAAATAAGGCTATAGAGACTGTTGTAAAGGCTATCAGGCGTAATTCTGTGGGACTCAAAGACCCCAATCGTCCTATTGGGTCATTTATATTTCTTGGTCCTACCGGTGTGGGCAAAACTCTGTTGGTAAAAAAATTGGCTGAAGCTGTGTTTGGCAATGAAGATGCGGTAATACGAGTAGATATGAGCGAATTCATGGAGAAATACAGTGTTTCTCGTCTTATAGGAGCTCCTCCGGGGTATGTGGGCTACGAAGAGGGCGGACAGCTTACTGAGAAGGTACGTCGCAAGCCTTATTCCATAGTACTTTTGGACGAAATAGAAAAAGCTCATCAAGATGTATTCAATATTTTGTTGCAAGTAATGGATGAAGGAAGGCTTACCGACAGTTTGGGACGAATAATAGATTTTAAGAACACTATAATAGTGATGACCTCCAATGTGGGTACTCGCCAATTGAAAGATTTCGGCAAAGGGGTGGGCTTCTCTATACCTAATCAAAATCAGGACAATGAATATGCAAGTTCGGTTATAAAAAAGGCTTTGACAAGAACCTTTTCGCCAGAATTTCTAAATAGAATAGACGAAGTAGTTATGTTCGACCAACTTAACAGAGAGTCGCTCTATAAAATCATTGACGTAGAACTGAATATTCTAAAAAAACGCTTGAATTCGTTAGGAATCGAATTATCGCTTACCGAAGATGCCAAAAATTTCCTGTTCGAGAAAGGTTATGATGTACAGTATGGAGCTCGTCCGCTGAAACGCGCTATTCAAAATCATATCGAAGATACTATATCAGAAGGAATTTTGTTAGGCAAAATCAAAGAAAATCAAAAAGTTACACTCGAACTTAAAGAAGACAAAACAGGGCTGGAAATAGGAAAAAAAACAGTATCGCACACATTAAAAAAAACAGAAAATAGTGCAGTATAAAGCTCAAAAAACAAAAATAAAAACTACTTTTAGAGTGATACTCTTTAGGTAGTTTTTTTATATTGCTGTCCGACAAAAATTTTTTATATAAGTAAATTTTTGTAATACAATATAAAACACCCTCTTTTTTAATAGAGGGCTTGGCTTATATTATAAAAGCAGTTTGGCTTTTTTGGAGCTGTCTGCCCCAATATACCCTCTCAAAAACACGATTGGAGCTTTGGTATCATTGATAATATATCGGATAACAATACTTTTTTTCCAAATCCAAAATTTTTATCGGACAGCAATATTTTTTTACACAAATACGATTTTTACGATTTTATTATTACCTTTGCAAAAAATTATAACAATAAGGGGTGCTCATACAGATGGGCTGAGATTATACCCTCGAATCTGATGCGGATAATGCCGCCGTAGAAATTAGAGTTGTAGATTTCTTTCCTTTTGGATAGCCTCCCGATTTTAAATTCAAATATTTTTTATGACTGTTGTATTAAACGGAAAAGCAATTGCCGTCGCCGAAGGTATTACCTTAGTACAACTCTTGACAGACGAACGGATAGATACTGCAAATACTGCCATTGCTGTCAATAATGTTGTGATAAGCCGTAGCCATTGGGCGGAATTTACTCTAAGCGATAATTCAAAAATTTTATTAATAAAAGCAACACAAGGAGGTTGAATAAAAGGTATATTACAGTATGAAATCAATCAACATTACAACCGGTGCCATCTATGGGTCGGAAAAAATTTATATCGAGGGCAGCCGTAAGGATATTCGCGTACCTATGCGACAAATAAAACTATCGAACACAATAAACGAGGAGGGTAAGGCGGAGGAGAATCCCCCTGTTGCCGTTTACGACACGTCGGGGGTATATACCGACCCAAACCATAAAGTGGATATTTACAAGGGTTTGCCCAAAATACGCGAAAAGTGGATAGAGGAACGCAATGATACTGTTGTCCTTGAAAAATTATCGTCTGAATATGGCAATAAAAGGTATGCCGACAAAAAGCTCGACCACCTACGTTTCGAACATGTAAATACCGCTCCCAGAGTAGCAAAATCGAAATCGGTAAGTCAATTGCATTATGCTCGTAAGGGGATTATCACACCCGAAATGGAGTATGTGGCTATTCGCGAAAATCAGCTTATCGACCAAATTAAAGAAAACTATCCCAAAGAGAAGGGCGACTCGATGGGTGCTAACATTCCGTCGATTATCACACCCGAATTTGTTCGTAAGGAGATAGCCGAGGGCAGGGCTATTTTGCCTGCCAATATCAACCACCCCGAAAGCGAACCGATGATTATCGGACGTAATTTCTTGGTAAAGATAAATGCTAATATCGGCAACTCGCCCGTGTCGTCATCAATAGCGGAGGAAGTAGAGAAGGCTGTATGGGCATTCCGTTGGGGAGCCGATACCATTATGGATTTATCTACCGGGGCTAATATTCACGAAACTCGCGAATGGATAATCAGAAACTCGCCTGTGCCTGTGGGAACTGTCCCTTTGTATCAGGCTCTGGAAAAAGTTAATGGAAAGGTTGAGGATTTAACTTGGGAAATTTATAAAGATACGCTCATAGAGCAAGCCGAGCAGGGTGTCGATTACTTCACTATCCACGCCGGACTCCGCTGGCATCATATACCCTTGACCATAAACAGAGTAACAGGGATAGTATCACGTGGAGGCTCTATCATTGCCAATTGGTGTACCACACATAAGCGAGAGAGCTTTATTTACGAACATTTTGAGGAGATTTGTCAAATACTTGCCCGCTATGATGTGGCTGTGTCGCTGGGCGACGGGTTGCGTCCTGGCTCTATTGCCGATGCAAACGATGAGGCACAGTTTGCCGAACTCAAGACCTTGGGCGAACTAACACAAGTGGCTTGGAAGCACGATGTACAGGTAATAATAGAAGGGCCGGGACACGTACCTATGCACAAGATAAAAGAGAATATGGATATGCAGCTAAAATATTGCCACGAAGCACCTTTTTATACTTTAGGTCCGCTGGTTTGTGATATAGCACCGGGATACGACCATATTACATCAGCTATCGGAGCAGCAATGATTGGATGGTTTGGCACCTCGATGTTATGCTATGTTACGCCGAAAGAACATTTAGGATTGCCCGACAAAAATGATGTAAGAGAAGGGGTAATAACATACAAACTTGCAGCTCATGCTGCAGATTTGGCAAAAGGACACCCCTCGGCATCATATAGAGATTACGCTATGAGTAAGGCGCGTTTCGAGTTTCGTTGGCGAGACCAGTTCCGTTTGGCATTGGATGCCGAAAAAGCATTGAGTTTCCACGATAAGACCCTGCCAGACGAAGGACACAAAGAGGCTCATTACTGTTCTATGTGTGGTGAACACTTCTGTTCTATGCGTGCCAATCAGAAGTTTCGCAAGGAGTTGAAATGTGGCAGTAAAGATAGTAAATAACGATTAAATAAATTTTTCATAAAGAAAAAACACTTCAAACACTTTTTATTATCTTTGCCCCAATTTGTTGCACTTATTGCTTTAGTCTATATTTTGCAAATCTTGTGGTGAAAACACACAAAGATATAAAATAATAAAAGATACAATCAGTTGATTATTTTATATAATTTATGATTTATGCCTAAAAAAATAGTTGTAATCACTCTTCCTAATGATTTTTGCGATGAGACTGTCATCTGCAATTTACTGTTTGATAATGGATTGAGGCAGCTACACTTGCGTAAACCCAATTATACTGCCTATAATTACGCAGATTTTATTGAACGGATAGAACCTAAATACAGAGGTAGGATAGTGATACACGACTGTTTCGAGTTGGTCGAAAAGTACGGTCTTAGAGGTATTCATCTGAATTCAACTCTTTATAAATCGTTTAATGAGTTTGATAGATATGGATTTATTTCGGTATCGTGTCATAGTATTCAAGAGGTGAAGCAATTGCACCCAAGAGTATCGGAATGTTTTTTGAGTCCGATTTTTGACAGTATTTCCAAAGAGGGCTACACAAAGGCTTTTGACGAAAAGTATTTACGTGAGAAGTTATCCGAATTGCACAAACCCATCTTAGCTTTGGGGGGAGTATGTGAAGATAATCTTTATAGAGCTTTCGATTTGGGGTTTTCGGGTGTAGCTCTATTGGGCGGTCTTTGGGGCAAGAGTGATGTACCACAATATGCCGATGTGATACGTAATTGGCGAAATATCAATACCCCACGGATACTTAGCATAGCAGGATTTGACCCCTCGTCGGGTGCAGGTGTAAGTGCCGATGTTAGAACGGCAAACGACATTGGCGTATATGCTTTGGGGGTAAATACGGCTAATACGGTACAAAATCAATATGAGTTTTATAATGTACAATGGATTGATATTGATTTGATTAAACGGCAGATTGATGCTATTGCCTCACAAAACGATGTCTATTTTATAAAAATAGGTATAGTAGAGTCTTTTGAAGTACTTTATGAAATTTGTTGTTATATAAACCAAAAGATACCCTATGCAAAAATCTGTTGGGATACTATCTTAAGTAGTTCCTCAGGGTTTGTTTTTCACGACAATACAAAGAGAGCTTTATTGGAAGCAATATTAAACAAAGTATATCTCATTACACCCAATTATGACGAAGCTATTTCGCTGTTTAACAAAGATATAAGCAAAGAGCATTTATCATATTTATCTAAAAAATATGAAGTAAATATTCTTCTCAAAGGCGGTCATTGTTCAGAATACGACACTGTATCGACAGACATCTTGTTTTCGGGTAACGATATTGAGAGTTTTACCGTATTGAGGTCTGATGAAAAAAAGCATGGTACGGGCTGTATGCTCTCTACTGCGATTGCTTCGTATATGGCAAAAGGGTTATCTATCTCTGAAGCAATAAGGTTTGGGCAAATTTATGTTGCACGTAAGATAAATGAGAATAAAGGATTGTTGTTTTTTAATAGTGAATATCATACAAATATACCTATGATAACAAAGGATATAAAATTAATGTTTTTGACCCACTATTCGGATAGCATATCAATTGCACAACAAGTGGAACTTGCCTGCAAGGCAGGTATAAAACTGGTACAACTACGTATGAAGGATACGGACGATAAAGAGTTTTTTCGACAAGCCCGAATAGCTATTCAAATATGTAGAAGATATAATACTTTATTGATTATTAACGACAACGTCGATATATGTATGCAGGTAGGTGCAGACGGCGTTCATCTCGGCAAAGAGGACACAACGATAGAGCGTGCAAGAGAGATTTTGGGCGAAAACAAAATAATCGGTGCCACCTGCAACACCTTCGACGATGTGGCAGAGGCTTACCGCAACGGAGCCGATTATATTGGAGTGGGACCATTTCGCCATACCACAACTAAGAAAAAACTAAGCCCAATACTCGGTATCGATGGATTAGCCAACGTTGTTAAACAAATGAAAATCAAAAATATAGATCTACCATCTTACGCCATTGGCGGTATTGAAGTAAACCACGTGTCTCAGATAATTGCTTGTGGCATACACGGCGTAGCTATGTCGGGAGCAATAATAAACAGCAGCGACATAAACCATTACATACAAACTATTTATAAAAATATAGAACAATGCAAAAATTGAAAATAGCAGATAAAATTTTCTCTTCTCGCCTATTTACAGGCACAGGTAAATTTTCGTCGAACGACGCGATGCGTGAAGCGATACTTGCCTCAGAATCGGAACTTGTAACGGTAGCCCTCAAACGCGTAGAACTTGATAATGCCGATGACGATATCCTCACACATCTTTACCACGAACGTATCCACCTGCTACCCAACACATCGGGAGTACGTGATGCCAAAGAGGCGGTATTTGCCGCTCAACTTGCACGCGAAGCGTTGCATACCAACTGGATAAAACTTGAGATACACCCCGATCCTAAATATCTCTTGCCCGACCCGATAGAGACGCTCAAAGCCACCGAAGAACTCGCAAAACAGGGCTTTGTGGTTTTGCCATATATTCAAGCCGACCCTGTTTTGTGCAAGTTGTTGGAAGACACAGGAGCAGCGGCTGTAATGCCTTTGGGTTCGCCCATCGGTAGCAATCGCGGATTGAAAACCAGAGATATGCTCGAAATAATAATAGACCAAAGCAATCTGCCCGTTGTAATAGATGCGGGAATAGGAGCACCATCCGATGCAGCTTTGGCTATGGAGATGGGAGCCGATGCGGTATTGGTAAATACCGCCATTGCCGTTGCAAAAAATCCTGTGGAGATGGCAGAAGCCTTTAAATTGGCTGTAATAGCCGGACGAATGGCATTCGAAGCAAAACTCGGCAAAACATCCAAACAAGCCTATGCAAGTTCACCACTAACCTCTTTTTGGGATTGAATATTTGTTTGTTATCATTATTATGACTTTTTACGACCATATACAAAAATATAAATGGGATAATATCACCAACGAAATATATTCCAAAACGACCGAAGATGTCCGTATGGCTCTCGATAAACCGAAACGTGATTTGGAGGATTTCAAAGCTTTGCTGTCGCCGTCCGCAGAAAAGTTTATTGAAGATATGGCACAGGAAGCCAAACAATTGACAATAGAGCGGTTTGGCAATGTTATTCAACTATATATACCTCTGTATTTGTCAAACTACTGTAATAATGCTTGTATATATTGCGGTTTCAGTAACAGGAATAAAATAGAACGCAAAATATTGTCTCTCGAAGAAATAGAACAAGAGATAAAAGTTATCAAACGGTTAGGATACAAGCATATCTTGTTAGTTTCGGGAGAAGCTCCAAACAAATCAAACGCCGATTATTATAGAAAGGTTATTAATTTCATAAAAAAAGATTTCTCGCAAATAGCTTTGGAGGTACAACCTCTTGATACATACGAATATGCGATGCTAAAAGACGAAAAACTCGATTATGTTTGTATTTACCAAGAGACATACAACGAAAAAAATTACGCCACATACCATATAGCAGGGAAAAAAAGGGATTTTCGTTATCGCCTCGAAACACCTGACAGAATAGGCGAAGCAGGGATTCACAAAATCGGCATTGGTGCTCTTTTGGGGCTTGAAGATTGGCGTACAGATGCTTTTTTTACGGCAGTACATCTCAAATATTTGGAAAAAAAATATTGGAAGACAAGATATTCCATTTCGCTTCCTCGTTTGAGACCGGTGGTGGGTGGATATAAACCGAATTCTCCCGTGTCTGACAAAAATCTGGTGCAACTTATTTGTGCTTATAGACTTTTGGACAAAGATGTGGAAATTTCTTTATCTACACGCGAAAGTAGCGAATTTCGTGATAATGTTTTCCCTTTGGGTATTACCTCTATGAGTGCAGGGTCGAGTACAGAGCCGGGGGGCTATGCCAATACGTCAGCGAGATTGGAACAGTTTGAAATTAACGATTGTCGAACACCCGAAGAGTTTGTCGTTTCGCTCAAATCAAGAGGATATGAAGCTGTTTGGAAAGATTGGGACGTATGGATGTAATGGCTAAAAATGATTTATCCGAAATATATCATAGACAGACAATACTTGATATGGTAGGTGCAGATGGGCAATACAAGATATGTAATGCCAAAGTATTGGTGGTAGGTGCCGGTGGTTTGGGGTCGCCGCTTATTCAATACATAGTTGCCGTAGGAGTCGGTAATATTGGTATCATGGACAATGATACGGTTGCCATACACAATTTGCATAGACAAGTCTTGTACAACTATATGCAGATAGGCAAATCGAAAGTAGAGTGTGCCAAAGAGTATGCAGAGAAGTTGAATCCCGACTGCAAAGCTTTGATATATCCGTTCAGACTAACAGATGATAATGCTTTTGATATTTTTAAAGAATATGATATTGTTGTGGATTGCTCTGACAATTTGTTGACAAGGTATATCATTGATAAATATACACAAAAGTTAGGTATTCCTTTTGTTTACGGTAGTTTGTGCGAGTTTAAAGGCAAGGTTGCAATTTTCAATTACAGAGGAGGTGTTTCATATTCGGATATATATCCTTTTGATGAGGTTGATATAGGAAATTTTGTGCAATCTAACGGAATAATCGGAGCTTTCGCAGGAATAGTAGGCACTATTCAAGCCTTAGAAGTCATAAAATTGATATTGGGTATTCCCACATTGACGGATAAGATAATGCTGATAGACGGACTTACCCTTAGTTTCGATACTATAAGGTTACAATAGTTTGTTACATTTGTGTAATGCCATTGCTATTTCACAGCGAAATGGTGTTTTTTTTAATCTATGCGTTGCATTTTATATTTGAAATTACATAGTTTTTAAGATTATGGGGGGTGGTTTTCATTTAAAATTTATTATCTTTGCACTCTAATTTTAAATTTAATAGTTAAACAGATTGATATGAATAGATTAATTATTTCGGTGGTATTTGTGTTTTTTGCGATTAATGTATTTTCTCAAAGACAAAATCAAAGTTATTTGGATTATATTGAAAAGTATAAATCGTTGGCAATAAAAGAACAATACAGACATGGCATACCTGCCTCTATTACTATGGCACAAGCTATTATAGAAT
Organism: Porphyromonadaceae bacterium COT-184 OH4590; assembly: GCA_000768855.1. Lineage (GTDB taxonomy): Bacteria > Bacteroidota > Bacteroidia > Bacteroidales > Paludibacteraceae > F0058. Next base: position 42,264 of record JRAN01000069.1, on the reverse strand, counting down.
CGAATGCAGGACAAAGTATGCTCGCTGTGAAAGGCAAAAATCATTTCGGGATAAAATGCGGTAACAACTGGACAGGAAAAACTATTCACAAAAACGACGACAATATTCAAGATTGTTTCCGTTCGTACAGTGAAGTTATAGATTCGTACGAAGACCACTCTCTTTTTTTGAAACGCGACCGATACTCTTCATTATACGCAATACCTATTAAAGATTATAAAGCATGGGCAAACGAACTAAAACGTCTCGGATATGCCACAGACCCAAATTATGCCAATAAGTTGATAAAAATCATCGAAGATTATAAACTCGACAATTTGGTTTATGACAATTACAGCTCTGATAATCAAACAACAGACAATACAGATAACAATAGTAATTCTGTAAATATTACCGAAGACAACAACAACTATAGTGTAGATATCAACGACTTGCTTGTGACTACGACCAACAATGGCAAAAAGTGCTATAAACTCAAAAAAGACGCTACATTACAAAGAGTTGCCAACTCGCTGAACAAAACCAACATAAAGACATTTCTTTATTACAACGATATGTATAAAGACGGTGTTTTGAAAGCGGGAACATTCGTTTATACTTCAAAAAAACGCAATAAAGCCGACAGTAGATACCGCAGCTATTCGGTAAAAGACGGAGATTCGATGCACTCTATATCTCAACAGTTTGGTATTACTTTAAAGGCACTTTATAAAATGAACAATATGCCTTATGGCGTGGCTGCCGAAGAGGGAATGATTCTGTTTCTTCAATAATACACAGACGGTTATTTTAATAATAAATTATTTTTTTGTGGTTGACTAAGATGAAAAAGATACTCATTTTGTCTTTTGTACTGTGTTCTATATCTGCCAAGGCTAATATTCAACTATCCGATTCTTCGTACATAAGTCTGCTTACCTGTGAGCCAGCCGAAGCTATTTATGCAAGGTTTTGGCATAGTGCCATCAGAGTGTGCGACGAAAAAAATAATATCGACAACGCATATAATTATGGGATTTTCGATTTTTCGACACCATATTTCATACCAAAATTCATTAAAGGACATACAGATTATATGCTCGATGTTTACCCAATGGAATACTTTATGTCGTCTTATATTACTCGTCAATCGACTGTTTATGAACAGATCTTAAGTCTTTCACAAGAAGAAAAACAAGCTCTGTTCGATGCTTTGGAAGAGAATTATCGTCCCGAAAATAGAGTGTATCGCTACAATTTTGTATATGACAATTGTGCCACACGCGATTATTATATTATCAAACGGATATTAGACCAATCGGGGCAAACAATGGTTATCACCTATCCGAATAAAAATAAATCGTACAGAGGAGTTTTTGAAGAGTTTCTGGGCAGAGACAATTGGCAACGGTTTGCTATTGATGTTGTAATAGGACAAGAAGCCGATTCGCCTATCACTACCGAAAGTCTTATTGCTTTCCCAAAATACACTATGGATATTATGGCGGCAACCGCTTTGGTTAAAGACACCATAAATAAACCTCTTGTATTACAGACTAATACCCTCACAGAATACCCTATTAAAATACCTTCGGAAAACTCCATTTTTCGTCCGACTATTGTATGTTCTCTACTACTTATAATAGTGGTATTCATATCATTTTGGTGGTGGAGAAAAGAAAAATATCCGGCTTGGCTCGATTTTGTTCTATTTTTGATATGCGGTATAATGGGTTCTGTGGTATTTTATCTTATGTTTCTTTCGACACATCCACTTGTACACTACAACTATAACTTACTGTGGTTAAATCCACTACAACTTATATTTGCATTTTTGTTACTTAATAAAAAATGGAGAAAACCTCTATCTTATTTTGCTATTGTTAATGCTTTTGCTACACTTTTGGCTATAATCGTATTTGTAACGAGGTTTCAGATTATGCACGCTTCGTTTTTGGCCCTTATGGCTATGATGTTGGTACGTTCGCTACTGTTTTATCAGCAAAACATCAATAAGAGAGACAAGACTATTTAATAATTTTATGAGAAAATTCCTTTTATTTATCTTTTTATTAAGTTCGTTTTCTGTATTTGCTCAAGTTTATAACAACAAGCCAAGATTAGTGGTTTTTATCACTGTGGACGGGCTCAAAAACGAACATTTGTCGATACTGTATAACAGATTTGGCGAAAGTGGGTTCAAACAAATCATCAATAATGGTGTGTATGTACCAAATGTATTTTTCAACTATATTGCCAAAAACAATGTTTCCGACTTGGCATCTATCTGTACCGCTACTACCCCGTCTAATAACGGTATAGTAAGCAATCGTATCTTTTCTAATCAGAACAATAATTTTATATCCATCGTTGACGACACCAAATATAATGGTATTTACTCCTCGGTAGGCAGGTCACCCAAAAATCTTGTAACCACCACTTTTACCGACAATCTCAAAATATCAAACCCAAGATCAAAAGTGTTTTCTATAGCTCTTACTCCAGAGAAGGCAATAGTAATGGGTGGACACAATGCCGACGGAGTAGTATGGCTCGACAAAGAGGTTAATATCTCTTCGACCGATTTTTATAAAAAAATTCCTATCTGGGCTACCGATTTTAACGAATCGGGCATTATGAATAACTACCTTCATAGCAATTGGGTACCTATGTATTCGCTTTATACATATATTTACAAACCTTTCTACGAACTAAACGGCAACTTTTATGTGCCTTCCAAAAACAAAGACATGTTTGCAAACTTTATATACACGGCGTATGCCAATTCTATAGTTGGTGAGTTGGCAGAGAAAGCGATCTTACAGGAAGATTTAGGGCAAGATAGTGCTACCGATATACTTTGCCTCAATTTTAATGTAAATACTTTTTTTAATAATACTGCAGAGTTAAATTCTGCGGAGAAAGAAGATTTATATTTGAGTCTCGACGACGATTTGAAAATGCTTTTTCGTATTATTAACGAAAAGATAAAAATGAGCAATACTTTGATAGTGCTTACCGGTACACAAACCGAGCCTTTTTCTCAAAAGACATTGACGGACAACAATTTGACAGTAGGCAAATTTGACGGAAAAAAAGTGGTAGCTCTGCTCAATAGTTTCTTGATGGCTAAATACGGACAAACACGCTGGATTTTGAATTATGCCGATGGTAATATTTTTTTCAATAATGCAGAAATAGATAAAAAGAACATTGATAGAGAAAAGTTTAAATCTGAAGTAATACGATTTTTGGCAGATATTCAAGGAGTTGGTTTTGTAGCTGCCTACGACGATTTGAAAAAAGCTAATGGCGATATTGCTGACATTAATGTAAGACTCAAAAATAGCTTGTTTAGAGGTCGTAGCGGCGATGTTATAGTTATCTTGAATGCCGGTTGGAGCGATATTGACATCGACGGTAACGAAAGTCAGATAGCATCTACGGCTTTACAGCAGACTCCTGTCTTTTTTTATGGTCTTAATATGGAAAAATCAACTATCGAACAACAATATTTTGTAACAGACATTGCTCCTACTCTCTGTAAAATACTACAAATACCATATCCAAATTCATCTACTGGATGTGCAATCAATCTTTACAACAAACATTAAAAAAAATAAATTACTGATAATAATCAACTTATAAAACATAAAGAATAGATAATGGCTTCACAGGAAGAAATTTTCAAAAAACTTATTGCTCACTGCAAAGAATATGGCTTTGTATTCCCTTCAAGCGAAATTTACGACGGACTTGCCGCCGTCTATGACTATGGGCAGAACGGCGTAGAACTGAAAAACAATATCAAAAGTTACTGGTGGGGAGCTATGACTATGTTACACGACAACGTGGCAGGTATCGATTCCGCTATCTTTATGCACCCTAACACATGGAAAGCATCGGGACATGTAGATGCGTTCAACGACCCACTTATCGACAATCGCGACAGCAAAAAACGCTATCGTGCCGATGTGCTTATCGAAGAGGCAATGGCTAAGTTCGATGAGAAGATAGCCAAAGAGGTGGACAAAGCCTCCAAACGTTTCGGCGAGAGTTTCGACCGCGAACTGTACATCAAAACCAACCCGCGAGTAGTGGAATACGCCCAAAAGCGTGATGCTCTGCACGAACGTTTTGCCTCTGCTATGAACAACAACAACCTCGAAGAGCTAAAGCGAATAATCATCGACTACGAGGTGGTATGCCCCATTAGCGGTACCAAAAACTGGACTGATGTTCGTCAATTTAATCTTATGTTCTCAACAGAGATAGGTTCTGTTGCCGATGGTGCTACCAAAATTTACCTTCGCCCCGAGACAGCACAAGGTATTTTTGTTAATTTTCTAAATGTACAGAAGACAGGTAGAATGAAAATACCATTCGGTATTGCTCAGATAGGCAAAGCATTCCGTAACGAAATAGTAGCACGTCAGTTTATCTTCCGTATGCGTGAGTTCGAGCAGATGGAGATGCAGTTTTTTGTGCGTCCGGGAGAGGAAATGCAGTGGTTCGAATATTGGAAAGAGTTCCGTATGAAGTGGCACAAGGCGCTTGGCTTGGGTGACCACAAATATCGTTTTCACGACCACGACAAACTGGCACACTACGCCAACGCCGCCACCGATATAGAGTTCGAGATGCCTTTCGGATTCAAGGAGGTGGAGGGTATTCACAGCCGTACCGACTTTGACCTTTCACAACACGAACAGCATTCGGGTAAAAACATCAAATATTTCGACCCCGAACTAAACGAGAGCTATGTTCCTTACGTCGTTGAGACCTCAATAGGTGTCGATAGAATGTTTCTCTCGATAATGGCTGCAAGCTACGAGGAACAACCCCTCGAAGGAGGCGATTCTCGTGTAGTGCTGCACCTACCTCCTATATTGGCTCCTAACAAGGTAGCAATATTGCCGTTACTCAAAAAAGACGGACTGCCCGAAAAGGCAAAAGAGGTGATGCACCTGCTTAAATTCGACTTCAAGACCATCTACGACGAAAAAGACAGCATAGGCAAACGTTATCGACGTCAGGATGCCATTGGTACACCATTCTGTATCACTATCGACCACCAAACACTCGAAGACCGGACAGTTACCATACGCCACCGCGACACAATGGAGCAGAGCCGTGTACCTATTGCGGACCTGCACGGTATCATCGACCAAAAGGTAAACCCGAAAAGCGTGTTTAAAAAGTTAATGTAAAAATTGAGGGGCGAATGCAAGTTTATACAGTTTTGCAAGTCGCCCCAAATTATTGTTTTTTCCCCTAAATTCTAATGAGAGTGTCCATTACCATCTACCAGAGTGGCGTTGATAAAAAACGCTCCTTTGGTTGCTATTCGGGCATCTTGGGGTAAGGGTTTGACAGCGGTAACGGCGACATAGCCCATATTGGCAGCTCCGCGATATACCTCTATACGCTCAAACCGCATATCGTGCTTATGGCTGTCGTCGCTATCCTCACAGGACGAAAGCTCTACAAAGACATAATATTTGCCCTCCGATTCCACTACAGCCTCGTTGGGAACGGCTTGTAGAACGACATTGTCTAACCCGATAGTACCTGTTATATTCATTCCGTCGATAAGCCCACTCTTGTCGCCGAATACCTCGCAGTGTAGCGAAATAGTTTTACTCTCGTTCTCGAACGATGCCCCAATACTAAACACTTTACCCTTGTAATGTGTTGTTGGGTTGTTGGTAAGGGTAAATTCGATGCTTTGTCCCACCTTTACCTTTGGCAAATCCTGTTCGAATACTTCGAGGTCGAGGTGCAAAGCACCGTTATCGACTACCTCCATTACAGGAATCGCTACATCGACATAGCTACCTATTTTGGCAAATATTTGGCTTACCGTACCGCCGATAGGACTTCTCAACGGCAACGCCTCACGAATATTGCCATCCGATACGCTCGACGGATCGATACCCATTATCTGCAACTGCTTCTGAATCGACTGTCGACGAGTGCGAAGTGAATTAAGTTCGGCAGTGGCACTCTGAAGATTGCGACCTGTGCCTGCATTACCCTCCGTGAGCTGTTGCTGTCGTTGCAGCTCCTGTTGGGCAAAGGTAATCTTACTTTCCAACGTTATATACTCCTCTTGAAGCTGTATAAACTGCGGATTGGCTATAAGGGCAACTGTCTGCCCCTTACGCACATTGTCGTTGATATGTACTGTGAGTGAGGTAACAACACCACCGTATAGCGTGGTAATATCAGCTTTGTAGTTGTTTGGCACTCGGAGTGTACCGCTGGCTCTGATAGAGGCGTTCATCGACCTCATCTCGATCTTTCCGACCTCGATACCTACTGTACGTATCTGTTCGTCTGTAAGGGTGGCAATGTGGCTCTCCTCGTGGGTTGCCTCCTCGCCTTGTGTCAATTTAGCCTTGCCGTTGTTGCCGCAGGCAAACATTATTGTGGCAAAGGCAATAATGGCAATGTTACCTAAAAATCTTTTTTTATTCTGTATCATTTGTTTTATCTATTTTTTTTGATTAATAAATTATTTGTTTATAAAAGAATAACAGGCTATTGCCAATTGGTTCGCCTCGTGTATCACTTGTAGGTAGCTTAGACGAATATCGGTGGCTGTTTGCAAGGCGTATAGATATTCGAGATAACCTATTTCGCCTGTTTTGTAGCCTAATTGGGCGTTGTCTATCATCTCCTTGGCATTGGGCAGAGCTTGTTCGGTATAATATTGATAACGCTCCATAGCTCTCTGATACTGTCCTAGTGTACTGTTTGCCTCTGCCTCCATTTTTGCCAATTGTTGATGGGCGTTGTTGAGAGCCGACTGCTTTTGATGCTCCAATGCACGGAGTTTTCTGCTGGTTGCCCAAAACGTTAGCGGTATAGACACACCGAGACTGATGTACTGAAAGCGATAGCGTGAGCCGACCTCCTGCTCCACTCCATTGATATTATGCACTCCGATAAGCGACTGGTTGGTGTACCCAATGGTAATATCGGGCAGAGCCTGATGTGCTTCTACACACTTATTGCGAGCGGCAATCTCTGCCTGATGATATAGCAAGTTCACCGACGGATGTTCTAAAATCGACGACAAGGAAAGAATTTTAGCATCGACTATAGGTTCGTATCTGACATTGGTTGCCACATCTAAAGGTTCGCTACTGTTGAGTATCGCATACAAAAGTTGATAAGCATCGGCAAGATACTGCTCGTTTTGCTTTACCATTAGGGCTATTTCGCCATGTTTTGCTTCGGCTGTACTTATGTCTATCTTACGTATATCGCCCGTTTGGTAGCGGGTTTTAGCCACACGAAGAAAGTCGGTGTAGAGGCTGTCGAGGTGTTGGAGTTCTATTTTATTATTATAATAAAACAATACTTGATAATAATAGGTTCGTACCATATTTTTCAATTCCAACTCACTAAGCTCACGCTGCAACACCGTAGCTTTGACATTCGATGAGGCAAGTTGTTTTCGGGCAAAGAAAAGAGTAGGAAAAGGTATGGTTTGTTTTATAGAAAACGAATTGTCTTTGTTGATACCCGAATATTGTCCGTACTGAACGTCGAGGTCGAGTTTGGGTAGTTCGATAGTGGTTGCCGAGAGTGCTTTGGCTGCTTTAAGGTTGTAGTCGGCAGCCTTTAGCCCATAGTTGTTCTCTATTGCTATTGATATAGCCTCGTCAAGTGTTATCCTCCGTGCAGCTTGCTCTTGGGCATTTATATTTTGAGTAAATAGCAGTAACCCTATTATTATCGCTGAGTAGCCTATTTTGTTTTTCATCTTATGTTTGAAATTATATTGCGAACCAAAAATAATATAGAGCAACGGTAATATAAATAATGTTAGCAAGGTAGCGGTAAATAGTCCGCCGATAACTACCGTTGCCAAAGGCTTTTGTACCTCGGCACCGGCACTTATGCTCAAAGCCATAGGCATAAAGCCGAGACTTGCCACAAGAGCAGTCATCAATACGGGGCGGAGACGCATCCGAGTGCCTTGTATTACTCGCTGTACGACATCTGTAATACCCTCTTTGTACAGCTGATTGAAGGTACTTATAAGCACTATACCATTTAGCACCGCCACCCCAAAAAGAGCAATAAAACCCACGCCTGCACTAATACTAAATGGCATACCTCTCGTATATAGAGCCAAAACGCCACCAATAGCACTCATAGGTATGGCAGTAAATATAAGAGCTGCCTGTTTTAGCGAACCAAAGGTAAAATATAGCAAAGAGAATATTAAAAGCAACGATACGGGTACGGCAAATCTTAGTCTCAGGCTCGCCTCTTGTAGATTTTCGAACTGACCGCCGTATGTAAAATAGTAGCCCGAAGGGAGTTTTATCTCATCATCGAGCCGTGTCTGTATATCCTCTACAACACTCTGCACGTCGCGTCCCGACACGTTGAAACCTATCACTATACGCCGTTTGCCGTTTTCTCTGCTTATCTGTGCCGGTCCTATCTTGTAACCCACATTTGCTACCTGTGACAACGGCACCTGGTAACCTATGGGTGTAGGTATAAGCAGACTGCTCACATCCTCAATAGTGCTTCGATATGTGGTATCAAGTCGTACAACGAGGTCGAAGCGACGTTCGTCCTCCAACACCACTCCTGCATTTTTGCCCGCAAAAGCAGTACTTACCACGTCATTTATATCAGTGATATTCAACCCATAATTAGCAAGTCGGCGACGGTCGTACTCTATATTGATTTGAGGCAGTCCGCTGACACGCTCTACCTGCGGTGCGGTCGTGCCTTCCACTTCTGATATTACGGCACTAACCTTATCAGCATAGATAGCCAGAGAGTCGAGATTTTCGCCGAATATCTTTACCGCCACATCCTGACGGATACCTGTCATAAGTTCGTTGAAACGCATCTGTATAGGTTGATTGCGTTCAAAGAACACTCCCGGAATAGCGTGCAACTTCTCCTCTATGGCGTCTCCAAGTTCGCGATAACTCCTGCCACTTGTCCATTCGCTTTGCGGTTTCAGTATTACCATCATATCGGTAGCCTCAGGAGGCATAGGGTCGGTGGGAACCTCGGCAGTACCTGTTTTGCCTATCACGTCTTTCACCTCGTCGAACTCCATTATAAGCCTTGCTGCCTGCATCGAAGTCTCGATACTCTGGCTCAATGAGCTGCCTTGCGGCAATATACAGTGGAAAGCATAGTCGCCCTCCTGCAACTGCGGTATAAACTCACCACCCATTGAGCGGAAAAGCAACGCTGCTCCAATAAGTATTACAATAGAAGTACCTATCATAGCATATTTAAAACGTATCGCCCACTCCAACAGAGGCTGATATTTTGCCTGAAGCCACTCTATTGCCTTGTCGGATATGGTCTGTTTTCTTATAGCATTTTTTGATAAAAATATAGCACTCATCATAGGTATGTAGGTAAGCGACAATATCAACGCTCCAAAGATGGCAAAACCAACGGTCTGAGCCATCGGGCGAAACATCTTGCCTTCGACTCCTACTAATGTAAGTATCGGGATATAGACTATCAAAATGATAATTTCGCCGAAGGCGGCACTATTGCGTATCTTCGATGCCGAGAGATAGACCTCTTCGTCCATCTCTCGTTGCGAGAGACGGTGAGTGGTTTTTCGCAGCCCCAGATGATGAAGGGTAGCCTCTACCACTATCACCGCTCCATCGACTATAAGCCCAAAGTCGATAGCTCCCAAGCTCATAAGGTTGGCACTGACACCAAAAATATTCATACAACCCAAGGCAAACAGAAGCGACAATGGAATAGCTGATGCCACTATCAGACCGGCACGCAAATTACCCAAAAACATAACCAGCACGAATATCACTATCAATGCTCCTTCGATGAGGTTGGTCTGTACCGTACGGATAGTTCTGCTCACAAGGTCGGTGCGGTCTAAGTATGGCTCTATTACAATGTCGTCTGGGAGCGACTTTTGGATGGTCGGGAGTTTCTCCTTGATTCGCTTGACCACTTCATTGCTGTTTTCGCCTTTGAGCATCATCACTATTCCTCCCACTACTTCGCCCTGTCCGTTGTGCGTGAGCGCTCCATAGCGTACCGCCGACCCAAAGCGTACATCAGCCACATCTTTGATGAATACAGGCACCTTGCCCGCCCTGTTGGTAACGCAGATATTGCTTACATCTTCGAGCGAGGTTACAAGTCCTATACCGCGAATAAAGTGTGCATTAGGCTTTTTGTCGATATAAGCACCACCTGTGTTTTGATTGTTTTGCTCCAAGGCGTTGAATATATCGGTGATACTTATGCCCATTGCTTTGAGGCGATACGGATTGACGGCTACCTCGTACTGTTTTAGCTCACCGCCAAAGCTATTGACCTCTGCCACGCCGGGCGTACCGTAGAGTTGACGCGATACTATCCACTCCTGCATTTCACGCAAGTCTTTGGCCGAATACTTGTGTTCATTCTCTTTGGTAGGGCGGATAATATACTGATAGACCTCGCCCAAACCTGTACTGACAGGTGCAAGTTCGGGTGTGCCCAGTCCTGTGGGAATACTCTCCTGTGCCACTTTGAGATTTTCGCCTATAAGCTGACGGGCAAAGTATATATCTACATTCTCCTCGAAAACGGCAGTAACCACCGACAGCCCGAAACGCGATATACTGCGTGTCTCTTTGAGTTTAGGCGTGTTGGCTATACTCTGTTCGATAGGGAAAGTGATAAGCTGCTCCACCTCCTGTCCCGCCAAAGTAGGAGCAATAGTAATAATCTGCACCTGATTGTCGGTAATGTCGGGTACGGCATCGATAGGTAAACGGGTGGCACTCCACACGCCCCATACCACAAGGGCAAGGGTAAGTATTCCTATTATGAGCTTTTTTTTGATACTAAATTTGATTATTGCTTCTAACATAGTTGATTTTATTTTTTATTTTTTTGAAAATAATATACTTAAATAAATAGGAGTATATCTTGATTTTATACCAATATTGCATTTCTCGTTTAATATAAAAGAAATAATACTTTTAAAATTGCTTTTGTTATCGTTTATCCTACTCGAAAAAAGAGTTAAATACCAAATAAGCAATCAGAGAGATACGACAATTTATCAGAAACAGAATAACAGTCTCGGACAAACAGTCTTTTATGCTTTGATTTTAGGAGGAGTCCAAATATTACCGTAGTAGTCGGTAATTGGTTGGGTATTGTGTAGAGGTGTGTTACGATTGGCTACCATAACCGTAGGCGAGGTTATGTAGTAAAACTTATACTCAGCAGCCAAAACGCTCTTTGCCGAGCAAGAGTTACAAAACGGAGTGCAATAGTGATGATCGTCGTCGCCGTGCAAGGGTAACGTGTGCGAAGTGTCTGCCACCGCACCAAGTCTGCCACTCTTATAGCTCCTTTCGCAAGGCAACACCATAAGCACAGAAACATAAAAAAACCATAAAACTATTACGAATCGCATAATGATTTCAAAGGTAGTACAAAATAGATGCAACCGAGTTGCAAATATGTAGAAAATAAAAGAATGTACTTAAAAAATCTATTGTATAATACCTTTTGGCAGTAATATTAATATCAAGCAATCATTTTTTTATTACTGTATGATAAAAACATAATTTTGTACTCTTTATTGTCTGTAGCGTGCCTTGGAAAGTTATTTTATTGGTTTCAATTACCTGCTTACCTGTTGTATATCTAAGTTATTATCCATGTCTACTTCCGCCTACGAGATTTTGAGTGTAAGCAAAATTACCATTAACTGTATTTTTTTATAATCTGTTTCAAAGACAATGGGATATTCTCCAAATTTCGGTTTCAAATCTTCACTTACCGATTCCGAAAGAAAAGGCAAATACCATTCGGTCATATTTTTTACGAGCTTATTATCAAAAATAGCTCCTTCCAAATGCATATACAACAGAAACAGATAATTGCCATCTTACTAAACTCCCATATATACAAAACGGGTAACATCTACCTTTGTAGATTTATCTTTTGTACATGCAAATAAAACCATAGGTACCAAACCGATACTACCATTAGCAGCCTCCAATTTAATACTTTCTTCATAAAATTTATATTGTAATTTAGTTAAGTTAATATACAAGGGTAATATTTTATCCCCGACTAATAATTACATACAAAAACAATGTAATAATATAAATATTATATCGCCCATTTGTGTATGGTTCTCGGATAATGATTTAGTAAACAAAAAAATACAACTAATATTGAAACCAAAAATAATTTTAGCTTTTACGAATTTGCCATTTTCTCTCTATATGATTGTATTCAAACCTCATTTTGCAAATACCATTTATAAACAGTTTCAATACCTTGGTTCAAATAGGTTTTGTGCTTCCAACCCATTGAGTGTAGGCGTGATACATCGAGCAGTTTGCGTGGTGTACCGTCGGGTTTGGTTGTGTCATAAACAATATTTCCCTCATAACCGACTATCGTTTTTATAACCTGAGCAAGCTCGCTAATGGAGCAATCTTCACCTGTACCGACGTTGATATGTGGTTCGTCCGAATAGTTGAGCATCAAAAATAGTAGAGCCTCTGCCAAATCATCAACATAGAGAAACTCGCGTAATGGTTTGCCTGTGCCCCAAAGTGTTACGTATGGCAATTGGTTGAGTTTTGCCTCATGGAACTTGCGTATTAGTGCAGGCAATACGTGCGATGTGTGAAAGTCGAAGTTGTCGTTGATACCATAGAGATTGGTAGGCATCGCCGAAATAAAGTCGCAACCATACTGACGACGATAAAACTTACACAACTCCAATCCCGATATTTTGGCAATGGCATAAGCCTCATTAGTGGGTTCCAATGCACCGGTAAGAAGGTACTCCTCCTTGATAGGTTGAGGACTCATTTTAGGATAGATGCACGAACTGCCAAGAAACATCAATTTCTTTACATTATGCCTATAAGCCGAATGAATGACGTTGAAAGCAATCATTGTGTTGTCGTAGATAAAATCTGCCGGATATGTGTTGTTTGCCACTATACCGCCCACTTTGGCTGCGGAAAGAAATACATAATCAGGTTTTTGGGTCGTAAAAAAATATTCGGTTGCCTGCTGACACCTCAAATCGAGCGAATAGGAATCTCTAATCAAAATATTTTCAAAGCCATTAGCCTGTAATACCCTTACAATGGCAGACCCGACCAATCCGTTATGTCCGGCAACATATATTTTAGAATTTTTATTCATAATGCTTATTACCACCTATTTAGACACATCAATATCGAATACTCAAATTGTGAATTTTCTCCACATATTGATAATCGAAATGTACCATTTTACACACAAGTTCATCAAATGAAGTTTTGGTAGGATTCCAACCAAGTAGTTTTTGAGCCTTGGCTGGATTACCCAAAAGTTGTTCCACTTCGGTAGGACGGAAGTAATTTAGATCAACCTCCACAAGCACCTCGCCCGTTTTCTTACAGACACCTTTTTCGTCTATACCCTGCCCTTTCCATTGGAGCTCTATACCAACCTCTCTAAACGCCAAGGTACAAAACTCTCTTACCGTGTGCATCTTACCTGTGGCAATAACAAAATCTTCGGGCGTATGATGTTGAAGCATCAGCCACATACATTCCACAAAATCTTTGGCATAGCCCCAATCGCGTTTGGCATTCAGATTGCCGAGATATAGTTTTTTTTGATAGCCTCGTGCTATACGTGCTGCGGCAAGAGTTATCTTACGGCTCACAAAAGTCTCTCCGCGACGCTCACTCTCGTGGTTAAACAGAATACCATTTACGGCAAACATATTGTAAGCCTCGCGGTAATTTTTGGTTATCCAAAAAGCATACAGTTTAGCCACAGCGTATGGAGAACGTGGATAAAAAGGCGTAGTCTCACTCTGTGGTACCTCCTGCACAAGTCCATACAGTTCTGAAGTGGATGCTTGATATATTTTGGTACTCTGTTCGAGTCCACAGATACGAATAGCCTCCAATAAACGTAATGTACCTATACCATCGGTGTCTGCAGTGTATTCAGGGACCTCAAACGACACCTTAACATGCGACTGTGCTGCAAGATTATAGACCTCATCAGGGCGAATAGTCTGTATCAAACGAATAAGGTTTGAAGAATCAGTCATATCACCGTAGTACAACTTTATTTTACGATCCTTACGCATGTCTTCTATCAAATCGTCTATGTAAAGATGTTCTATTCTATTGGTATTGAAGCTCGAACTTCGCCGTATGATACCATGCACCTCATATCCCTTGTCCAAAAGAAACTCTGCAAGATAAGAACCATCTTGCCCATTGACACCCGTGATTAATGCCGTTTTTGCCATAAAAAAAATCAATATATATTTTTTGATATACAAAAGTACAAAAATTACAAACAACGAACAACGAAAATTTTATACCTTTGTGGCTTGTTAATTAAGAATAAACATAAGCAAGTAAATGACAAAACCTGATTATATATTTGAAACCTCGTGGGAGGTGTGCAATAAGGTTGGCGGTATCTATACCGTACTATCGTCGAGGGCACTGACTATGCGAAACCTTTTTGCCGATAACGTAATATTCATAGGTCCCTATATACAGACGGACAAACTATCGATTGACTTTACTCCAACCGCCGAGCTAAACGTGTTAAAAGATTATCTAATACGAACCAAAGGATTAACTATAAAAACAGGCAGGTGGAATATTCCGGGCAATCCCATTGCCGTATTGGTGGACTTCAGACCTGTTTTCGACAACAAAAACCAAATCTACGGCAATATGTGGGCAGAGTTTGGAGTGGAATCGCTCCACGCTTACGGCGACTACGACGAGGCATCTATGTTTGGCTATGCCACAGGCGTGGTAGTAGAGGCTTTTGTGGAGTGTTACAACCTTAGAGAGAGACACACTATTGCACACTTCAACGAGTGGATGACAGCATTCGGATTGCTATATCTAAAAAAATATTGCCCACACATAAAAACGCTTTTTACCACGCACGCCACCACCATAGGACGAAGTATCGCAGGTAATGGCAAACCGCTTTACGATTACCTTGATGCATATAACGGCAATCAAATGGCACAGGAGTTGAATGTAGAAGCAAAACACTCGGCAGAAAAAACAGCAGCACATTTAGCGGATTGTTTTACTACCGTCAGCGATATTACGGCACGCGAGTGCGAGGCTCTGCTCGACAAAAAGCCCGATGTGGTTACTCCCAACGGTTTCGACAACAGCTTTGTGCCGGCAAGAACACAATACACCCCAAAACGCAATAAGGCAAAGGCTATGCTACAATCGCTTGCCGAGCGGACACTCGGATTTGAACTCACCGACGAACACATATTTGTCGGTATATCGGGGCGATATGAATATAAAAATAAGGGTATTGATGTTTTTATAGATGTTATGAACAGGCTCAATCATTCGCAAGAGTTAAACAAAAAGATATTAGCATTTATAATAGTGCCGGCGTGGGTAAAAGAGAACTGCTATACCAATTCGCGTTTTGCTACCTCAGCCCTTGTAAACGAAGATAGCGACTTAACGCTCAACTATATCCGACAGCACAATTTTGGCAATACACCTGACAGCAAGGTAAAGATAATATTCGTCCCCACCTACCTCAACGGCAACGACGGGGCTTTGAACACTCCATATTACGACATACTTATAGGGCTTGATATGACGCTATTTCCGTCGTATTACGAGCCATGGGGCTACACGCCGATGGAGAGTGCCGCCTTTGGCATTCCTACCGTTACCACCTCTTTGGCGGGATTCGGGCAATGGGTATCTACCTCACCTATCGGCATCAATAACGGAATAGCCGTAGTAAATCGCACAGACGGCAATTATTTTGAAGTTGTACAAAACATTGCAAACGAGGTTATATGTTTTTCAAAAAAGAGTGATGAGGAAAAATTGATTGTTTCCAAGCGAGCCAAGGCAATTACAGACAAAGCCCTTTGGGAGAATTTTTTCGACAAATATTTGGAAGCTTACGATTTTGCTTTTAATAGATAGTCTATCATTGGCATTATCAAAGCCTTTTGGAGTTGTTGAAAGGTTTAAGCATTTAAAAATTATGCTTTATGCATTCTAAATTCTACATTAAAAAATCATTATCTTTGTATTCTCAATCGTACAAATAAAAAATCTGAATAGTTATGTGTTTGGTCAGAAGAATAATATTGTCTTTGACGTTGTTGGTTTCTGTTGTGGCAAAAGCTCAATATACCGACAACTTTGCCGATGGCAACTTTACCCACAATCCGACGTGGAGCGGCACTACCGATAAATTTTCGGTCACGGATAATATTCTTAAACTCAACGACCAAAACGCTTCCGGCAGCGGTTCGTTCAAAGCCTATCTATCGACCTCATCGGTGGCATCTGTCGATGCCTCGTGGGAGTGCCGTGTAACGGCTCAAGTTAATCTAACCTCTACAAACTATGTCCGTTTTTACCTTATGTCCGACACAGCCGAACTCACAGCAAGCAGGCTCAATGGATACTTCATACTTGTCGGAGGCATCCAAAAAGAGGTGGCTCTCTACCGTCAAAGCGGCTCCTCCACTACCAAAATTATCGACGGCACCGACAACCGTCTTTCCACAACAGCTAACAACCTTATTGTCAAAGCCACACGCAATGCGGATGGCAATTGGCAACTATTCTCAAAGCTACATACCGAAAGCGACTTCTTACTCGAAGGGCAAACGCTCGATGCTCAGTTTATGCAGTCGAGACATTCGGGCATAATGGTCAACTACTCGTCATCGAACAAAAACAAATATTCGTTTGACGACTTCACGGTTACAGGCTCGGAACATATCGTTATCACACAAAACATCCAACGCCACCAAGTGGTTATGAGCGAAATAATGGCAGACCCCGACCCTGTTGTAGGTACATTACCAAATGCCGAATATATCGAACTATACAACCGCACCAACAAACCGATAGAGCTATCCGGTTGGCATATTGCAAGCGGCAATACCAAGACAACGATTCAGGCAGGGCAAATAGCTCCCAAAGGCTATATTGTACTATGTTCTGCCGCACAGAAAGCTACTTTTGAGGCTATGGGCGTGGTAGTGGCTCATCTAAACAGCCTACCGTCGCTTGCCAATAACGGAGCATTGCTTGTGCTGACCGACGAGGCGGGCAAAACTATCACATTCACACAATATTCGAGTGATTGGTATGGAACAGATAATTTCAGAAAAGATGGCGGTTTTTCGTTAGAGCGAATCGACAACGACAATCTGCACTCTTCGTCGCTCAATTGGAGACCTTCACAAAATGGCAACGGAGGTACACCGGGGGCAGTCAATTCAGTTGCAACTTCTAACCCCGACCAAGTAACACCAAAGCTATTAGCCGTATCGCTATTGGGCTTAGGGCAGAGCCAACTTGTTTTCAACAAAGAGATGAACGACTCAATAGCCAAGATAAGCTCAAACTACTCGTCCGACAATATTACTATAGGCAATATCACGCCTATCGACCCTAAAAACGACAGGATTACACTTTCGTTTTTGCCTACGCTATCGAACGATACTGTCGGCATACAGATTAACGGCTTGGAATGCGTTTCGGGATTTGCTTTGGGGCAAACCGTTTTTAGGCTTGCCGTTCCACAAGAGCCACAAGCAGGCGATGTGGTTATCAACGAAATACTCTACAACCCTGATAGTGGCATAGAAGAGTATATTGAACTATTCAACAAAAGCAATAAGGTAATAAATCTTGCTAAAATATTCGTTACCACACGCAACAGCAGCGGACTTTTCGATACAAAAAATGCCATAACCACCGACAGCATACTCTTATTTCCGAACCAATATCTATTACTAAGCAAAAATATTGCCTCTGTCTGCGACCGCTATAACTGTGGTACAGATGGTATATTGCTCAACACCAACATGCCGACACTTCCAAACAGCGAGGGCAATATAGTGATATGTCTTGCCAACACCGATATTATTGACGAGGTAAGATATAGCGACAAGTTCCAATCGCCTTCGGTGGTAAGCTCCAAAGGGGTAAGCCTTGAGCGTATCAATCCATATATGCCTACAAATGATGCAAACAACTGGACAAGTGCCTCCTTTGTCGAAAAATACGGCACACCTGCCCGCCAAAACTCGCAATATTCAGTTGCCAACACCGACTCCGAGCAAAACTACAGACTCGAATACGAAACATTCACACCCAACAACGACGGTTACCGCGATCAACTCATACTCAACTACAAGTTGCCCGAAAGCGGTTACAACATCACAGCCAACATCTACACTCCCACAGGTGTAAGGGCAGGTACATTGGCAAACAACCTCATAGCAGGCACCGCAGGCACTATCCGCTGGGACGGGCGAGGCAACAACGGCTCTCTGTGCGAGGTGGGTATATACGTTATCCGTATTGAGGCAATAAAAGCAGGCAGAAAGATAAACGCACAACTGGTTTGCGTACTGGGAATGCGATAAACCCGGATTCCGCAATAGAAAATAATTTGGGGCTGTCTGTCCCCAACCTAAAAGTAAAAAACGTGATTGGATATTTGGTACTATCTATAATTGATAATATTAAAAATACTTCAACAAAAAAAACACTTCTATTGCATAATTTTAGATTAAATAGTGATTAAGGCGAAAATTTTAACCTGTCAAACAAAATAAAACTTTTCCATGCGTAACCATAAAACACTGTAATACAGTCAATTATTTTTTTATTATTGGTAATAAAAACTGTGAACGTGTGGAGCAAAATTTCCGTAAGTCAAAAAATTTCACTGCGAAAGTACAGAGTTTATGAGGGGTTAGAAAGCAATATTTTTGCTTAACTTTTATAAATAAAAGAAGAGTTGAAAGAGTCGATATGAAATTTTATCAAACTCCATACACAAAAGACCAACAAGGCAACTTCCTACTTTCCGACACTCTTAATTATCAAATCCGATATATATCGGTATATATGTCGAAAGTCGTCGTTTTTATCAAGCAGTTGTAGGTGTTTGGTTATAGTATCGGTATCTTGTCGAACAGCCGGACCGGTCTGAGCTTCCATAGGTGAGAGATATTTCAGTTTATCGACGCTCTCCTCTATTAAAGGCAACATAACATCACGAAACGGGAAATGATTCTCTTTTAGCAACTCGTTAGCAACCTGCCAAAGATAGTTAGTAAAATTACATCCAACAACAGCAGCAAGATGAACCATACGACGTTGTCGGCTATCGGTATCGAATATTTTGAGCGATAATTTTTTGGCAAACTCCTCTACTTTAGGCATAGTATCGGTACTGTTTGCCTCTATAAATATGGCTATCTTCGAAAAATTAATCTTCTTGTTGCGGGTAAATGTCTGTAAAGGATAGACCACACCGTAATTACTTTTTTTACCCCTAAAAACATCTATATCGACACTACCGGAGGTATGTATATGTACTCCGCTATCTACCTTTACATTATCTATAACCTGATGCAGGGCATTATCGGCAACGGCATATATATAAAAATCGGCATTGATATAAATTTCGTTATAATCGGTAGTATAGTCTGCACCTATCTCTAAGGCAAGCCCTTGCGCTTTGTCTAAGTCTCTACCGAAAATCTGAACCACACAATATCCAAACAAAGGCAGACTGTGAGCCAAATGCCACGCCACATTACCTGTACCTATTACAACAACTTTTTTTATCATATCAAAAAAAACTCCTATTTTTATTTATAAAACAATGGACAAAGATAGAAAAAATTAAGGGTTAAGTATTAAAAAAATATTACTTTTGCAAAGCAATTTTTGAAAGGAAATAAGGCAATCTTTATGTTGAAGCAACAACTATCTACCACTCAGCGACAAAAACTCTCGCCAACACAATATCAGGTAATACGAATGTTGGGGTACTCTACTGTGGAGATGGAGGAGGTCATCAACAAAGAACTTGAAGCAAATCCTGCTCTTGAGGAGCGCGACGATGTATCTCTCTCCGACGAAGAGTTTGACACAAACCAAGAGGATTTTATCGACAACGATACAGACAACAACAACACTTCCGTTTTAAAAGATGATTTGGATATAATGGAGGCAGACAGCTACAACGATTATCAATCCGATTATGTGATAGTAAAAAACTTCAACAGCGACAAAGACACTCCGCCTTCCCAAGTATTTTCGTCGGAAGAGTCATTTCAAGAGAATCTCTTCGCTCAATTGGATGAGACATCTGCCGACGAATGGACAAAAAATCTGGCAAAGTATATAATAGGTAATCTCGACGAAAACGGCTATCTCACACGCGATATAGCTAACATATCGGATGACCTGGCTTTTTCGATGGGTATCGAAACCACCGAAAGTAAACTAAAAGAAGCCTTAAACTTGGTGCAAACCCTCGAACCTGCCGGTATCGGTGCCAAAGACCTGCAAGAGTGCCTCATATTACAGCTAAACCGTAAAAAAAGCACCCCAAGCATAGAGCGAGCAAAAGAGATACTCAAACACCATTTAGATAAGTTTACCGAAAAGCGGTACAGCTATATCGAAGCCAAACTTAATATAACAGCCAGTGAATTTAATGAGGCTCTTGATGAGATACTGAAGCTAAATCCCAAACCGGGCAACGAACTGGTACAGAGCAAATCCGAAGATCTTTCTTCACAAATCATACCCGATTTTACAGTAGAGCATTACAACAACAATCTGTATGTATCGCTCAACAGATTCAATTACCCAAAACTATCTGTAAGCGAAGCATACAAAGATATGTTGAATGACTTGTCGGGAAACAAAAACAAAAACTCACAAGTACGTCAAGCCATATCTTTTACACGCAAAAAGGTAGATGAGGCAAATATATTTATTGAGGCTATAAAGCAACGAAACCTCACACTGATACGCACTATGATAGCTATTACCAACAAGCAAAGAGCATTTTTCGTGTCGGGCGATGACACCACGCTTGTACCTATGAAACTCAAAGATATATCCGAAATAGTCAACTATGACCAATCGACCATATCGCGTGCTACCAACAACAAATATGTGCAAACAGAATATGGAATATTCCCCTTACGATATTTCTTTTCGGAGGCTATCAAGACCGATGGAGGCGAAGAGGTATCAAACAAAAAGGTAAAGTCCATAATACGTGACATAGTAAGCGGAGAAGACAAAGAACATCCTTTTACAGACGACCAAATAACCGATATATTGAACAAAGAGGGTTATCGGATAGCACGACGTACCATAGCCAAATATCGTGAAGAACTACAAATACCCACATCAAATCAACGACTTACTACCAAAAACTGACTCTCTCCTCTATATATAATGATAAAAATATCCAAAGTAGTATCTATAATATTTCACCCCATATTTATAGCCTTATACTGTGCATTGATTATGTATATTACCACAGACATTGCAGGCAGTTACTCTGTTTTGGGCAATATAATGTTTTTGGTGCTTATCATATTATTTACCATAGCAATACCTTGTTTGCTGATATGGTACAGATACAAACAAGGTAAAATAAGCGATTTGGAGCTATCCGAACGCAGCCAGCGCACAACTGTTTATCTACAAACAATCACCTCTTCGTTGATATGTGCTTACCTGATTTTTGCGGTACTTCAATCGTATATGTTTGTACTATTTTTTGTTTTTGCTATATTCTCTCTGGCTTTTCTGACAGTAGTCAATATATGGTGGAAAATATCTATTCACAGCTGTGGTATGGGTATTTTATGCGGATTTATAGTGTTTTTATCTCTATTCTACTCAGTTGATATAGTATGGTGGCTTGGTGCCTCAATACTGTTTTCGGGCGTTGTAATGACAGCGCGATGCGTACTAAATGCTCATACATTGGGGCAGGTAGTAGCGGGATTTGGGGCTGGGTTAGCTTTTACATTGATACCAAATATTATTTTTTTGTATGGTTTTAAATAATTTTCTTACCTTTGTACTTTTTAAAAACGAAAAGAATTGAAGATATAACAAAAAAAGCGTTTAGTTGTCTATAAACAAATCAGTTAGATTTACTAACACTCTAAAAAGTACCATTATCACTAACAACAATGAAGCATAAATCATTATTATTCCTCGTTTTATTAGTTTTTTTCACCTCTTGTAAAGAGGATTTCTCTGTCTGGAAAAAGTGGAACGAAACTTGGCTCGAACAGACTAACAAACCTTATATAGAATCGCTACAAAATGCCACTGTAAAAGATGGTTACGAAAGAGCAGGTATTACAGAAACAGGTATTCAGTATATTGTATTTCATAATGGATTTGGTATTACAGCCAAACGCAGTTCGGTTATAAAAGTATCGTACACCAACTATCTTATAGATGGTACTAAGGTTGGTAGCGTTACCGACGCCGTAATGAAAGTGGATGAGTTGGTACCCGGCTGGCAGGAGATGATTTGCGACAGAGGGCTAAAACAGGGTGCAAACTTCAAAATGTACATACCGTGGAATTTAGCTTATGGCAAAGACGGTAATAAGGTAGCAAGTGTTTCGAGATATTTTATTCCGCCCTACTCTACCCTTATAAGCGAAGTGATAATAAACGAAATTACTAACTATCCTCCAAACAACTAATCGGTCAAAAGAGATATAACTATTTAATACAAACAGTCTAAATTATCGTATGAAAAAAGCATTTTTTGCAATATTGTCATTACTTTTAGCAACAAACATATACGCCCAAAAGTTGGAAATCGGCTTTATTGGTGGTTACCAACACACTTTCCCTTACGCTCTTGTAAGTGGAGATGTCAATAAAATCAACTTCAATCCTCGTTCCGGAATGGGTTTCAACGCGGGGGGATATTTCGGTTGGAACTTCTACAAAAACTTTGGTATGGACTTTCAGTTGGTTTATGCAATGCGTTCGTACTCATTCAATATGCGATATATGGACGATAATATTACCACTATCTTCAAAAGGCAAGTTTTCAATATAGAGTTGCCCGTTCATCTCAATTACAGATTCAAAATAAACGACCAACTGTCGGTATTGCCACTTGTAGGTGTATCGGCGAATGCAAGTATACATGGCAAAGATATGGCATATCAAGATATTGCCAACCAAAAACCTGTTGACAAAGAGACAAGAAACGACGAACTTTTTGGTAAAGACGGCAGAATGTACAGGTTCGAGATTGCTCCCGAAATAGGGATATTGTTTAAATACAAAAATTGGGGTATTCGTCCGATTTATTCTACAAGCCTTACCAATATTACACGTCCCTCTTTTGGCTGGACATACTCGCTCCCCTCAAAGCAAACCAAATACCTTTTTAACCACGTTATTAAATTGTCGGCTATATACACATTTAAATTATAAAGAGCTAAGCCCAAAAAGCCTAACCCTTAAAAAAAACGGAAACTGTAAAACGGTACAAATATGCACTTTAGACATTAAATCTAAAATGCATAATATCTCCATCTTGGACAATATACTCTTTGCCTTCTACAGCAAGTTTGCCTGCCTCTTTGACAGCTGCCTCAGAGCCATATTGTATATAGTCGTCAAACTTGATTACTTCGGCACGGATAAAACCCTTCTCGAAGTCAGAGTGTATAACTCCCGCACATTGTGGAGCCTTAAAACCATCGCGAAATGTCCACGCACGGACCTCATCTACACCTGCTGTTAAAAAAGTTTTTAGCTTTAGCAGAGCGTAAGCCGATTTTATCAATCGCGACACGCCCGACTCCTGCAATCCCAATTCGGAAAGAAACATCTGACGCTCTTCGTAGTCATCGAGTTCGGCTATTTCGGCTTCGGTCTTTGCTGCAAGCACAAGCACCTCAGCATTTTCATTTTTTACCACCTCACGAACCATATCTACATAGCGATTGCCTGTTACAGCCGATTTTTCATCGACATTACAAACATACATGACGGGTTTATCAGTAAGCAAGAAAAGTTCACGAGCCACCTGCTGTTCATCTTTGGTGTCAAACGAAACGGTACGAGCCGAAAGCCCCTGTTCGAGAGCTGCTTTTATCTTCACATAAACATCGTAGGCAAGTTTTGCATGTTTATCGCCACCTGTTTGAGCCTGCTTTTGAACTTTTGCTATACGGCTATCGAGAGTTTCGAGGTCGCGTATTTGTAGTTCGGTGTCGATTATCTCCTTGTCTCTGACAGGATCGACCGAACCATCGACGTGAGTAACATTTTCGTCATCAAAACAACGTAATACGTGAATAATAGCGTCGGTTTCGCGTATGTTCGACAAGAATTTGTTGCCTAAGCCCTCACCCTTACTTGCTCCCTTTACCAAACCCGCTATATCAACTATTTCGACAGTTGTAGGTACTATTCTTTGGGGTTTGCATATCTCGGCAAGTTTGTTGAGCCGTTCGTCGGGAACGGTAATAACGCCCACATTTGGTTCAATGGTACAAAAGGCAAAATTAGCCGCTTGAGCCTTAGCATTCGACAAACAATTGAAAAGGGTCGATTTGCCCACATTGGGCAGCCCTACTATTCCACACTGTAATGACATATATTTTTCTGTTGTTTATTATTTTAGTGTTATTGTGTTAGCTTTTATTTTTTTCAATTTTATTATAATTCATACAAACTCTGCTGTAATCAATTCATTGAAAAATATTCTTTGCATCCAATATATAATACATTCAAAACTTTCTGTTTGTTGCAAACAAGTTAATATTCGAGTGTTAAAAACAAATCATTAAACAATCCAACGCTCAAAACTACTTAGGGGCTTTCATATATAAAAATATTCCGATAGCAGTAAATATAATATTAGGCAACCATATAGCGAGCAACGAAGGCATAGAGCCGTTGATAGCAAAGGTGGTAGATACCGTAGTAAAAAGCACATAAATAGCACTCAAAGCTATACCTATACCAAGATGCAAACCTGTACCGCCTCTTACTTTGCGAGATGCAAGCGATACTCCTATAAGAGTAAGTATAAGAGATGCAAAGGGCATTGCAAAACGATTGTTATACTCATTTTCAAACATTTGTGCTCCAGGAATACCTCTCTCTTTCTGTCGTTTTAGATAGTTATAAAGTTTAGTATTAGTCATTTGAGGAGCATCAAGTCCGGATATAAAGAAGTCTTGCGGGTTCATTCTGATAACGGTATCGAGTCTTTCGCCCATAGTCATTATCTCTCTCATACCTTTAAACTCTCTTTGTACATAGTTAGATAGGTGCCAATGATATAGCGAATCCATATCTATGTATTGTGCGATAAGTCGCGATACAAGTTTTTTCCCCTCAAATTTTTCTAACGAAAAGTTGTATCCGCGATTGATACTCTCTTCGTATCGCTCAAAATAGGCTATTACTCCCGATTCGAGCTCCATCTGTATATTATAAGCCGACTCCGAACGAAATTTTTTATAATATTTATCTTCAAAGTCGAGCCTTGTCTTATTCGATGCAGGTATCACATATCCCCCCAATATAAAAGACATAATACCGATTATTGTAGCAGACACAAAATATGGCACAAGTAATCTTTTGAAACTCATACCTGTAGATAGCATAGCTATTATTTCAGTATTATAAGCAAGCTTCGAGGTAAAGAATATCACTGATATAAAGGCAAATAATGGAGTAAGCAGGTTCGTAAAGAATGGAATAAAATTTAAATAATAATCAAATATTATAGCCTTTGCCGGAGCATTATTTGCCGAAAAATCGTCTATCTTTTCGGCATAGTCGAATACCACACTCACCGATATTATCAAAACCATAGAAAAGAAAAAAGTACTCAAATATTTTCTGATTATATATCGGTCTAAAATCGAAAACATCTTCATTCGCTTAAAGTCATAAGCAAAGCCTAATAACTTGTCCGACACTGCATTAATCCGATTTTTATCCCTATTTGCTTGCTTCAATTCCATCTCTGAGTGAAATAGTTTTATAATCTACGCATTGTTTTTTGCACCATTTCGTTTTTCCATTCGGCAAATGTACCACTCTGTATATGCTGTCTTGCCTGCCTTGCCAATCGCAAATAGAAAGCAAGATTGTGTATAGAGGCTATCTGCATAGCCAAAAGTTCGTCGGCTACAAACAGATGACGGAGATACGCTTTTGTATATTGTTCGTCGACAAAACACCCCGTACCCTCCTGTATCGGCGAAAAGTCATCCGCCCATTTACGGTTTTTGAAATTGATAATACCATCTTCGGTAAAAATCATTCCGTTACGACCGTTGCGAGTAGGCATTACACAATCGAACATATCTACTCCTCTGGCTATATTTTCAAGTATATTGGCAGGAGTACCCACACCCATAAGATAACGAGGACGGTCAGCCGGCAAAATAGCATTTACTACCTCGACCATTTCGTACATCTTCTCGGTTGGTTCACCCACTGCAAGCCCTCCTATTGCATATCCTTCGGCATCGAACCCTTTGACAAACTCGGCGGACTGTTTTCGCAAATCGGTATAAACACAGCCCTGTACTATCGGGAAAAATGTTTGAGAGTAGCCATAGTGTGGCGTTGTCTCTAAAAAACGTTCGTAACCGCGAGCCAACCAACGATGGGTACGTTCCATAGATAGGCGAGCATAGTCATAATCGGCTGTACCTGGGGTACATTCGTCGAAAGCCATAATAATATCAGCCCCTATTACTCTCTGAATATCTACCACATTTTCAGGCGTAAACAAGTGACGAGAGCCATCTATATGGCTTTGGAATGTTACTCCATCTTCTTTTATCTTACGTGTACCTGACAGCGAAAAAACCTGATAACCACCGCTATCCGTAAGTATCGGCTTATTCCATCCATTAAAACGGTGCAATCCGCCGGCTTTTTGGAGAATATCCAAGCCAGGACGCATAAAAAGATGATATGTATTACCCAATATTATCTGTGCTTTTATATCTTCTTTCAACTCTCGTTGATGCACCGCTTTGACAGAAGCCACCGTACCTACAGGCATAAAAACAGGTGTCTCTATAATACCGTGTTCAGTAATTATGCTACCTGTTCGTGCCTGCGTGTATGTATCGGTTTGTTCTAATTTAAATATCATTGTTATTTTAATACTGTAAGGTATTTTTGTACTCAATCAAAATCAGAATGCAAAATTACTCTTTTTAAAATTAATTTTATTAATAAATTCACGTTTTGTATTTATTATTACCAAAATCCAAGATATATCTATTTTTGTCAAAAAAAGTGTTAATTTTGCAATACTATTTTTTTAAATCATCTGATACAAGGAGTGAAACTATACAAAAAACTCATTCATAGACTGACAGCAAACAGATATCGGGGATTTGGCGTACACTCTCCGTTTGTTTTCGATTTTATAACAAATGTTATGAACGAAACAAACCCCTACTATGCATACGATTACATAGATAATCTTATATCAAACAAAAAGGAAAATGCTTATTTAAAACTCATATATCGTATTATAAACTATTATAAAATAAAGAATGTCATAGCAATAGGCTACAACACAAAAATAGATAAAATAGCTACTTTGTGCCATAACACAAAGATTACCAAAGTAGATGATACAAAAAACATACAAAACTTAGGAAAATTCGATTTGGTATATTTTGCAAAAGACACTTTTAACAACAGCATTCATACATTCAACAACGAACAGATAGTAATAATAGAAAATCTTTTTGAAAACTATCAAAACTTTGAAATAGTTAAAAAAAGAGAAATTTCAAAAATTTTTATAGACTTTTTTGATTTTGGTATTATATTTGCAAAAAATAATTTTCCAAAGCAATATTATAAATTTTATTTTAAAAACTTATACAAATGAAAGTTTACACAAAAACAGGCGATAAGGGGAAGACTTCTTTATTGGGAGGTAAGCGTGTATCGAAAGCCGATAAAAGACTCGAAGCATACGGTACAATAGACGAGTTGAACTCTTTTCTGGGGCTATTTCGCAGCAAACTCACGGATAACGAACACAAAGACTTTATTTACCAAATACAAAAAACACTCTTTACTGTAGGTGCTATTTTGGCTACCCCAGAAGACTATAAAGGGCAAAAGATAGAGCTTGACATCAGCCTTATACAGCAACTCGAAAATAAAATTGATGAAATAAGTGCTACCTTACCTCCATTCAAAGGGTTTATAGTGTATGGCGACAACGAAATATCATCTATCAGCCATATTTGCAGAGCTGTGGCTCGCAGAGCCGAAAGGCGTATAATAGACCTTAATAACGACGAGGCAGTAGATAATAATGTAATGGTATATGTAAACAGACTTTCGGACTTATTGTATATGTTTGGTTTGAAGTTGGCATAAACTTTTATTATTCTGTATAATATTTTTTTTATAATTTTGCAATCCTTTGTTTTAAAACAAAGTTTTAGCTAAGTATTTGATTATAATACAAGTAAACTCAATTATCAATATATATTAAATAATTGCCAAAGAATAAAAAATGTATTGGACATTAGAATTAGCATCAAAACTGGAAGACGCTCCTTGGCCTGCTACCAAAGAAGAACTTATTGACTATGCAATGCGCACAGGTGCACCTCTCGAAGTAATAGAAAACTTACAAAGTATCGAAGATGAGGGAGATATATACGACAATATCGAAGACATATGGCCAGATTATCCAAGTAAAGAAGATTTTTTCTTCAACGAAGATGAATATTAAACTTCGTTTCACTATTATCGTTAACACTTATATATTAATATAAAATAAATTCGGCTACAGATGTGTTGTTTAAAGAAAATTTTCAATAAAAAAGTAGTAATGGCAATTTTGTCGTTAGCTTTTTGCTTTAATAATGCATTGGCTCAATTTGATGGGCAGTTTAGCCAATATATGAACAATCTGAGTTTGATAAATCCCTCTTACGTAGGTCAATCGACAATGATTCAAGCCTCTATATTCCAACGCACACAATGGATAGGAATGCCGGGGGCTCCTATTGTATCAATGCTTTCGTTGGATACTCCATTCAAACTTATGAATGCAGACCACGGTGCAGGCATACAGTTTCTAAGCGATATATTCGGGGTATTCAACAATCAACAGGTACGTTTGATGTACTCGTATAAACATACGTTAGGTAATGGTATTATCAGCGTAGGTACAAACATCGGAATACTTAATATAATTTGTTATGGAGACAGTATAAATCTAACCAAAATCAGTCAAGATGATGGCTATCATACCCCAAATGATCCAGTAATACCAATAGGTACACAAACAGGTATGGGTTTCGACTTTGGGCTTGGGGTTAACTACTCTGCCGACAATTATAGGGTAGGTGTTTCATTAACCCATATCAATTCACCAACAGTAGGTTTAGGCGAAAAAACAGATTTTAAGATTTCACCATTTATACAAATACATGGTGGTTACAACATACTAACAGGCAACGAAGACTATAAAATACGTACTAATTTAATTTTTGCGAGTGATTTTGTATCTTGGACATCGCATATTTCAGCTGCATTAGATATAAAAAATCGTTTTTGGATTGGTGCAGGCTATAGAGTACAAGATGCTTTATCTATAATGGCTGGAATAAAAATATTTGAAGGCTTCAAAATCGGGTATAATTTTGACCTACCTACCAACTCTTTGATTTCGAGAACATTTGGCTCTCACGAATTGTTTGCTACTTATGAATTTAGCCTTTTCAGAGAAAAAAGCAAAGCATCTAAAAGTATAAGAATTTTGTAGTGAAAAAACTTTTTTAAAAAAAAATGTGAAATAATTAAAAAATTTTATTTACCTTTGCCACCAAATTAGTATTACTATTTTGCAACAATTGGTATGATATAATTTTAAAATAAATGATTTACAAGAGAGAGATAAATAATTTGTAATTAACAATAATAAATAAACATAAGAATGAAAAAGCAATTATTCTTTGCCATTGTAATGGCAGTATTATTAGGTGTTACTAGCTGTGGAACGCCCAAAGGGCATTTAGTAGGTGTTTACCGTAAAGCACAACCGGAGGCTTATCCTTACGGAATGTTACTAATCCCTCGTGGTTCTTTCAATATGGGTGCTAATGACCAGTCGGCTACTTGGACCTTACAATCGAATCAACGACAGGTATCTATTGATGCCTTTTATATGGACCAAACAGAGATTACCAATGGTAAATATCGTCAATTTGTAGAATGGGTTAGAGACTCTTTAGTTAGGACGAACCTACTCAGAGAGATGGAACAATTAGACGAAGCTGAGGCAGCCAAATGGTTTACCGAAAGAGCTCGTTACACATTAGACGGTCCTGTTATAGACAGTGTTCTTAATTGGAAAACCAAAATACCTTGGAACGCCCAATATAGAGAAGACGATGATGTGAATACAGGAAAATGGAGTGCTATTCAACAAATGTATTTCAGCGGTGCGGATATGATTGAAGAGAGGCAACTAAACGCTCATCTTTTGATATATCAGTATAAAGTAGTAAACTACGACCAAGCAGCTTTGCCTGGCAATGAGTTTAATGTCTATACCAGCAGGTATAACGACAATGCACGCGTTAGAATCGACTCTGCGTGGTTCAATCCCGACGGTTCTATCGGCGATAGCGTTATTATTAAGCCACTTCGTTATAGAAGCGACCTCATCTCTACCAGAATAGTAAATATATATCCGGACACAATGGTTTGGATGAGAGACTTCTCTTACTCTTACAACGAGCCTATGATGCATAATTATTTTGCTCATCCAAGTTTTGATGAATTCCCTGTAGTAGGGGTATCTTGGGACCAAGCACAAGCTTTTTGTTGGTGGCGTACTGAACTTCACCGTAACGAATCGGGTGAACCTAAAACTCCTGAATGGCGTCTGCCTACAGATGCAGAATGGGAATATGCGGCACGTGGTGGAAGACACAATGCTATTTATCCTTGGGGAGGTCCGTATATCAGAGACAATAAAGGTTGTTTTTTAGCTAACTTCAAACCAATGCGTGGTAACTATACAGAAGACGGTTACTTGTATCCGGCAAGAGTAGCTAAATATACTCCAAATGATTTTGGTTTGTACGATATGGCAGGTAATGTAGCAGAATGGACGGTTACTGCTTACGACGACCAATCAAGTACATTTACGTTAGACCTCAACCCTCACTACAACTACAGAGCAAAAAGAAACGACCCGCTTATTATGCGTAAAAAAGTGGTACGTGGCGGTAGTTGGAAAGATGTGGCAGCATATCTACAATGTGCAACAGTAACTTACGAATATCAAGACAAACGTAGTGCTTCTATCGGTTTCCGCTGTGTAAGAAGCTATATTGGAAAATAAAAAATTACTTAGAATAAATCACATAATTAATAACAAAAAAATAAAATTTCTTTATTATGTCACAAAATAGAGCAACAATTAAACAACCAAGTGGATTTTCAGCATGGTATAATAGTAATGGCGGACAACGTACAGTAGGAGCTTTGTATTCTGTTGGAGCGTCTGTTGTTATCTTAGGAGCATTATTTAAAATTATGCACTGGCCGGGTGCGGGTTATGTACTTACTGCCGGTATGATTACCGAAGCTATCTTGTTTTTCATAGGTGTTTTTGAAAAACCACACAAAAATTATAACTGGGAAAATGTTTATCCTTCTCTTTTGGATAATTATGCAGGTCCTGTAGCAACTATCAGACCGGCAGAAAGAATTGGAATATCAGATGCAGCTTCTTTAGACCAAAGTGATGCTAAAAAACTTGAAGATGGCATAAAACAGTTAGCCGAAACAGCAGGGCAACTTGGTAATATATCGCAAGCTGCCGCTAAATCGGAAACATTTGCAAGAAATCTTTCGCATGCCTCAGATGCTGTTGCGGCATTTACAATAAAACAACAAAGCTTAGATGAAGTATCTGTAAATATGATAAAATCTTATCAAGAAATCTCAGGTACACTGTCGAATGTAAGTTCGGGTATGAAAGATTATGCATCTAAAACCGAAGCTCTCGGCAATAATATCAGTTCTATCAACTCTATTTACGAACTTGAGCTTAAAAATATTCAAGCACAAGCACAAGCAATCAGCAGCCATACAAGCAAGCTAAATGCTGCTTCTGCAGACGTAGATAAACTGTTTACTATTGTTTCGAGCTCAGCAAAAGATATGGAAATTTACAAACAGCAAACCGAAAAACTTGCAAGACAAATTTCCGATCTTAACCAAGTATATGGCGATATGCTCAATGTAGTTCGTCGTTAATAAGTAATATTTATCAAAATAGTTATAAACTTCAAAAAATCATTACATAAATGAGTGGAGCAAAGAATTGTCCCGAAACCCCGAGGCAGAAGATGATAGCGATGATGTATTTGGTGTTAACTGCAATGTTGGCACTGAATGTCTCTGCCGATATTTTGAAAGGGTTTAGTTTGGTAAATAATGGGTTGATAACTTCTGTTAAATCTGCTGACGAACGTAATTCATATCTTATGAAATCTTTTGAAGATTTGAATTCTCGTTATCCTGAGAAAATAGGAGAATGGCTTAAAAAAGCAAAAGAAGTAGAAGCAAAATCGGACGATCTTGTTAATTATATTCAGAATTTCAAATACGAAATGATAAAGATAGCAGATGGTGAAGATGCCGATAAAGATGCTGTCAATATAAGAAAACAGGACGATACCAGTGCTTCCGGAACTTATGGTCTTGTACAAGGACACGGCAAAGAGTTGAAAAAGAAAATTGACGAATATCGTGAATTTGTAAAAAGTGTATATGGAGGTAATAACCAGGAAAAGAATGCAGAATACGACAAAATATTCTCTACAAAACCGGTTATTGGATTAGACAAAGCTCAAGCGACCGATTGGATAAATGCAAATTTCGATTATATGCCGTTGGCAGCTGTTGTTACTATGTTGTCTAAATATCAAACCGATGTTCGTCAAGCACAGACAGAGGTTATCCAATATCTCAAAAATCAAACCGACGCAGGCGATTTTCGTGTAAACGAAATAGTGGCAGAAGTTATTCCGGAATCAAAAATGGTTGTTGCCGGAGGTCAATATAAAGCACGTATTATACTTGCCGCAAGAGACACCAATGCAAAACCGAAAATCTTTGTAAACGGAGCCGAACTGACAACCCCCAATGGTATATATACAGCACAAGCAACTGCACTTGGACCAAAAGATATTACAGGTAAAATCGTATTGAAAGACCCCATAACAGGTGAACCTCGTGAGTATCCTATTAAGAGCGAATATACTGTTGTTGCACCTTCGGCTACCATTGCCAATGAAGACATGAATGTTGTATATATGGGATATACAAACAGATTGAGTGTATCTGTACCCGGTTTCTCGGCTAATCAACTTTCAGTAACTGCTACTAATGCAAGATTGGAAAGCAAAGGTGATGGTAAATTTATCTGCCGCCCATCAAGCTACGATATGGTTACTATCAATGTTAGTGCTAATGTAGATGGTAAAAATGTATCTATGGGTAGCAATAAGTTCCGTGTAAGAGCATTGCCTAATCCAACAGCTTTCTTACGTTTCAAAGACAATAATGGTAATGTTGTACTATACAATCCTACTGTTAGTAAAAATATTAAACTAACTCGTAAAAACCTTGCAGAAGCAGATGTGGTAGCAGAGTATGAAGATGGCTTGCTACAAGCTACATTTAATGTATCAAGTTTTTCGGTTGCTATATCTGACGGTAGAGGTGGTTTTACAGGTTCTCTTTCTGATGGTAAAAACTTTACTGAAAGTCAAAAGAATAATTTCTTGAGAATAAAATCAGGCACATCTTTTATGTTGGAAAGAATTAAAGTTACAGGAGCTAAAACAGCCGAATTGGCTTTCCCAAGAATTGAAATACCTTAAAAATTATCTTTTGCGATTTAGATTAGAGCAAATAAGTAGTATAAAATCAAAAAATAAATAAAAAAATGAGAAAAGTAAAATTATTTTTAATCATATTATTGGCACTTGTTGTTTGTAGAGTGAATGCACAAGACACAGATAGTGTATATGTAGCAGTATTCGACTGGGATGACAATGATTACATATACACTCCTCAGCAACAACAGCCAATGGAAAGAGTATCGGCAGATGATGCACCTCGTATGTTTGACGAAAATGGAGATCTTACTCAGATAAAAGTATCACCTAATGATGTACAAAATAAAATAATATCTCCAAACCCACGTTATGATGATATAGTGTGGCAAAGGACAGTACTTAAAGTAGTAGATATGAGAGAGTTGCAAAATCGCCCATTGTATTATCCATGTGAAGATTTAACTGCCGAAACCTCAAAAAATCTATATGCCATTATATTTTCTAAAGTTTTGGAGGGAAAATTGACCGCATACAAATCGAGCGTAATATTAGAACAAACATATTGTCCTCCTTTTACTGACGAAAATAGACTTGATGTAGAAGACTTTTTGAATGTTACCAATATCCGTTATATGGGCGGAGACGATACTTGGAGCAGAATCAACTATGTAAACCAGGGTATAGTTAAATATTATTTGAAAATAGCGTATTATTTTGATAAATCAACCTCTACTTTCCATAACAGAATCATTGCTGTAGGTTCTCTATACGATGAAAATTATGGTAAAAGAGACGATTTGCATACACAGTTATTTTTCTGGGTACCCTATGCACAACTGCGTCCTTTCTTACAAGAAGAGTTTATAAAAATGAATGATAACAACACTGCTTCAAAAATATCTTTTGATGAGTTTTTGTCGAGAGGATTTTACAGTAGCTATATTATCAAAGACTACAATGTAACCAGCAAGGATATAGATGACGGCTTGACTGATCCTCGTATGATTCGCCAAGAACAGCAACAGGTTGAAGAGAAAATACTTAATTTCGAACAAGATTTGTGGGAATATTAATTTTTAATATCCCACAAATCTTAATGAAACAATATTATTCATATTAACACATTTAAATATAAAGGCCATGAAAAGAATATTATTATTAGCTATAATAGCTATGTTGTGCATGCCTTTATTAGCACAACGAAATATAAGAAATAAAAGGAAAAAAAGCACTGAGACCACTACAATATCGATTGGCGACTATATCAAAAATCGTAAAGCAGCCAGCCATTGGTCTGTTATGGGTAGTGTAGGGGCAGGTCTATTAAGTGGCGACCAACAAAAAACCTCAAATTCGCCTCAGGACTTTTATAAAATTAACGGATTGTTTAATTTAGAATATACAATTAATCCGGCTTGGGGCATATTTTTGGAATATCTTTACAATCCTTATGAAGGATATTCGAGATATGTGAATCAAAATATTTATGACCCTACTAAACAGTTTGTTGTAGGCAAAGAGGATTTATACAATTACAAAGGTATCAATCACGAGTTTACTCTTGGTACATCTATCAATATTTTGAATTTATTCTACAATTGTCGTTATCAAAAGTGGCAATGGTATGCAAATGTAGGTGCCGGTATATCTTTTTTCAATATGCAATTGCACACACTATTCCCCAACAAAGATTTTAAAGGAGACCAATTAGAGGTAGTACCTTTGAAAGCGCAAACACTTACTATACCTATTGGTACTACACTGGAGTGGAATGCAAATAGTTGGTTGGCTGTTGTAGCTAATGTTCAATATCGCTTTCATTCGGCAGACAATTACGATGCATCAGTCATTGGAAGTAGCAATGACAGAACTCTTTTTGCAGGTTTAGGACTTCGTTGGAAAATAACTAATTCGAAGGACAACAACCAAGGACCCAAACATTTCAGAGATATGTCTATGTGCCAATTTGAGCCCAATATAGCAGCAGAATATATAAAGAACAATAGTCAATCATTGACACAAGATTCTGACAAAGCTCAATTAGAACAGCAGATAGCAGAATTGAGTCAGCAAATAAAAACATTAGAGAGTGAGATAAACAAATTTCACAAACCAAATGATTATAATTTAGCAAACAAAGTCGAAACCGAAGACAACTCTCAAAAAGAGTCCATAAGCGAATTAAAAGAGAACTCGGTTGTTACAGAGGCAAAAAAAGATGATACTAAGGAAGAAAAAGTACAGCAAGTTGCCCCCAAAGAGCAGTCTTCTACTCCTGAGGGTGTATGGGAAATCACATGGAATATACCCGGTGTAGAAAACAATAATGTACCGGCTGTAGATAATACCACTCCTGAGATGGAAGCAAAAACAGACACAAAAACAACAGCAAAAAACACAAAAACATCAGGGTCGAATCGAACAGCGACTACAAGTAGAGCAACAAACAAAAAGAATGTTGCATCTAATAATGTGGCTTCCAGAGTAGAAAAACGCCATACCAACGATAATGTAGCCGCAAGAGTAGATAATAGTGGTAGGACTACTGGCACAAACAATAAAAATACCGCAAGAATAGAAAAGAGAGCGAACACTTCGAAAAAAAATATTGCTTCGCCTAAATTTCAGATAGCTCTTGCTCCCGATAATAATAATCAAAGTACAAGCGATAAGACTAATCAGGCATTAGCCCGAACAAATACAAACAAAGCATCAGGTGCTAAAAGAGTATCAAATAGTAGCTGTATGCCTATTTATTATAGCACATCTAAACACAACACACAAGATGCCGAAGACGCAAAAGCCACATTAGCAGAAGTTGCTCGCAGATTAGAAGCAAATCCTCAGCTACTAATACAGATTAAGGCTTATGCTGACGAACAAGGTGATGATGTAGGATTTGACAATCAAAAACTTACAGAGGTAAGGGCACAAGAGACCAAAGATATTCTAATAAAAGAGTATAATGTGGACGAGAGTCGTATTGTATTATGTAAGGGATTTGGTTCCGTAAAAGGGGCTCCTTCAGTAGATTACCAACCTAATAGACGTACTGATATATGTTTTGTAAGATTAATGCCTAACGCAAACAATACGATAAGTAAAAACAATCAGTAATTAAGATTTGTAATGTAAAAAATAGGAGAAACTAAATAAAAAGTTCTCCTATTTTTGTTTATATTCTTGAATACAGGTATAATTATGTCAGGCATAAATGGCGTTTTATGTGGTAGTTTCTTAGGATATATTTGTGTCTGAGACCAGAATTGCAAGGCATCAGGCTAAATAAATAACTCAAAACTACCCCACTCTCAATTATTTATAAAGACATTTGGTTATAACGACAAAACTCGGAACAAACAATTGCTGTAGCAATAGCAACATTAAGAGACTCCGATTTATGGCTACGATTCGAAAAATTGGGAATAGTAAGCCTATTGGTAACAATATTAGCTATTTCATCAGAAATACCATTTCCTTCATTGCCCACCACCACAATACCTCGTGTTTCCAAAGACTCTCGATAAATATTATTTCCATAGAGGAATGTGCCATAAATAGGTATATCGTGTGTTTGGGCTCGAACTAAAAAATCGAATAGATCGGTGTAAGTAATATTAACATTAGCCAAAGCTCCCATAGTAGCCTGAACAGTCTTTGGATTGAACACATCTACCGTATTATTGGAACAAACAATATTATCTATCCCGTACCAGTCGGCAACTCTAATAATGGTGCCAAAATTACCGGTATCCTGAACGGAATCAACAGCTAAAACTAATTTATTTTTTATAGCAAGAAAATCAATATTTGGCAGAGATACCGGTTTCTCAAATACTGCAATAATCTTATGAGGAGTACTAAGTGATGATATTTGTTTGAGTTCGTCATCGCTATTAACCTTTATATATTGGTCGGCAGCAACAAGGCTTAACAAAGACTCTTGACTCGAAATAAGATATTTGCATCTGAATGTTTTAGCCAAATCAAATATAATTTTTTCGCCTTCGGCAACAAAAAGATTTAATTTATCTCTAAATTTCTTCTGTCTCAAAGATGAAATAAGTTTTATCTGCGATTTTGATAACATTTTCATACAAATTAATGATAAATTGCCAAAACAAAATTAATCATAAAAACCGCAAAGATAAAGTTTCTTTACGGTTTTTATTGCAAATTACCTCAAAATATTAATGATGAGAGCGTTTTTTACGTTCCATATTTTCGGGTTCAAGCGCCAAAGTCTGTCCGTTAAGGAGCGATGCAACGCCTTGTGTGGCAAACTTCTTGCACTCTTCGCACTGACAATCTTGGTAGTCGGTCGGTTCGGTATAGGTAGTGATTACACCCTCAAAGTTTCTCAAGACCACCCTATTAGGACTTTGTGATATAACATAAGTAGGCATCACAGGAGTTTTGCCTCCTCCACCCGGAGCATCTACCACAAAGGTAGGCACAGCATATCCCGAAGTATGTCCTCTTAAGTTTTCAATTATCTCTATACCTTTTGATACAGGTGTACGGAAGTGTTCCAAGCCCATCGACAAATCGCATTGATAGATGTAGTAAGGGCGAACACGCATTTTTACCAACTGATGAACAAGTTTTTTCATTGTAGGCACGCAGTCGTTAATGCCACGTAGCAATACACTCTGGTTGCCGAGAGGAATACCCGCATTTGCCATACGTTCACAAGCAGCAATAGACTCAGGAGTAACCTCTTGTGGGTGATTGAAGTGTGTGTTGAGCCACACGGGATGATATTTTTTGAGCATATTAACCAAATCGTCGGTAATACGTTGTGGGCAAACCACAGGGGTACGTGTACCGATACGGATAATCTCTACATGTGGTATCTGACGGAGACGAGAGATTATGTCTTCAAGACGATTGTCGGAAATCATCAAGGCATCGCCACCAGAAAGCAGTACGTCACGTACCTGTGGAGTACGAGCTATATACTCAATAGCCTTGTTGATATTGTCCATTGCCGAAGCAGTATCTTTCTGCCCTGCAAAGCGACGACGTGTACAGTGACGACAGTACATTGAACACATATCTGTTACCAACAATAACACACGGTCGGGATAGCGGTGTGTAAGACCGGGAGCAGGTGAGTCACCATCCTCGTGCAAGGGGTCTAGCAAGTCGGCTGCTGCCTGATGTGTCTCGGCGTGTGTAGGAATAGCCTGCTTACGAACCGGACAATCGGGATTGCTTTGGTCGATAAGGCTAAGGTAATAAGGAGTAATAGCCATTCTCAAGGTTTTGAGGCTCTCTTTTACTCCATTCTCTTCCTCTGCGGTAAGTTCGATATATTGTTTGAGTTGCTCCAATGTCTCTATTCTGTTTCTTACTTGCCAATGCCAATCGTTCCACTCCTCGATAGTAACATTGGGAAACATTTTTTTTGCGTTTTCGTTCATTTTAGATTTAATCTTATTAGTATTTTATTTAATAATAATTTCATACAAAAAGCCCAACACGCATTTTTTGTAGTGTCAGGCTTTTTTATATTAGACGATTATGCATAAAGTTCTTCGAAAATCTTACGAAGTTCGGGGCTTTCACGCAACTCTTGAAGTGTAATCTCTGCATGTCCTTTAGTATATCCATTACCCACTATCATTGTAACATCCGAACCTACACCTTCCGCACCAAGAGCAGCTTTAGTAAAGCTTGTAGCCATTGAGAAGAAATATACCAAACCGTCGTCTTTGGTACAAAGTACAGAAGTCATTTCTGTATCCGGAATATTTACATTATTAATAGTAATATCCGCCATTTTACCATTTGTAAGTTCGCTAACCTTCTCCATAGAAGATACAGGATCAGCAGCATTACCAGAAAATACTACATCACAGAAACCCAGTTTTTCCAAACGCTCTGTTGATTTTTGACTATGTGTCATACCTATAACTTTACCTGTTACACCGACACGTTTTTTGGCTTCGTAGCAGCACAACATACCCGATTTTCCACCAGCACCTATAATAAGTACAGTATCACCCGGCTTGCACAATTTTGCTGTCTGAGCCGGAGCGCCTGCTACATCAAGTGCAGAAAGAGCAAGTTTTTCTGGCATATCAGCAGGTATTTTTGCATAAATACCACTTTCGAAAAGTATAGCTTTACCGTCAATATCCACTTGGTCCACATCAGCACGAATTTCTTTGATTTTGTCAATACGAAGAGGTGTAAGAGATAATGACACAAGTGTAGCAATTTTGTCTCCTTCTTTAAGATCTATTTTACCTTTAAGGGCATCCCCAATCTTTTCAACAGTACCAAGTAGCATTCCTCCGGATCCTGTCCAAGGATTTCGGTGTTTACCCTGTTTGGCAACAATATCAAACATTATCTCTTTAATTTTTTCGTGGTCACCACCCGCACGAGTTTCAATATCTGTAAAAGAAGCAGAATCGATGTTGAGAGTTTGAACATCAATCAAGATTTCATTGTCGTAAATCTCGTCCATGTTATTGTCGAGTTTGTTAGCCGGCTGTGGTAGAACGCCTTTGGGTTCAATTACACGGTGCGTACCGTATTTGTTTCCTTTCTTTTGCATAATTTCTTCGATATTTTTAAATATAATTTAATTTCTTAGATAAAATATATAAAGTTCGCAAAGTTATAAAAATTTATTGTATTATCAATATATTTTAAACCTACAAACAAGATAATAAGAATATACATTATATAGAACCAAATATTTTAATAAAAGTATGTTTTTACTAAAAATTTATCAAAAACTCTCTCTAAACTATTAGAATATCAGAGAGAGTTTTTAAACCTTATATAATAATTGATCTTATCAATATTTTTCGAACTTTGTATAATATTTCCCATTAACTACGATAACATACATACCGGATGTTAGATGTGCTACATTAACTTTTTGCTCAGTGTTTGTCAAAATGAAATTCATCAAACATTCGCCTTTAATATTATATATCTTAGCCGTATGTCCTAGCATTTGTCTGTCATAAGATATATTTATTATATCTGTTGTGGGATTAGGAAATATTTGTATTGACTGATTATCCGTATGAATATTATTAATATTAGTAGGAGTACTTCCTGCATAAGGTTCCATATTATCCCAGTCTCCATTATAATTATAGGCTATCCACTTTTTAAGTTTCAAATCAGCAACCTGTTTTACTGTACAAACATTTTTTTCCATATTATTAGTTAAATCTACAACTACAAAAAATCCATCTCCATACTCAGCATCATCTTCTGAAATATTTAATGTTGGCATAGTTTTAATAATATCATCTAAATGTGAACCTTTTAATTGATTTGAATGCAACAAAACC
Organism: Porphyromonadaceae bacterium COT-184 OH4590; assembly: GCA_000768855.1. Classification (GTDB taxonomy): domain Bacteria; phylum Bacteroidota; class Bacteroidia; order Bacteroidales; family Paludibacteraceae; genus F0058. The sequence continues at coordinate 1,173 of JRAN01000069.1, read as the reverse complement.
TTAATTAGTGAGTCGTATTTTTCAGCTAATTGGATATTAGTAATTTCATTGTTACTGATAACAAGTTCCTTTAAATAAATATTATTTTTTATATCAAGTGAACTAAGCATATTTTTAGCACAATCTAATTCTATAAGTTCCCTATTATTTGTAATATCCAAATATTGTAATTGATTAAAATCACAATATAATTTTTGCAATTTTTTATTTTTACTTACATCAATTGTTCCCAATCTATTACTAGTACATGAAAGAGTTGTTAGTAATAAATTGTTACTAACATCCAAAGATGTTAGTTCATTATCTAACATATAAAGTTCTTCTAATTTTGTATGTTTGCTTATATCAATCTTGGAAATCTTATTCCAAGATATAGCAAGATATTTTAATTCAGGACAATTATTTAAATCAATCAATGCAATATTACATTTTGAGGCATCAATTGATTCTATTTTTGTATTTTTAGAAAGATCTATTTTTCCTAAAACATTAAAAGAACAATTTAATGTTTTAAGATTGATATTATTACTTATATTAATTCCGGAAAGAAGATTATCGCTACAATCAAGAATTTCCAAATTAGGAACTTTTGACACATCAAGCATAGATATATTCATACTTGAGCAATAGAATTCTGTTAGATCTCCATATATAACAATATCTTGATTTATTACTACAAAATCATCACTTAATGGTTCTTGTTGTAAATAACCTTTAAACTTCTCAAAATCTTGACATTGTTTATCTCCATTGAGATCAATCCAAGCATTTTTAACATTACTATTTACCCTCAAACTAATTATACTTTGTTTTGGTATAAGTTGTGTTGTAAGAGTAATACTTGGACCATCTACAGGAGCAGGAGTAGATGAATTTTGAGAAGATAAACATAATGGTACAAACAGAAGTACCATAATCATAAGAAAATTAAAAGTAGTTTTTAACATATTTCTTTTTTTATTTATGGAATATTTTTAAGATATTCCTGATTATTAAATTAATTAAATTTTTAAAAATGCAAAGATATTATTTTTTTTAATAATAACATTATTTATACTTAATTCAATTTGCTATTTAGTTGTCCCTTAAAAACCATCGATCATCTGATATTCAGTAAATTAATCTGCAAAACCCTTTGATAAATCTGCAAGTTTTCTTACCTTTGTAATAGGA